>NZ_JACSPV010000015.1 GCF_014836955.1 Bacillus norwichensis
GTAACACATGAAATGGACTTTGCCCGAGAAATCTCTGATCGTGTCGTCTTCATCGACAAGGGGAAGATCGTGGAGCAGGGGCCACCAGAGCAGATATTGGAAAATCCGAAGACGGAGAGACTGAATACATTTTTAAAGCGATTTAGGAACGGATATTAAATTAAAATAAGTTACGAAAGAAGGGATTGATTTGTTATCGTTTAATATTATGGAGTATAGGGAAAGGCTTGAAAAAACAAAGCAGCGCATGGTCGCGGAAGGTATTGATGTTCTGCTTGTGACAGACCCAGCAAACATGAGTTACTTGACGGGCTATAACGCATGGTCCTTTTATGTTCATCAACTGCTTGCAGTTATTCTTGAGGAAGAACAGCCTTTTTGGATTGGGCGAGGACAGGACGCCAGTGCAGCAAAACACACTTCATGGCTTGACGATACACACATAATTCCTTATGACGATGATTATGTGCAATCAACAAGCAAGCATCCGATGGATTTTGTCAGGGATTTTTTAAAGGAAAAAAAGCAGGATAAACGTACAATCGGTGTGGAAATGGATGCCTATTATTTTACGGCAAGAAATTATGTTCAATTGACAAGAGGTTTGCCGGACGCGGTTCTAAAAGATACAACGAATTTGGTTAACTGGGTCCGCATCATCAAATCTGATCAGGAAATTGAATATATTAAACGAGCAGCTAAAATTGCTGAAAAAGCAATGGGCGCAGCTGTGGACTCTATTAATGATGGGGTGCGCCAATGCGATGTTGTTGCCTCCATATCACATGCCCAGATCAGTGGTACTGAAGATTTTGGAGGAGATTACCCGTCGATTGTTCCGCTTTTGCCGACTGGTGAGAAAACATCTGCCTGCCATTTGACGTGGACGGATGAAGCTTTTAAAGATGGCGATCCGGTCATCGTTGAACTGGCCGGATGCTATAAACGATATCATTCTCCACTTGCCAGGACTGTTGTAGTCGGCAAACCAACCGACCAGTTGCAGTATATTGCAGCTGTTGTCGTAGAAGGGCTAAACGCTGCATTGGATGCGGTAAAACCAGGTATAACGTGTGAGGAAGTGGAGCTGTTTTGGCGCAAATCTATAGAGAAAAGCGGAATTAAAAAGGAATCACGGCTCGGTTACTCCATTGGGCTCAATTATCCACCAGATTGGGGAGAGCATACAGCCAGCCTCAGGCCGAGCGATTACACCATTTTAAAACCAAATATGACATTTCACCTGATTCCTGGAATTTGGTTGGATCATGTTGGGATAGAAATCAGTGAATCCTTCAGGGTGACAGAAAACGGATGTGAGGTACTGGCTGACTTTCCAAGAGAACTGTTGATCCAGCCAAACATAAGACTTGCATAGGGCATGGTAAGGTACAAAAAATGAAGAGCAAGTGTTCACATGGATACATGGAACGCTTGTTTTTTCGTATCTTGGGAAAGTTTGTATGTCACTAATCAAAGCGTCTCCGCTTTTTTATTATCTGATTGCAGGTGCCTGAGTTTGCTTTGGTCAAGGTGATAAAGTCAACTTCACCATCGTGCCCTTTGACGCACAGGATGTGCTAATGCAGGCGAAGTCGCAGCCGACAGACAGGAAGCCCTGGTGTGGTCGCGACCACGGAATCTGGCGTTTTAAATTTGTCAGTCCTAGTCGCCTTCTACCTTTTATTTTCAATTTGTATAAAATGGTCCATTTAAATTTCATACAAATTTGAAGATGTTTTAATAATATTCATTTAATATAATGTATTTAAAATTATGAGCATTTGCAAAGGAGGCTTCTATATGTTGCCATTCAGCTATGAAGAATACCAATACAGGCTGGAACAGACGAAGAAGAAAATGTTGGAGAAAGGTATCGAGGTATTGCTCATCACGAACCCAGCGAATATGAACTACTTAACAGGGTACAACGGCTGGTCCTTTTATGTTGATCAACTGCTTGTTGTCATCATTGATGAAGAACAGCCGATCTGGATTGGCAGGCATATGGATGCCAACGGCGCAAGAGCTACAACTTGGCTGTTTGATGAACGCATCATCCCTTATCCTGAATCCTATGTGCATTCGGAAAAGCACCCTATGGAATTCGTAGCGGATATTTTACATGAAGTTGGACAATCAAGCCGCAGGATAGGGCTTGAAATGGAGTCTTACTATTTCTCGGCTCTTGCTTATGAAAAGTTGAAACAAAATCTTCCAAATACGGTATTCATAGATGCCAGTTTACTGGTGAACTATGTTCGGCTGATCAAGTCGGACCAAGAGATTGAATATATTAAACGAGCTGCAAAAATTGTTGAAATTGGCATGGATGCAGCAATTCAAAACATAGCGGCAGGTGTCCGTGAGTGTGATGTGGTTGCAGAAATCTACAAAAATCTTGTTTCTGGAACGCCGGAATTCGGCGGTGATTATCCATCGATTGTTCCGATGCTTCCATCAGGGGAAAACACTTCAACGCCGCATTTAACATGGACGGACAGACAGTACAAATACGGAGAAATGGTCATTATTGAATTGGCTGGCTGCCATCAGCGTTATCATTCTCCTTTGGCACGAACGGTTTCTATCGGCCAGCCGAGTGAAGAGTCTTATCATATTTCACAAATTGTTGTTGAAGGTTTAAATACAGCACTTGAAGCGGCTAAACCGGGAGTTACCTGTGAAGAAATCGAGAGTGCTTGGAATAATGTTATTAAAAAATATGGAATCGAAAAAGAATCTCGTCTCGGATATTCGATGGGCTTAAACTATCCTCCGGATTGGGGTGAGCATACAGCAAGCATCAGGCGCGGAGACTTGACAGTACTTGAGCCTAACATGACTTTTCATATGATCCCGGGCCTTTGGTTTGATGATTATGGAATAGAAATTAGCGAATCATTCCGTGTAACGGAAACCGGCTGCGAAGTATTAGCGGATTATAGAAGAGAATTAATAATTAAGGAAGATTTGGATTTAACTATTATTAGCTAGGAGGTGGGGAAGTGTATATTTTTACAGAATCAGAGATTAAACAAATGATTGCACTTGATAAGCATATTATTCCTATTATTGAGGATGCGTTTACTCAGTTGGCTGTAAAGGATGTTATCATGCCCCCGATCATGAGGGTTGATGTAAAAGAAAGCAATGGGGAGGTCGATGTCAAAACGGCTTATATTCCTGGTAAAGACATGTTTGCCCTAAAGGTTTCTACTGGTTTTTTTAATAATTACAAGTTGAGTCTCCCCAGTGCGAACGGGTTGATGATGCTAATCAGCACTGTCACTGGTGAGCCGAAAGCGCTGTTCTTGGATAATGGCTATTTGACCGAGATTCGAACGGCAGCCGCTGGTGCTATTGCAGCAAAACATATGGCGAAGGAAAAAGTTCAAACGGTTGGCATCATTGGAACAGGTGCACAGGCTAGATATCAATTGAAAGCGCTGAAATTGGTCCGTAACTTCGAAAAAGTATTGGTTTACGGACGTACACCTGACAATGCCAAAAAACTGTTGGCGGATGTGAAAGACAAACTGGATGCCCACATTCAAATTGCCGAAGAGGCGGAAACCGTTGTTCGCAATAGTGATATTGTAGTGACAACTACACCTGCCACTGAACCCTTGATCAAAGCAGATTGGCTCCATCCAGGCCTTCATATTACGGCCATGGGTTCCGACGCGGAAGAAAAGCAGGAACTTGAAGCGGATGTGCTAAAAAAGGCAGATCGCTTTGTCTGCGACACGAGAGCACAATGTGCAAGACTTGGTGAACTGCACCATTCTATTGAACAAGGTTTTATTTCAGAAGATGCATCCATCATAGAATTAGGAGAAGTGACTTCTGGTAAAAAAGCAGGCAGAGTATGTGAGCAGGAAATCACCGTTTGTGATTTGACGGGAACTGGAGTCCAAGATACAGCGATTGCTCTGCAGGCATTTAAACTTTTAACAGAAAAAGAGGGAATCGGTTTACAGATAGATAACAAGAAGTCTTTTCATTTTACTTGAGCAGCAGGGGACGGGGGTTAAAACATGATTACGGATAAAAAGACAATCATTGAAGAAGCTCAGGCGATTGCAAATCAATTAAGTGAATGGCGTCGTCATCTTCATCAATACCCTGAATTGAGTTTTAAAGAATATGAGACGGGGAAATTCGTTATCAGTAAATTGAAAGAGTTTGGGAATATCGCTGTTCAGACAAACGTTGCTAAAACCGGTGTTGTTGGCATGCTTTCTTCGGGAGACGGACCGACCATCGCTATCCGTGCTGACATGGACGCATTACCTATTGTCGAGCAGAGCGAACATAACTTTCGATCGAAAAGAGAGGGTGTGATGCATGCTTGCGGACATGACGCCCATACGACGATTTTGCTCGGCATCGCCAAGATTTTTTCCGATAGATTCAGAGAAGGAACATTATCGGGCACTGTGAAATTTTTATTCCAGCCTGCAGAAGAAGATACGGATGAGGAAGGCTTGTCAGGTGCTCCTAGGATGATCCAGGAAGGGGCCCTGGATGAGGTGGAAAAAGTGATCGCTCTTCATGTCTGTCCCTGGCAGCCTGTCGGTGTAATTCAGGTCAATGACGGATACAGCATGGCAAATGTTGATGTATTCCATGCGAAAATCATCGGGGAAGGGGGACATGGCGGTTATCCGTACATGACAAAAGATCCGATTTGGATGCTCGGTTTTGTTTTACAGGCATTTTATGGCCTAGTTTCAAGGAGAATGTCTCCGCTTGATACAGTAGCAGCCAGCATTGGGAAAATAAGTACTGGAACGGCAAGTAACATCATTCCTGAAGAAGTATCCATCACTGGCACACTTCGGACGTATTCTCCTGAAGCGAGGGAGCAATTGATCAAGGAAGTAGAAAACATCTTTAAAATAACTGAATCATTTGGCGGAAGCTCCACTTTTAAGGTTGAAACGGGTGAACCAGCATTAAAAAACGACCCTGCTGTTAATACGGTATTAGTTCAAGCAGCAAAGGATTTGTATCCGGAATTAAAGGTGGTAAGAGAACCTTTTGGAATGGGTGGAGAAGACTTTGGTTATATGACGCAAAAAGTTCCAGGGGCCATGTTTTTCTTAGGCTGTTCGCTTGGAGACGGAAAAAAACGGGATCTTCATACCAATATCTTTGATATTGATGAACGCTGCCTGGAAATGGGGGTTTCTATTTTAGCTGAAACAGCAATGCGTTTTCTGGCTGAAAAAGATAGTTCATAAAAACATCTTGAAAGGCGTGATGACCTTGTCTACAAAAGTGAAGGGCAGAGAAATGTACCTTGCAGGTAAGTGGGTCGGGAGCAATCGAACGACGGAGGTTCTTAACCCTCAGGATAATTCGCTTATTACAACAGTTCCTGCTGCTACGGAAGAAGATATGCTGTTTGCGATAGAGGAAGCGAAAAAAGGAGCGAAAATAGCCGCAAACACGCCTGTTCATCTCAGAATGAGCATTATCAATAAGGCGGCAGACTATATTGAAGAGAGAAGTGAAACATACGCGGTGACTATCTCTCAAGAAGGAAGCAAGACGATAAAAGAAGCAAGAAATGAGGTGAAACGTTGTATTCAGACGCTAAGACTCAGCGCGGAAGAAGCGAGACGGATCAGCGGTGAAACAATTCCATTCGATCAATCTGAAAACGGCGAAAACCGGGTTGGATATTTTTACCGTTTCCCAATCGGAATCATCGGGGCCATCACTCCGTTCAACGATCCATTGAACCTTGTCGCCCATAAAATCGGTCCAGCCATTGCTTCGGGAAATGCGATTATCGTCAAGCCAGCAACAATGACACCGCTAAGTGCTCTTTTGCTGGCAAAAGCTTTCGATTATGCAGGACTTCCTGAAAAAATTCTATCTGTTGTAACAGGGAGAGGTAGAGATATAGGTGATGTGCTTGTCACTCATCCGAATGTCCGGATGATATCTTTTACAGGTGGCTTGGAAGTGGGCGAAAGCATTGCACACAAAGCCGGATTGAAAAAACTAAGCATGGAACTCGGGTCCAATTCTCCCGCCATAGTTTTAAAAGATGCCAATATTAGAGAAGCGGTTGATGCATGCGTATCTGGAGCGTATTCTGCAGCGGGGCAAAACTGTATTGGCGTCCAAAGAATTCTCATTGAAGAAGAAGTCTATGACGATTTCAAATCTTCCTTTCTTCAAAAGACGGCGCTATACAAATTTGGGGACAAAAGCCTCGAGACAACGGACATGGGTCCTTTGATCAATGAGAAAGAAGCTATCAGGATTGAGGCATGGGTGAATGAAGCGGTTGACATGGGCGCAGAGCTTTTAGTGGGGGGAAAAAGAGAGGGGGCGTTCTATTCTCCGACTGTGTTGGAAGATGTTCCGGATGCCTGCACAATCGCCCGTGAGGAGATTTTTGGACCTGTTGTATTGTTATATTCAGTCATGGATTTACAATCGGCTATTGAAAGATCAAACGATGTTAACTTTGGACTTCACGCTGGTATTTTTACGAAGGATATTGAAAAAGCATTTTCCGCTATTCATCAGCTCAATGTCGGAGGCATTATGATCAATGACAGCGGTGATTACCGGATTGACGGCATGCCGTTTGGCGGCGTTAAAGGTTCCGGATTAGGCCGAGAAGGCATCAAATTCGCCATACAGGATATGACTGAACCGAAAGTTGTCAGCTTTAAACTTCAGCATGTCGGAACCCAGATATAGATATTTAACTCCATTCAGCAGAAGTCTCCCACTGCTATAAGTGGTGAGAAGCATATTGCTATTCCATTCAGTGAGGTTTCTAGCCCCGGCAAAATAAAGTTAAAGCCTCCGGCAGATGCCACAGATTTTCAGAGGGAATTTATCGAGCGAGCTCGATAAATTCTGGGCGCCAAGGCGTATTCGATATTAACCGAGCAGGGAGCATCCTATGAAGAAAAGAACAAAGCCAAGTTTTATGAATAGTACCTTTTGGATTTCAGCCATCATCGTTTTTTTAGCGGTCCTTTGGGGGGCGGTAGACCCGGTAGGCCTGTCGAAGGCGGCAAATGCTGCATATGAATTCACAACGAATACTTTTGGATGGTTTTACCTGTTAGCCGTATTGTTTATTGTCGTATTTCTGGTTGGATTGGCTCTTAGTAAATATGGCAGCTTGCAGCTTGGAAAAGATGATGAAAAACCGAAGTACTCCTTCTACACATGGATTGGCATGCTGTTCAGCACTGGATTTGGTGCAGGACTTGTTTTTTGGGGAGTTGCCGAGCCAATGAGCCATTTTGTTAATAGTCCGTTAAGTGTTGAATCCAAGACACCGGAGGCAGCTAGGATTGCTATGCAGTATTCGTTTTTTAACTGGGGTGTACATCAATGGTCCGTGTTCACCATTGTCGGTTTAGTGTTGGCCTATTTCCAGTTCAGGAAAGGCGAGAAAGCGGAAATTAGTACCACATTGAACCCGTTGATCGGGAAAAAAGGCAAAAACGGAATTCGGAAAACGATCAATATACTGGCTGTCATTGCAACGGTGATGGGGGTTGCTACTTCACTGGGCATGGGGATTTTGCAAATCAACGGCGGGCTGAACTATTTATTTTCAATCCCGCAAAATACCCCGAATCTCTTGATTACCACCGCTATTTTACTGGTAATGTATCTTACTTCAGCGGTCACTGGACTGGATAGAGGAATCAAAATTCTAAGCATATTAAACCTAAGCATGGCACTGGGATTGGTTGTTATCGTCCTGCTATTAGGGCCGACTAGATTTATACTTGAAAGTTTTACATTAGGAATCGGCGACTATATCCAGAACTTTTTCGGCATGAGCTTGGCATTGTCGCCCTACCAAGGAAGCATTTGGACGAAAGAATGGACGATTGCCTACTGGGCATGGGTCATTGCCTGGTCTCCATTTGTTGGTGCATTCATCGCAAGGATTTCGCAGGGAAGAACCATCAGGGAATTTATTTTCGGCGTATTGATTGTTCCTCCGTTGATAGCGACGATGTGGATCGGAGTTTTTGGAGGCACTGCAATTCATATGGATCTTTTCCAAGGCGGCAATATTGCGGATGCCGTTCAAGCTGACGTGACAAGTGCTTTGTTTGCCACATTTGGAAACTTCCCGATGAGTACGGTTCTTTCCATTATCTTTATTTTGCTCATTGTCACATTTTTGGTAACCTCGGCGGATTCGGCCACCTTTATTTTAGGAATGATGACTTCAAACGGTGATTTGAATCCATCGACTTTAGTAAAAGTGATCTGGGGTGTGCTCATGTCTGCGATTGTAGCCGTTTTAATCATCAGTAGTGGTCTTCAAGGGTTGCAGACAGCATCACTCGTTACGGCACTTCCATTTACTGTAATATTGCTACTTATTACCTACTCCTTGATCAAAACAATCAAGGAAGACCACAACCCAAGAATCACATCAGTGCCTGAGTTTGTGAGAAAAAGAAAGGCTCAATAAATTTTATAGGAGGAATACTACATGGCTATGCGAATTGAGAATGATGCACAAATGAAATTCGAGGAACTTGCTGAACTAGATAAAAAGCACTTTTTACATCCGTCCACTTCTATTAAACAGCATATGGCTAATGGACCAGGGTTTATTTTTACTGAAGGAGAAGGAATTTATTTAAAAGATGTCAGGGGACGAAAGTTGATTGATAGTTTATCTTCCCTTTGGAATGTGAATATTGGTCATGGAAGATCGGAGCTGGGCCAAGCGGCGGCCGATCAAATAACTAAACTTGCTTTCAGCTCAACATTCGCAGGGAACAGCCACGAACCTGTCATCGAACTGGCGAAGAAAGTGTCGGAATGGACGCCCGGAGATCTGAATACGACCTTCTTTACATCCGGCGGGTCAGAATCAAACGATACCGCCTTTAAAGCGGTCCGTCATTACTGGAAAGTGAAGGGACAGCCGAATAAAACGAAAATTATTTCTCGCAGCCTTTCTTATCACGGAGTTGCGATGGGAGCGACGAGCGCGACAGGAATTGAACCGTTCCGAGAGTTCACCACCTCTTTGGCACAGGGATTTTTATATGTCGACTCATCCACCGGATCGTTGAAAGCTTTGATTGAAAAAGAAGGTGCAGAAAATATCGCTGCGTTCATTTCTGAGCCGATTCAAGGATCAGGAGGCGTCAACTTTCCGCCAGAAGGCTATTTTAAAGAAGTCCGTCAAATCTGTGACGAAAACGATATTTTGTTCATTGCGGATGAAGTTATTTGTGGATTTGGAAGAACAGGCGAGAAATTCGGAATGGGTTTGTTTGGAGTCGTTCCGGACATCATCTGCATGGCAAAAGGAATATCCAGCGGCTATGCGCCGATTGGCGGAATGGTTATTTCCGACAAAATCAAAAACGAGTTGATGGAAAACTACGATGGTAACTTCTGGCATGGCTACACATACAGCGGGCATCCAATGTGCTGTGCGGTTGCATTAAAGAACCTGGAGATCATTGAAAATGAGAACATGGTCGACAATGTCCGTAATATGGGAGAAGAACTGCAAAAAGGGCTTAAATATCTTGAAGAGAAACACGGAAACATGGGGAACCGCAGGGGAGTGGGGTTGCTGGGAGCCATTGAATTCTTTAAAGAATTAGAAGCGGGAGAAAGGTATGCAGAGCCAGTTTCTGCAAAAGTGGTGGCAAAGGCGCTTGACCGTGGGCTCCTAGGTAGAAGTATCATTTATGGCGGCCAGGATACATTGGCATTCGCTCCTCCGTTCTGCATTACTAAACAAGAAGTTGGAACGATGATTTCTATAATTGATGACTCCGTAGCTGAAGTAAAGAAAGGTTTATAAGATAAAATCCGCTGCCGAATTTTACTTCGGCAGCGGATTTTGTTTTGGCTAGATCTTGTAATACTGAAAGTGGAAAGTAAAACCGAAGTAACGAACAGAAAGCCTTAAAATGAGAGCAGCAAATCGTGAAAGTTATCCTATAAGCGAAGGACGTATGGAAACTATTAGAAAGCACACCTTTAGAACAAGTTCCGAGCTCAAAGACTAGCGTCTCCCTTTATCAAAATTCAACTTGTGTTTTTCCTGTATTCCTGAAAAGGTCCTCGTCTCTATTTTGTTAAATAACTGATTTTCTCAGCCCCTTTGGTCAATATATAGACCGTTGCACATTTATTTGTCTGTCGTCAATTAAACGTAGAATTAAATAATTGTGAAAAATAGAACTTTTTAGTAGTATGAGTATATTGGTGAAATAAGGAAGAGATATCGTATTGGGAAGGGTGACATGTAGATTGAAGAATGTATATTCAATAAAAGTAGTTTTCGGAGACACTGATGCAGCAGGAATCGTTTTTTATCCAAATTTTTATCGATGGATGGATCAAGCTACACATGAGCTAGTAAATAAAGCGTATATGTCAGTTTCGCAGTTACAAAAAGAAAAGGATATTATTCTTCCATTGGTAGAAACATTTTGCCAGTTTAAGAGTCCTTTGTTTTTTGAAGACCAAGTTGAAGTTCACTCACAAGTTGTAGAAATGAAAAACAAGGTGATAAAAGTGGAGCATGTGTTTAAAAAAGGAGACAACATTGTGGCTTCGGGCTATGAAATAAGAGCATGGGCTTCCCAAGCAGAGGGTGCTCCAAAAGCTGTTTCCATTCCGCAAGATGCGAGGGCAGCGTTAGGGTTTAATGAATGAAGAATCAGATTGTATAAAATATCCGGGGATTTCAGGAAAATCCTCCGGATATTTTTATGCGTCAATAGATCGTCCCTTAAAACAGTAGCCTCCATTTTTAGCTGTGCTCCTTACCTATCCTCAATTTCGTGGAAATGTAACCGCTTAATTACTTAAATTCAAGGTACAAATTCCGGAAAAATAGTGATAACATATTTTTGAATAGTCGGAATTTAAGGAAATTAAAAAGACTAATAGTTTTGGGCGATGAATAATTAATGTAACAATCAATTAGAGAATAGGTGGAGCTAATGATAAGTAAGGAAGTTGTTGTACTTGATGGAGCACGAACTGCATTTGCAGAGTTTTGCGGACCCTTCCGTGAGATTACAGCGATTGATCTAGCAGCAGAAACAGCGCGAGAAGCAATGAAGCGATCAGGAGTGAAGGCTGAAGAAGTTGACCAGATTGTGATGGGGAATGTAATTCAATCCAGTTCTGATGCCATTTATATGGGGAGACATGTTGGGTTGAAAGCAGGTATCCCTGAACATGTACCAGGTCTTACAGTCAATCGGCTTTGTGGTTCTGGGCTGCAGGCTATTGTAAATGTAGCACAATCAATCCAGTTGGGTGAGGTGAATATTGGAATTGCTGGCGGAGCTGAAAATATGAGCCAGGTGCCCCATGTTATTCGTGGAGCACGCTGGGGACTGAGATTAGGGCAAACAACTATGGAAGACTATCTTTGGGAGGCATTGTACGACCCTTTTGGAAAATGCTCCATGGCGATGACGGCAGAAAACTTAGCCGAAAAATATGAAATTACCCGCGATGAAATTGATGAATTTGCCTTAAGAAGCCATAACCTGGCATTGAAGGCGAAAGATAGTGGTAGATTTGCAGAAGAAATCGTTCCAATCAAAGTAAAAACCCGAAAGGGAGAGCAGATCGTCAATCAAGATGAGCATCCGCGCGAAACAACAAAGAAGGATTTATCTGAGCTTCCCGCCCGATTTAAAGAAGGCGGTGTGGTAACTGCTGGAAATGCAAGTGGGATTAATGATGGGGCGGCATCCTTGGTTGTTGCTTCATCCAAATATGCCGAACGTCAGCATTTAAAGCCACTGGCCCGACTTGTCTCATGGGGCATCGTTGGGGTGGAGCCAAAATATATGGGGATCGGTCCAGTTCCAGCAATTCTTCAAGCACTAGAAAAAGCAAATATGAACATAGGGGATCTAGACTTAATAGAAATTAATGAAGCATTTGGTGCACAATATTTAGCCTGTCAAAAAGAATTGGGCTTTGACCCAGCAATCGGAAATGTGAATGGCGGTGCAATCGCTCTTGGACACCCGCTTGGCGCAAGTGGAGCCAGAATCAGTCTCTCTTTGCTATCTGAGCTGAAAAAAAGAAATAAAAGATTCGGAGCTTCCGCATTATGTATTGGAGGAGGCCAAGGGATTGCGGCCATTTGGGAGTCACTCTAATCATCTAATGGAAAGGAGATTCTTAAACATGAATGAAAAATCGGGTCACTTATCCGTTTCTGAATTACTTGAAAGAGCTTATCAGACAGCCCCGGGGCATGAAGTATTATTTGATGGCTATAGCAGAATGTCTTACACAGATCTCAGAGAACAATCTTATTCTCTGGCGGCTTCTCTCCAAGAAATGGGAATTAAAAAAGGTGATAAAATTGCTGTTTGCTTACCAAACTGGAACGAGTTCGTTGTCATCTATTTTGCAGTTGCCCATATGGGGGCGGTGATCGTTCCTTTTAATATCCGTTATCGTATAAATGAGGTGGAATATATCTTAAGAAACTCTGAAGCAAAAGCTGCATTCTTAACGAATGAGTTTGATGGGGTCAACCATCTTGAACAGTTTACAAATGCTTACCAAAGCGTGGATACACTTAAAGAATTAATAACCGTTAGGCACTCGACGGACGCATTTGTAAGCTATGAACAACTTGTGCAAAAGAGAGAAACCCGCTTCGCATCTTCTATCATCGATCCGAAAGAAGATGTTTTTTCTATCCTGTATACTTCGGGTTCAACAGGCCCGCCAAAGGGGGCTATGCTCACCCATGCAAATGTAGTGGATACTGCCATTATTACTGCTGAACAAATGGAATGTACTGCCGAAGATGTATTTTTTGTAGCAGTTCCTGTTTTCCATGTATTCGGGATGGTACCAAGTATTCTCAGTGCAATATCTGTTGGTGCCCGCATGGTACTGCTGGATCATTATAAAGCTAAAAAATCGCTGGAATTAATTGAGTCTGAAAAAATAACAGTAAAACATGGCGTACCAACGATGTTTATTCTTGAATTAAATCATGAAGATTTTTCAAATTATGATTTATCCTCTCTTAGAACTGGGATTATAGCTGCTGCCCCGTGTCCCGTTGAAATAGTAAAACGAATCCGGCATACAATGGGCTGTGAAATAATGGTCGCCTATGGATTGAGCGAAACATCGCCAACGCTTACGATGACGAGCTTTGAAGATAGTGATCTTGTACGTGCGGAAACAGTTGGAAAAGCACTTCCGGGAGCAGAAATAAAGATAGTCGATGATAATCGAAATGAAGTGATGAACGGAGAAGTAGGTGAAATTGCCTGCCGGAGCTTCGGAGTCATGAAAGGGTACTGTCATATGCTTGAACAAACGGAAGAAGCGCTGGATGAATCCGGCTGGTTTTACACTGGTGATTTAGGAACAATCGACCCAGAAGGCAATCTCCGTATAGTCGGCAGAAAAAAAGAAATGATTATCCGGGGTGGTTACAATATTTATCCAAGGGAAGTGGAAGAAGTATTTTATAAACATCCTGATGTCCAGGAAGTAGCTGTTGTTGGTCTGCCAGACACTGTGCTCGGTGAAATAACTTGCGTATGCATTAAATTGAAAGCGAATTCAAAAGTGAGTGAACAAGAATTGCTTCAGTTTATCAAAAATGAAATCTCAGATTATAAAATACCAGATAAAATTATTATAGTAGATGAGTTTCCAATGACAGCCAGCGGAAAGATTAGGAAAAATTCATTGCAAGAACAGCTAACTGAAAGCTTACAGGAAGAACTTAGGTGACTATAAGTATAAGTCCATATGTGTTATGAAAGAGAAGTGCTTATAATCATTTGCAGTCAAAATCAGAGTCGAAGTTGCTCCATTTCACGTCATTCAGCAGAAGTCTACCGCATGAGAAGGAAGCATAGCGGTATTCCACTCAGTGGGGATTCAAAGCTGGCGGATGCCACAAATGATCAGAGAAAATTTATCGTGTTGGGTGCGATAAAATCATGGCATATAGATGTATATCAAAACCCACATAGCTTGAAGTAAAACCATTCCCACACTATACCTGGCTGATAAGAAGCAAGGAAAGGGAGGATGAATTGTTCATTAAACAGAAGAACTATTTATGCTCCATTTTCAAGAAGGATATGTTCCCTTCAGGTGAATCAAAGACGAATAAACATGAAATTTTTTCAGGCACTGGGTGATCTGAAAAAATAAGGAGTCGTTTTGAAATGAAAGTCGGTGGAAGTAAAAAAAAGCTAAAAGAAAAGATTGAAATGCATCTTCGGAGTGCGACAAGAAAGCTGATTACATTTGATACAGTTCAAGAAACGTTAAATTATTTGCTCGAATCTTTTTACAATGAATATACATGTGACGTTGTAGCCATTCTTTTAAAAGAGGATGGCCAGCTTGTGCCTAAAGTTTGGAAGGGCGGGAATTTTAATATCGATCAAATTATGAATCTCTCGCTAAAAGTTTGTTCTCCTGATTTGCTTGAGTATGCACTGTGGGGATCAGCAAAAGAAGAAGGACTCGAAACATGTGCTTTTGCTGACGGATTAAAGAGCGAAAATATTGCTACTTGGTTTACGGTTCCACTGAAGCAAAGCGAAAAAACAGGTTATGGCTTGTGCGTGATCGGTTTTTACGATCTTGTTCCGTTGATTATTGAAGCTGAACAAAATTTTACAGAATTTGGTCATGATGTGGCTGTTGCAATTGAATTAGCCCAGGAAAAAGAAGAACAGAAGAGGAAGATTAAAGGAATTGAGTGGATTAAAGAAAACACTTTTACTGGTTCTTCCATTGAATCGGTTATTGGCAAGGTAGTGGAACGTGCCATTAAGGGAACCAAAGCGCAGGGTGCTTGTATCTATCTATATGATGAAACAAATAGATGTTTTACACTTACTCCTCCCATTCATGGAACGATTAAGCTAGAGGAAAAGATATTTATCCATTCTGTTGGGATCTTTGACCATTACTTTCCTTCCGTGGAAAGTTCCGGGGAGCATGAATTGACGGTCCCGTTGCTGGCTAATTTAAAAACGGTGGGGATGCTATATGTCTGTCATAAAGAGGGACACTTTTTTACAAATGAGGATTTAAAGTTTTTGAAATTTGTTTCCACATTTGTCTCCATTCAGATTGAGAATGCCAGACTATATCAATTTGAATATGAAAGCAAACGAAGGCTCGAAAAAATATTAAACTATCATCAAGAACTGGTGAAAAAAACTGTTGAAGGACAGGATCTTGAGCTTATTACTTCAGTTGCCGGTTCGACACTCGGGATGTCCATCCTGTTATATGATCGATTTTTAAAACCGATCACATCATATGTCCAAGAAGACAAAAAGCACCTATCCAAGTTATACGATAACAAGATTCTCTCAAGAAAACCACAGATTACACAGTTACTTTCAAAAGAATTATGGATAGAAGAGGATCAAATAACATTTTCAATTTGGCCGATTAAAAGTGGAAGAGATGTGCTCGGTTATTTAGTCCTTTTCTTGGAGAAAGAGGAAATGGACCGGGTTCTCCACTTTACGATTGACTATACGATAAATGTTTATGCCATTGAGTTTATTAAACAAAAGCTCATTATCGATGCAAGGGAACAGGAGAAAGAAAGTTTTGTTAACCAGCTATTTGCTGATCCAATCGATGACCAAGAAAAGGTTATTACTTATGCCACGCTGATTAATTGGAATATATCCGAAAGCCACCGAGTGGCGGTGCTTTCTATGGAAATCAATGAAGTGCAAGAAGATTTGATCGCGGTTGAGGGATATAAGACATGGCTTTGGGATCAGATTAAGACAGAGCTGGCACAGAATTATCCTTACATGATTTATACGCGTAAAGGCGATGAATTTATTTTAATCGTAAAAGAAACAGAGGAAAGGAAGTCACCTGTCCATTATTGGAGAGACGTATACATACAAATGAAACGAACTGTCCAAAAAGAAAATGAAAGAGTTCAAATATACTTGGGTATTGGTGATTTCACAAGGACAATAAAAGACTATTATTATAGTTACATAAAGGCTGCGAAAGCAAAGAATATCGTGAGCCATCATCCGGCAAAAGAGGGCTATGCTTTTTATGATGATTTGGGCTCGTATACGATTTTAAATAATTCTAGTGATCCATTGGCGGCAGAACTCTTTATCAAAAAACACCTGGCTCCGCTCATACAATATTCCAAAAACAATGTCGATCTATTTCTGACCCTTCAGGTATATTTGCAGCATAACGGTAATTACCGGGAAGCCTCAGACGAATTATTCATCCATCGGAGTACACTTGAATATCGGATTGAACGAATAGAAGACCTTTTAAATATTAACTTGAGTAATGCGGATATCCGGTTTGAATTAATGATGGCGTATAAATTATATAGTTTATACGATTTTAACCGAAGTGAGTTTTGTGAAGTTTAACTACATTCAGCAGAAGCCTCTAGTGGAGGCTAATGGTTTTCAGAGGAAATGTATAGAACTTGATAAATTCCGGGTGCAAATACGCCAAGGTATATTGGATAAAAGTACATTGTCAAAAGTGTTTTGAGTACTTCATGCGAGAATTCTCCTAATGAGGGATAATCGCTTTTTTTATTTTCTAATCGCTTCATGGTTCAGTAGAGTTTTAAAAAGTTCATGATTGCTTCATAGAACAGACTTTCTCCTTTCTTCATTTTAAAATGAATTTAAATACATGAGTTCCACATAGAAGAACGATCGAGTTTTTTCTTTATATACATCAACTTATAATAGAGCTATCAAACGCTTTCATTTTTAAATAAAAGGAGTGCTGCTTATTATGAGTACCACAAAAAAATATGATGTAATCGTTGTGGGATCCGGACCAGTTGGACTAACCGCAGGGCTGGCTCTCCAAAAAAAAGGAATATCTTGCGTCGTGATTGAAGCTAACCCGAAAGATCATCCAAGGGCAGGGAGCCGGGCAATTTACCTTCATAGTGCAACCTTGAAGTTGCTTGAGGAGACATCTAAAGGACTTGGTTTTGAATTGGCAAGAAATGGAGTTATTTGGCCAATTAAACGAACGCTTTATCGGGGAAAAGAAGTATACGTTCGAAACTATGGGATTACAGATAATCAGAATTCGAATAAATTGCCTCATTTTACTTCACTGCACCAACATAAAATTGAAAAATATCTCTATCAAGCTTGTATCGATGCAGGAGTTAAGTTTGTTTGGGGGGAGCCTGTAGAAAAAGTAGATATTCAAGAAGACGGTATGACCGTGACAACATCTGCTGGAAACAAGTGGGAGGCAGGCTATGTAATCGGGTGTGATGGAGCCCGTTCGGTGGTGAGAGAGCAAGCTGGTTTAAAGTTAGAAGGACCGCGGACGCATGATACTTTCCTTGTTGTCGACTTGGAAGAAGATGAAAACGACCCACTTCCAAATGAGAGGGTATTCCACTATCAGCATCCTGCCATGGGCTTTCGCAATGTCATGCACGTTCCGTTCAAAGGCGGGTGGAGAGTAGACTTGCAGCTGTTAAAAGATGACGATGTAGAAGAGTTTACGAGTTTGGAAGGTGTGAAAAGTTGGATTCCGAAAGTGATGGATCCGAAATATGCGGAAAGGATTACTTGGGTTTCCAGTTATCGTTTTCACCAAGTGGTGGCCAACTCATTTACTGATGAACATTGTCGTGTGCTCCTAGCTGGTGAAGCAGCGCATTTATTTGCTCCATTTGGTGCCCGTGGATTAAATTCCGGCGTTCCTGATGCTGTGATTGCTGTCCGGGGAATTGAAAAAGCACTTAAGTCTGTAAATGAGGAAGCAAGAAAAGAGGCGATATCATCAGCGGCAACTGAAAGGAAAATAGCGGCAAAATGGAATCGTGACGCTTCAACGACAGCTTTGCATCACTTGCAGGGGGATTCTCGGGAGATGAATATGAAGCGTGAACTTGCGGCCTCGCTCGTCTCAATTGTCCCAAGACTAGGTCGATGGCTCGATGAAGGCCCATACGGACCAAAATTTGGTCCTCCTGAGTTAACAACAAAATACTAAATCTCTTGCTTAGCAAAAGGAGGTTGAAAAAATGGCTGTTACGATGAATCAAGATCAGCTTGGATTGAAGAATCAGTCGATCGACGACTTGGCAGATAGACTCTCAAAGATCAATTGGTATGAAAAGGCAGGTAAGAAAGATGCCGAGGCAGAACAAACATTTAGGAGCTTCATGCAAAAATTAAACGTAGGCAATTATGAGCTCAAATGGATATCAAAAGAAGAAGCGGCAGATACAATCTGTAAGCTGAACTTTGAAGACAGCGAGCTTTGGGAATCGCTAAGTGTGCTCCCTGACATGTTAAAGAAGAAAGTGGATGAATTGGATCAGAATCAACTATTGGAAAAAGCTGTTGACACTATTCCTGAATTTGTATTTCATCTAGCTTTTGAGAAAGCTATTCAAATATTTCATGAGGAAAAGGTAGTCAGCTTTTTAGTTGGCCATGCCATGTATATCGCTGTATTAGCCGCAACAGCTGAAATGGCTGGTGAAAAAGAGCTGCTTGCCCCATTGCTAGAACTTCTTGAATCTGGACATGTCCCGCTTGGGCCAGAAAAAAATACAGTCTACTTATTATAGAAAAAAGTTCCAGTTACGGTAGTTAGATCATCAGGAAGTGAAGAGCGAAGTTACATTGACAATGGTGTGGTTGTTTCACTTGAAACCTATTCTAAAGATGAACGGCTTTAGAATAGGTTTTTATCATGAGTAGAGAAAGCGTAACTTGTTATGGGAAATTTAATCCAAAAGAAGGTTTTTCTTTGTCCAGATCTAGCGCCTATCGACTAGCGGACTTCGTTCAGTCAACATCACAGTCACCGAAGAGACAGGACGTCGCGTCCTAAGCCTGTCGTGCCAGCGGTTCGAGGCCATAAGCCAAGCTACAGAAGGCGAACTACGCCATCTTCACCGCTCGTGCTTTCTTATTACCCATTTTTCGGACATAGGCTATTATGATGAATAATGCCCAAGATATTCAGATATTTTACTTGCTGCTTTTTTTATCTCTTCTATCAACATGCCTTGTTTGCTGCCTGCTATTCTGCCGGTATGTCCAATCACTGATAGAGAAGATACGACCTTCCCTGTATAGTCTCGGATAGGAGCCGCTATGCTTGTGTAGTTTTCGTAGTAAGTATTTTCCAAAAGGCAGTAATCGTTTTTTCGAATATCAGCCATTAAAGAAAGCAGATCGCTTCGCTCGGTTAAGGTATATGGAGTAAAAGGATATAATTCCGCTTGTAAGAGTTGTGTGATTGTGCTTTCATCTTGAAAAGCCAAAATACAAAGGCCTTCGCTAGTACAATGAATTGGATTTTTCCTCCCTATTTGTGTCAGCAGACGATCAGGGTGTCGGCTTTCAACACGAAATAAATAAACAACCTCCAAATTTTCCATTAAGCAAATATGAGCAGATTCATCTAGAGCTTCTGAGAGCCTTTTAACAATAGGAAGAGCCTCTTTATATAATTCATGGTGGCTAAAAATAACCCCACCAAGACTTAAGATAGCCAGTCCTAAACGATAATGTGTCGTCCGCGGATTTCTGCTGAGGAAGCCTTCTTCTACTAAAGTGGCGATGGTGCGATGGGTGCTGCTCTTTGGAACATTGGATAGACGGACAATGTCTGTAAAACTTAGCTCTTTTTGTTTTTGAGAAAACAAACGAAGAATCCGCAAAGCATTGGTTACGGATGATAATGTGGAACCCTTCATTTCATATCCCTTCTTTTTCTAAGTTTAATCATGTCCGTCAGCTTTTCCGATGATTTCTTGAGCAGTTCGATGTATTTAGCTTGTACTCTTGGTGAAGAAACTCTCTTGGAGAAGGCTGTAATGCTAAGAGCGGCAATGGTCTGTCCTGATTTTCCATAAACAGGAACACCGATACCAGTAATGTTATTTCTATATTGCTGGTCACAAATAGCGAATCCATCTTTCCGTACTTTGTCTAATCTCTTTAAAAAAGCTAAAGGTGATATAATTGTATTTTTCGCATGTACTTGTAATTCATGAGAAGCGAGCTTTGCAGCATCAGGATGAAACGCTAGGATTGCTTGTCCGGCACTTGTACAAAAAGCGGGTTTTCGGCTGCCGTGATGAATGTAGTCAACAGATGAATAAATTCCATCCAACGTTTTTAAATATACAACTTCTGTTCCTTCTAAGATCGACAAATGAGCATTCTCTCCAGTTGTTTCAACAAGCATGTTTAAAATCGGGAGGGCCTCATTGGAAATAGGAATTTGCGAGTGTACTATATTTGCCAAAGACAGGATGGAAGAGCCTAGACTGTACAGATTTGAATGAGGGTCCTTATATACAAATCCTTCCGAAGCAAGGGAAGATAGAAGGCGGTAGCTTGTGCTTTTAGCAATGTCGAGCTTCCGTGATATTTCGGTTACACTCATCTCTGGTTGATCCAAGGAAAAAAGTTTTAACACATAGAGAGCATTTTCCAGCGAGGTTCTTTTTTGTTCGTGCACCATTTTCTCACCTGTTTAAAATACTTTAGATTTATTTGAAATAATAGGAATCTTATATTCATTTTAAGGGGACAGACATAATCGGTCAAACCCTCTATTAGTGAATCTTCTTTTTATGTGGTGCGCATGTTGTTATGATAATAGAAAGCAGGAGAGGAGAGTTGGAACAATGGCAAATGCCCAAAGGGAAACGGTTGTCAGAAAAGTTGAACAACATTTGCGTAAGATGTCGCGCCAGTTGATTAAAATCGATACAGAGGGACAGGCACTTCAGTATTTGAGTGATTCTTTTCGGAATAAACTATATTGCGACTTCGTTGGTGTGGTGTTTCTTGAAGAAGAGATGTATGTTCCAAAAACATGGAGCGGTAATGTTTCTGAAGTGAGAGATGCATTTCCCATGCCTATAGATCAATGCTCCAATCAATTGCTTGAACATAGTTTGACTGATAAAGAGGCTCGCTCAATGGCCAGTGAATGTCATCTTTTCTCTTTGTTGAAAAAAACAGGTGTGAAAACATGGTTTACGGTACCGATTAAGGATGAACTTCATACGTTTGGTTTTTGCATGATTGGATTTTTGAGCTATGTTCCTCTTTTGGAAATGAGGAAGCATTTTGATGAGTTTGGTCAAGATGTCGCTTTAGCTATTACGATGACAAGAAATCGGAAAATGCAGTTGAAAGAAATAGAAGGAATAGAATGGATTACAAAAAATTTATCCATCGATTCGCCATTTGAGGAAAGGGTCGAAGAGATCACAACGCGTGCTGGCAAAGGGACAGATGCCGAATTTGCTTGTATCTACCTATATAATGATCTGGATAATTGCTTTATTTTCCAGCCGCCTGCATACGGACAAATGAAAAATATAAAACAAATGAAAGTCCAACATAACTATTTTTTAAAAGAACATTTCCCCTACCTGGAAAAAATAGGCGGAATGCAATTAACAATCCCGATATCTATGGATTTAAAAACGATCGGAGTTCTTCACGTTGAAAAGAAAAAGTCCGGGGTATTCAGCGAAGAAGATTTGCACGTACTTCGACTGATCAGTAATCATATAGCCACTATTTTGGAAAATGCTCGGCTTTACAATAAGGAAAAGGAAAATCGTAACCGCTTGCATTTTTTACTTGAATACCAGCAAGCATTAGTTAAAGAAACAGTAAAGCATGAAGGTTTTGACGGGATTACCTCGATGCTTGGTGAATTATTTAAAGAAGCAATCGTTCTCTTTGACCGTTTTATGCATCCTTTATCGTTTTCGATCGAGGAGAATAAGGAAAGTCTCATTCTCCAATTGCGTGCTGAAGCTGAAAAAATGAAAAGAAGAAAAAATCCATATATCGTCTTGAAGGAGTATGGACAGGCATATTCCATTTGGCCAATTAGCGGAGGCGACGATGTTTTGGGGTATTTAGCTGTACGGATGTCAGGGGATGAATTGGATGATTATGACCAAATCATGATAGAAATGGCCCGAAATATTTGTTCCATTCAATTCATAAAACAAAAATTGGTGCTGGACGCAACAGAACAGGCTAAAGAAAACTTTATTAATAAGCTGCTTGTTGAAACGGTCGAGAATAAAGAGAGTATTCTCCAGTACGCCAATTTGTTCATGTGGGATTTATTTAAACCCCACAGGGTAGCGTTGTTATCCATTACACTGAAAGATGATGAGATTGAAGGGTGCAATTTGTTGGAACAGCAAGCAAAAAAATCAGTCGTATGGAATTACATTAGAGTATTAGCAGTCGAAAAAAATAAAGAAATTTTAGCTGCTACATTTAAAGATCAATATGTTCTCATTGTACCAGCTAATAAAGGGATGCAGGATTTCTGGCCAAGATTTTACACGAATATAAAAAAAGCGGTCAAAAGGAGCGGCATTAACTCTCATGTATGCATCGGAATCGGTGGAAAAGCAGACAATATCCCGGTTTATTATGTCAGCAGCGAGCATGCAAGGCAGGCATTAAATATTGTTCAAAGTAGATTTAGAGATAAGGGATATGCTTTTTTTGAAGAACTGGGTTCATACACGATTTTGCATCACCTTGAACATACAAAGGCTATTCATTTATTTATGGAGAATCAGCTTGGGCCGCTAGAAAAATATTCTGAAGGAAAGAATATGGACCTTATACATACTCTTAGAGTGTATTTGGTCAATAACGGAAATGCGAAAGGAACAGCTGAAGACTTGTATATTCATAGAAGTTCCTTATTATATCGGCTGGAAAAAATTGAATCTATATTAGATGTTGATTTAAATGATCCTGAAGTAAGGTTTAACTTAATGATGGCATTCAAATTGTATGATATGCGAGGACAGCTGTGAACGGGCTGTCTTTTTTAGATGGTTTTGACGGGAATCTCGATTTATTTTCCTACACTATGTAGGTGCAATCTGATGATTTCTCCTCTTATAATATAATTAAAGGATTTATAGAGGAGATGTGCATATGAGTATTCAAACAATTGGAGTGGTAGGGGCTGGCTCTATGGGAGCGGGGATTGCGAACTTGGCCGCTATGAATGGTTTTGACGTAATTTTGCGAGATATTGAAGATCGTTTCTTAGATGGAGCTTTATCTCGGATTGACAGATTTATGTCAAAAAGTGTTGAGCGCGGGAAGTTAACGGAAGAACAAAAACAAGCGGCACTTTCTCATATTAAAACGACGAAAAGCCTGGAAGATTTAAAAGAAGCTGATGTTGTGATTGAGGCTGTTATTGAAGATATGGAATTGAAAAAAGAAGTTTTCTCACAGTTGGATGAAATTGTGGGAGAAGAAGTTATTTTGGCAACAAATACTTCGTCGATGTCAATTACCGAAATTGCTTCCGCAACAAAACGCCCGGAACGAGTGGCAGGCATGCACTTTTTTAATCCAGCACAGCTTATGAAGCTTGTGGAGGTGGTTCGGGGATATGGCACAAGCGATGAAACGGTCGAGAAATTGAAAGCGTTGTCTGGCCGTTTAAATAAGGAAGTAGTAGAGGTCAAAAAAGACTCACCTGGATTTATCGTTAACCGAATTATGATCCCGCAGTTTATAGAAGCGATTCGTCTGTTGGAAGAAGGTGTGGCTACCGCAGAAGACATTGATAAGGCTGTGAAATTTGGACTGAACTATCCGATGGGACCGTTTGAGCTCCAGGATTATGCGGGAGTTGATATCGGTTTTTATGTAATGGAATATTTCGAGAAGGAATTCAATGATGCCCGATTTGCACCACCACTTTTAATGAAACAAATGATGAGGGCAGGAAGACATGGTAAGAAAACGGGAGCAGGGTTCTATAACTACGATAATTAACTTCATGCAGCAGAGGTTTCCTACTTCTGTAAGTGGTGAGATGAATGAATATTGATATTCCATTCAGTGAGGGTTCAAACCCTGGCCGAATAAAGTTAAAGCCTTTGGCGGATGCCACAGATTTTCAGAGGAAATTCATTGAGCAATGCTCGATAAAATCTGGGTGCAAATACGCCTAGGTGCATTTGATTGGAGGAAAAACGATGAATTATGAATTTTTAATCAGTGAGATAGAAGACAATACAGCTATTATTACGATTAACCGCCCACCGGTTAATCCGCTCAACTCACAGGTATTCAAAGAGCTTTCAGATGTATTTCGGGAACTTGATGAAGATGATCGAGTAAAGGCAATCATTTTGACAGGAAGCGGGGAAAAAGCATTCGTTGCGGGAGCAGATATTAATGAAATGGCTGGATTGGACCTTGTAAGTATTAATAAAATGAACAAGGTGTCCAGAAATGTTTATACGCAAATTGAGAACTCTACCAAGCCTGTTATTGCTGCAATTAACGGTTTGGCTCTTGGCGGCGGTTTTGAACTGACTCTGGCTTGTGACTTACGTATTTGCTCAGAAAAAGCAAAATTTGCTTTTCCAGAGGTCGGATTGGGGATCATTCCTGGAGGGGGAGGAACTCAACGACTTCAAAAAATAGTAGGCCAAGGAATAGCGAAAGAGCTTCTATATTTTGGAGAGATGTTTGATGCTTTTCGTGCTCAGGAATTGCACATTGTAAACAAAGTTGTACCTGTTAATGAAGTATTATCCGCTGCGAAGGAATGGGCATCCAAGCTTACACAGAAGCCTCCAATCGCATTGCAAATGATGAAAATTGCTGTGAATGCAGGAAGCAACACGGATATCGAAACAGGATTAACAATCGAAAACTCTTGTTTTGGCAATGCTTTTTCAACAGAAGACCGTAAAGAAGGCTTGACGGCATTTGTAGAAAAAAGAAAGCCTGTGTATTCAGGAAGATAGGCTATGTAACAAAAGAAGTATCGGGATCTCAGAGATACTTCTTTTTTAACAGATAAAGAAAGTATAAAATTAGATGAAATATTTTGTTCGGATTAAGATTTTATATGTCTAGCTACAGGCACCATCGGCTCGAGGTCACAAGTCAAATTGCTGTGGTGACTGAGGAACTGCCTCCTCGCAATTCGCCTTGTGCTTGTCGCCGATAGACGGGCGCCTTTCGCTTTTCTTAATAGATTTTGAGGAGTTGAGGGAATGGCAACAAAAAATGTGAGGGCGAAGAATTTTTTGACTGAAACGATCCATTCTAATGATATTTTTACCCCGGAAGATTTTTCGGATGAACATCAAATGATTGCGGATATGACAGAGAAGTTCGTGATGAACGAGGTCATGCCGGCCCTTTCAAAAATAGAAAACCAGGAATTTGATGAAACAATTCGTTTGATCAAAGAAACGGGGGCACTTGGCTTGATAGGCGCTGATATCCCTGAAGAAGATGGCGGATTAGATCTGGGAAAAGTCAGCGGGGCTATTATTGGAGAGAAAATGGCACTAGGACGTTCCTTTTCAATTACGTTTGGAGGACAAACCGGGATAGGTGCGTTGCCGATTGCTTATTTTGGAAGCCAAGCTCAAAAAGAAAAATATTTGCCTGACTTGCTTTCAGGAAATAAAATTGCTGCCTATGCACTGACAGAACCGTCAGCAGGTACGGATGCATTGGGCTTAAAAACAACGGCTATCCTAGCGGATGATAGAAAGCATTACATATTAAATGGAGAGAAGCAATGGATTACCAATTCGGCTTTCGCCGACGTGTTTATTGTCTATGCGAAAGTAGACAGCAAACAAATAACCGCCTTTATTGTTGAAAAAAAATCTGAAGGACTGTCAACAAGCCTCGAGGAGAACAAAATGGGTTTAAAAGGGTCCTCTACACGTTCGCTTATTTTAGATCAGGTAAAAGTACCGGTAGAAAATGTCATTGGTGAAATTGGAAGAGGGCATATCATTGCATTTAACGTATTAAATATTGGCCGTTATAAAATTTCCGCTTCAGCGCTTGGTTCGTCGAAAAGATCATTGGAGCTCGCGGTTAAATATGCAAATGAACGAAAGCAATTCGGGCGGCCAATCTCAAGTTTTAATTTAATCAAACAAAAGCTGGCTGATATGACCATCAAAACGTACGCCAATGAAAGTGCTGTATACAGAACAGCAGGGGCGATGCAAGATGGATTCGAGGAAATGAAAGAATCAGGTAAGGAATATGGAAAAACGATTGCCCGCTTTGCCGTCGAATGCTCCATTAATAAGGTGATGTCTACAGAAGCACTAGACTTTGTAGTTGATGAAGCCGTTCAAATTCATGGCGGATATGGCTATATGGCTGAATATGAAATAGAGGCCATCTATCGCGATTCTCGGATAAACCGGATATTTGAAGGGACAAATGAAATTAATCGAATGATTATTGCATCCACAATATTAAAGAATGGAAAGCAACAACTGGAAAATAACCAGGTAAGCGATGGACCTTTACAACGGGAAAAACAAACGCTTCAGCTTATGAAAGAATACTTGGATTCAACTGTTCAGGCTATTCACCAGGCAGGCTTTGACGATTTGAATGAGGAACAGGAAGTAGCTGCTTTTTTGGCTGATCTTGCTATCGCCATTTATGTGAGCGAAAGTGCTGTTCTTCGTGCAGATAAGTTGCTCACGAAATATGGGGATGATCGCAGCGCGCAAATCCTAGATTGCACAAAAGTATATGTTCATGAAACAGCTCAATGGTGTGCAATCAAAGGTTTGAATATTCTCAACCACTTAAACAATCATGATTCGTTTTCCCAGACCATCGGACGTCTGATCAGCAGCAGCCCGGATAATATGGTTGAAATCAAGCGGCGAATTGCAGAACGAGTCATTACAGCGGAACGATATACGCTCTAATTATATGAAAGAGGTGTTAAGTATGAGTCACATTGTATTAGTAGAGGGAGCCCGTACACCTTTTGCAAAAATTTCAGGGTCTTTTCGAGATATTACTGCAACAAAATTGGGAGTGACGGCTTCAAAAGCCGCCATTAAAAAATCGGGAATTTCGCCTGAAGATATTGATCATGTTGTATTCGGCAATGTTCAGCAGTCGAGCAAGGATGCCCATATGCTTGCTCGACATGTCGGCTTGCAATCAGGTACTCGGCTTGAAGTGCCGGCTGTTACGGTCAACCGTGTTTGCGGCACAGGCATTGAAGCAATCCTAGCTGGGGCCAGATATATTTTAACAGGAGAGGCTAATGTTGTATTAGCTGGAGGAACAGAAAATATGAGCCAGGTGCCTCATGTAATCCGCGGAATGAGATGGGGGAGCCCGCTTGGTGCACCATTAGTGGAGGACTGGGTATTCGATGGTCTGTTAGATACAAATTGTGGATACTCAATGGCGGAAACAGCGGAAAATGTTGCAGAAAAGTATCATATTTCTCGAAAAGAAATTGATACACATGCATTGGCAAGTCATATGCGAGCCATCTCAGCTAGAGAAAAAGGCTATTTCAAAGAAGAGATTGTTCCTGTCACTGTAAAAGGTAGAAAAGGCGATGAGGTTGTGGATCAAGATCAGCACATCCGTAATACGAACATGGAACAATTAAGTAAGCTAGAAGCTCGCTTTGTCAAAAATGGAGTTGTGACTCCTGGAAATGCAAGTGGGATGGTGGATGGAGCCGCGGCAGTTATCATTACTTCAAGTGATTATGCAGAAAAGAACGGTTTACAGCCAATCGCGCGCCTCGTATCTTGGGATGCTGTAGGAGTAGAGCCTAAATATATGGGGATTGGACCAGTACCAGCTATTCAAGGTGCTTTAAAGAAAGCGGATTTACAGCTTAAAGATTTGGATTTAATTGAAATTAATGAAGCTTTTTCAGCTCAGTATTTAGCTTGCCAAAAAGAACTAGGATTTGATCCTGAGATAGGAAATGTAAACGGTGGTGCAGTCGCTTTAGGTCATCCGCTGGCGGCAAGCGGCACAAGGATTTCTCACTCGCTTGTGAAAGAATTGAAAAGACGCAACAATAAATACGGGGCATCTGCTGTTTGTATTGGCGGAGGACAAGGAATCGCAGCCATTTGGGAAGCTTTATAATTTAATTTATTTTTGTATTATTCAGATTAAAGTTATCAGTCTAATAACGATAAAAGTTTTACAGGTATAAAAAGGAATGAAGATGCCATGATTCACTTTTGACAATGAGAGCGTTAACAAAAAGGGTGAAGAAAATGAATCAACTGCAAAGTACATTGAATGTCAGTAACACATTGGAATTGACTGCTAAACGATTTTTTGACAAAGAGGCCATAGTGGATGGAACTAAAAGGATTACCTATGGTGCACTTGATCAGGAAGTAACCAGACTAGCGAAAGGATTGATCAGGCTAGGCGTCAAAAGCGGTGATCGTGTAGGGGTCGCATTAAAAAATTCAGCCGAATTTATCATTGCATTTTTTGCGATTGCCCGGGCGGGGGCTGTGCTTATTCCCTTTAATCCTTCCTTCAGTAAGGAAGAATGTTCTTACATCGTTCAACAAACTGGAGCCAAAGTGTTGTTCTGTGGTGAAAAAGGCTATTTTGATGAGCTTCAGAAAGAAATAACAACGTTGAATGAAATAATATCTGTCGGGTTTCAAGAGGAAGGGTTTGTTCAATATGATGAACTGTTAGCTGGACAGAGTTTGGAATCAGCTTTCCAAGTGGAACCCAAGGAAGACTTATTTGCGATTTTATTTACATCTGGAACAACCGGCCGTCCCAAAGGGGCCATGCTGACGCATGAAAATGTATTATTCAGCACCGTGTCAGCTGCTCAAGTGATGGAGTGTACAGAAGAAGATATATTTTTAATTCCTAATCCGCTTTTTCATATCTTTGGTGTAACGTTTATTCTTCGATCCACTTTTTGCGGAGGAAAACTTGTAGTGATGGAGAAATATTCGGTAACGAAAGCTTTGGAGTTGATCGAATCAGAGAAAGTGACTGTGCATCCTGGTGTTCCGACTATGTTTATTTTGGAATTGAATTCCCCAGATTTTAAGAAATATGATTTAAGCTCTCTACGCACAGGAGAAATGGCCGCTGCACCTTGTCCAGTAGAGGTGGTGGAGAGAATCCGGAGAGAAATGAATTGTAATGTTCTCGTTGCATATGGCATGACAGAAACATCTGCAACTCTTACCATAACGTCATTTGAAGATACCGATCAATTACGTGCCGAAACGGTTGGACGTGCGATACCGGGTGTGGAATTAAAAATAGTTGATGAAAACAGAGCTGAATGTCCGGTGGGAAAGGTCGGGGAACTTGCATGTCGAGGGCCAGGAGTGACAAAGGGATATGATAATATGCCGGAAGAAACAGCAATGGCTATTGATCATGAAGGCTGGTTTTACTCCGGAGATTTGGCGGTAATGGATGAGAAAGGATACGTTCGGATTGTAGGCAGAAAAAAAGAAATGATTATTAAGGGCGGATATAATATTTATCCGCGTGAAATAGAAGAAAGTCTCCATAAGCATCCTGACATTGTGGATGCAGCAGTTATTGGCCTGCCCGATGACGTTTATGGTGAAGTGGCGTGCGCTTGCGTTGTAGCGAAAGAGGGAGCGGATTTAGAACAGGAATCGCTCCAGAAATATATACAAGAAAGATTTGTGAAATATAAAGTTCCTGATAAGTTTATCATCATGGACAATTTACCAGTCACAGCTTCAGGAAAAATAAGTAAATTAAAATTGGCTGAAGAAATGAAAAAAGAGGTTAAATTCACATGAACACAATTGATGCTAATCAAATTTATGATAAAAGTAAGTTTAATCGCTTTCATTTTAAACTGTTGTTCTGGTGTTTTCTTATTATTTTGTTTGATGGATATGACACAGCCATTTACGGTGCGGTTGTTCCTGTTTTAATGGAGGAATGGGCACTTTCTCCAGTGCAGACAGGAGCCATTGGAAGTTATACAGTGATTGGAACGGTCGTGGGGGCGGTTGGAATGAGTATGGCCGCGGATCGGATTGGTCCGAAAAAGATTGTGATAAGCAGTGTAGTTATTTTCAGTTTTTTTACGTGTTTATCAGGCTTTGCAAACAGTCCGCTCTTATTTGCTGTTTTGCGTGTTCTCGCAGGTGTGGGTCTAGGTGGGGTGATGCCGAATATTGTTGCCCTTTCAACAGAATTTGCACCGAAAAAAATTCGAAGCACAATGGTTGCACTGATATTTTGCGGTTATTCCGTCGGGTCAATGATTATTGCATTGTTGAGTAAATTTGTCATTGAAACATATGGTTGGAAGCCTCTTTTTTGGTTGGCGGCCATTCCACTTTTACTTGTTCCGTTTATGTTAAAGGCTTTGCCGGAATCGTTGCGTGTATTGGCAAATCAGGAAAGAGACAGAGAAATATTGGCTATTATGAAAAAGGCTGTTCCGAATGAAAAATTCAGTGAAACGACTAAATTTGTCTCTGCTGGTAAAGGAACGAAGAAAGCCTCGATTGGAAAACTGATGAGCGAGAAAAGAGCATTGAGTTCGGTAATGTTTTGGTGCATTTCGTTCAGTTGTTTTCTGTTGATTTATGCGATGAACACCTGGCTGACAAAGCTAATGCTTCAAGCCGGATACGACCTTAGCTCAAGCTTGCTTTTCTTGGCGCTCCTAAATGTAGGTGCTACGGTAGGAACGATTGTCATCGGTCCGTTGCTAGATAAATATGGAGCAAAAAAAGTACTTGTTCCTCTGTTCTTTGCAGGAGCCCTTTCACTCATATTTATTTCTGTAGCTCCGCATATTGTCATCGCTTATATTCTTGTCGGTATTATTGGAGCAGCTTCCATTGGAATTCATAATTTGCTTAACCCAGTCGTATCGCAATATTATCCACCGGAGGTTCGCTCGACGGCTCTTGGAATCATGATGGCTTTTGGAAGATTGGGTGGAATTATGTCACCAACTCTCGTGGGAATACTAATGTCACAAAATCTAAGTGTTCAAGCAAACTTTACGGTGATCAGTCTAGCATGTATCGTTGGAGCCATTGCTATTTTACTTGTTCAAGAGAAATACTCTTATCAATATACGGCTGAGGATGAGCAGCAGCTTCCATTATACAATAAGCAACTGGGCTAGCGGAAAAAGTCAATCTATTTATGAATAGCGTGGAGGTACTTATGAAAATATTTGTTCTCTTAAAACGAACTTTTGATACAGAAGAAAAGATGATAGTGTCGGGGAATGAAATTGATGATAGCAGTGCGGAATTTATCATGAATCCATATGATGAATATGCGGTCGAAGAGGCAATTGTTTTACGAGAAAAGCATGGGGGAGAAATCACGGTTGTAACCGTAGGTGATGAAGAAGCTGAGAAAGAAATCAGGACAGCACTTGCGATGGGGGCAGATCAAGCTGTGTTGATTGAGAACGGAGAGATCGAGGAATGTGACTCGCATACGACGGCTTTATTGATTGCCTCCTATTTGAAAAGTCAGGAATATGATCTCATCATTGGAGGCAACTTCTCTATCGATAATGGATCAGGACAAGTTGGACCTCGAATCGCTGAACATCTTGGAATCCCTCAAGTGACAACGATTACAAAAATTGAAGTTACCGATCGTCAAGCGGTTGTTACCCGAGATGCAGATGGGGACGAAGAGATAATAGAAGTTTCACTGCCACTTCTTGTTACTGCTCAGCAGGGGTTGAATGAACCTCGGTATCCATCTCTCCCAGGCATCATGAAGGCGAAGAAAAAAACGATTGAAACGATCGATGTGGATGACCTTGAACTGGATGAGGAAGAGCTTGAAGCGAAATCATCTGTCTTAGAAGTATTCCTTCCTTCTCCAAAAGAGTCAGGTGTGATGATTGAAGGTGAGCCGACAGAGCAGGTCAACCAATTAATCTCCTATTTACATACAACAAAGAAAGTGATTTAACAATTGGAGGGGCGTGTACATGACAAAGAAAATTATGGTAGTCGGAGAAGTGAAAAATGGTGAATTAAGGAAGGTTTCTTTTGAAGTAATCGCTGCCGGAAAAGTCATTGCCAGCGAAGGTGAAGTTGTCGGGGTGCTGTTCGGAGAAGATGTGAGTCACTTCGCGGAAACCATGCTGCATTATGGTGCTGACCGCGTGATCCTGGTGAATCATCCAGAGTTGAATAATTATACAACGGATGCTTTCCAACAAGCTTTGCTTCAGATCATTGATGATGAAAATCCAGAAGGAATCATTATGGGACATACATCTTTGGGAAAAGATTTGTCACCGCGTATCGCTGTAAAATTGAGTGCGGGGTTAATTTCGGATGTTGTTTCTATTGAGGAAGAGAGAGGGAACTCTATATTTACTAGACCGATTTACTCTGGAAAAGCCTTTGAAAAACGAATGCTGAAGAACGGTCCTTTGTTGATTACCATTCGTCCGAACAATATTACTCCATTAGAAATAGATGAATCAAGAACAGGAGAAGTGAAGAACTTTACAGCCGAAATAAAAGACATTCGAACAATACTTAAAGAAGTTGTTCGCAAGACAGCAGAGGGTGTTGATTTATCCGAAGCAAAAGTTGTTGTGGCTGGAGGCAGGGGAGTCAAGGGTCCGGAAGGATTTGAACTTTTACAAAAGCTTGCTGATGTAATGGGCGGTGCGGTTGGTGCATCTAGAGGGGCGTGTGATGCGGAATACTGTGATTACTCTTTGCAAATCGGGCAAACAGGAAAAGTAGTAACTCCAGATTTGTATATTGCAGCAGGTATTTCTGGGGCGATCCAACATTTGGCCGGAATGTCCAATTCTAAAGTGATTGTTGCTATCAATAAGGATCCAGAAGCACCAATCTTTGAAATTGCAGATTATGGGATTGTACGGGATCTGAATGAAATTATCCCTATTTTAACTGAAGAGTTAACTTCATTCAGCAAAAGTCTCCCACTTCTGTAAGTGGTGATGAAAGCATATGAGTATTCCATTTCAGTGAAGTCTCAAAACACGGCTGAATAAAATTAAAGTCCCCCGGCGGATACCATAGATTTTCAGAGGAAGTTTATCGAGCGGAACTCAATAAAATCTGGGTGCAAATACGTCAGGGCACATTTAATAAAAACAGAGGCTGGCCAATGCAGTAAGCTAGTCATCATTCTACGAAGAAAGGCAGTAGCAATGCTGCCTTTCTTCAAGAGTAAAAAGGTATAAAATTAACTGAAATATTTTGTTCGCATTAAGATTTAATAGGTCTAGTTATGAAGTACAGGAGGTACTAATGCAGGCGAATCGACAGGACGTCGCGGGCCAGGCGCCATCAGCACAAGGATCAAGTCACGCGGAAAGTGTATTTAGGGAGAATGTGCTCGCTCTGCGGTTCATCATATTCAAGGAAGCTTTTCACGATGTAATTGAAATAAGCAGCTTTGATGGCTGAGGAGTTGCCTCAGCAAAATTCGCCTTTCGCTTTTCTTAGCTTAGGGAAATGGTAAGGCCAGAATCAGATGATTTTACTTGAGAATTTTTAAAATAGGAAGTGACATGGATGAGCGGCTTGTTATGGATTAATTTGCTAGCAACGATTGCCGTTATCAGTTATGCGGTTTATTTATTTTTATACGTTCTAAAAACTAGATTTGATTATATTCTTCTTGGGAAGAAAGAAGAGTATGACAAGAAGCTTAAAGCAAGGCTTCGGAATGTTTGGATAAACGTACTTGGTCAAAAAAAGCTCTTAAAAGATAAAAAAAGTGGTATGATCCATGTCATGTTCTTTTATGGTTTTATACTTGTGCAGTTTGGTGCCATTGATTTTATGATTAAAGGAATTATTCCTGGGGCTCACTTGCCCCTGGGGCCACTTTATGGTGCCTTTAAGCTATTCCAGGAATTTATTACATTAATGATTCTTGCCGCTGTTATCTGGGCGTTTTATCGCCGATATATTGAAAAGCTTGTTCGTCTAAAGCGTGACTGGAAAAGCGGTCTTGTTCTGATATTTATTGGTACACTCATGCTGTCTGTACTGATCGGCAACGGTACGTACCAAATATGGATGGAAGAAAACGTTCGGTTTATTAGCACGGAGCCTGTTGCTTCAACTATAGCAGTTCTGCTAAAGCTTCTTCCAAAAACAGCTGCTGCAGGAATATTTTACTTCATGTGGTGGGTGCATCTTCTTGCTCTTTTAACATTCCTCGTCTATGTGCCGCAGTCGAAGCACGCTCACCTCATTTTCGGTCCGTTAAATACATTTTTTTATCGGATAGATAAAGTTGGAAAGCTGCGTGCGATTGATTTTGAAGATGAAACCCAGGAATCCTATGGAGCTGGGAAAATAGAGGAATTCTCGCATGCCCAGCTGATTGATTTATACGCCTGTGTGGAATGCGGACGGTGTACAAATATGTGCCCGGCAACCGGGACCGGCAAAATGCTGTCGCCAATGGACCTTATTCTGAAACTGCGCGACCATTTGACGAATACAGGTGCAGCCGTCACAAGAAAACAGCCTTGGGTGCCGGCAGCAGCTTTTGCCAATACGACAGGAAACCGACTGGCCCTGGCGGCCGGTGCGGAAAACATCAGCATCGAGGAGCTGTACAGCCCTTCTTTAATCGGTGATGTTATTACAGAGGAAGAAATTTGGGCATGTACAACATGCCGCAATTGTGAAGACCAATGTCCGGTGATGAACGAGCATGTAGATAAGATAATCGACATGAGGCGTCATCTTGTTTTGATGGAAGGGAAAATGGATGCGGACGCACAGCGTGCCATGCAAAACATTGAGAGACAAGGAAATCCGTGGGGATTAAATCGGAAGGAAAAAGAGAAGTGGCGGAAGCTTCGTAACGATGTCCATGTTCCTACTGTGAAAGAATGCAAGAAGGCTGGTGAAGATCCGGACTATCTGTTCTGGGTGGGATCAATGGGTGCTTTTGACAATCGCAGCCAAAAGATTGCTTTATCTTTTGCCAAATTGTTAAATGAAGCCGGTGTGTCGTTTGCCATACTTGGCAATAAAGAGAAAAATTCTGGAGATACACCGCGAAGACTTGGCAATGAATTTTTATTCCAGGAACTTGCCGCAGCGAACATCGCGGAATTTGAAAAGAATAACGTGACCAAAATCGTTACAATTGATCCCCATGCCTACAATATTTTCAAAAATGAGTATCCTGATTTTGGATTTGAAGCAGAAGTGTACCATCACACTGAACTCTTATTTCAACTTATCCAGGCAGGCCGCCTTGTCCCTCGTTTCCCGGTAAATGAAAGGGTTACATTTCATGATTCATGTTATTTGGGAAGATACAATGAAATATATGATCCCCCTAGGGAAATATTAAAAGCTATACCAGGCGTGAAACTCGTTGAAATGGCCAGAAAGCGGGAAGAGGGCATGTGCTGCGGAGCCGGTGGCGGACTGATGTGGATGGAAGAAGAAACAGGCCAGCGAATAAATGTTGCGCGCACGGAGCAGGCATTGGAAGTCAATCCTTCTATTATCAGTGCTGGGTGTCCATATTGTTTGACCATGATCACAGATGGCACGAAGGCAATCGAAGTGGAAGATAGTATCAAAACGTATGACGTTGTTGAAATGCTGGAAAAAGCAGTTTGCGGGCCGGTTGACCTATCTGAAGGGCAGGAAAATAAGGAAGAGGTACTCGTATAATAGTAAAGGTTACTAAGCTTTAGGCGCCATCGGTGAAGAATTAAGCCAAATTGAGGAGAAGGGTGAAACTCTCATTCAAAATTCATTTTGTGCTTGTCGCCAATTGGGCGCCTTTTACTTTTTTATTAGTATAGTTAAATAAAATCCTTGAACAGCTGTCTTCATTTATTTACAATAAAGAGGAGACTTAATACCAAAAAGGAATAAAGTTAGATGAAATCAGGAGGACAAACATTGCTGAAAAAATGCCTGTCTGACGATTCGAGAAAAAACTCTCTTATTAAAGAAACCTATAGACAAATTCATAAACGTAGCTCTATTTCAAAAGCGGAATTGATTGAGATATTAGAAGCAAGACCAACTACGATGACACGTACGATAGAAGAACTCTTGGAAAATCGCTGGATTAAGGAAGGAGGAGTCGGTCCTTCAAGCGGAGGGCGGCCGCCTATACTTTATGAAACAATCAAGGAATCGGCATGGATCATCGGTATTGATATTTCCCGGACTGCCGTAAGAACCCTCTTGACAACAGTTGATTTTTCCGTCATAGACCGGAATGTCATTACCATGACAAATATGAAGACACCTGATGTGGTTTTTACTGAAATCAACCGAGTAATTGATTCATGGCTGACCCGATATCATATTTCCTTCAACTCCCTTCTTGGAATCGGAGTGGGTGCGGTAGGACCTATCCATCGAGAAGAGGGAAAAATGATCAATCCTGAATCTTTCCTTGCGGCAGGTTGGGAGGATGTCGACATTCGCAAGGGACTTGAAAGCTTTCCTGTCCGTATTTTAATTGATAACGGGGCAAATAGCGCGGCAGTGGCAGAATTTATCCATCATGACGAGGTATTCCGCAATATTCTTTATTGTGTCCATGGATATGGAATCAGGGGCGGAGTGATGAATGACGGAAGGATATTTTATGCTGGACAGGGAGATACAAGTGCTCTCGGACATATCATCGTCCAGGCAAACGGAAAGATCTGCATATGCGGAAGGGAAGGCTGTCTAACAGCTTATGCTTCTTTTCCAGCAATGGTTGAAGAATATAAGAGGGCAAGTGGTGAAGAGGTGTCCTTTGAGAAATTCCTGCTATTGTTGGAAGAAGATGACCCAAAAGCTGTTCGGATTGTGACAAAAGCTGCATTTTATTTTGGGGTAGGCCTAGCGAATATGATCAATTCTCTTCGGCCGGAGCTTGTTGTTCTCCATGGCAGTCTTGTGTATGAAATATCCATTTTTTATAATGAGGCGATTGCCGCTGCCAAATCGCACATTTATATGCCGGAGATGTTTACTCCAGTCTTTAAAAAAGGCTCGCTGAAAGAAGAAGCGGTTGCGCTCGGAGCTGCAATGCAAGTGTTTCAATCTTATTTTAATGCACAATAGTTTCGACTCTTTATTCAAAAAAGGAAGAAAGTAGAAAGGAGCAATGGAGATGCAAGAAAACAGCAAGTATCTGCTCCTGCAATTGTTTTGGGCCTTTATGAAAATCAGTCCTGTCACGTTTGGCGGAGGATTTGTCATGATGCCCTTAATGAAAAAAGAAGTGGTCGATAAGAAGAGATGGATTCAAGATAAGGAGATCATTGATTCCTTTGCACTTGCACAATCAGCCCCGGGATCAGTGGCAGTGAATTCGGCAGCTATTGTCGGTTATCGAATTGCGGGAGTGAAGGGAGCACTCACAGCAACAATCGGTATGATGATTCCGACCTTCTTCATCGTCATTATTTTAAGTCTTTTATTCCTTACTGTCAGAAATAATGATTATGTTGAAGCTGCATTTAAGGGGATTAGACCCGCGGTTGTTGCTCTCATCGTATACGCCGCCATTTCGACTGTACGATCTTCCATATCGGATAAATTTACTTTGGCTTTAATGCTCATAGCAGTCATACTGCTCATTTTCTTTCATCTGCACCCAGTCCTCTTAATTATTGCAGGAATTTTGAGTGGCATCGCCAATAGGAAAGTGAAGTCATCAAAGAAGGGAAAAAGCATACCCGCAAGAGAGGTTGAAGAAGGAAGGTAAAAACATGCTATTAGATATATTTCTCACGTTTTTATTGATTGGCTTTGTGTCATTCGGCGGTGGTTACGCCATCATCCCGATGATTGAGTTGGATGTTACCCGTCATGGATGGATGACATCACAGGAATTAATAGACGTCATTGCGGTTGCCGGAATGTCTCCCGGTCCGATTGCCACGAACACAGCTGTCTTTATCGGCTTCCATACAGCCGGATTGCCTGGAGCGATTACAGCTGCTGTTGCCATTACGATTCCCTCAGTTTTAATCGTACTCCTCATAGCTGCTTTCTTTTACAAGTTAAATGAAATGACTATGGTTCAATCTGCCTTTTATGGACTGCGTCCCATTGTTACTGCACTGATAATATTTGCGGCTTATTCCTTCGCTTTGTCAAATGGCCTTTTTTCTATATCGAAGGAGGCGTTGACTGGAGGACTCCTATTTTTATTCTGTTTATTTGCTCTGATAAAATTTAAATGGCACCCTGCATTGATTATTCTCATTGCTAGTTTAGCAGGTATTGTCCTATATTGAATCATCATTTTTCATATTGCACCTTCCAGCATGCTGGGCTAATCTAGTAACACAGCCTTGGTGGATGACTGGGAGGTGTAGTTTTCTGTTGAAAAAATTTGTTTTTATTTTTATTTTACTCATTTCTATATTTTTTCCTGTATCAGCACATGGGGATGATGAGGAAAACCCTGTACATAGCACTGGTTTATCTTCCCTTGAAAACAAGGTATTAAAAGTTGGCTTTGATCCTAAGTCCCCGCCTTATCAATTTCTGCGTAATGATCAATATGTCGGTTTTAATATCGACTTGATAAAAAAGATTGCTGATAACCAGCAGTTTCAAGTGCAATATGTGCCATTAACGCTTAATCAAAGCATCGAAGCTCTTCGGGATGGAGAGATTGATATCATCCTCGGTGTTCCGTTTACAGCAGAATTTAGTGAAGTAGTCGATTTTACGGATCGATATTTAACTTCTTCGGTGGGAGTTCTTGTTCCAGCAGACAGCTCAATCGAGGAACTCACGGATCTGCAGGGAAAAAGGGTCGCTATTCTGTATAACACAATGGAATATGATTTCCTGAGAAATATCCGGAATATCCATTATCATTCAGCTCATAATGCAAAAACAGGTCTTGAAGTTTTATATAAGGATCGAGCGGATGCTTATGTTGGAAACCAAATTACTGCAAAATATTTATTGAAGGCAAGAGGCTTGGAAGATGAATATCGTTTTTTAGATAGCCATCTATTGCCGCTTGAATATTCCTTTGCTGTCCAAAAAGGGAATTATCAATTGATGCACCATCTGAATATCGGAATCAGGCAATTGAAGCTGACGGATAGCTATTCTGAAGTCTATAATAAATGGTTTGAAGACTTTGAGTCTCCCTTGAGTGAAAAACTAAAGAAAATCCGTGAAATGCTCATTTTTATCATCGTTCTAGCGCTTATCATCTTCCTGCTGGGATTTCGCTGGAACAGACTTCTTCAAAGAGAAGTCAATCGCAAGACGAAGGATTTGCAAGCCATGAATCTATCTTTGACAGAGCAAGTTCAGAAAACAAAGAATAGCGATCAGTTCAAAGAACAGATTTTGGAATCCAGTGCCAGAGGTGTGGTCACTTGTGATCAAAACGGTATAATTACATCCATCAATAATGTAGCCCTTGAAATGATGGGGGAAAAGCGAAAGCCGGGAGGGAAGAAGGCCAGTGACTTTCCTTTTCTTTGGAATATGCTGAAGGGAGATGTGGACGAAACGATTAAATCGGGCAAGAAGATGATTGGGAAAGAACGGAAGGCGACCCTTCCAAATGGAGAAGATTCTTATATCCGCTATGATATCCAGCCGTTGTACAATTTCCAAAATAAAACAACGGGTATCCTGCTTTTTTTTGAGGACATAACAGCAGAGAAAAGAATTAAGGATCAATTACAGGAGCAGGAAAAGAGCCGCGCGCTTATTCAGCTAGTAGCAGGATTGGCACATGAGATCCGGAATCCACTTACATCGATCAAAACCTTTGTCCAGCTTATTCCGATGAAGATGAACAATGAAAAGTTCCGAAGTGAAATATCTACCCTTGTACCCAAGGAAATTGAGCGTTTGAACCAGCTGGTAGAAGGTCTGATTAATTACGCCAAGCCAGGCAGTGGCAAGGCAAACTCTCTTAATTTGGAAAGACTCATCCAATCTACCATTATTTTATTCAAACAAGAAACGGATAATAAAAATATTGAAATTGAATGGAGAGTGGAGCCGGATTTATGGATTGAGGCGGATGAAAGCCAGATGAACCAAGTTTTGATCAATCTGTTTCTCAATGCCATCGAATCAATGGATAGCAAAAGAAAAAACAAAAAAGCTCAGGGCAAATTAACCCTCTCTATACATGCATGTCGCTCGGAGGAAGAGGTAATTGTGACGATTTCTGATCAAGGAGAAGGAATGACGGAAGAGGAGACAAGAAAGATCTTTGAGCCTTTCTATACGTCGAAGACATCTGGTACAGGGCTTGGGCTCTCTCTTTCCAAACAGTATATAATAGAAAATAATGGATCACTGTCAGTTGAAAGCGAACCCGGCTCAGGAAGTGCATTTGAGCTGAGGTTCCCCGTAAAGGAGAATTAATAGAATGAAAGTTTTAATCATTGATGACGAACAGGCCATCTGCTCTTCATTGAAATTCGCCTTGGAAGACGAATTTGATGTGCAGGCAACTGTGGATCCTTATAAAGGGCTTGCGATGTTAAAAGAACAAGAATTTGATCTTTGCCTGTTGGATTTGAAAATCGGAGCTGTAAACGGGCTTGAGATATTGGAGGAAATCAAGGTTGTCCAGCCTTCCACCGTTGTGGTCATGATGACCGCGTACGGTTCGATTTCTTCTTCGGTGGAAGCGATTAAAAAGGGCGCATATTCCTATCTAACAAAGCCACTTCATATGGAAGAGCTGTTTTCTACAATGCGGCAGGCTGTAAAATTTCAGGAGCTTAATAAAAAGGTTGAATATTTAAGTCAGGAACTTGAAAAGAAATACGCATATGAAGGAATTATCGGAAACAGCCCCGCGATGAAAAGCGTTTTCGAATTGATCGATAAGGTGAAAGATATCGATTCCAATATACTAGTTACAGGGGAAAGCGGTACAGGTAAGGAACTGGTTGTAAGAGCTATTCATTATTCTGGAAAAAGAAAGAGGGAGCATTTTGAGGTGGTTAACTGCTCCGCTATCCCAGAAAATTTGCTTGAAAGCGAACTGTTCGGCCATGAGAAGGGCGCTTTTACCGGCGCTATGTTTAAACGGGAGGGAAAATTTCAGCTTGCCGAAGGCGGAACTATTTTTCTCGATGAAATTGGGGAAATGCCGTTAGCGCTTCAAGCTAAGCTTCTTCGGGTCATCCAACAGCGGGAAGTGACTCCGCTCGGGGCCAATAAGCCGGTTAAGCTCAATGTAAGAATCATTGCAGCAACGAACAGGGATTTAAAGAAAGCAGTAGGAGAGGGCATCTTTAGAGAAGATTTGTATTACCGCCTCAATGTCTTGGAGATTAATTTGCCACCTCTGAGAGAAAGGCGGCAAGATTTGCCGCTCTTGATTCAGTATTTTATTGAAGAGTTCAATAAAGAATTGAGCAAAAGGGTGAAGGGCTTTTCTGAAGAAGCATTAAAATGGCTCTTAAACTATGATTATCCCGGGAATATACGCGAATTGGCCAATATCGTAGAGTCGGCCATGATTGTGGAAAAGCTAGACAGTCATGGTTTGATGGATTTGCCGAGACGTTATACCCAAAAGCCGGTACATCAGGAAGAAGCGGCTGATTCCATTGAAGCGGCAGCTGAAAGATTGGCGGGAATTCCGTTGAAAGAAATTGAAGAAAAAGTGATACTGGCAACACTGAAGAAGAATGGAAACCACCGAAAGAAAACGGCTGAAATGCTGGGAATTAGTGAGCGCGGACTGCGAGAAAAATTGAAAAATTACAAAGAAAGCGGCAAAACATTCCTGTAAGCGGAATTTTTTGCCGCTTTTTGCGGTTTCTAAAAATGGAAGCGCTTGAAATGACGGGATTCCTGAATTGGCATGGATTTTGCAATTATGTTTCAAGAAGTCAATTTACTATGGAGGGTCAAGAGAGATGAAAAGATTATCGGTTTTATTATTTGCTCTAATACTTGTTTTAGCGGCATGTGGAGGCAAAGATAAGGGTGCCTCTGGCAGCAAGGAAAAAGACGGAGAAGCTTCCTTTGATGACTTGTTCGTTACGATTGCGACTGGTGGAACTTCCGGAGTTTACTACCCATTAGGGGGAGCGCTTGCAACGATTTTGGAAGATAACCTTGGAATTGATGCTTCAGTCCAGGCAACGCAAGCTTCGGTTGAAAATGTCAATTTGATTCTAAGTGATCGTGCTGAACTAGCTTTTATCACTGGGGATACAGGATTCCAGGCGTATGAAGGATCGGGTGCATTTGAAAAAGAAGGAGCGAAAAAGGATTTAAGAGCGCTTGCTTCTTTTTATCCAAACTTTCTGCAAATCATTGCTACAGAAGACTCTGGTATTAAATCTTTCAAAGATCTAAAAGGGAAAAAGATTGCTGTTGGTGCACCAAACTCCGGTACTGAGCTTGCTGCACGGGTTCTGTTGGAAGGTCATGGAATGAGTTATGACGATATTACTCCAGACTACTTGTCTTTTGCAGAGGCGGCGGAACAAATGAAAAATGGTATTATTGATGCTGCAATTCTAAGCAGTGGTATTCCGAACTCTGCCATTATGGACCTGGAAACAACGCACGGCGTTAACTTTCTTCCAATTGAAGATGATGCTATGAAATATTTGACTGAGAAGTACTCTTATCTGAAAGAAGCGAAAATCCCAGCGGGATCATACAGCAATAAGGAAGATATTCCAGCAATATCTATCACAAATGCGTTGATTGTAAGCAAGGACTTATCAGAAGAAGAAGTGTACCATATTACGAAAGCGATTTATGAAAATCTCGATACTTTGAAAAATGCCCACAGTGCAGCAGAAGATATTGATGTGAAGAATGCTCCAGAGGGACTTGGCATTCCATTGCATCCGGGCGCAGAGAAGTATTATAAAGAAGAAGGCGTTATAAAATAAACAGTCAAACAAAGACAAGAAGGAGCTGGCTCCAGCTCCTTCTTCATAAAAAGAGCTTATTGATTGTCGCTATTATTTGTTTTATTCTTTTATTCGTTTTTTTGTATGACAAGCATCGAACCCTTGAACTTGTCTTGAAGGATCAAGAAGATGGAACTGAATATATAAGAAAAGAAGTCAACCCAGGCGATGAAATCGTTATACATTGGAGACATTCAGTTGAGAGAACCATTTGGGAAGAAAAATTAAAAATTGAAAAAGATAGAACGTTCACGTTGACTGAAACGCGTTTCCAATCATTTGGAGCTGGAGTTCCGAATGATAAGGGTGGGAAAGTTTCAATCAAAGACGGCTTTGTGGTCATGGAAGATTTGAATGAGAAGAAGTCAGCTTATTATTGGATTCATTCCCAGCTGGCTGAATTGACAGTATATAGAAATGGAACAAAACTTCTGCTGCCTGATGATATTCCTCATCATCATAAAGTGGAGATGATCATAGAGAAGGGGTGACAATAATGAAAAAAGAAACAATTGGACAGGAAGCCGACATGGAACAAGGTCATGTGGAAATTTTAGAGAAGTACGATGCGGAATCACGCTTCCGTATATTTAAAAATAAGTACATGACATTGTTAATTTCTATCATCGCAGTCGGTTTTTCATTATATCATTTATACACATCTGTTTTCGGAGCTCCTGCTACCATCAAACACCGGGCTATTCACGTAGCACTTGTCCTCGTTTTGATCTTTTTATTATATCCGGCAAGCAAAAAGATGAGCAGAAGCAAGCTGAACTGGTTTGATGCTATTTTAGCTATTTTATCTATATCCACGGCTGTCTATATTTTTGCGGATTATTTGGGAATTATTCAAAGGGGCGGGATCCCGAACGGCATGGATGTTGCTTTCGGTGTCCTACTTGTAATCCTTGTTTTGGAAGCTGCACGCAGGGTGACTGGCTGGGCACTTCCATTGCTTGCTATTTTATTTTTCCTTTATGCTTTATATGGTCGCAGTTTTTCTGGCATATTCCGGCACAGGGGCTATGAATGGGATATGGTCGTCAATCAGCTTTATGTGACGACGGAAGGAATATTTGGAACAGCAGTTGGTGTATCTGCGACATACATTTTTCTATTCATTCTTTTTGGAGCTGTTTTGGGAAGGTCAGGAATGGGACAGTTTTTTAACGACTTCGCCCTTGCGGTTGCAGGTCATACAAAAGGAGGACCTGCAAAAGTGGCCGTTATGGCAAGCGGGCTGTTGGGAAGTATCAACGGATCTGCGATAGCCAACGTTGTTACAACGGGTGCATTTACCATTCCTCTAATGAAAAAAATCGGTTATAAAAAGGATTTTGCTGGGGCTGTTGAAGCGACAGCTTCGGTAGGTGGACAAATTCTTCCTCCGGTCATGGGTGCTGCCGCTTTTATCATGGCAGAGATGCTTAATATGCCATATTCTCAAGTGGCTGTTGCCGCCATTTTACCCGCGGGACTATATTATTTGGGTATCATCACGCAGATTCATTTAAGAGCATCAAAAGATGGTCTGCAAGGTATTAAGAAATCAGAACTTCCGAAGGTTTCAGATGTTATGAAAGAGCGAGGACATTTGTTCCTACCGCTTCTGTTCTTGATTTATATGCTTTTCTTTAGTGGTAAAACAATTATATTTGCCGCGTTCTGGACTATTGTTGTCACGGTTCTTGCCGCGCAACTAAGAAAAACAACTAGAATGTCTTTCAAAGACATCATGGGAGCGTTGGAAGACGGTGCGCGTTCAGCGTTGTCTGTTGCTGTAGCATGTGCTGCGGTTGGAATTATTGTTGGTGTGGCTACACTTACAGGTTTCGGTTTGAAGCTTGCAAGCGGAATCGTTGCTGTTGGTGGAGACAGCTTGTTCTTGACCTTAGTGTTTACAATGATCGCTTGTATTATTTTAGGCATGGGGCTGCCTAGTATCCCGACATATATCATCACTGCAACAATGGCAGCACCTGCACTTGTACAGCAAGGCGTTCCACCGTTTGTTGCGCATATGTTCGTCTTTTATTTTGGTCTGTTTGCGAATCTTACTCCTCCGGTTGCTCTTGCTGCGTTTGCAGCTGCCGGTATTTCGGGAGGTAGTCCAATGCGAACGGGATTTGTCTCTATGAAACTGGCGATCGCCGGGTTTATCGTGCCATTCACTTTTGTATATAATCATTCTTTGTTGATGATTGATACAACATTTTTCGAAGGTGCGATCGTCACTGTCACTTCCATAGTAGGGGTAATTATGTTGGGAGTTGCAGCAGAGGGCTTTTTATTCACTGAGATGAATTGGCTGTTTAGAATACTATCACTTGTTGGTTCTGTTTTATTGATCACTCCAAATATGATGCAGGATGTGATCGGTGTTTCTATTATAGTGATCATTTTTGTTATCCAGCTATTTAAGGTGAAAAAGCATAAAGATATGGCAGTAGCGTCATAGTTTGGTTAACAGGCGGTTGAATCTTTGACCGCCTGCTTCTTAATAAAATATCGGATATTCAAACTTTGAAAAATTAAGATGTCTGAATATTTTATTGAAGTGTGAATATAATTTTGATATACTAATAGACGTCAGTACTAGTTTTTATTTTTTTATAAGTTTATGAAAGCGGTGTCAATGTTAGAAGAAATATATAAAATTGTATGAAGGGGGAAAATGGATGTTTACTAAAAAAAGAATTTCGTTCATTGCAGTACTATTCATGATCGCCGCATTGCTTGCAGCATGCAGCAGTGGCTCAAGTGGTGGTGGAGGCGGAGGTGGCAAGAAGAAAATAGCGATCGGGCCGCCTGCCAGTGAAACAAACTCTGTTTCAAAACTGATTATGGAAGCTTACAGTATTGAAGAAGGAGATTATGAGGCCTTTCAGGAAGCTTTTGGAGATGCGGCTGATGGAGTCCAAGATGGGAATATTGAAGTATCAATAGGAATCCTTGGTTTACCAGCTGGAAGCATTGAGAGCCTGCAAGCCTCGGCCGGCGATGTTAAAATGCTTGGTCTTTCTGATGAGGCAATCAAGTATATTGAGGAGAATAGCGGATACAAGCGACACACCATTCCGAAAGACACGTATGATTTTCTTGATGCAGATGTCGAAACAGTAACTGCTTATGCTGTTTTAATGGGGAACGCAGATACGATCGATGAAGAACTTGGATATGAACTTGCCAAAATCATGGTTGAGAATGCGAGTGAAAACACGCATGATCAGGCTAAGCAAATGACACTGGAAAATGCGTTGAATGGGGCGGAAGGGCTACCTATTCATCCAGGTGCCAAGAAATATTATGAAGAACAAGGATTGAAAGTTGATAACCCTGTGGCTGAACTTAAGGCTAATAAAAAAGATAGAAAGAATGAGTTGATTCTCGGCACTGGAAGCCAGGGAGGAACTTATTATCCACTCGGGGGAGAGATGGCTAATATTTGGAATAAACATATCGATGGCGTTAACGTAACGAACACTGAAACAGGTGCTTCCATTGAAAACCTTGCAAGTATTCGTGATGGAAACATGGATCTGGGGATGACTGTCCATGTGCCTGCACTTTCAGCGATTGAAGGAAAAGGTGACTTTGAAGGGGCGCAAGTGGAGAATGCCGCTTTCATCGGTCATATTTATCCTGAAGTCGTCCAAATTGTCACACGTGAAAAAACAGGAATTAAGAGTTTGGATGATCTGAAATAAAAAAAGCTGGTGCAAGATGAGGTAGAAGTTCTTATATTACAGTAGCACTCGGCCTTTATCATTGAATCAATGGTAGAAACTGACATACCTTATCACGAAGTGTTTTAACCTTCATTTAGCAGAAGTCTCCCACTTCTGTAAGTGGTGAGATGAAGCCTAACTGAAAAAAGTTAAAGCCTTTGGCGGATTCCACAGATTTTTCAGAGGAAATTTATCGAGTGGAGCTTGATAAAATCAAATACGCCAAGGCGCATTTGATTTTATAAAAGGGGTGGAAAAGGGATGATTGTACATACCGTCATCCCTTTTTTCACTTTGAAAGGGCTGTTAGCGCTTTTCGCAATTAACTTGGAGTGAGGTGTCTTTATGAAAGAGAAGGAACATCTGGATGCCCAGGAAATACTAGAGAAGTATGATAGAGAGAATCAGTTTAGGACTTCAATTGGGAAATGGGCATGGATTGTTACACTTCTAGGAGTTTCTTTGACAGTGTTCCATTTATACACTGGTTATTTTGGAACCTTGCCTTCCCAAAAGCAGGGTGCGATCCATTTGGGTACAGCTCTTGGAATTATCTATTTGCTTTTCCCTGCTAAGAAAGGAATGCACAAGGTACAAAAGAAAGTTCCTTGGTATGATGTCGTGTTGGCATTCACTGCCATGTATGTCACTTACCACAAAATCTTCTTCTTTGACTCAATTTTAAAAAGCAGGATCACTGGATATACTACGATTGATATTATTATATCCATTATAGGGATTCTCCTCGTTTTGGAAGCGACCCGCAGAACGGTAGGGGTACCTATTGTTATTGTGGCGAGCATCACTATTTTATACGCTATTTTCGGCAAGCACATTCCGACAACGATCTTGTCGCATCCGGGATTCTCTGTAGATAGGATTGCTCCAAATCTTTGGTATCAGGAGAGTGGTGTTTTTGGAACACCTGTCCAAATCTCGGCCAAATTTATTTTTCTCTTTCTATTTTTTGGTGTCATGCTTGTCCACACAAAAATCGGTCAGTTTTTTAATGATCTAGCCTTTTCGCTGACTGGACGTTTTACGGGAGGGACTGCAAAGACAGCTGTTGTTGCCAGTGCCCTGCAAGGTATGGTTTCCGGGAGCTCTGTCGGAAATACGGTTGCCTCTGGTTCTTTTACAATCCCTATGATGAAAAAATCAGGGTTTACTCCTGAGTTTGCAGGGGCAACAGAGGCTTCAGCATCAACAGGCGGACAGATTATGCCACCGATTATGGGAGCAGCAGCCTTTATCATGATGGAATACCTTGGTGTTCCCTATTCCACTATCATGCTTGCAGCTATGATTCCAGCTGTTCTATATTTTACAGGCATTTTTATCGGGACTCATTTCGAAGCGAAAAGGTTGAAGATTTTTGGCTTGCCGAAATCGCAACTGCCAGTATTCAAAGATTTAATGCTGAAAAATGGATTTATGCTTTTGCCGGTTGTAGTCATGATCGGCACGATTCTCTCGGGATTTACTCCGCAAAGGGCGGCGCTGCTGGGAATTGGAGCTGTATTCATCGTAAGCTTGGTTAGGAAAGACACAAGGCTTTCTATTCGGAAAATCTTTGAAGTGCTTGAACAGGGTGCCAGGGTAGCACTGCCGGTTATTGCAGCTGTAGCAACTGCTGGGATTATTGCTGGGGTTGTCAGCATGACGGGACTTGGTGCCAAATTTGCTTCAGGAATTATCGCTTTATCGAGCGGACATTTAATTTTGGCTCTTTTCTTTACAATGATTGCTTGTATCATTCTTGGAATGGGTCTTCCAACAACCGCAAATTATGTAGTTACAGCAACGGTCGCAGCACCGGCTCTTATCAATGAGTTCGGCTTGGCGCCTATTGCAGTTCATATGTTTGTATTCTATTTTGGGATTGTGGCGGACATCACTCCACCGGTCTGCTTGGCTGCTTATGCTGGAGCGGGCATTGCCAGGGGCAACCCATTTAAAACAGGAGTCATTGCGGTAAAGCTTGCTATTGCAGCTTTTATCGTTCCATACATTTTTATTTATAATCCAATTTTAGTTTTGGTGGATGTAACGCCTTTAGCGCTTATATTTGCCATCGCCACCTCATTAATCGGGATGGCTGGTATCAGCAGTGCGGTCGTTGGGTTTTACGCTCGGAATTCATTAATGTGGGAGAGACTGGCCCTTTTTGCTGGTGGACTCATGATGATCTTCCCAGAAACCATCAGCGACTTCGTTGGCGCAGCTATCCTATTGGGTATTTGGTTTATCCAAAAACAGCGTAAGGATGACAGCGGGCAAATCAAACCACAAATTTCAATGTGATTTTTATTAAGAATCCTCTATTCGCTTTATGTGTAATAGGGGATTCTTTGATTTGTATACCCCTTTCCTTTTTGTAATCAAACACGATACTTAAATGACTAGATAAACCTAAATGAAGATTTCCAGATGTCTTTTTGGTTTGCACTATTGCAAATCATTTTGCAATAGTGCAAAATTAATAATGTATCAATCATCTTTGAAACTATTGAAAACGTTGTCTTTGTCGAAAAAAAGATGATTCTGATGAATTGGCATGCATCTTGCAATATTGAAAAGGTATAAAGCATGCCGTCACTTTTAAAAGAATGCGAAGAATCGGAGGAACATACATGCACTGGGATTGGAAAGGTGTACTGCAACCTATCAGACTTTTCGTTAATTCTGATATGACGGTTCAACATGTTTTTGCACTTCTGAAAGAAGAAGAGGCAGAAGTTGGTTTTGTTTTAGAGGATGAAGAGATCATTGGTTATGTGACTCCTTTGTCGCTATTAAACCAGATGATGAAAGAAAAAGGGGGCCCTGCTAGCAAAATCAAACCGGAAAAGGACTTTTTGTTCGTCCGGGAAGAGGCAGCTGCTAAGCATATTCATAATTGCTATTTGGTCATAGGTGCTGATCTAGTCAATCGGCCAACCGGTTATATGATTATGGATCATTTAAATCGGTACTTAAGCGAAGTTCAATTGAAAAACTTCAACGACGCACTGAACAATGCCGAAATGGGCATCGTCACAATGGATGCATCTTTCCATGTCATTTTCATGAATGAAAAAGCGGAACAGATCTTAGGTATGAAGAGGTCGGTCATCCAAGGGCGCGATTATCGAAAGCTGATTCGAATGGATACATCTTTTGATGAGGTGCTGGAAGGCCAAAAATGGTTTGGGGTAGAAAATACGTTTAATTTCAAAGCCATTTCCGGACAATTTTCTCCTATCTATGAAAGCGGTAAAATTATCGGCATCATTCACAACTTCTATCTGAAGGATCAACTGGAAGAAGCGGTGCATGAAATTGATTTTGTCCGGGAAATGAATGAGGATCTCCAAACAATTTATTCGCTGTCCAATGAGCAAATTATAGTAGCGAATTCTAATGGAATTATCACTAAAGTTGCAGGGGCATTTTTTAGTAATTTTTGGGGAGATATTGAACATAGTGAATTGATAGGGGAAAGTGCAGCGGATTTAGAAAAAAGAGGTATTTTTACCCCGAATATCATTTCTACCTGCATTGAAAAAAACAGCAGGGTCATGTTGACGCAGAAGGGGAAAAATGGAACAGTCCTTTCGACAGCTACTCCTGTGATGGAAGATGGCAAGATTAAAAGAATCATTGTTTTATCCAAAGATATTTCTACGGAGGAAAAATCTTTCATTAAGTCGGAAGGTGCTGCTGAGTTTCATAGTGAACCTGTTATTTACCGCTCCTCTGAGATGACTGCTCTTATGGAAGAGGTGAAATCGGTTGCACCACTGGATTCTACTGTTTTGATTTCAGGGGAATCAGGAGTTGGGAAAGAGGTCATTGCACGAAGAATTCATCAATTGAGCGATCGGTCGTCTGGTTCGTTTGTGGCCATTAATTGTGGAGCGATTCCGGAACATTTGATTGAAAGCGAATTATTCGGCCATGAGAAGGGAGCCTTTACTGGCGCCGAATCCAAAAGAATCGGGCTCTTTGAACAAGGCCATGAAGGGACTGTTTTTTTAGACGAAGTTTCTGAACTTCCTTATTCTATGCAAGTGAAGCTGCTGCGCGTATTGCAGGAGAGAGAGGTCATACGTGTCGGCTCAACAGTGCCCATAAAAATTAATGTAAGAGTTCTAGCGGCATCAAATAAGAATTTACGGCAAATGGTTCAGAAAAAGGAGTTCCGGGAGGATCTGTATTATCGTCTTCATGTCGTTCCAATCAAAATACCTGCGCTAAGGAATCGAAAGGAAGATGTCTCTCCTTTGGCTGTAAACTTCTTAGAAGAATTAAATGAGCAAAATGGACGAGAAAAGAAGATCTCGACGAATGCTTTAAATCTTCTGGAGAGCTACCAATGGCCAGGAAACATTAGAGAACTTCGAAACGTTATCGAAAGATTGATTGTCATTTCCAAGGAGGAAGAAATTTCAGAAAAAGATGTTTACCGCGTACTGTGGGAAACAGACTCCAATGAACAGGGTTTTTTGACAATCAAAGGCATTATCCCATTGAAAAAAGCAGTCGAGGAGACAGAAAAGCAGCTAATCGAGCTGGCTGTAGAAAAATATGGTACAGCTACGGATGCGGCGAAAGCACTTGAAGTCAGCATATCGACTGTCAGCAGGCGGATGAAAAGGTTTAATGGCGATCAAGTACCGGGAGGTGCGGCTCATGATTTTCTTTTCTGAGACAAAGTTCGATTTTTGTGGAGATGAGTATATTTTTGCCGAAATTTCCCGGGAAATGAAGATTGAAAGTACTTTAAAGGCCCTTTCCATTACAAAAGAATTAAGCAGACGCAATATTCCTGGCATCACTGAAATTTATCCGAATAATACTTCCTATCTTGTAAGATATGACCCAAATATCATTTCACCGCATCATTTACTAGATTATTTGCGGGATGTAGATAGGATGAAGAACGAACAAGAAAGCTTAAATGTAGATGCCAAAATCATTGAAATCCCCACTTTATATGATGATGTGGAAACAAGAAAGGTTTCTCTTCAGTATTCTCGCCATCACGGGGAGGGCGCTGAATCAAACTTTGATTATGTTATGAAGCTGAGCGGATTTAAAAGCAGGGAAGAAGTTATCAAACGTCACTCTGATCCACTTTATTTGGTGACGGCGATCGGCTTTAAGCCAGGGCTTGCCTGGTCTTTTCCGCTGACAGTTTCAAAGGATGAAATGATTGAGGTCCCCAAATATAAAAGTCCCAGACCTTTCACACCTGAAAGAGCAGTTGGGCTGGGAGGAGTATTCTCAGTTGTCTATCCATCTGACTCTCCGGGAAGCTATCAGTTGATTGGCAGATCCGCTGTACCTGTATACGATGTCTATCAAAGGCTTGCAGCGTTCAAGGAAAGCTTTGTACTCGCCAGGCCTGGAGACTTATGGAAGTATAGGCCTGTTTCAAAAGCGGAATATCAAAACATTCGAGAAGAGGTCATCAACGGAACATATGAATATAAAATGAAGCCTGTCTCCTTTTCCGCTGCGAAATATGATGAGCTTGGAGTAGAGTATATAGAACAACTGAAAGAGGAGTTTGACCGATGATAGAGTTGATTCAACCAGGTATTCGTACAACAATCCAAGATATGGGAAGGATAGGGTACTTTCATCAGGGAGTTCCGCCAGCTGGGGCTGCAGATAAATTCTCCTTCATATTCGGGAACCTGCTTTTAGGCAATCCGCGCCATGTTGCGGCTCTAGAAATGATGGTCAAGGGGACGACGATCGAATTTCATAAAAAAACAACTGCAATTATTACAGGGGCTCCAGTACAAGTACTTTTAAATGGCGCTGAGCAGCCAATGTGGACAGTATTTGAAGTTCAAAAAGGCGATGTACTTGAAATTGGTCACATCCAAAAAGGATTATTCAGCTATTTGTGTGTGTCAGGAGGATTTGATGTTCCAGAAGTGCTGGGAAGCAAGTCGACTTGTCTCGCTAGTGTTTTTCCTGGAATCACTGGAAGACTATTGCTGGCGGGAGATAAAATCCCACTTTCCGAACCACTACCTGGAGCTGCTCAGCATATAGGAAAAGAACTAATCCGTGAAGCTATTCCGGAGTTTGGGAAAACGGAAACAGTACATGTTGTTTTAGGCATCACCTGTGACTTAATTCGCGATGAGGGGCTTGTATCTTTTTTAAACAGCCACTGGAACATCCAACCACAATCGGATCGGACTGCGTGCAGGGCAAAAGGCGGCCACATCAGTTACTCAGAAATTGAATCGCCATTTGGCTCGGGAGGAACACCAGGAAATATTGTTGATATCCCCTATCCCATCGGCGCTGTCATCGTGCCGAATGAGGAAGAGATTATCATTTTATTGAATGATGGTACTGGTGGTGGCGGCTTCGTAACAATTGGAACAGTCATCTGGCCGGATATTAGTAAATTGTCTCAAATGAGACCAATGTCAAAAGTTAAATTTCAGGCTATCACAGTAGATCAGGCTATTTCGATTAGACGAGAGAAAGAGAAACTAATAGAAAAAGTACAAGCAAGTATCTAAGAATAAAAGAACTTAAAGGTGGTGATGCCCTCAAAAGGGGAGAGGAATCTGTTGAAAAGTATTTTTCTTAAATGATCATTGATTAATAACGGAGGCGAAAATATGAGTAAAATGACAAAAACAGGCTACCATGTTGCAGTTGATGTTGGTGGAACTTTCACAGATGTGTTTGTTTTTGATGAAACTACTGGAGAAATGTATGTAACGAAAACTTCATCTACGCCATCAAACCCTGAAAAAGGGATATTAAACGGTATTGTAAAAGCCGAATTGACTGGCGATAAAATAAAAATGTTCTCGCATGGAACAACAGTTGGAACAAACGCGTTGATTGAGCGTAAGCTTCCAAAAGCTGCTCTTGTAACTACAAAAGGATTCCGTGATGTACCAGAAATCCGACGTGGGACAAAACTTGATTTATGGGATGCATATAACGATGTTGCAGAGCCGTACATCAAGAGAAGAGACCGCTTTGAGCTTGATGAGCGAGTTGGGTTTGATGGTGAAATGTTGAAAGAAGTGAATGAAGAAGAAATCCGCGAGCTTGCCAGAATTTTAAAAAGGCGGGGTGTGGAAGCGGTTGCTATCTGCTTTATGAATGCATATGTAAATGCGGAAAATGAGAAAAAGACAAAAGAAATTTTGCAAGCAGAGCTTCCTGAAGCATACATTTGTACTTCTTCGGATACACTTCCAGAAATTTTTGAGCATGAGCGTATGAGTACGACGATTGTAAACGCTGTACTTGGACCGACTATCAGCAAGTATATTAATACTTTGGAAGAAAACATGAAAGATCTTGGATATGATGGCGACATTATCGTTCTTCATTCAGGCGGTGGTGTTATGACTTCCCAAACGGTTCCTAAATACGCAGCTCGCCTTGCAAGCTCTGGGATTGCCGCAGGTGCAATCGCAAGTAAGCATATCGCCAATATGTGCGGGTTTAAAAATGCTATCGGCCTTGACATGGGTGGGACAAGCACAGACATCTCCCTTATGTATGACAATGAACTACGGATTACAAAAGACTGGTATATCGAGTACGGTTATCCGATCGGTTTCCCAAGCATTGAGATTTTAACAATCGGTGCAGGTGGAGGAAGTATTTCTTGGATTGATGACGGGGGTTCTTTACGCAATGGTCCTCACAGTGCAGGAGCGGTTCCTGGACCAGCATGCTACGATCAGGGTGGAATTGAGCCGACAAACACGGATGCGAACCTTGTGCTTGGACGTTTGAATACGAAGTTGATTGACGGACAAATGGAACTAGATAAGGATTTGTCTCAAAAAGCAATTGAAGAGCGAGTGGCTCAACCGTTGGGGTACAACGTCTACGGTGCTGCCAATGCCATGATTCAAGTAGCTAATGCTAATATGTGCGACGCACTTAACTTGATTTCTGTACGACGCGGCTATGACCCTCGCGACTTTGCCCTAGTTGCATTTGGTGGAGCAGGTGCACTTCACGGAGCAGATCTCGCAAGGGAAATGGAGATACCGACAGTGATCGTTCCGGCTCACCCAGGAGTAGCTGCAGCAATGGGTTGTCTGCTTGTTGACGTTCGTCATGACATTACTAAAACATATTTTGCCAATGTCGCCGAAGTAACGAAAGAAGAACTGGAAACAGAATTCATTGAAATGGAAAAAGAAGCGACTGAGCTGTTGGTTGAAGAAGGTATTGAGGAAGAACAAATGCATTTGATTCGCTACATTGATATGCGGTATGTCGGGCAATGGAGAACGCTATCTGTCACAATTGACCGTCCAATTACATCCTTGGATGAAGCGATTGAAAGATTCCATCTTGAGCATGAGCGTGAGTTCGCATTTGCTGACAGGGATAAAGGAATTGAAATTTATGGGATGCGCGTAGAAGCGATTGGTGCAGTCAATAAGCCGGTATTTACAAAAGAAGAGCCTCAAGGTAGCTTGGAAGAAGCTGTAAAAGAAACACGCCGTGTGTACTTTGAAGAGGCTGGAGGACTAGTTGATTCAAAAATCTATGACCGTACGAAAATCCCTGTACTGTCAGAATTTAATGGACCGGCTGTAATCGAACAGCTCGATTCAACAATTGTTGTACCGCCAGATTATTCTGTCAAAATTGATGAATACCGCAATATCATCATGAGCCGTATTTAAAAAAGCAAGGCTAATTTAAAATAAAACTGCGAAAAAAGGGGAGATATGATGTTTAATGTCGATACAAAACTTGATCCGGTAACATTTGAAGTCTTAAAAAACGGATTTGTGAATCTTGTTGACCAAATGTCTGAGCAAGTGTTGCGTACATGCTATTCATTCGTAATTTATAATCGTGATTTCAGTTCAGCACTATGTGATGCCAATGGAAATACGATTATGCAGGGGACGCAGGATATTTCCGTTCACGTAGGAACACTTCATTTAACTGCAAAAGCAGTCATTGAAGATTTCGGTGATGATATCCATCCTGGAGATGTCTTTATTGTAAATGACCCGTACCGTGGTGGTACACACTTTAACGACACGCGGATCATCCGTCCTGTATTTTACAATGGAGAATTGATTTCATTTATGCAGGTAAACGGACACTGGGCAGACATGGGGGGATCTACTCCTGGTTCCTTTGATGTCAATGCGAAAACACATTATGGAGAAGGTATGCGAATTCCGCCGCTTCGGATTTGGAGCAAAGGAGAATACTTGGAAGACGTTGCGAACGTGCTTGTTTCCAATATGCGTGTTCCAGAAGAACGATTAGGGGATCTTCGTTCGCAAGCGGAAGCAACTAAAACAGGTGAAAGACAACTGATTACTTTTATTGAAAAATATGGTCTTGATACTGTATTAACTGCGTTTGAAGAAGTACAAAACTATGTGGAACGTCTCGCGCGTGCAAAAGTTAAGGAGCTTCCTGACGGTGTATGGGAAACGACAGACTTTATTGATATGGACCCTGAAATAGGAGACGGTCTGATCCCGATTAAAGTGAAAATGACGATTAAAGACGATGAGATTTTCTATGATCTGTCTGGCTCTCATAAATATATTGGCTGCTTCTTGAACTCTGCTTTCGGTTCGTCGCTGTCTGCAGCATATGCGGGAACAAAAACGTTCTTCCCTGATATTCCTTTGAACTCCGGCTTTTACAGAGCTGTACATGTGGAACTTCCGGAGAACTCAGTAGTAAATGCCCCGTGGCCAGTAGCGGTGACAGGATTCTGTTCAGGTGCTTATGAAAAAATTATGAATGCTTGCTTTGAATTATGGTCAAACATTATGCCGGAACGCGCTTTGGCTTGCTCATTCAACTTAGAATATCTGCTTATTGGGGGAGATGACAAGCGGGCAGGCTATGAAAACTACTTCATGTGGTACGACTGGATGGCGGGCGGACATGGGGGCCGTAGCATAAAAGATGGTGCTAATGCGACTTCTCCAGTATTCGGAGTAGGGCTCAGCATCCAGCCTTGTGAGGGGCAGGAGCGACTGTCTCCAGTTATTACAACAAAACATGAGATTGTTACTGACTCTGGCGGTCCTGGTCAATTCCGAGGTGGTTGTGGAGTCGAGAAGGGCGGAATCCTTACAGAGGCTCATGACGCTGTTATGTCATACTGCTGCGACAGATCTCGTTCTGTTACTTGGGGAATTTTTGGCGGACTTCCTTCTACACCGCATGGCGTTGAACTTCAAAGAAGCGGACAAGAGTCAGAATTCCTTGGAACAATCTTCTCCAATGTAAAAGTTGGCAAAGGTGATTACTTCACACGTCCATCTGCGGGGGGAGGCGGACTTGGCGACCCTCTTGAAAGAGATCCTAAATCCGTCCTTGAAGATGTCATTGACGAATATGTATCCATTGAACGTGCAGAAAAGGATTACGGAGTCGTCATCAAAGAGATCGACCGTGAAATCGACCTTTTTGAAATTGATGCAGAAGCAACGGAGAACGCACGTGAATTAATCCGTTTGAACCGTCAAAAATGGCTTGAAGAAAATCCTGAAACTGTGATGGAAAAGTTCCGTAAAGGGGAAGTAGATCTACTTGACCTCATCCGTCGCTATGGAATCATTATTGACCAGCAAACAGGTGAATACCTGCCAAAAACAACAGATCAAAATAGAGAAGCGATGAGAAAGCGTACTTTAGAGTATTGGAAGTAAAAGGGTTAAGCACAAGTGGATTAGTAATAAATCGACTTGGCGGCGTTACAGACTGAACGCTGAAGTCATAAAGTAGAAAAGGAGAGCTGCTCTGCGTGGGCAGCTCTCCTTCAATTTGTCCGTTGAAAAAGTGTGATTATAGGTTGAAGAAGGGGCAATCCTTAAAGTAAATTGGTCGGGCGTTTGCAAAAAAGCCGAACTGTTCAATTTAACAGAAATGATACCTGGCTAAGAGGAGATACTATTGGAAAAAGCAGAATCCTGCTTGAATTAAATACTGTTCAGTTTGGCCGAGTTACTGTCCGACTTAGGAGAAAGACTTTTTGGCAAAGAGAGATACTATCGAAAAAAGTAGGAATACTATCCAGGAACGATAAATCCGATCCATTATTGGTGAGTGTTTTTACAGTGGGGTACCGCTTTTAATGAAATCACATAGAATGGGTACTAAGCTCAGTCTAATGCACATTTCCTATCTGAAGAAAATCCTGATGAGGTAAATAAAAAAGCGATCCGAGTCGGATCGCTTTTTTCATATAATTAAAGTGATTTTTGAACTTCTAATGCTGATTCTTTGACGATGCTAACAAATTCGTTTACATCTTCTTCAGTCATGCAAAGTGGAGGAGCATAAACGATAGTATCTTTTTCCCAATAAACAACATTACGAAGGATTAGACCACGTTCTCTTGCTTCAGCTACAACTTTACCTGAAAGCTTTTCAGCAAAACGTTCGCCAGTTTCTTGGTCTTTAACGATTTCAATTGCACCAAGTAAACCGAGGTGACGAACTTCACCAATGATGTCAGTTTCTTTTTGAAGCTCAGTTAATTTTTCTGCAAGCAGGTCACCCATTACTTTAGAATTCTCAACCATATTTTCGTTTTCCATGATTTCGATGTTCTTCAAGCCTACTGCACACGCAGTTGGATGTCCGCTGTAAGTAAATCCGTGCATCAATACGCCGCTAGAAAGTTCAATCAATTCTTTATGGAGTGTTTCGCGTAATACAACTGCTCCTAATTGAACGTATCCGCTAGAAATACCTTTTGCAAGAAGCAATACATCAGGAACGATGTCAAAGTGTTCAGAAGCGAACATTTTTCCAGTACGTCCAAATCCGTTGATTACTTCGTCAGCGATGAATAAGATGTCGTTTTCGTCACAGATTTGGCGGATTTCTTTGAGGTAGCCTTCTTTAGGAAAGTTAACTCCACCAGCACCTTGAATTGGCTCAGTTAAGAATGCTGCAATTGTGTCTGCGCCTTCTTCTTTAATTAATTGTCTGAAAGCTTCTGGAGAATCAGGGTCAACGTGAATGAATCCTGGTGCCAAAGAAGTTGTGAAATCATGGAATGATTCGATTCCTGTAGCACTTGTAGATCCGGAAGCTACTCCGTGATAAGCTCTTTTACGAGCAACAATTTTAGTTTTTTCAGGTTGGCCTTTTACTTTCCAATAGTGACGTACAAGCTTGTATGCTGAATCGTTTGATTCAGAACCACCAGAAGTAAAGAATACGCCATTTAGGTCGCCAGGTGTCATTTCAGCAATTTTAGCAGCGAGACGAATAGCAGGTTCGTTACTGAAACCAGAAAAGCTGTTAGAGTAAGCGCATTTTTCAAGCTGTTCTTTTGCTACTTCAGCAAGTTCTTTTCTACCATATCCAATATTTACGTTCCATAAGGAAGACATACCTTCAAGGTATTTCTTACCATTAATGTCATAGCAATGAACACCCTCAGCTCTATCAAAAATAATAGCTGGTCCGTTTGCCTGTTGGTCTTGTAATGAAGATGTTGGGTGAATAAAATACTTCTTGTCCAATTCAACCAATTCTTGTCTCAATGTTTCGTTGCTCATTAGAATCGCTCCTTTTCAAAGTTGTTACTATGAAAGTGCTCTGCACAATTATATATTATAGCCCTTTACTTTGGTAAAAGAAAGGGGAGTTCACTCTTTTTTTCTAAAAATCCTCTAAATTCCCTAAAAATTTCTTAAAAATCGGTGTTTTGCTGACGACAGGGGCAGAATAATCCCGATAGTTTACGAAAACGTCCATTATCGCAAAATTTCTACTTCCGAAGCTGAGTGGTTCTACGATGATTCTGCAGCACCTAATTGAAGCTCTGGTGGTCGTTGTTTGAATCCTTTGGTCAAGAAGAAAAGATAAATGAGACCAAGGCAGAACCAAATGCTACCTAAAACCTTTGAATGAATATCCAAGTTAAGGAGTAGCCATAGATCAAGAATTGCACCAATACCCGGCAAGATTAAATACAAGATGGTCCCTTTGAAAGACCGCTCTTTTTTCCGGATGAAATAATAGGAGATAACGGCTATGTTGACACTGATAAAAGCGATGAAAGCTCCAAAGTTAATGAATGAAGCTACAAGCGTCAGGCTTAAAAAGAGAGAAAGCAAAGATATCACGCTGATTAAAAGAATATTATTAATCGGCGTTTGATATTTATGATGAAGCTTTCCGAAAAACCTTGGAAGCTGACCGTCACGTCCCATTGCAAACAGTACACGTGATGCACTTGCCTGTGAGGACATGGCTGATCCAAAAACCGTGACAAAATACACAGCTAGGAACATAGAGGCTAAAGTTTTGCCTCCTACAGATGTAATGATTTCATGAGAAGCTGAATCAGCATTTGTAAATGTTGTATAGTCTGGCCATACATTATGCGCAAAATATGAAACAGACATGAAGATTGCGCCGCCTACAAGGGTTATGATGATAACGGCTCTTGGGATCGTCTTCTTCGGATTGATTGTTTCCTCTGCAAAAGCTGTGGCTGAATCAAAGCCAAGAAAAGAAAAACAGAGGAGAGCCGCGCCTGCAACAATGTACGAGAAAGATTCTTCAGGGTTGTAAAATGGTGCAAGATTAAAAATGGTACCTGTGCCTGCTCCTCCCATTATATCTTTGGCGGACAATCCGATAAAAATGACTATAAACAATAAAGAGAAAAGACTGATAAAAGCATTTGCCATTGTAGCAAGCTTAATTCCTTTGACATTGACAATCGTAACGAGTAAAAGCATTCCCAAAATCCAGATATAGCTTGGTACAGCTGGGAAGGCTGCTGAGAAAAAGATCCCAAACAGTAAGTAGTTGACCATTGGAATAAAGAGATAATCCATCAATACAGCCCAGCCCACCATAAAACCGACATATGGGCTGATCGACTTTTGTGTATAAGCATATGCGGAACCAGCTGATGGTACAGCTTTAGCCATTTGTCCATAGCTGTAGGCTGTAAAGAGCATGACAATCAATGCCAGCAAATAAGATCCTGAGACCATCCCGTGGGATAGCTCAGCCGCTACGCCATAAGTGCTGAATACGGTTGCAAGAGCCATAAAGGAAAAACCGAAAAGAACAACCGGTATCAGGGTAAGCGAGCGGTTCATTTTTTCTTGTTGCATGCGAATCCTCCTTTTAAAAAAAACTGTGATGAAAAGGGGAGTCCTCAACAGGAACTCCAGTCCTTACGAGGATATGGTTTCAGACGAATGTTCATAAACGAGTTGACCATCTGTAATTGTCAACTCGACTTTCGCGTCTAAAATTTCTTTCTCTGGAACATTAAATAAGTTTCTATCGAGAACGACAATATCTGCTAGCTTGCCTTTTTGTAGTGTGCCGATTTCGTTTTCTCTGAAGACACTGTAGGCAGAGCCGTATGTGTAAGCTTTTAGTGCCTGTGCAAGTGAAACTTTCTCCTGTTCATTCCAAGTTTCTTCCAAAGAATAGTCTTTTCGGGAGACTGCGTGATAGAGCCCAAGCATTGGGTTTAATGGAACAATCGGATAGTCGCTGCTGTATGGCATAACATTACCTTCATTAAAGAACGTTGCATTTGGATACAGATAAGGGAATTTTTCCTCTGTTACACGTTCTGTATGGCTTTCTCTTGGCATCAACGCCATATGGTAAGGCTGGACAGAAGGCATGACTCCCAATTCTTTAAATCTTGGAATATCGTCGGGAGAAATGACCTCGATATGCTCAAGCGTATGGCGAGAATCCCTCTTGCCGTTTTCTTTCTGAGCGTTTTCATATAAATCGAGACCTAGCCTTACTGCTCCGTCGCCAATTGTATGGAACTTAATTTGGTAGCCTTCTTTATCGGCTGCCGTCACCCATTCTTGAAGCTGTTCTTTTGGAAAACCAACTTCACCAAGTGTTTCAGGCCTATCTTTATATGGATCTAGCATATAAGCTGTGTACCCGGTTACAACTCCATCAATGAATTGCTTTAGCCCGGACATTTTTAGTTTCGGAGATGAGAAAGTCTCTTTTAATTCATTCGCTTTTTCCAAATCACCATTTAAAGGCGGATACAAATGGATTCTTACGGTCAATTGATCCTTCTCATCGAACTCCTTGTAAACAGAGTAGCCTTCCAATTGTTCATGGGCCCGGCTCATATAAAGGTCATTCACTGATGTCACGCCCACGCTTGTTGCGTGATTCAAGAACAGTTGGAGCATTTCTCTTCTTTGTTCGTTGGAAAAATCATAGGCGTATTTTCCGACAAGGGACATGGCGGATTCAATAAGGATGCCTGTAGGCTCGCCGTCTTCATCCTTATAGATGATTCCGTAGTCCGGATTGGCAGTATCCTTTGTAATGCCAGCTAGTTTAATCGCTTTTGAATTGACCCAGCCATAATGACCTTCTGCTTGAATCAGAAATACTGGACGATCAGGAAGATATTGATCAAGCAGATAACGGTCAGGAAACTCCTTGTTGTCCCATGTTGTGGAATCCCAGCCAGTTCCAATAATCCACTCTGCATCGGGGTGTTTATCTGCATACGCTTTCACCTTCTCGGCGGCATCTTCTGCTGAAACGGCCTCACTTAAAGGAACGGCGTAATGGTTAAAAAGACTGCCAGCCATGATGTGAATGTGGGAATCGAAAAATCCTGGCATGACCAGTTTGTCTTTCGCGTTAATGATTCGGGTGTCCTCTCCAGCATATTTTTCCAACGCATCATGTGTATCAACGTCAATGATTTTATTGTCTTTGATTGCGATGACCAATGGTTCTGCATGATCTTTTAGCCCCGTAAAAACAGAATCGCTTTGAATGATAATATCTGCTTTCATTTTTACACCTCTCCGTTGTAAAGGTTTACAGTTTAACTTATCATTGCAAAAAATATGCCATGTTTTGTTGTTTGGAGAAATATCGAGGAAACACTATGAAAACTCTCAATTTTTATGAGAGAAAGTATCTCTTTTTTAAAACCCAATTTTGCTTATTACTGCATAATTTTATGCGAATATGAATAAGCGAGAGTTTGCTTAAATTGAATGGGATTTACCCAAAACACTTGCCAATGCAGTTGTTTTAGCCATATCTAGTTATCGATTTGTTAAGGTGTGAACGATGAAAAGCGCGGACCTAAGGTTATCACTTGGGCTGCGCTTTTGAAAAAAATTTATTTTGGTCTTTGGCCCCCCACAGGAAGGTTAAAATCATTGCGAGGGCCCCAGATATGCCTGATAAATAGAAGGTCCCGCTGATACCTACATATGAATTCAATATTCCTGCTAGAAAAGGACCGATAAACATACCCAGTGCGTATAGTGACTGGTATACGCCCATGGCAGTTGCTCTTTTTTGCGAAGGGATTTTTTCAATGGCGAATCCCAATAAAACGGGGAATAAAATACCTAATGAAAATCCATTGAGACCTTGCAAAAGATAAAATAACAGTTTGTTTGTTACAAATGGTGTGAGCAAAGTAAAACAAGCGACGAAAGTAAAAGCAAATTGCAAAGTTCTCCATTGTCCCAAAACAGGAACAAATAATTTTCCGCTCAATATGGCTGAGATCGCATGTGGAACCATAAATGCAATGACAACCATACTAATTTCATGTGCCTGAAATCCAATTTTTAAAGCATATGCAGGTGTGAAACCGAACATGGTGGTGAAGAGAATCCCGTGAGCGGCAATCGAAAGCATTGAAACTTTCAATAAAGTGGAATCCGTGATAACAGATAATAAATCTTTCAGTTTTAAAGGCTGATTAGGAAGACTTTCTTGAGAATCATGAATGAAAAAGGATAGCACGACTCCAACTGTACATATGATTGCCCCAACCCAAAAGGGGGTTTTCCATCCCCAGTGATCCACTAAATAGCCACTGAGAAACATGCCTGCAAATTGCGCTAAAACGATGATGAATGAAATCATTCCCATTGCACGATGGATATGTTTGTCGGAAAAATAACCAGCATAAAGGACTGTGAAAATAACCCATGTCGCGGCAGCCAGACCGGCTAAGGATCTCGCGACTAAAATCCAAGCTAAATGATTGGTAATAGCAAAAACAAAGCAGCTCAATGCGCAGATTAACATTCCAGCAATCACTATCGGCTTTCTCTTTTTAATGAGATCTGAAAAGATTCCGATAGGCATTCTGAATACTAATTGCATAATTCCATAACTGCCCAATACCAGACCAACAAAGGTATATTTCCCTCCGGAAGATTCAATGTAAGGGGCTAAAACAGGAACGTAGATAAATTGTGAAACCCAGAAAATAAAAGACACGATTAAAAAGATATAACGATCGTTCACTGCCGGAATAGCTTTCAAACAGTTCGCCTCCTGAGAAAATACTCTCGTAAACTGCAAAAAAGTAAGAAAGGGCACGGGGTACCCTTTCTTACCAAATTATAGAAGCTGATTCGTCAACGAAAAGCTAGATTGCCTCTTTGTCGGGAGATACGCTCACTTCGTTCGATTTTGTCAGTAGAGAAATAACAATAACTAGCAAAGTAGATATCGGCAATCCGATAAAGACAGGATGGATGCCAAACGGATGTCCTGCCATTTGCCAAACGACAGCTATAATTAATCCGATCCACATCGCCCATGTACCGCCAGCTTTTGTTGTGCCTTTCCAAAAAAGTCCAAAAATGACCGGTGCCAGCAAAGAGGAGACTAACATGGCTGTTCCTGTAACCCACAAGTTGACAAGCTGTGGAATATATAATGCTAGCAGTAAGGAAAAGACTGAGACGAGCATGACTGAAACACGACTATATAATAAGAGCTTTTTATCGTTTTGGTTTTTCAAACGAGGTTTAATGATATCGTTTACAATGGAGGAAGCTCCTGCCATGAAAAATGAGTCAGCTGTTGAAATAACTGTAGCTAATAAAGCAATAATCATAACAACAACCATTGGGAAATTGAAAACATTTCCGATAATTTCATAATAGCTTAATGTCGGGTTTATTTCGCCCATTTGTAAACCATATTTGCCAGCTACGCCGATTGTAATGACAAAAAATCCAGTTAAGAATGCTAATATAATTGAAATCCAGTATCCCCTTGAAGCTGTTTTGATGTCTTTGGCAGCCCAAAAGCGTTGCCAAAGATCTTGTCTGACAAACTGATAGGCACCAATGGTTAATAAATAGACGAAAACTTGAGTGGAAGAAATACTGAAAATACTTAGGTTGGCTCCTTCATTCATTGCAAGGGCATTTTCAGTAATATTTCCCCATCCACCAGATGCAATAATGACAACAACAAACAATGTGAAAATACCAATGGTTTGGATTGTACCGTGGAAAGCGTCCTGCCAAATGACAGATTTCATTCCGCCAAAATACGTTTTCAGTGTCAGCATTATCCAGCTGATGATAATTCCTGTTGTGATACTTAGTCCAATGGTCAAATTCAAAATCGTTGCGATCGCAACAAATTGCATTCCTGTAATTGCGCTGTAGGCGATTAAAATACTAATGACTGTTGGAAAACGAGCACCTTCACCAAAGCGCAATGTAGTAAAATCGGCAATGGTCACCATGTCATATTTTTCACCATATTGACGGATCTTTTTAACAAAGAAAAACATTAAAATGATACCAGCGAAAAGTGTTCCGAAGTTCAGCCAATGCTGGCCCATACCGAAGCTATAGCCATTTTCCATATATCCAAGCAAAGTTGACCCGCCGACAGCTGTACCAACGAATGTCAGAATTAATGGGAAAATGGATACGGATCTTCCAGCTACATTATAATCATCATAGGTTTTAATGCTTCGCTGATTGATATAAAGGGAAACGCCAAATAGAAATAGGAAATAGATGATGACAAGTCCACCTAAAATCATTTGTTCCTGTGAATTATACATAATAAGTCCTCCTTGGTTGCGGCGATATTTTTAAGTACTGCTATAGACGGTATTTCCTTCGACAATAGTTTGGATTACTTGAATGTCTTTTATAAATTCTGGATCCACTTTAAATGGGTCATTGTCCAGTACGATGAGATCCGCATATTTCCCAATGGATAGCGAACCGATGATATCTTCATCAAAACCCGAATAAGCAGCGTCAATTGTGTAAGCTTTAATGGCATCCTCTACAGAAATCGCTTCAGCTGTTCCAAGCTGCTGGCCGCTCATTGTTTTGCGGACGACAGCCGAATAAATACCGAACAATGGATTTCCATCACAAACCGGTAAATCTGAATTTCCCGGGGCAATGATTCCATGACTTTTAAAAGAAGCATGAGGGAATACTTTTTCTGCCCGCTCTTGTCCTAAGTTCGCTAAATAACTGTCTCCAATAGAGTAAATAAATCCTATGGATGATGCGGCGATGATTCCATATTCTGCTATTTTCCTTAAATGTTCGTCAGTAGGCAAGGTACAATGTTCAATTCTATTGCGCATATTTTTGATTTCTTCGGGAGTGGCCGCATTTGAAATCGCCTGAAGAGCCATTTCGATTGCTCGTTCGCCGATTCCGTGAATGGAGACTCGCAAATTATGTTTAATAGATTCAGATACAAGGTCGTTTAAATGATCTTGCTGCATGTATAAAATCCCGTCGTTATCTCCATCACCTTCATAAGGTTTTGCAAGTGCCGCAGTTCTTCCGCCGACACTTCCGTCGAGCATGTACTTTAAGCCTTGAATATTCAAACGATCATTACCGAGATGGCTTTCGATACCAAGTTTCAGAGTTTCCTCTTGGACACCGGTCCATCCCATCAAGTCAATGGCCCATAGCCAAAGGCGTGCTTTTAATTGGAACTTTTCTTCCTTTTGAAGCTGCTGGTAAACGATCATCTCATTTTTAGTTGCTGCCATTTCATGAGCTGTGGTAATTCCCCATCGGAAAAATTGTTCCTGTGCTTTCATCATCGCTCCCTTTAATTGTTCGATAGAAAAAGCTGGAACAGAGAACTCATGCATAGCGTTTTCCTGAATGAGACCGCTAGGCTTACCACTTTTGGGGTCAATATGAAAATGACCGCCATCAGGGTCTGTAGGAATTTCGGGAAGACCGCTCACCTTAAAAGCCATACTATTTGCTACAGCGTTGTGTACACATGTTCTTTTTAAGAAGACAGGGTGGTCTGGTGCAGCCTCGTTTAACTCATTGATTGTCGGAAATCTTTTTTCTTTGAGCTTGCTGTCGTCCCAGCCCATACCGATAATCCATTCTCCTTTTGGTGTAACCTTCGCTTTTTCCCTTACAGCATTCAGAATACTGTCGATATCTGGTGCAATTTCTGTCCTCAAGTCAAGTTGAAGTGTATTTGCAGCGTAATGTATCGGGTGAGCATGACTTTCAATAAAACCCGGCAATACTGTTTTTCTATCTATATCTACCATTTTTGTTGAAGGACCTTTCAAAGGTTCAGTATCCTGATCAAAAGCAATAATCTTTCCATTTTTTACGGCCACTCTACTTGCGGTAGGGTGGGCATCATCCATTGTATAAATGTCAGCGTTATAGAAAATAACATCAGCAAACATTTACTATGACCTCCTCTTGATGTAGCGCTTGCTTATTTAAAAGAAGCGTTGTTATTTGCTAATTGGTAAACTGTCTTCAGAAGCAGGTTTGCCCCTTTTTCAATGGCTTCCGCCTCAGTGAATTCCTCTTGGCAGTGGCTTTTTCCTGCAACACTTGGAACAAATATCATGGCTGTAGGAGTAATTAGATTCATATACTTGGCATCATGCCCAGCCCCGCTTATCATTTTTTGACTGCTGTATCCGAGTTGTTTAGCGTTTTCAGTTATGAGATCAACTAAGCTACCGGAAAAATGTGTTGCAGAACTCTCCCAAATTTTATCTACTTTGACTGCTACTTGTTCAGCTGCTGCAGAAACGCTGATTTTTTCTATCAATGACTGCGTCAATCTTTCTTTCATCGCATCATTTGAATGTCGGATATCAACAGAGAAGGTAACTTCCCCAGGCACGCAGTTGATCGAATTTGGCTTTACAGCCAATCTGCCAACTGTTGCAGTTGCTTCTTTGTCTAGGTTTACGGTTGTTTCTCTAATGATTTGTATGATTTTTGAAGCGGCATAAAGGGCGTCTCTACGCATGTTCATCGGTGTTGGCCCCGCGTGGTCTGATTGTCCGGTTAGATTTACTTCCAGCCAGTCCATGCCTTGTATGCCAGTTACAACGCCGATATCTAGATGTTTATGTTCAAGGACTGGTCCCTGTTCGATATGAAGCTCAAGATAACAATGACTGTTTTGAATGCGATTTCTTTCTGGTCCATGATAGCCAATTCGTTTTAATTCACTTAAGAAGGCCTTTCCTTCCTGGTCCTTCCGACTGTAAACAAACTCTTGGTCAAAATGCCCTGCGAGTCCACCAGCCCCTAAAATGGGCGGTTCAAATCTGGAGCCTTCTTCATTTGTAAAATTAATGAGTTCGATAGGCCTCTCTGTCTGAATGTCCATATTATTTAAAGTGGTTAACACTTCGAGGCCGGCAAGAACACCAAGGATTCCGTCATACCGTCCCCCTTCGGGTTGAGTATCGAGATGCGATCCTATAAGAACCGGCGCTGCTTGAGGGTTCTTACCTTCTTTTCTGCCATAAATGTTACCGAAATCATCTACGCGTACTTGCATCTCAGCATCTAATAGCCATTGCCTAAATAAATCTCTCATCTTTTTATCTTCGTTAGTAAGAGCAAGGCGACAAATTCCACCGCGAGCAAGCTTTCCGATAACGGCGCTTTCATTTATCGTGTTCATGAGCCGCTTTATATTAATCGTCATTGTTTCTTCAAGCATTTTGAGCCCTCCTTTCTTGATAGTACATGTTAGCGTTAGCATTCTTGCTATTGCATCTTTGCTGTATACAATAATAGCAATTTACGTGCCAAGTTTTTTTGCTAATTATGCCCCAAAAGGCTATTTTTGTCTGTTTTTGGTGAACAGTTTAAGAGGATTAGTGACAAAAATGACTCAACTAATGAAGTTTTGAGTCAAAAGTGATTCGGAATAACTGTAATAATAAAGAAAAAAACAATTTTGAATCGAAATTGATTCAAAAATCGTGTATTCTAATACTATAGATAAATCGAAAGGGTGATTTGATTGGGAAAAGTTAGAGAAATTTTGGAGCATCCGTATTTTAAAAAAATTCTTAATGCCCTTTCTGACGGAGTTTTGATTTCAGATGGAGAGGGGCAGGTATTATGGTTAAATACAGCTTGTGCAAATACTTTAACCAAACCCAAGTCTTTTTTTATCGGAAAAAGTGTTTACTTATTGGAAGAAATGGGAGTGTTTCAACCATCAGTCACAAAATTAGTGATAGAAAAGCAGGCACTGGTAAGCACTGTGCAAACCTCAGAGGGGAATGATCTCAGGTTTATTGTCACTGGATATCCCATCAGGGATGAAAACGGGAAAATTGATTGCATCATCGCTCAGACCAAGGATATTACCGAAATTGTTCATACGACGACAGAACTGGAAGAAACTCAATTATTATTAAAAAGATATAGCCAGGAAATTATGAGGATCAATTATGAGAAACAATCAGAATCTTATTATTTCACCAGCCAAAGCCCGTCTTATCTTTCTCTGCTGCAAACGATTGATAAGATAGCTCCAGCAGAATCGACTGTCCTGTTGAGCGGTGAGACTGGGGTCGGCAAAAACGTTATCGCTCAGCAGATTCATGGGTTAAGCGAGCGGGGAAATGAGCCGTTTGTTGAGATCAACTGCGGAGCAATACCAGAATCCTTGATTGAATCTGAATTATTCGGTTATGTAAAAGGAGCTTTTACAGGAGCAAATAAAGGAGGAAAAGCAGGACTCATCAAAATGGCGGATGGGGGGACATTGTTCCTCGATGAAATCGGCGAATTGCCAATTCATTTGCAAGCAAAGCTATTACAGTTTTTGCAACAGAGAAAATTCCTTCCTGTGGGTTCGACAGAGTACCAAACATCTGATGTAAGAATCCTCGCTGCGACGAACTTGGATTTAATGGAAGAAGTAAAGAAGGGAAGGTTCCGCTCTGACTTATTTTACAGATTGAATGTACTGCCAGTCCGAATTCCTTCGTTAAGGGAAAGGAAAGAGGATATTATTGGTCTGGTTCAATACAATTTAGAGAAATATAATAAAAAACATAAACGGAGCTGCCGTCTTTCGGCAGGTGTAATGGATATTTTTCAAGATTATGATTGGCCGGGAAATATACGGGAGCTGGAAAACTTAATGGAACGGCTCGTAATTATCGCGCCTGAGTATGAAATTCAGGTGAAGGATCTGCCTGCACATATGAGGGAGCAGGAAGTAAATACTTTCGATCTTGCAAGCTTTAATAGAGGGGATTCATTGACAGAGGTATTGGAATCAGTTGAAGAGAGTATCATTTCCAAGGCGTATGCCAAATTTAAAACGACGAGAAAAACTGCGGAAGAGCTGGGTGTCTCTCAATCTTTACTGATGAGGCGCTTAAAAAAATACAATTTGACAAATGAAAGCTAAAGGAGAAGGCTAACTGCGGGAGCCTCTCCTTTTAACTTCTGTAAGTGGTAAGAGGAATGCGTCATGCAAGCCCTGGCTGCATAAAGTTAGCGTCTCCGGCGGATGCCACGGATTTTCAGAGGAAATGTATTGAGCTCGATACAATCCAGGCGCAAATACGCCAAGGAGAATCTGATTAGTCAATCAATACCTGAATTTCAGCAAGAAACTCCTCACGATTCTTCGAAATGAACTCATCAATGATTGTACGAATAATGAAGTCGCCTTTAATCTTGTAATGGTTCTCTTTGATAAAATCGTTCAGGATATGAAAGTAGGCCGATGCATCACTATGTCCCCCGCGAAAGAAAATGCAGGCATATGTTCCTTGAGGGAGGACGCCAAAATCAATTTCTTCTATTAATTTACTTCTTTCCACTTCTTCTAAAATAAGAAAAATAGAGCTGTATTCCAAAAAACTTTCACGTTGGAAATTATTTTCTGAAATAGTCAGTCCCACTTTTCCGATGAAGATGGATGCGAGATGGTGATATTGCTGCTTTAACTTGCGTAACGAAAGCTCAAGCTCATAGAAAGAAGAGATGGTTTCCTGAAGCTGGATGATTTTTCTTTCAGGTATCGTTTTGATGAAAGGGAGATTAATGTTTTCAATATATTTTGCTGATTTGAATTCGTCAATCCGTGCTTCTAACTTCTTTTTTGCCATTTCCAGCTCTTGTATTTTTTGCTCTGTGATCCTTTTATGTTCCTTAAGCGTATCAATCAGCTCGTCGATATCTCGGTTGGATGTCTGCTTTTTAATGTCCGCCAGTGGAACGCCAAGTACTTTTAAATAATTGATGATATCGAGCAATTTAAATTGCTCGATGGAATAATACCGATAGCCATTTTCAGGGTTCACTTCAATTGGCTTGAACAAGTCGATTTCATCGTAATATCTTAGTGTTTTGACCGGTATATTGTGGAGCTTTGACATCTGTCCAATTGAAAATTGATTCTTCATTTTTCACCACCTCAATTAGGATATGAAGGATAGTGTTATTTTACTGCGATATGTATCTCAATATCTCCATTAGAGAGGTACTTTTCAAAATCAACTGTATAAGCTCGATTCAGTGTTCCTGATTCTTCCAAATTCCAAATGTTGCTCCAGGCCTTAAAAATCCCTTGATCATCAGTCGAATCAACTGTAAAAATCTCATACTTTTCTGTAGGGAGCTCAATAGATGTTTCTCCATCTTGTTCAGTTGCAACGCCTAAAGAGTAATCTCCTTTATAATTGCTTTCGTAATCATAATAAACACCATATACATTGCCTTCATAGTTTGTAAGGCTGCTTGAGGCGCTTTCCCACATGTTTTTTATTTTATCCATCACATGCTTATCATTAAAATTATTTGTTCTAACGTTAGTTATAATTGATAGTTGCATGCTTATCAACTCCTGAATATTTTAAATATATTATAGAACAAATGTTTGTTTCGGGCAAACACTTTCGATGAAAAAAGCGGAAGCGCCTTAGGCAGAACGAGCAAACAAGATGATTTCCTCCATTATAGGGACGCGGTTGATCCTTGGAGGGGAGGTGACGCTGGAGCACCTTCGCTGGCACTAGCACTACCTGTACGCCGTCAAAGAAAAAGAAAAATTTTTGATAACGTTATATTTTTTACTCAAAAGAAAAGAATGCATCAAATTCTGATGCATTCTTTAAGATCTTAAACTTTTTCTTTTTTTCTAAATGGGACGATTGGAAGAAGTTCTCCTGTATGGATATCTTCAACAGGAACAGCTTCCTCGACCCAGCTTTTTGGCGGCATGGCACCCCAGAAAGTTGCGCGTTGAGGGTCAGCAAGATCCCATTTGATTGGTTCCCAGTCCGGATCGTTTGTAAAATAGTCTCCAGTGTATAATTCCATGCGGTTTCCATCAGGATCTCTCAAATAAACGAAGAAAGCATTGGATGTTCCATGCCTGCCAGGCGAGCGCTCGATATTAGCGTAATAGCCCAGTGAAGCAAGATGGTCGCATGCATCCAAAATGGATTTCGCGTCATCCATCCAAAAACCAGTATGATGAAAGCGAGGTCCGGTTTCGCTTATTAGCGCAAGGTCATGAACACTTGGCTTTCTGTGCATCCATGCAGCCCAAATATTTTCTTCCTCGCTCTCTACTTTTACAGTGTACTCAGAGGTTCTGAAACCTAAATGATCGCTGTACCAAGCGTATAAATCATCTATGTTTGTAATGAGACAGTTGGCATGGTCGATTCTTTTGATTTTTACATTTCCTTGCAAATGATATTTCTGCAGCATTCTGTCGGCTTTTTCCATTTCGTAGAAAAATTCAACAGGAATACCGCCTGGATCTTGAATTCGTAGTGCACGTCCCTGGCCTTTTTCCTCGCCGGCAGCCACCCAACGCTTATTTACTCCAAGTTCAGTGAATAGTTCATCTAGTGCATCAAGGTCACTGTCAGCGCTTACACGATAGGCAATATGTTTTAAGCTGGCCTGTTCGCCTTTCGTCAAAACGAGACAATGGTGGTTTGCATCTTCCAAAGCCCTCAAATAAATATGGGTGTCATCAGACTCAGTTTCAATGAAACCCAGCCCATCACAATAAAAGTGACGTGCGCGATCTAAATCAGTAACTGTTACTTCAGCATGGTGTAAACGGACAATATCAAAGTTTTTGTTTGGCATAACTATCATCCTCCGATCTTTTGACATCAGTTTAAACTCTCCAGTAACTGGAGAGTCAATGGAATTATTTAAATTTTAAACAAAAGAAAACGGTTTACAAATTTATATTGACATACGTTTAATATATAGGTAATATAAATTCAAGACGTACAAAATTTACTTTCCGGATTAATTACCTTTTTTCGGTTCAGGTAAAATAGTGCGCAACCTTATCACATCGTTAAATAAGAAGACTGCCGAATCTGTCATCCAGCGGCTTTAACCGCGGGACAAACGCAGAACAAACCAGTCGCACATCCACCCTTCTTTTTGATGGGCTGATGGCGACTGTTTTTTTACGCCGGTTTTCTGATTCAACGGACAAATGATTCTTAGGAGGAAAAGAAACATGTGTCTCGCTAAATCAGGTTGTAAACTATGCGGCAACTGCAAAGGCTCCAAAGCGGCAAAAAACGAAAAGAAAAAATAAGGGGCCAAACACAAAGAGAACAAGGGGGCATTTCCCTTGTTCTCTTTGCGTTTCAAGGTTTTCTTCAAAAATGAAAAACCCGTGTTATCGGGTTTTCAGATATATCTATTTGAAGTTCTCTGCTTTCCTCTTTCCTTGTTCTATGGCAGCGAGGGCCAATTTATGAATTGTCATATCATCCATTGGCGGATTGTGAAGACCAGCCCTGGCATCACGGTAGTATCTTTGTAGCGGGTTGGAACGTTGTAGGCTTTTGGCACCGGCTACGCGCATCGCTTTATCAATGATCGAAATTGCTGAGTTGGTTACTGTATGCTTCACCGCCCCGAGTTCGTTGGCAATTAACGACCGTCTCTTCTCATCATCATATGCCTCGGCAACATTATATAGGAAATGTCTTGCTCTCATTAGCTCAAGCTCAATTTCACCCAATAAACGCTGAACATTCGGCAATTCACTTATGGTTCCTTTTATACTGTTTGGTGAATGTTCATTGGCAAACTGGATGGCATAATCCCTTGCGGCTTGTGCAATTCCAAGATAACAAGCAGGGATGTGCATGACCCAGCCGTTGATTTTGTTTCCACGAGGGCCATCATTGATTTCTACAAGCATGGAATTGTCGACTTTGACATTTTCCAAAATCAAATCATGGCTTTCCGTACCTCGCATGGAGATGACATCCCAAGTTTCTTCAATAGAAAGGCCTTCCGTATCTTTATGCAGCAAGAAGAAGCCAATCGCCTGTTTTTCTTCAATCCAAGCGGAGGTGAGGAAATAGGTCAATGCAGGTGACATCGTCGTAAAATTTTTCCTTCCATTAATGACCCAGTGCCCATCGACTTTAGCTGCTGTTGTTCCTGGACGTCCACCTCTTGTCGGGCTGCCTGTCTGTGCCTCACTTACAGCACGGTTGACGAGTGCTCCGTCCAGCACTTCCTTTGCAAAGAAATTCAATCGGTCTTCACTCCAGAGTTTTTTCTCATAAAGCTCGCCGACTGTTCCGAGGTGCCAGCCGATGGAAAGCCCCGTAGCTGAGTCAAAGCTTGCGATGGTCTCTTGTAAAAGTACCATGTCATATGCTCTTAATCCTTCTCCGCCGTATTCCTTTGTTAAAGTCAAACTTGTATAGCCCATCTCAACAAGCTCTTGAATATTCTCCATCGGAAATTTAGCCTGCTCATCCGTTTCGGCAGATCTGCTTTTAAATGCCGCCTCTTTTGTATATAAACGCTCCAGCCATTGCATTTGAATATCACTCTTTATAAATAAGTCTTTCATTTCTTCACCTCTAATATTGTATATGCATAAGATGCTTAAAATTAACAAAACCTATTAGTTTGATTGGTTTTAATCTTATCGAACTTGATTTTAAGCGTCAAGCCCTATCAATTCAGTGGGAAAAAAGACTTAATCCTCACTTTACAACTAAGAATAGTTATGATACTCTTTTGGGTAAATTTAAGAAATATAAAGCAGGGATCAATATGATTAAGTTGAAAAATATTAACAAACAATTTCAAAAAAACCATGTGTTAAAAGGAATTGATCTCGACGTAGAAAAGGGGGATGTTTTAGTCATTGTGGGGCCAAGCGGGTCAGGAAAGACCACTTTGCTCAGATGTATCAATTATTTGGAGCGGCCTGATGAGGGCTCTATCACAATTGACGGCTTCACGGTTCAAGGGAAGCATCCTTCAAAACGTGACGTGCTGGTCTTAAGAAGAAAGACAGCGATGGTTTTTCAGCATTACAACCTTTTTAAAAATAAAACGGTACTGGAAAATGTATCAGAAGGTCTAGTTGTGGCTAAAAAAATTCCCAAAAAGGATGCAAAGGAGATTGGTGTCTCATTATTGGAAAAAGTCGGTTTGGGAGAAAAATTGAATGAGTATCCTTCTCAGCTTTCAGGTGGACAGCAGCAGCGCGTAGGTATTGCCCGGGCGCTGGCATTGAATCCGTCTGTCATATTATTCGATGAACCTACTTCCGCCCTTGATCCTGAGATGGTCGGCGAGGTATTGACTATTATGAAACAGATTGCCAATGAAGGAATTACCATGGTCGTCGTCACTCATGAAATTGATTTTGCGCGGGAAGTGGCTAATCGCGTCGTGTTTATGGATGGGGGACATATTATTGAGCAAGGCCCACCAGAAGAAGTATTGATACATCCGCAGCATGAACGGACAAAAAGATTTTTAAAAAGACTGGTTAAAGAACCGGATTATATGATTTAGGGGGAAAGTGTGAATGAAGAAGTTATGGGTAGGAGCAGTGGCATTGTTTGGACTTATCTTATTTATTTCTGGCTGCTCTCAAAGTGCGTCAAAAGAATCGGATGGAAAAAAAGTGATCAAAGTGGCGATTAGTGACGAAGTCAATCCGCCATTTTTATATGCTGACGAAAAGAATGAACCGATTGGTTATGATATAGATTATATGAAGGAAATAGAAAAAAAGCTTCCAGATTATAAGTTCGAATATATTTGGGGAGAGGAAGAATCCAATCTCGTTGGTGTAGATACAGGGAAATATGATTTCGCCATCAACTGGTTCTTCAAAAATCCAGAACGCCAAGAAAAGTTTTTATATCCGGAGCGTGAGTTTGGGTATTCTCTGACTTCTTTGGTAACAAAAACAGACAGAGATGATATTAAAACATTGGATGACATGGTAGGGAAAAAGTTTCCGCCAGTATCGCCAAGTGGTGGCTTACGTGCCATTTTAAATGCATATAATGACCAGCATTCTGATAATCCATTAACTTTAGAAAGCATGGAATCCCCATCAAATGCGGAGAACTTGAAAATGGTAGACAAGGGGAAAGCTGATGCTATGTTCATCAATGTCACAACCTTTAACGAAATTCAAAAGGAATTGGATCTTGACTTGAAGATAGCAGGAGTCGTTTCCAAAGAGCCGATTTGGGCAGTTTACAATAAAGATAATACAGAGCTTGCGAAAGAGATGGATAAGGCCACTGCCGAACTGATTGAAGATGGAACCTTATCAAAGCTTGCTGAAAAATGGTTTGGAGTAGACTTCTTCCAAGATCTTGAATACATCAATGAAGAAGGCTTTAACTTTGAGAAATAATCCGACTTTCCGTATTGGGTTGCTCAGCAGCTCAATACGGATTTTCATTAGGTGGTGAATGAGTATGACTTCCGGACTTGCAGGCTGGGTTGATTTATTTGTCAAGGTACTTGAAAAGCTTCCGTTAACTCTTTTGATGTTGGGGCTATCATTATTCTTTTCTATTATTCTTGGGGTATTTGTTGCCATCGTTCGGATTCAAAAGCAGCCTGTACTCTATCAGGTGGCAACATTTTATTTGTCCTTTACTCGGTGTACGCCACTGCTCGTTCAGTTGTTCCTTGTTTATTTTGGGCTGCCGCAGCTGCTTTTAGCTTTGGGAATTGATATTAATGGATGGGATCGGCTTGTATTCCTTGTAATCGCGTTTTCGTTCCATACCGCTGCGTATTTATCTGAAGTGTTCCGGTCAGCGTACCTTGCTGTAGGCAGGGACCAGCTGGAGGCCGCATACAGTGTTGGAATGAGTTATCCGCAGGCCTTGTTCAGGATTATATTACCACAAGCATTTGTTGTGTCCTTGCCGAATCTCGGCAACAATATTATTGAACTGTTAAAAGATACATCCCTGGCTTTTACAATTGGCATTATCGACATTATGGGACAGGTGAGGATCATTCTTGGAAATAACCACGGAATGGGGATGTTCCAGGTTTATGTCGTAATTTCCTTGGTTTATTGGGGGACTTGTATTTTGATAGAAGCTAGTATTAGTTACTTGGAAAAAATATTTAAAAAAGGCCGCGTCAGCCTATCAAGGCAGTAGAGGGGAGGCAAGACATTGCTTTTGTCTATTATCAATCTGGAATTTGCAGTTGAACAAATTCCGGAAGTATTAAAAGGGGTGCCTGCGACCCTTGCCATTGCGGTGGTTGCTATGATTTTCGGTTTGATTTTCGGCCTGTTGATCGCCCTTTGCAGAGTCTATAAGCTTCCGGTATTGAACCGACTGTTTATCGTATATATTTCCTTTATAAGGGGCACGCCATTGCTCGTACAGTTGTACGTATTTTTTTACGGCGTACCTGTTCTTCTGGACTTTTTGAATGAACAGATGGGAACAAATTTCGATGCTTCCAATATATCTCCATTAATCTATGCTTTTATTGCCTATACCTTAAACACTTCTGCCTATCAGGCAGAAATTTTCCGTTCTTCTATCAATGCGATCAGCGCTGGACAGATGGAAGCGGCGCATTCAGTTGGAATGACAACGGCACAAGGACTTTGGAGGATTATATTACCGCAAGCCTTTGTCGTGGCTCTTCCGAATCTCGGCAACACTTTTATCGGCCTAATCAAAGCAACTTCGTTGGCTTTTGCTGTGAAAGTGGTCGAGATCATGGCGATAGCTAAAATTATTGCTAACGATGGTTATAGATTCTTGGAAATGTATCTTGTTGCTTCTCTTGTATACTGGATCATCTCTTGGGTGTTTGAAGTGCTGTTTGCTATGGCTGAAAAGAGAATGAGACGTTATGAGAGGCGGATTGAGGGAGAGGTGGCATCCTGACCACACAAGTGGGCGAGGAATCCTGAATATTCATTATAAATGGGGAATGGTAAAAGAGCATTTGAAGATGCTCTTTTTACTCTTCATCTGGATCCGCAGACTGCTTTTTTCTTAAATAGTATATATATGAATAGGTAGCCAGAGTACATAAGAAAACCAGCAAGTTTAACTTTACTCCCCCCCACTTACCACCAAATGTAATATATAGATTACAATCAATAGAAGAAAAAACGGACCTGCAACGCTATGCTGCATGTCCGTGATAATCAGATAGTAACACGTAATGTTGATTTGGTCTCTTGTTACATCAAGTCGTGTATTCCCCGTTAATTTTTACATAATCATAAGACAGATCGCATCCCCATCCAGTCGCTTTACCTTGACCATTTCCAAGTGAGATTGAAATGGTGATTTCATCGCCTTTCAGATAATTTGCGAGTTCCTCCAAGTTTGAGTCGGTAGGTTCACCGTCACTGAATACTGCAATATCACCGAATGATACGGATACCTTTTCCACATTAATAGAATACTCAGCATTGCCGATAGTAGAGATGATTCTCCCCCAGTTAGGATCGGCTCCAAAAATGGCTGTTTTAACCAATGGTGAGTTGATGATTGATTTTGCCATCACTTTGGCTTCTTCATCATTTTGAGCTCCGGTGATCTGCACCTCAACGAGCTTTGTCGCACCTTCTCCATCTCTTGCCAGGTCTTTTGTAAGGCTGATGAGCATATCTGTCAGAACCTGTTCAAACTTTTGCAGGTCGACCGGGCCCGCAAGACCGTTTGCCATAGCAGCAACTGTATCACTTGTACTTGTATCTCCGTCTATGGATACCATGTTAAAGGAAACATTTACTGCTCGATTTAATATGGCTTTCAGCGCTTCTGGTTCAATTTGTGCGTCTGTCATAATATAGCTGAGCATTGTTGCCATGTTCGGCTCAATCATCCCAGACCCTTTGGCGATGGCACACAAAGTGACGCCGCCAATAGTTTCTGAACGATATTTGGCAAAAGTATCTGTCGTCATAATAGCTTCAGCGGAATCTTTTAAGCCATCTTTCTTCAGCTCACTTTTTAATCCTGGAATTCCTTCGGTGATCTTTTTGACCGGAAGAGGAACTCCAATTACACCTGTTGAGGAGGGGAGGATATCTGACGAGCTGATGCTTAATTCGTCAGCAACCGCTGATATGATCGTATGAACATCCTCAATGCCCTGTTTTCCAGTTGCAACATTTGCATTTTTGCTGTTGATGACAAAAGCTTGAAGAAACCCATCTTTAATATGTTCCTTTCCGACTGTTACGGGCGCGCCGCAAAACTGGTTTTTTGTGAACATGGCGGCCGCAGCTGCACGCGCTTCGGAGTAAATGACGGTAAAATCAGGTGTGTTGTCTTTTATGCCAAGTTTTTTTGCGCAAGAATAAAAGCCCTTCGGAAGCAATGTATATTCCATTAAAAATTCTCCTATCATAATTAATTTTTGTTAATGAATATTATACAGCGACCTTTATAAAAAGAAAGGGAAAAATGAATATTTATTAGAAAAAATGAATAAATATTTAAAAATATATTGACTTTCCGTCTTCAATCGGTAAGATTAACAATATATATTGAATCAAAAGGTGATGGAAATGATCGAAGTTCGCAAAGCGGTTCTCAAGGACATTGATAGGGTCTACGAGCTTGTCAACCAGTATGCTGATGAGGAGCTGCTGCTTCCGAGAACGCGTGAATCTCTTATTATTAATATACAGTCTATTTTTGTAGCGGAAGAAGGGGAGGAAGTTCTCGGTGTTGCCTGTCTTGCTGTACTTGGCCAGGACATGGCGGAAATTCGGTCTCTTGCTGTTGACGCGAAGGCCCAAGGGCGTGGAATCGGAAAGATATTAGTGGAAAAAATTGTCGAGCAAACAAAAAAATTGGGAATTTCCAAGTTGATTTCCCTAACCTATCAGGTTGCGTTTTTTAAGAAATGCGGGTTTGACATTATCCAAAAAGAAGAAATGCCGCAAAAGGTTTGGACAGATTGTATCCATTGTCCAAAATTTCCAGCATGCGATGAAGTAGCGATGGCTATTACATTTTAACGGGTTAACAAGAAAAAATGTCGAATTCTCGAAGATAATTAGATTGACAGTCACTTTATATAGTTGCTATAGTTATAACGTCATAGATAATTCATGACTGAATAATGCTATTTAAGACAGACTGTCAAATCTAACCGGACTTTGTTGAAGAAGCAAAGCATAACGTAGATTTAGAGCCAGTTTACTTAATAAATGACCGTACTGTACAGCTTTCATCGTCAAGAGGACATTTAGAGTAGAACTGGCTTTTTCTATTGGTTGGGAAAGTGTAAACAATAAAGGACAATAAAAGTTCAGGAATTGTCTTGTGCTTTTCTTTGTGCTTTGCATTTTTCTATCGAAAGAGGGGGAGGTTTATCAGTAGGGAGTAGACAAATGCTTTGTGAAAGCGCCTTGAAGTTGCCACGGCTAATGGATGAATAACGTGACAGATGTTTGATATTAACACTGCAAGCGGTTCAACATCGAAGGGTCACTAGAAGTGCGTTAATTATTCTGAAAAACATTGGATCCAAAACAGCGTTTATCATCTCTCGGATCGTCATGACTTGTGAACAACGGTGCAAAGGCAAATGAAAACGCAATTAAATGAGCAAATCTGAAATCACAGTATTTGACTCTGCCTTTTACTAATCGGGTGTTCTTAATTAAAGAGTTAAATCTTTTTGAATCACTACAGCGTCTTACTACAGTAATCGACACTGTCTGCATCAGTTTGAAGTGAGCAAGTGAACTGTTGCTTGAGATGAAGAGGAAATCTGTTGTGTAGTACGTGGATCAAGCTTTAACAGATTAAAGGGCGAATGTGAAACAAACGCTGTTGAATGCGGTTTAGGCTGATGTGTACCATCGAACTTGTATGGGAAAAAATGGCTTGAAAAGGTGCTTACTCCCAATAGCGTACAAGAAGGCCCAATTATTAAGATTAGGTCTTCGTTCCAGTGGCTTACGCTTTCCTTCCCCTTTGACGACGGACGAAAAAAATCGACAAAGGATTAGCTAACTTAGAACGAGTCATAAAAGTTTAATCAAAAGAATGAATGAATATTTAGGGAGAGTGAATATTGTGACAAATTACTTGAACTTTATTAACGGAGAATGGGTTAGTGCTTCTTCTGGAGAAAAACATGAACACTTCAATCCTGCCAATCCATCTGAAAGCATTGGTTTTACTGAGGTTTCAACTGTAGGAGATGTGGAAAAAGCGATTGAGGCTGCCAAAGCTGCCTCAGCAGGTTGGAAAGCGATGTCTTCAGTCAATCGAGGCGAGATCCTCCGAAAAGCAGCTGATATTTTAGAAGAGCGCGCTGATGATATTGCAAAAACGGCTACACAAGAAATGGGTAAACGTTTCATAGAAACAAAAGGTGAGGCACTTAGAGGTGCATCTATCCTAAGATACTATGCTCAAGAAGGAATGCGCAAAAAAGGTGAAGTTCTCCCTTCAGCGGCTAACGGAACTACATTGCTAGCGGTTCGTGTACCAGTTGGAGTTGTGGCGGCGATCACACCTTGGAATTTCCCAATAGCTATTCCAATTTGGAAAATGGCTCCTGCTCTTGTTTTTGGAAATCCAGTTGTTTGGAAACCAGGGCAAGAAACAGGAATTACAGCTACAAAAGTAGCGAAAGTATTCGAAGATGCAGGACTACCTGCAGGAGTTCTTAACCTTGTATTGGGTAGAGGTTCTGTAATCGGTGATGTACTTACAACGCATAAAGACGTTGCTGCAGTTACTTTCACAGGATCAAATGCAGTTGGTCAAAATATCGCAAAATTAGCGACTGCTACTGGAAAGAAATTCCAACTCGAACTTGGTGGTAAAAACCCTGCTGTAGTTCTTGAGGATGCTAACCTTGATCTTGCTGCACGTCTCGTTGTGGATGGGGCTATGAAACAAACTGGCCAACGCTGTACTGCAACAAGCCGTGCTTATGTAGAAGCAAGCATTTATGATGAGTTTGTCGAGAAAGTTATTGAATATGCAGACAAAATCACTATTGGAGATGGTCTTCAAGATGGCATCACAATGGGACCTGTTGCTTCCAAAAAACAATTTGACACAGTTACTGGCTATGTTCAAAAAGGTAAAGATGAAGGAGCTGAACTTCTATATGGAGGCAGCACTTTAGATATCAACGGAGGATACTACATCGAACCGACAATTTTTGGAAATGCCACTCACGAAATGTCAATTGTAAATGAAGAAATCTTTGGCCCAGTTGTAGCACTAATGAAAGTGGCTGACTACGACGAGGCTCTTCAAAAAGCCAATGATACAATCTACGGATTAAGTGCTGCTGTATTCACAGATAGCCTTGAAAAAGCCTTCCACTTCATGGAAAACAGTGAAGTTGGAATGGTTCAGATCAATGGTGAAACTGGTGGTGCAGAACCACAAGCACCATTTGGTGGAATCAAATCTTCTGGACAAGGTCCAAAAGAGCAAGGTCAATCTGCAGTGGAGTTCTTTACAACAAATAAAACTGTAACTATAAATCCATATACTAAGTAATAATATAAGTGCTAGTGCCTATAGGAACTCGGCATTGTAGCTTAATGATTATGAAATTTATCATTTTAATGAAATCAATAACCTGCCGAAAGTGAGACACTCTCGGCAGGATTTCAAAAGAGAACGTAAGCAAGTCCTTTTGGATTGCTTTTTAATATAGCTTTTTCAAAGACAACTAGAAGAGCATAATAGTTGAAAGGTGTGTAATGTTTGTCTCATCAAGAACAGAAACTCAGCAAATCACTGACAACTAGGCATGTAACAATGATTTCTATTGGTGGAGTAATCGGTGCTGGCTTATTTGTAGGCAGTGGCGCTATTATTCAATCCACAGGGCCTGCTGCCATACTATCATATGTCCTTGGTGGTTTAGTGGTAGTCTTAGTAATGCGTATGCTTGGAGAAATGGCTGTGTTGAATCCTGACAGCGGTTCTTTTTCCACATATGCACATCAAGCGATTGGACCGTGGGCTGGTTATACGATTGGCTGGTTATACTGGTTTAATTGGGTTATCATTGTTGCGATTGAAGCGACGCTCGTGGGGTCGTATATACATGATTGGGTTCCTGCTATACCTGTATGGGTAGGCAGTTTATCATTGACACTCTTAATGACAGTAACAAATATTTATTCAGTAAAAGCATATGGAGAATTTGAATATTGGCTAGCCCTTATCAAAGTAGTAGCTATTGTTGCTTTTCTGGGCGTGGGAGTATTGATGATTTTCGGTGTCATGCCAGGCGTAGATGCACCGGGACTCTCCAATATTACTGGAAACGGAGGTTTCTTCCCGCAAGGTATTAGCCCTGTTTTTCTTAGTGTAGTCTTTATCACATTTTCTTTAGTAGGCAGTGAGGTCGCGGCTATCGCGGCAGGGGAATCAGATAATCCAGAAAAAAACGTTGTTAGAGCGATAAATAGTGTTGTTCTGCGCATTCTCATTTTCTTTATTGGCTCAGTTACTATACTAGTTACTGTACTGCCATGGGATGCCCAGGACTTACTGAAAACTCCATATGCAAGTGTATTTGATATGGCAGGTCTTCCAGCAGCTGGTCAAGTTATGAATATTGTTATTTTCATTTCACTACTTTCCGTGTTAAATTCAGGACTTTATACAAGCTCACGTATGTTATATTCCCTTGCACAAAAAAAAGAAGCACCACGTATTTTTTTACAGGTAAATAAGAAAGGGGTACCATTCTGGGCGGTATTGGCCAGCACATCTTTTGCTTATATTTGTGCTATGTTTAAATTCATATCTCCCGATAAAATGTTTGTTTTCTTAGCAAATAGCGCGGGCGGCGTCTGTATGCTGGTATATATATTTATTGCCATTTCACATATACGTTTGCGAAGAAGAATTGAAAAAGAAACCCCTGAGAAACTGAAAGTTAAAATGTGGTTATTTCCTTATTTAACCTATTTGACTATTTTAGTTTTAATAGGTATTTTTATTGCACAAGCATTTATTGATGATATGCGTTTACAATTTTATCTTACTTCACTAATTACCATTTTTGTTATTGGTTCCTACTTTCTATTTTATCGTAAAGAGCGAACGTTATCAGCAGTAGAAAAGAACCAAACGAAAGAGGTCATATAATCAAGTATATTTACTGTAGCTTCTGCTATTCGGATGGAAAACGCTTGAATGATGGGTAGGTATTAGGGATTTAGATAGTTCATGACTGAATAAAAAAACTATTTAAGAAAGGCTGTCAAATCTAACCAGACTTTGTTGGAATCCTTTTGCAAAGTAATCGCAAAAGTCGAACAAATGAAAACAATAACCTGCCGAAAGTGACAGTCTTTCGGCAGGAACCTTCAAAATAAAGCGCAAGCATCTGTCTGATAGCATCTCTAGCAATCTGGAGAAAGCACGGCGATGAATGGATCAAGTTAACTAGGAGGGAAAGCTTGTTAGTTACACTGGTCTCAATAACGCCCACACTACTGTGGGTTTGGGAGGCTTAAGACGCGGCACCTGTCGCTTCGCTTGCATGAGTAGTTCCTGTACGTCGGTGGCATATAGACGCCACCCCAGAATGACACGTCTATATCCAGTACTATATTGGGAATAGAAAAATTAAGACTTTCGGAGCTATAGAGAAAAACGTAAGCGTTTTTCAATATTGAACAACAATCAAAGCACTTGCTGGCACCAAGTCTGCTTTGTAAGAAAGCGCTTTTTATAAGAAGGAAGAATAAACCAAAGGAGTAAAGAAATGCAAAACGAACAAGATGTTAAAAAGGTATTATCACGTTGGGACGTCCTGTTTTTAGCCTTTGGCGCCATGATTGGGTGGGGCTGGGTTGTAATGTCAGGAGAGTGGATTTTAGGAGCTGGGACAGTCGGTGCAATGATCGCATTTGTCGCAGGTGGAATCCTCGTCATTTTTGTTGGTTTGACATATGCTGAGCTTGCTTCAGCAATGCCTACGACAGGTGGAGCTTTGATTTATGTTTTTAGGGGTGTCGGACCCAAATCAGCTTTTACAGCATCCTGGATGCTAGCGCTTGGATATATTTCAGTTGTAGCATTCGAAGCAGTAGCTCTTCCAACTGTTATTGAATATATCTTCCCTAACTATAAAGTGGGATATATGTATACAATTAATGATTATGAAGTTTACGCTTCGTGGGTTCTAGTTGGTGTTGGTGCTTCTATTTTCGTGACAATTGTTAACTATATGGGTGTAAAATCTGCGGCCTTTTTGCAAATGGTTCTAACTATTATCATTGCACTTATCGGTTTATTACTTATTTTTGGTGGAGTGTTCAATGGGGAAGCAGCAAACGCCCAGCCGCTATTCGAAGGCGGACTTGGTGGAATTATGGTAGTTGCAATCATGACACCTTTCATGTTTGTCGGATTTGACGTTATCCCACAAACGGCGGAAGAAATGAAAGTACCAGCGAAAGCAATCGGTAGAATCCTCATTTTATCCGTTATCTTAGCGGTAATTTGGTATGTGGCAATTATTTTGGCAGTTGGTCTCGGATTGGATAAAGACTCTTTAGCTGCTTCAACATTACCAACTGCTGATGCTATGGCTACAGTGTTTGGAAGTGACGTATTCGGTATTATCTTAATTCTTGGCGGAGTTGCCGGAATCATTACAAGCTGGAACGCATTTATCATTGGTGGAAGCCGAATTCTGTATGCGATGGCTGATAAAAAGATGATTCCAGCATGGTTTGGTAAAGTTGATCAGAAACACGGAACACCTACAAATGCAGTTCTATTCATTGGTGCTTTAGCTACTGTAGCTCCATTACTCGGACGTCCTATGCTTGTTTGGCTTGTTGATGCAGGTGGGCTTGCTATCGTTATTGCATACCTATTGGCTGCTGTAGCATTTGTCCAATTACGTAAAAATGAACCGAACATGGTTCGTCCTTTCCGAGCTGGAAAATCCAGCATAATCGGATGGATTGCCATCCTTATGAGTATTTTCTTTGTTATCCTTTACTTGCCTGGAATGCCTGCGGCACTCGTTTGGCCATACGAATGGGTTATATTTGCGGGATGGGCTATAATAGGAATCCTTCTTATGATAGGGATGAGGAAGAATTTCCCTAAAGAAAAATTGGTATACAACAATAAAGAGTAAAAATTAGATTCGATTTTCAGCTTGTAGAGAAAGTGACGTTTTTTTCTCTGCAAGCTGTTTTATTTTTTACTGTTGAACATTCCCATAAATTGTGTGACTTGCTACAAACGCTCACCAATCAGGGAATCCTTTTCATGAAGTGATTCGCCAAAAGCCTGAATTGCAAAGAAAAAATTTTATTAAAAGATAAGCGATAGCTGTTCTGAGCTGTAATCATACAGTTCGTTGTGTAAATCCCTCATTTTTTCTTACTTTCAGGTCCAAAACATCTCCAGATTGAATCCAATCATCCAAAGATTGGATTCAATTTTTTTGTTTTTATCCCTTGAAAGCCATATTTTTGTGTGATAAACTCTAAATTGTATCCAAAGTGAATCGAGGTGGATATTTTGCCGGAGAAATTGGCACAAGAAAAGTCGACAGTGGTTAAAAATGTCACGAAACGCCTGAGAGAAGTCATTTTGGACGGTACTTTGAAAAAGGGTGACCGGTTGATTCAAGAAGAGTGGGCAGAGAAGCTGGAAGTCAGTAGAATGCCGATTCGAGAAGCACTTACACAACTGCAAATGGAAGGGCTCGTAGAAATCGTCCCTCACAAGGGAGCAGTTGTCACCCCCATTACAAAGGAGAATATAGAGGAAATATACTATATTCGATCTATGCTGGAAGGTCTCGCAGTAGAAAAGTCACTTCCATATTTGACAGATGAGGACAAGCAGGATTTGCATGACATTGTGGTTCAGATGGAAACGCTAGATTTGACAGATGAGACAAATGGAGAGTATATCCGTCTGAATGCAGCATTTCACCAAATTCTTATGAGAGGCTGTCCTTGGCCAAGACTTCGTAAAATGGTTGAAACTCTTGGTATTTCACCCATAGCACCAAATCTCTTGATTGATTATTACCAGGAGACACAGCAGGAGCACAGACGCATCTATGAGGCTGCTTTAAGAGGTGATCCGGCTGAGATCCGGGGTGCAGTGGAGTATCATATTTTACGTACAAAAAATAATTTAATAGATTGCATGGAAAGCATAAGAAAAGCGCAAGCGTCCGTTTAATGTTTACTGGTCGCTGGTGCTAAAGCAGGTCAATAAAAACACGCTTAAAATGGAGGCATAAAATTATGTATGATTTCGCAATTGTAGGTGGCGGTATTGTAGGTTTATCAACAGGGATGGCCATTTACGAAAGATTCCCAAATGCTAAAGTCGTCATCATTGAAAAAGAAGGTTCAGTGGCTGAACATCAAACTGGACATAACAGTGGAGTTATTCACTCTGGAATCTACTACAAGCCTGGAAGTTTCAAAGCACGTTTTGCTAGACAAGGCAGTCAGTCAATGAGAGAATTCGCGGAAAAATATGATATATCTCATGATATTTGCGGTAAAGTTATTGTTGCAACAAAACAGGAAGAACTTCCTCTTCTTGATAACTTGTATGAGAGAGGCTTGCAAAACGAGCTTGATATTACAAAAATCAGTAAAGAAGAATTAAACGAAATTGAACCGCATGTTGCTGGTCTTGGAGCAATTCGTGTTCCAATGGCTGGAATCATCAATTATAAGCAAGTAAGTGAGAAATTCGCAGAAATCATTCAAGAACGCGGCGGCGATATTCTTTTAAACACAAAAGTTGAGAAAATCAATGAAGGTTCTGACTCGGTTATCGTTGAAACTACTAATGGAACGGTTAAAGCCGGTCTTGTTATCAACTGTGCAGGACTTCACAGTGATAGAGTAGCAGCGGCTGCAGGGTATAAAACAGATATGAAAATTCTACCGTTCCGCGGGGAATACTTTAAATTGAAACCAGAAAAACGCCATCTTGTAAAACATTTGATTTACCCTGTTCCAAATCCGAAATTCCCATTCCTGGGTGTTCACTTTACACGCATGATCAGTGGTGAAGTTGATGCTGGTCCAAACGCGGTACTAGCATTTAAGCGTGAAGGCTATAAAAAGCTTGATTTCAGTGCAAAAGATTTAGCAGAAAGTCTTGCATATAAGGGATTATGGAAACTTGCTGGAAACTTCGCAAAAGAAGCAGTGGGAGAATACGTTCGCTCCTTCAGTAAAGCTCAGTTTACAAAGAGCCTTCAAGCTTTAATTCCTGAAATCCAGGAGGATGACTTAATTCCAGCACCAGCCGGTGTCCGTGCCCAAGCACTCAAGGACGACGGTTCCATGGTCGATGACTTCAACATCATCATTGGAGATAGAACGATCCATGTATGTAACGCGCCATCACCAGCTGCGACTGCATCCATTGAAATAGGGAAAGAAGTGGTTAGACGTATCCCTGAACAATCACATCTGAAAGAAGCAGCTGTAACATTATAATGATTGAAAGAGGAGATTAAATCCATGGAGTTCAATGCCAAGACAATGTTTATAGCCGGTCATGCACGCTTGCCACAGGGAATGGCTGCAAAAAGTGTGTATGAAACTTTGACGATTACAGCTGAAGTAGATGTGAAGTACGGGGTTATTTTGAAAGCCTCCGCTACGCTTGCGACAGAACATGGCAGTGATTTTATCGGACGTCTTTTACGTGGGACAAGCTTAAAGGATGGAATTGATGAACAGATGGAAGCCATCCAGACGTACTACCGTGGAAAGGCCACGAATGCACTTATTGCTGCGATGAAGGACCTTGATCTCCATTACAAACAAATTACGGCAGCTGAAAAATAATATTCCAAAAGGACCCTTTCGGCGTACGGGCGCTGCAAGGGTCCTTTTTTCTATCTTAAAAACATTTGTAAAAACTTGTGAGTTGAGTATAATCTGACTTTATATGTGGTTTTGCAATGAGATAAGTGAATCTATCTTGTAAAATTTGTACGCGTAGAACAGATATATATTCTCGAACGATTTCTCATTAAAAAACTGACACTGTATAATAAATTTGGAAGAAATATTGAAGTTGTTTCGTGAATCAGAAAATTGGAAAGAAAAAAATATGAAATTTTGTTGACATATTTTATATCGAGTGGTATTCTTAAATCAAGCAATAATAAAACATATTCACCTTTTGAAAAATGCCTTTTCAAAATCCGTGAGTAGTATAGATTTTTGGAGACGGAAAAAATAAAATTTTGCAGACTGCAATATTCACTGTGACTCTACAACCATAGAGCGGTGAAGTGGATATAAGCCAGTTGTTGTATATGACCTTTCCTAACAGGATAGGTGTATCGACAGCTGGCTTTTTATGTTTTCTTTTCTCCACGACTAAAATTATACTTTTCATTAAACAGGAGGAATCTCTAATGGGCGTTACAAAAGAATTAAAATTTATTAAAAAAGGCAAAGGCTATGAAGTAAAATCTCATCCACAAACTGATCGCTTGTATCATATCCAAATCGGAAAAGAAGAAATTGCTAAATTCTTGGCTAAAGTAGAAGAAAAAGGAATCGGTGTTCAAGCACTTGAATACACACCTTACCAACGTTTGGTTATCTCTTCTATTCTACTAGACATTGTTGGTGAAGACTTTGGTGAAATTTTAAGAGGCATCATTCACGACCGTGAGTCTGGTGGATTCACAATTGGTTTGGAAGGCGTGACAGAGGATACTGATGAATATGTTATCTTCGCAACTGCTGTTACACACTTAGTTGGTATGCCAAACTTCGATGCGATGACAGGAAAATATTATGCACGTTTCACAGTAAAACATACTGACGACAGTGACTCTTACCTACGTCAAGCATACCGTCTATTCACATTGCATACAGACGGAACTTTCGTTGACGAGCCAACTGACTGGTTACTCATGATGAAAATGATTGAAGAAAATGCGGTTGGCGGTGAATCAAGACTTATTCACTTAGATGACTGGAAAGATCTTGACAAATTTGCTAACAACCCGCTTGGAAAACATAAATTCACTTACATTGCTCCACCAAGCAAAAACGTAACTCAAACAGTAGATCGTCCTACATTCTTTAACGTTAACGACAAGCCATGCATTTGCTTTATCGACCAGTTCGTATACCCTGAAACAATCGAACAAGCAAAATACTTGGAAGAACTTTCTGCATCTCTTGAATCAGACGAAAACGTTGTTGAATTGAAACTTCCAGTTGGAGACCTTGTTGTACTTAACAACTTGTTCTGGATGCATGGACGTGCAGCATTCGAAGTAAACCCTGACTTGAACCGTGAATTGATGCGCCAACGTGGACGCTTCGTTGAATAATTTTAACTAAGTCATTTGTTTACTCAATTGTTAATAACCTCTACCTTCATTTTGCGCACCCGATTTCGGGTGCGATTTTTTATTTTAACAAATACCAAAAGGCTATTTGATTTTACATCTACGTTAGGCTATATTTTTTCAATTTATAATTTAGATTTTGTCTGGAAATTCCTAAAAGTTTGCCAGCTCTTGTCACATTTCCATTTTCCTCTTCTAAAGCGAGCTGTATAAGAGTACGTTCTAATTTATCTTTCTGTTCCTCCAAACTTAATCCTGCAGATAATGAAAGTTTTGGAATTTTATGGCCTACAGGGGTTATTTGCGCATGTTCATTGGTTCTTGCTTGGAAGGTTGCTGATAAGTGGTGATAAGCAATAGTACTTTCTCCATCCAGCATATTGATACAACCTTCAATTGTATGTTCCAATTCCCTTATATTTCCGGGCCATTCGTAATTCAGAAAGATATCCATCACCTCTGATTCCACTTTATCTACCCTGATCTGTAATCTCTCACTATGTTTTTGAAGGAAATGGTCAATTAATACCGGGATGTCCTCTTTTCTTTTTTTCAAAGGTTGAATGATAATATTAACCACGCTTAAACGATAGAACAGATCTTCCCTCAATCTTCCATTTTCTATGGCTGCGTAAGGGTCTTCATTGATTGTGGCAATCACCCTGACATCAACGTCAATGGATTTCTTTGCTCCAAGGCGTTGTATTGTCTTCTCTTGTAAAAAGCGCAAAAGTTTGGCTTGCAGACTAATTCCCATGGAATTAATTTCATCTAAAAGCAAAGTGCCGCCATGAGCCTGCTCTATCAACCCTTCTCTATCGATCGCTCCAGTGAAACTGCCTACAGAAGTACCAAATAACAACCCCTCCAATAAATGCTCAGGGAGTGCAGCGCAATTTTGGGCGATAAAAGGAAAGCTTTTTCTGGGGCTGTCGTTATGTATGCTTTGAGCAAATAACTCTTTGCCCGTTCCGGTATCCCCGATAATAAAGGTGGATGATGAAGTCCGGGCGGCTCTCCTGGCCTGATCTACTGTTTGGCGCATCACTCTGCTTGTAAAAACGATGTCTTTGAATTGAAATCGAGTATTGTTGTTTTTGTTTTTGGATGTATGTGTATTTTCCCTGACAGGATCACTTTTAAAGTTACGGATAGTCTCTTCCAATTGTTTCTGTTCCGTAATATCTTTCAAGATTTCAACAGCTCCGACCTGTTTTGTGCCTATGCTTAGCGTTTTTGATTTTGAGAGTGTGGTAACAGCTTTTCCGCTATTAGTGAAATGGGTTTCCCGATAGTTTAATGACTTCGAGAGTCTTAAGGTCTTTAATAGGATGCTGGAGTGTTCGTCTATATCAGGAAAGGTCTCCCGGAACAGTTTCTGTTTCACAGAGTCTGGTTCACGAAGGTCAATCTCTCCCATCTTTTTATTATAGAAAAGGATTTCTCCCTCCATATTAATAGCACATACTCCTTCTTCGAGCATATCAAGAATTGAATCATACAGGAATTTTTGTTCAGTTGCCTGCTGTAGTTTATACTTTAAAAGCTGTTGCTGGGTAATGTCTTTAATGATCAAAAGGAAATGATCATTAAAAGGAAGAACATTCATCAATAACTCCTTGGTTCCGAATGACAGTGATATTCCAGTCATCTCATCAGTTGTCATCAAAAACTTTTGATACTCCAGTGGAATTAATTCAAAAACAGATGTTTCTCCCAAGGTTTTTGAGCTGAGTTCAAACAAGCGAAGGGCAGATCTGTTTGCTTTTTTAATCTGACCCTCGTGATTGATAATCAATATGCTTTCAAAGCAAACGTTCCACACATTCTCGAGATCCACTTGTTCCATATCAACGTATCTCTCCCATCTATAATAACGGATAACACTATTTATTTTTTAATTATAAATAATTAGAAGAAAAAGACAAATATTTTTCGAAAAATATCTTTCTACGAAAAAAAATTTTCGGCGAAAAGTCCAGATATTCATATAAATACCGCTAAATATAGGAGAAAAATATTTGGCATAATTTTTGCAATATATAAAATTTGAAAATTCAAAGGAGAGGGGAAAAATATTAGAAAGGGATTGTCTGCGAATCGTATATTTGTGAGCGTTTCCAAGAAGAGAGGAGTGCGGAGATGGCAAAAGTACAATTATTGGAAATTGAACCAATAAGGAATCTTAAGTTCCGGCATCTTTGGGCATTGGGTGTCGGTGCAGTAATTGGTGATGGGATTTTCCTTTTGATTGGAGAAGGAATTGCTACGGCTGGACCGAGTGCCATCCTGGCTTATTTTATTGCTGGGCTGTTTCAATTCTTTTTAATGATCGCATTAGCAGAAATAGCAATTGGGATGCCATTTGCCGGGGGAATGTCTGTATGGGTTGAACGCTTTTTAGGAAAGTGGTGGGGATTTTTATCCGGATTTTCTTTTGCAGCTGGCTGGGTTCTTGCGGGCGGTGGAGTGAGTATGGCCCTCGGGAAGATCACCTCCTGGTTCTTTCCTCAATTGACTGGAAAAGTATGGACAACCATATTTGCAATAATTTTTGTAAGCATATTTGCAATTTTAAACATCTATGGAACTTCAATTGCTGCAAAAACTCAACTATACCTTGTGCTTCTATTGACAGCAGGAATGCTATTGTTCGCTTTAATCGGGATAAAAGATATTAATGTGGATAATTTCAAAGAATGGATGCCTTATGGCACTTCCGGATTCTTGAGTGCGATCCCTCTTGGTACATATGCGTATCTAGGAGCAGTGTCAATAGTGACCGCAGGGTCGGAAGTTGTTAACCCAAGGGACTTGCCAAAAGCTTTAATCTGGTCGAGTGTGACGTTTCTTATCATTTATACAGTTGCTCAAATTGTCCTTCAAGGAATTATCCCATGGAATCAAGTGACATTAAACAGTTCGCCCTTTACAGAAGCCGCCAACATCGTCTTTGGATATGCAGGTGCTTTTATTATTAATTTAGTTGCATGGATTGCTGCAGCAACCTGTATTTTAATGGGAACTTTCTACACGGCATCTCGGATTTTCTTTTCACAGGCTAGAAGAGGGTATTTACCGAAGTTTTTTGGTTATTTGCATCCGAAAACCCGCACACCTGTCTACGGTATTGTTTTCATCTGGATTTGTTCGGTTGTCTTTATTTTGATTGGCAGTGTTAACCCTGATTTGATTTATGTTGAGTTTTCCCTGCAGTTGACATTTGCTTGGATTGTGTCTTGGGCGCTTGCTGTAGTTGCTGCAATCCTTTATCGAAAAAAATGCAAGAGCGAAGTGGAGAAACTTGCTTGGAAACAGCCTTTATTTCCACTATTCCCGATCTTGGGGCTTATCGGTATTGGAATTGTTTTCTACGGAACATTGCTGGGAACACCTATGATATTGGTCAGAGGACTAGTTTGGGTTATAGCGCTATTTATCTTCTATAAGATCTACTATAAGGCTGATCAGAATAAAAGCAGCGATCAAGAAAAAATCATTTGACTGGTGGAGATAAACCATTCGCTCATTGAATTTATTATGGCTACAAGCGGATTATTTAACTATCAAACAGACAAATGAGGAGGTTTGGAGGTTCAATCTTGGTTACAAAAGAAAAAAGTTAACAATATGCAGGTGTACTTATCAATGTTATTGAAATTACACCTTTCCTTATTATCAAACATAACTGTTGCCATTCTTGATAGGCAATGGCAGCTGTTGAAAGAGGAACTGTCAACATGGATAAAGTCCGTCAATATGCCGGTTGATAGAAAGTAAAATTAGTTCTCAAAATGGAGGAATATGATGAATAAAATTGATTTGACTTCTATAAAAGCAGTTGATGTGCATTGTCACCCCTATATTGCGAATGAGGAACCATATTCACCCGAAGAGTATTTGCGGAAACTGTCGTTGTCTGTATTGCCGAATATGTTTAAAAAAGCCGAAGAAGGTTCATCCGCAAAAATTTTTCCGGGCATGAACATGTATATGCAAATAACTATACAGCGGCTTGCCAGGTATTTTGGATGTCGACCTATACTTGAGGAAGTGGTTTCCAACAGAAACGAAGAGGCAAAAGATTTTACTGCCTTTACACAAAATTTATTCAAAAATGTAAAACTTGAAGGAATGGTCGTTGACTTTGGGTATCCCACCCCGCCGCTATCAAAAGATGATTATCAAGAATTGACGGGAGTTCCCATATGGGAAGTATATCGAATCGAGCCCGTCATGGTAAGGCTCAGGGAAAACCATGAAACTTTCGGCGCTTTTATCGAGGCCTATCAAGAAGATCTCAAGGCTGCTCTAAAACAGAAACATATCGTAGGTTTAAAAACAATCATTGCCTACCGGAGCGGTTTGGAAATTGGAGATAAAAATGAACAAATGGCAAAAGATCAGTATGAGGAATTCCGTCTAAACGACCGTGCCAGAGTGAAAGAGTTGAGAGATTATTGCCTCCATGTGGCAATGGAGGAATGTACGAATTTCAATAAGGTTTTACATATACATACGGGGTTCGGTGACGGGGAAGTTGTACTTCCAAAAGCAAGCCCATCGTTTTTGATTGATTTACTGCGGCAGGAAAAATATGCTGAAACGAAAATACATCTTGTACATGGAGGATATCCATGGATGGAGGAAGCGGCGTTCATAACTAGTATTTTACCAAACGTGTTTCTAGATATTTCATTACAGAATCCATTTGTCGGGCATGGAGTGGAACGAATCATATCACAAGTGTATGAATTGGCCCCATTCGATAAAGTCATGTACGGATCAGACGCTTTCACTGTACCGGAAATGAACTGGCTTGGGGTACTACTATTCAAGGAATGCTTTGAACGGGTACTTACGAACTGGATAGAAAAGGGATATATCGATAAGGATATGGCAGTCGAAATTGCTGAACACATGATGTATAAAAACTTTGAACGGGTATATAGTGACTATATTTAACTTCATTCAGCAGAAGTCTTCCCACTTCTGTATGTGGTGAGATGAATGCCTATTGGCACTTCATTCAGTGGGGGCACACCTCGGCTGAATAAAGTTAAAGCTTCCGGCGGATGCCACAGATTTTCAGAGGAAACAATCGGGCGACGTTTCTCGTCGCCACCGTCTAGAATGAAAACTGATTCTTAC
>NZ_JACSPV010000016.1 GCF_014836955.1 Bacillus norwichensis
GCTCCCCTTCATCCGCTCGACTTGCATGTATTAGGCACGCCGCCAGCGTTCGTCCTGAGCCAGGATCAAACTCTCATAAAAGTTTCGAAGTACAGGATGTACTAGCAAAGGCGTTACCACAGGATGTGGCGAACTTAGCCTTTGTTCCTTGCTCTAGCTGGCAATGGTTTAAAACCATTGTTACATCAAATTATTGACGTTCGTTTCGTTCAGTTTTCAAAGATCAAACTTGCTTTTGTTTTTCGTGCTCTCCTGAGCGACTTTTATATCATATCAAACTATCTTTTGGGCGTCAACTACTTTTTTAAAAAAGTTTTTTTATGTGACAACCTGTTTGGACAGCGATTAATAATATAACACCTTTTATTTAATCTGGCAATGCTTTTTCGAAAAAAACTTTCAACACAGCATAAAAGTTCCAGATGTTTTTTCAAAAATACCTGATTATACTCTATCAAATCCAAAAAAAGCGCCAACTTGGCGCTTTCATGTTCAAGATTCTTATCATTCTTCGTCTGCTGTGTCCTCATCGTCTGGAGCATCAGAATCTTCCTCAAATCCTTCAGATGTTTCCACTTTGGCCACTGTGGCTACAGACTCTTCATCATCCAGTCTGATCAAAATAACACCTTGGGTATTTCTCCCGAGTATCGAAATGTCTTCTACAGACATTCTGATCAAAACACCACCCGCTGTGATGAGCATAATGTCCTCATCACCTTTTACCGTTTCAAGAGCAACGACTGTTCCGGTCTTTTCTGTAATATTGCACGTAATGATTCCCTTCCCACCGCGCGATTGAATTCGGTAATCCTCTGCTGGAGTACGCTTGCCGTAACCGTTTTTTGTGACAACGAGGACATCATGATCTTCTTCAAGGATTTCCATTCCAATGACTTCATCCTTGTCAGATAGGTTGATCCCCCGCACACCTGTTGCCGTTCTTCCCATTGAGCGTACGTCGGTTTCGTGGAAACGGATGAGAAGACCTTCTTTCGTTCCTATCACAATATTATTACTATTATCCGTTAATTTAACTGAGATTAGTTCGTCATGTTCTCTGAGATTGAGGGCGATTAACCCATTCGTTCTAATATTAGCAAATGCGGAAACTGGTGTCCGTTTTACCACACCCTGTTTTGTTGCAAAGAATAAATTCCAATCTTCCAAGAACTCTTCGACACAGATAATCGTGTTAATCCATTCGCCTTTTTCTATACCAAGCAGGTTAATGATCGGCAGCCCTTTGGCTGTTCTGCTGTATTCAGGGATTTCATATCCCTTTGTCCGATACACCTTCCCCTTGTTTGTAAAAAACAAAATGGTATCGTGAGTAGATGTTGTAATAAGATGCTCAACAAAGTCATCTTCATTTGTACCCATTCCCTGCACACCACGCCCACCGCGACGTTGACTCCTATATGTTGAAATTGGAAGTCGCTTAATATATCCGTTATGAGTAAGCGTGACAACGATATTTTCTCTTGGAATGAGATCCTCATCTTCCATATGGCCTACTCCGCCAGCAACAATTTCCGTACGGCGGCCATCATCGAAGCGTTCCTTAATTTCAAGAAGCTCTTCCCTGATGATTTCAAGAATCTTCTCCTCTTGAGCCAAAATTGCCTTTAATTCGGCAATCAACTTCACCAGATTTTGATACTCTTCTTCAATTTTCTCTCTCTCTAATCCAGTCAAGCGCTGAAGCCTCATATCAAGAATGGCTTGAGCCTGCTTTTCACTCAAGCTGAATTGTTCCATCAAGCCGGCTCTAGCAATCTCTGTAGTCTTTGATCCTCTAATGAGGCTGATAATCGCATCAATGTGGTCCAATGCAATTCGAAGTCCTTCAAGAATATGGGCCCGCGCCTCTGCTTTGCGCAACTCATATTCCGTCCGTCTTCTGATAATGACTTTTTGGTGCTCCAAATAATGGTAAAGACATTGCTTTAGGTTTAAAACCTTTGGCTGTCCATCTACCAATGCAAGCATATTGATACCGAAGCTTGATTGCAGTGCTGTCATTTTATATAAGTTGTTTAAAATGACATTGGCGTTGGCATCCCGGCGAACCTCCATGACGATTCGCATACCAACACGATCCGACTCGTCCCGTAGTTCAGTAATTCCATCGATTTTTTTCTCACGGACAAGTTCAGCAATCCGCTCGATGAGCCTTGCTTTATTGACCTGGAAAGGAAGTTCGTTGACAATGATTGTCTCCCTGCCGTTCGACTTTGTTTCAATTTCAACTTTTCCCCGCATCATGATGGAGCCGCGGCCTGTTTCATAGGCCCGGCGGATTCCGCTTCTTCCGACAATCAGACCAGCAGTTGGAAAATCTGGGCCTTGAACATGCTCCATCAATTCCTGAATAGTCATATCAGGATCTTTACTCAATGAAATAATAGCATCAATTACTTCACCAAGCTGGTGAGGTGGAATATTGGTTGCCATCCCAACAGCAATTCCCGAAGAACCATTAACAAGCAGATTCGGAAAGCGCGAAGGTAAAACAGCCGGCTCTTTTTCCGAACCATCGTAGTTGTCCTTATAATCAATTGTATCTTTGTTTAAATCTCTTACAAGTTCCATAGAGATCTTTGACATTCTCGCTTCTGTGTACCGCATGGCGGCCGCTGAGTCGCCGTCAATGGAACCGAAGTTTCCGTGACCATCCACCAACATATACCGATAGCTAAAATCTTGTGCCATCCGCACCATTGTTTCATATACAGCCGAATCACCGTGCGGATGATACTTCCCAATTACCTCACCGACAATCCTCGCTGATTTCTTATACGCTTTGTCACTCGTCATTCCCAAATCGTTCATAGCATATAATATCCGGCGATGAACCGGCTTCAGGCCGTCGCGGACATCGGGAAGGGCACGAGCAACGATAACGCTCATCGCGTAGTCGAGAAACGATGAACGCATCTCCTGGCTTAAATTTATTTCCTTTACGTTATCGGGCATGTCTGTCATAAACTCAAAACCTTCCTTCCTTCAAGAAAAGCATAGACGCCTTGCTCAGGGCAAATTATGATATTCCCGAGGGGCAGTTCCTCAGCCGCACAGAGAAGCAGCAGCTTGATCCATGTGGACTAGGCGCTGTATCTGGTAACAGGCAGTGTTCTATCACTGCGCCTGCACTAGCTGTCGCTGGACAAAGCATATACGTTTCCGAATCTTTATCCATGAAAAATTTTAATGCTTTCTTCCTTAAAAAAAACGAGTGAAGCAGCAAATTTTATTACTGCATCACTTGCTTTCAACCAATCGGTTATATATCCAGATTTTTTACATTCAAAGCATTTTCTTCAATGAACAAACGCCGTGGTTCGACTTTTTCTCCCATCAACATATCGAATGTTTCATCCGCATCAATAGCGTCCTCAAGGCCAACTTGTAAAAGTGTCCTTGTTTCAGGGTTCATTGTTGTTTCCCATAGCTGCTCCGGATTCATTTCTCCTAAACCTTTATAGCGCTGCACACCCGGTACTGGCTGTTTCGGTAGTTCCGCCAGAGCGGCTTCCAATTCACGCTCAGAATAGGTATACATGTCTTTTTTCCCTTGGCTAATTTTAAATAGAGGAGGTTGAGCAATATAGATATAACCAGCTTCAACAAGCGGACGCATGTAGCGATAGAATAGAGTGAGCAGCAATGTCCGGATATGGGCACCATCCACGTCTGCGTCCGTCATGATGATAACTTTATGGTATCTTGCTTTTGAAATATCAAATTCTTCACCGATCCCGGTTCCAAGTGCTGTTATGATCGCACGCACCTCAGCATTGGAGAAAATCCGGTCTAATCTCGCCTTTTCAACATTGATAATTTTACCTTTCAAAGGCAAAATGGCTTGAAAATGACGATCACGCCCCTGTTTTGCTGACCCTCCAGCGGAATCTCCTTCAACGATATATAATTCGCTAATCGAAGCATCTCTTGAAGAACAATCGGCTAGTTTGCCGGGAAGATGAGAAATTTCCAGTGCATTTTTACGGCGGGTCAACTCCCGCGCTTTTCTGGCTGCCATGCGCGCTCTAGCCGCCATGGTACCTTTTTCAACAATTTTCCTTGCCAATGATGGGTTCTCCAATAAAAATTTCTCAAAGTGTTCAGAGAAAAGTGCATCAGTTATGGCGCGCGCTTCCGAGTTCCCTAGCTTCGTTTTCGTTTGTCCTTCAAATTGCGGGTCCGGATGTTTGATAGAGATAATGGCTGTTAAGCCTTCCCTGACATCTTCCCCGGAAAGATTGCTGTCATTTTCTTTAAAGATTTGGCTTTTACGCGCATAGTCATTAATGACCCTTGTCAATGCAGCTTTAAACCCAGATTCATGCGTTCCGCCTTCATACGTATGGATATTGTTCGCAAATGAGTATAAGTTGCTCGCATATCCATCGTTATATTGCATGGCGATTTCAATTGATATGTCTTCACGTTCGCCCTCAATGTAGATCGGGTCATCGTGAAGAACTTCTTTTGATCTGTTTAAATGCTCTACATAAGAAATGAGCCCGCCTTCGTAGTGATACTCTTTTACAGCCGGATCTTCCTCACGCTTATCTTCAATGATCAATTTCAACCCTTTGTTTAAAAAAGCCAATTCCCGGGTACGAGAAGAAAGAGTTTCAAAATCATATATGACTGATTCCGTGAAAATTTCAGGATCAGGTTTGAAATGAATGGTTGTTCCTGTTCTTTCGGTATCCCCGATCACTTTCAAATCAAAAAGAGGGACTCCACGTTCATACTTTTGATAATGGATTTTCCCATTCAAATGAACATATACTTCCAGCTCACTGGATAGCGCATTTACAACGGATGCGCCAACGCCATGAAGACCGCCGGACACTTTATACCCGCCGCCGCCAAATTTACCGCCAGCATGGAGTACTGTCAAAATGACTTCTACGGCTGGACGTCCCATTTTTTCTTGGATTCCGACAGGGATCCCGCGCCCATTATCTTGAACAGTGATACTGTTATCAGCTTCGATGGTAAGCACTATTTCATCACAATAGCCTGCCATGGCCTCATCGATACTGTTATCGACTATTTCCCACACAAGATGATGAAGACCTCTGATACCTGTGGAGCCAATATACATTCCGGGACGCTTCCGGACCGCTTCAAGCCCTTCCAGCACCTGGATTTGATGTTCATCATACGTTTGTTCCTGCAATGCTTTTTGTTCCATTGACATTGAGGATTCACCTGCACTTTCCATCTATTTCATGAACCTTACCCGTTCGTCGGTACGCCGCTCAGCGCCTTTTTCCTTAAAGTGGCAATTGCAATGGGTGAAAGATACATATGGGCTGAAGTAATGACTAGGGACTTAAAGGTGCCATTTGAAATGTTCATCAATTCGGACTTCCTTTTTTCGAGTAGTCCCTTCATCTCTTCAGAATCCATGACTGTCTGTTTATCTAGAATAGCGATGATTTCACTGGAGCGGATCATCACGTCATCACCCAAATGGACATACATTAGCGTTCACCTCATTGCGCTTTTGTAATGGTTCCGTTTTGCACAAAAAAACTGTCCGCCTCTTTAATTGTCTGATGGTCAATTCCGCTTGTCGTTGTTGTTGTGACAAACGTTTGGACTTTCCCTTGAATCGTATTGAGCAAATGTGATTGGCGGTAGTCGTCCAATTCTGAGAGTACATCATCCAACAGAAGAATCGGATATTCTCCAATTTCTGAATAAATCAGTTCAATTTCAGCCAATTTCACTGAAAGGGCGGTTGTCCGTTGTTGCCCCTGTGAACCGAACGTGTGAACATCACGCCCATTGACAAAAAAATTCACATCGTCTCGATGAGGGCCAACCAGACTAATTCCACGATCAATTTCCCTTTCTCTGATCGATGAAATCTTTTCTTCAAATACGGTAATCATTGTGGACGAATCAAGCATTTCTGATACATCCAAAGAGGGTTTATATTGAATGCTCAGCGTTTCCAGCCCGCGGGAAATGCCGGCATGAATCGGTTTAGCCCATCCCTGCAGCAGATGGATGAATTCGAATCTTTTTTTGATAATTTTGATGGCTACACTGATAAATTGCTCATCTAAAATATCCAAGAATGTCTGGTCGGTTTGCCGTTTTGTCTGCAGCTGTTTCAAATAATGATTCCGCTGTTGCAAAATCTTTTGATACTGTCCGATATCATAAAGATAGACCGGCGATACCTGACCAATCTCCATATCAATAAAACGACGCCTTGTTTGAGGGCTCCCTTTGACAAGACGCAGATCTTCAGGCGCAAACATGACGACATTCATATTTCCTACATAGTGGCTTAACTTCCTCTGCTCGATATGATTGAATTTTGCTTTTTTCCCTTTTTTGGAAATAATTAACTGCAAAGGGACAGATCCGTTTATCTTTTTGACCCTACCCTCCATTTTAGCATAATCCTCATCCCAACGTATCAATTCTTTATCATTGGACGTTCTGTGGGATTTGGCCATACCCAAGACATAGATTGCTTCCATGACATTTGTTTTACCTTGGGCGTTTTCTCCGACAAAGACGTTTACTTTATTTTCAAAAGATAGCGAGAGTTGTTCATAGTTCCGATAATTTTCCAGTGCCAGTTCTTCAATATACATCGGGTCAACATCCTTTAGTGGACAACAAGGAAACTTCCAACCCCTGTAATTTCAAGCAGATCGCCTTCCACAAGCTTTCGTCCTCTTCTCTGCTCCTGTTCTCCATTCACAAGGACTGTATGTTCGCTTAAAAACCACTTGGCCATCCCTCCGGATTGAATCAAGTCAGCAAGCTTCAAAAACTGTCCCAGTGTAATGGTATCCGTCTCAATTTTGATTTTTGTTTCCACATTCTCACTCTTTTCGTATAAAGTAATCTACTATCTTTATTTTACTAAAGATTTAACAGTATGACAAAGGGTAGAAAAGTTCCCAAAAGGAAAAAACCCGCCGGAAAGGCAGGTTTAATTAAGCAGTCCTGACAGGTAAAATTAATTGCAAAATGGACGGGTCTTCATCTGAACGGATGATAAATGGTCTCATCGCTCCTGTGAAACTAATTGTTATATCTGTTCCATCCACAGCTCTTAAGGCTTCCATCATGTATTTTGCGCTGAAGGATATCGTCAACTCTTCTCCTTCAAGTACTCCAATTGGGATCTCCTCAGAAACGTAGCCAATTTCAGGAGTATTCGAAGATATATCCAACATATCTCCCCCTTGAGAGGCGAGTTTAACAACGTTATTTCTTTCTTCTTTTGCCAATAAAGAAGCACGGTCTATGGCATCGTTAAACATTTTTCCATCAAGTGTAATATTTGTTTTGTAATCAGTTGGAATCAGACGGGAAGTATCTGGATAATTCCCTTCCAATCTTCTAGTAAAGAAATGAATGTTTTTCGTCTTAAACAGTATTTGGTTGTCGGTAATAACAATATGAACAGGCTGATCGCTGTCATCCAAGATTTTACTAAGCTCAAGGAGACTTTTTCCCGGAATGACAGTTTGATAGCTCATGTCCTTTGGAATATCAATTGGCGAAATTTTCTTCGCAAGTCGATGACTATCTGTAGCAACACAAACAAGATTCCCATTTTCGATCTGCCAGTTTACACCTGTCAAGATGGGGCGTATTTCTGAGGTGGACACTGCAAATACAGTTTGTCTAATCATTGTTTTTAAGAGATCACCTGGGATTGAGAAAACATCTTCTTCTGAAATCTGAGGGAGGAGTGGATATTCAGAAGGGTCGAACCCATTTAAATTGAACTCCGCTTTCCCTGATTTAATGAGTACATGTTGGGAATCTTCTGTAGAGATTTCAACTGTATCCATTGGAAGCTTTCTGACAATATCCCCGAAAAACCTTGCATTAAGGACAATACTCCCTGTTTCTATCATTTCAATTATCTGATTGTCATCTTCTTCAATAGGAATAAATGACTCAATTGATATATCAGAGTCACTTCCTGTAAAGGTAATCCCATCATTGTTAGCAACAATCTTTATTCCCGTCAGAATAGGAATAGTCGTTCTTGAAGAAACGGCCCTCATGACATGTTGAACACTATTGATCAGCCGATTACGCTGAATGATAAACTTCATAATTTCTTCCCTCGTTTCAGCCTTTATATATTAATCTTTTAAATATAAAATTCGTAGTAATAGTAGTAGGGGCTGTGGATATGTTGATAAGTATGTGAATGATTGAAAAACACAAGTTACTCACATGTGGACATCGTGTGAAACAACAAGGCACACTTATACACATCATCCCCATTATGGATTCTTTAATGAATCACGAATGCCGTTAATGATGTTTTGGAATTCCGTATCAGATTCCATCATTTTTGAAATTTTATCATAGGCGTGAATGACTGTTGTATGGTCCCGTCCTCCAAATTCTTCCCCAATTTTAGGAAGAGAGAGGTCTGTCAGTTCTCTGGAGAGGAACATAGCAATCTGCCTTGGAAAAGCAATGGACTTTGTTCGTTTTTTCGCTTTGAAGTCTTCTAATTTAACGTTAAATTCGGCACCAACTGTTTTTTGAATATCCAAAACGGTAATGATCTTTGGTTTTGAACTAGGAATGATATCTTTTAATGCCTCAGCTGCCAAGTCAGCGTTAATATCTTTATTGATTAACGAGGAATAGGCAACAACACGGATTAGTGCGCCCTCAAGTTCCCGGATATTTGTATCAATCTGATTCGCTATGTACAGCATGGCTTCATTTGGAATGTCGAGGCCATCAGCTTTCGCCTTTTTCCGTAAAATGGCGATTCTAGTTTCTAGATCAGGAGGAGTGATATCTGTAATCAGTCCCCATTCAAATCGTGATCTTAGCCTGTCTTCTAAAGTTGGAATCTCTTTAGGAGGCCTGTCACTTGAAATAATAATTTGCTTGCTTTCTTCATGAAGGGTATTAAATGTATGGAAAAATTCCTCTTGTGTTTGTTCTTTTCCGGCTATAAATTGAATATCGTCTATTAAAAGCACATCCACATTTCGATACTTATCTCTAAAATCGACCGCTTTATTATCCCGAATCGAGTTAATGAACTCATTAGTAAATTTTTCAGAAGATAAATAAACCACTTTTGCCAACGGATTGTGTTCGAGTACATAGTGGCCGATTGCGTGAAGCAAATGGGTTTTCCCCAAACCGACACCTCCGTAGATGAAAAGCGGATTATATGCGTTTGCGGGCGCTTCGGCGACCGCAAGAGATGCTGCATGAGCGAAACGGTTGCCCGCTCCGATGACAAATGTGTCAAATGTATATTTAGGATTAAGCATGCTTTGATATGTTTCTTCTCTTTTTATTTCTTGGATAGAACTTGAGCTTGGAGCCGTTTCTTTTTTCAGTTCATCTTCCGCATCAGGAGGAATAATGAATTTTATATTCAAATTTTCTCCAACTAGCTCATACAAAATTTTGGAGATTAAATTTGTATAGCGGCCTTCAAGCCAGTCTCTTGCAAACTCATTGGGAACAGCGATTGTCATAGTATCGCCTTGAAGTTCATGCGCTTCCGTGGATTTAAGCCATGTATCAAAACTCGGCTTACTGATCTTCGTTTCTATTTTTTCAAGCACCTTCTCCCAAAGATCGGACAGGTTTTCCAATACTGTACCTCCTTTGCTTCATACTAATATCGAGAATTGGATTTCCTTTTGAGGGTCTAGTAAATGTGGAAAAGTATATAATATAGTAGAAAGAGTCCTTTTCGACAATATCCACTAATTGTGGACAATGATATTCATAACGGGTGAATAAACAATCCACATGTTATTCACAATCTGTGGATAACACATTGGACAAGAAAAGCTCTCCACAGTAAAAACAATTTAATCATACCAAATAAAGCAAAGGACTGCAATGAACGGAAGGCATTATCCACATTAATAAATTTTGCCAGAAAAAAATTATTAACAGCTGGAGAATATGTGAAAAACTTGTCGATAATTGATGTGAATAAGAAAAAATGATTTCACAAATAATCCACAAGCAAAAATTAATCAATTTGGAGAAGTTGGATCTGCAGAAAAATAAAAATGAGAGGTTGACAATCATTGAATCACATCTTTATAATTAGTAAGACTGTCTAACCTGTGATTGTTTAAATCCTCGAGGAGGTGTCATAAATGAAAAGAACATTCCAACCAAATAGAAGAAAAAGAAGCAAGGTTCATGGCTTCCGTACAAGAATGAGCTCAAAAACAGGTCGTAGAATTTTAGCAGCTCGTCGTCGTAAAGGAAGAAAAGTATTGTCAGCGTAGACCACTGAAACGTCTCAGTGGTCTTTTTTCTAATTAGAAAAGTGCCGAAGAACTGTCTAAATCCAGCACATCATGACTTGCAGGCTGATAAGTCATGATTGGTCTTGATGGAGAGGTTACCTCAATGCTGCAAGCTACATATTTTTTAGAGTTCACCAGGGCTTGGGCGGATCGACAGGTACCCTTGTACTTCCTGATCTTTTATTTCATCAAAGACATTTCAGTATCTACATTGCTGGACAGGCATTTGCGCTTTTCTTTGTTGAGGTGGAGGTATGAAAAAAGCATTTAGGATCAAGGAAAATGCAGAATTTCAAGCAGTGTTTAAAAAAGGAAAATCAGTGGCAAACAGACAGTTTGTCATATATATGCTGGAAAAAGAGAAACAGAACCATTTCAGGATCGGTCTATCTGTGAGCAAAAAGATTGGAAATGCAGTTATGAGGAATAGAATCAAGCGCTGTATACGCCAAGCTTTTCATGAGCTTGAGGAGCAAATCAGCCACAATAAGGATTTTGTCATCATCGCCAGGAAACCGGCGGCCGAAATGGATTATCATTCAATAAAGAAAAGCCTGGAACATGTCCTCCGGCTTGGAAAAAGTCTGAAAAAGATAAAACATGAAAAAAATAAAAATGATTTTAATCAACAGCGGCAATAAAAAGTGTTAAAATAACCGATAGACCATATCTAATGCCCTTACAGGGTTATTTTCATACACAGGAGGATATGAAGTTTGAAAAAAAGAATACTACTCATGACTACATTGCTTGCATTTGTAGTCATAGCAGCGGGCTGCTCAACAATCAATGACCCTGTGCCCATCACAGCTGAAAGCACTGGTTTTTGGAGCAAATATATTGTTTATCCTTTATCATGGCTCATTACAAATACTGCCGAACTTTTAGGAAATAGCTACGGATTGGGAATCGTGATTGTTACATTACTGATTCGTTTAGCAATCCTGCCGCTGATGATTAAGCAGACACAGAATTCAAAAGCAATGCAGGTGCTGCAGCCGGAAATGCAGAAGTTGAGAGAGAAATACAGTTCCAAAGATGCACAAACACAACAAAAATTGCAGCAGGAAATGATGCAGCTTTTCCAAAAGCATAATGTTAACCCGCTCGCGGGTTGTTTCCCACTGTTAATTCAAATGCCGATTCTGATCGGTTTCTACCAGGCTATTATCAGAACTGAGGAAATTGCGACTCATACATTCCTTTGGTTTGACTTGGGTGCACCGGATCCTTTCTACATATTACCAGTCGTTGCTGGGGTTACGACTTTCCTACAGCAAAAGCTCATGATGGCTGGTACAGAAGGTGCTAATCCACAAATGCAAATGATGCTTTACATTATGCCGGTCATGATTATGATCTTTGCAATCAATTTTCCAGCAGCGCTTTCGTTATACTGGGTGGTCGGTAATATCTTCATGATTGTTCAGACGTATTTTATTAAGCCCCCGGTTGTTGCAAGTACAGCTGCCAAAGACGGAAAGGTGAGGGGAACTAAGAAGTGAGACAAGTCACTGCAACCGGATCAACCGTGGAAGAAGCAGTACAATCGGCTTTGGCTCAACTAGAAACTACAGAAGATCAAGTGGAAGTTAACATTATTGACCAAGGAAAAAAAGGATTATTTGGACTGTTTGGATCACGCCCGGTTGTCGTTGAGGTGACAGCGAAGCCGGGTGCTATCGAATCAGCTAAGCAGTTTTTACAAGACATCGTTCAAAATATGGGAATTGAAGCGGAAATGGACATTGTCGAAAAAGATGGTCGCAATGTTTTGTTCAATATTTCGGGCGAAAAGATGGGCTTGCTTATTGGAAAAAGAGGGCAAACCCTGAATGCCTTACAATATTTGACACAGCTTGTAGCCAACCGTCACTCATCTCATTACATAAGAGTGATCCTGAATCCGGAAGATTATCGGGATAGACGGAAGGAAACTCTTGTACGTCTTGCAGAAAGGCTTGCCTCTAAAGCAACGCAGATAGGAGAGCCTGTTTCACTGGAGCCTATGCCCAATTATGAACGAAAAATCATACATACAATACTTGCTGAAAGCCAAGATGTCGAGACGATTTCCAAAGGGGAAGAGCCAAATCGATATGTTGTGATCCAGCCGAAATGACATCTCCCAAATATGGGAGGTGTTTTTTTGTATAAAATTAGATGAAATATTTAAGCTTTTATGTGTCTATGATGTACAGGAAGTACTAGGGCACCAAAAGCGATAGGATGTGGTGGTTTGAAGCGGCTAGGGGACATTGGCAAATCACCCGGAAGTTCAGGGAGATATGCTCCAGTAGCACAGCTTCTTCAAGGAATCCTGTGTTTCCTTCGTTGCAAAGCTACATGAAGCCGACTAAAGAAAGCTTTTCACAATGTAATTGATACTCTTGTGCTTGTCGACTAAGGCTACGCGCTTTTCGCTTTTCTTATATGGAAATGGCAAGAAGAGGAGGCCATTAAGTACAAGTATGAAGAAACATTCCAGCCTAGACACTCGAAAATCCGTAAAAACACCCCTTTGTTTTTTAACCATATAAAGGGGCTTATCCTAAAGATCTACCCTCGATATTTGTCTCCTTCTCCTTGGTGAAATCCTTCTTCTTTCTATCTCATTATTTTTTGAAAAAAACGTAATTCTACCGCATTGTTATTCACATGTGGATAAGTTAAAATAAAGAGTGCGGCTTTTAGCTTGTGGATAGGGCCGGTGGTTTTGGACGATAAATTTACTGTGGATTCATTTAAATATATTTTTAAAAAGAAGTGGTGAGCATGTTGGATTTTGAAACGATAGCGGCAATTTCCACGCCGCTCGGAGAAGGCGGAATCGCCATCGTCCGGATTAGTGGTGAGGAAGCAGTTGAGATAGCGGACAAAATCTTTCGAGGTGCAAGTGGAAAGAGGTTGGAAGAGGTCGCTTCCCATACGATTCATTATGGACGGCTCATCCGGCCGGAAACAGAGGAAACGATAGAGGAAGTAATGGTAAGTGTAATGAGGGCACCACGAACATATACGAAAGAAGATGTTGTGGAAATCAATTGCCACGGTGGGATGGTGTCCGTTAATCGTGTGCTTCAATTGGTGTTGAACAACGGGGCAAGTCTTGCAGAACCTGGCGAATTTACCAAAAGAGCATTTCTAAATGGAAGAATCGATTTATCCCAGGCAGAAGCTGTGATGGATTTAATCCGTGCAAAAACAGACAAGGCGATGAATGTGGCTCTGGATCAAATGGAAGGGCGTCTTTCTAAATTGGTCACTGGTTTGCGTCAGGAAATTCTTGAAACGTTGGCACATGTGGAAGTGAATATCGACTATCCTGAATATGATGATGTGGAAGAAATGACGCATCGCATGTTAACTGAAAAAGCGGATCATATTCAAATAGAGATAAACAAATTACTAAAAACAGCTGAACAAGGTAAAATATTGCGTGAAGGACTATCGACGGTCATTATTGGTCGTCCGAATGTCGGCAAGTCATCACTGCTTAATAGTCTTGTTCAGGAAAATAAAGCGATTGTTACAGATATTCCGGGAACAACAAGGGACGTCATTGAAGAATATGTGAACGTACGTGGAGTACCTTTACGCCTGGTGGATACAGCGGGGATAAGGGAAACGGAAGATATAGTGGAAAGAATCGGTGTTGAGCGGTCAAGAAAGGTCCTTAAGGAAGCAGATCTGATTTTACTCGTGCTGAATTCAGCTGAACCGTTCACCCGGGAGGATGAGCAGCTGTTTGCAGCTGTAGAAGGCATGGATGTCATTGTGATTGTCAATAAGACGGATCTGCCACGGAAAATAGATATGAATGAAGTAAAACAAGTTGCCCAAAAACATAGGATCATTACTACATCTTTGCTCCAGGAAGAAGGCATTGACGATCTGGAGCAGGCGATAGCAGATATGTTTTTCCATGGAGAATTGGAAGCCGGTGATATCACTTATGTCTCAAACAGTCGGCATATCGCGCTTTTACATCAGGCGCTTCAAGCAATAGAAGATGTGCAAGGAGGTATCGCAGCGGGCACTCCAATTGATATTGTCCAAATCGATATGACAAGAACATGGGAACTGCTTGGCGAAATTATCGGAGATACGGTACAGGATAGTTTGATTGATCAGCTATTCTCTCAATTTTGTTTAGGAAAATAATTTAAAGGAGGTAAGAAGGATGCAGCAATTTGAAGCAGGTCAATATGACATCATTGTAATAGGAGCGGGGCATGCTGGAAGTGAAGCAGGACTGGCTGCTGCCAGAATGGGTGCAAAAACTTTGATGATTACGATCAATCTGGACATGGTCGCTTTCATGCCGTGCAACCCGTCCATCGGCGGTCCGGCTAAAGGTGTTGTCGTTAGGGAAATCGACGCTCTTGGCGGTGAGATGGGTAAAAACATCGACAAAACAGCTATTCAAATCAGAATGCTGAATACCGGAAAAGGACCGGCAGTCCAAGCCTTACGGGCACAGGCAGACAAGTTCCAATATCAGCATGAAATGAAAAATACACTTGAAAATGAACCAAATCTTACTTTGCATCAGGGCATGGTCGACGAGCTGATTGTAGAAGACGGGATATGCCATGGTGTTGTTACAATGACAGGCGCTATTTACCGCTCCAAAGCTGTTGTCATCACAACGGGAACGTTCCTTCGTGGTGAAATCATTTTGGGTGAATTGAAATATTCAAGCGGCCCAAATAATCAGCAGCCCTCTATCAAGCTTTCGGAACATTTGCAAGAGCTTGGCTTTGAAATGGAGCGATTTAAAACGGGAACACCGCCGCGGATCAACAGCCAGACAATTGATTATAGTTTGACGGAGATCCAGCCAGGAGATGAGGAACCAAGGGCATTCAGCTATGAAACAACGAAAACGATCACTGACCAGTTGCCGTGCTGGCTGACGTATACGAATGAACATACCCATAGACTAATTGATGAAAACCTGCATCGATCCCCGATGTTTTCAGGAATGATCAAAGGAACAGGCGCCCGCTACTGTCCTTCCATTGAAGATAAGGTAGTACGTTTCAGTGACAAGCCGCGCCATCAAATTTTCTTGGAGCCGGAAGGACGGCATACAAATGAGGTGTATGTTCAGGGGTTATCAACCAGTTTGCCGGAAGAAGTACAGCATAAGCTGCTCAAAACAATTCCAGCATTGGAAAATGCCCGGATGATGAGACCGGGATATGCTATTGAATATGATGCAATCGTACCTACTCAGCTCTGGCCGACATTGGAAACGAAAAAAATTAAAAATCTTTACACTGCCGGGCAGATCAACGGTACATCCGGATATGAAGAGGCAGCGGCCCAAGGATTAATGGCGGGAATTAACGCAGCAAGAAATATATTCGGAAAAGATGAAGTGATTCTAAGCCGCTCAGACGCTTATATTGGTGTCCTAATTGACGATCTTGTCACAAAAGGAACGAATGAACCATATCGATTGCTGACTTCGCGTGCAGAATACCGACTTTTGCTCCGCCAGGATAATTGCGATTTGCGCCTGACAGATATTGGGCATAAAATCGGATTAATTTCCCAGGAAAGACATGAGAGATTCATGAAGAAAAAAGCAGATATAGAAACAGAAATCAAACGTCTGCAAAAAACAATTTTAAAGCCGAATGAACAAACCCAGGCGCTTATCCGAGAAGCAGGCGGAAGCGAATTGAAAGACGGGATTCGTGCATCCGATTTGTTGAAGCGGCCTGAAATGAAGTACTCTCATATTATCCAGTTGATACCTGCTGAAAAAGAGCTACCTGAAGATGTGATCGAACAAGTGGAAATTCAGGTCAAATACGATGGCTACATCGAGAAATCTTTGCTACAGGTGGAAAAACTGAAAAAACTTGAGAATAAGAAGATACCTGAAGATATTGATTATGAGGCCATCAATGGAATTGCAACAGAGGCACGGCAGAAGCTGAACAAAGTGCGTCCGCTTTCCATAGCTCAAGCGTCCCGCATTTCAGGAGTCAATCCGGCAGATATTTCCATCCTTTTAGTGTATATTGAGCATGGAAAAATTGCTCGGGTATAAGAAAAGTGTAAGACGGTGGCTTAGGTGCGACAAGCACCAGTGAAGCTTCAGGGGGACCTCGAGTCCCCCTGAAGCTGGACAGTAGAAAAGCGAAAGTACCTGCTCATCAACGTACAGACTGGAGCGGCTCCAACGAGATAAAGGAACACGGCGAAGCCATAGGCGAGCCGATGTTGACTTATCGTAGGAGGAGTCCGCGAAATCTATTAGCCGAAAGGCGCTTGGAGCTAGACAATCATTATCCCTCAACATGCTTAAGAAAGGGTCAACTAAATGAATATTGAGCAATTTACGGAACAATTAAAGAACAAAGGAATCGAATTGAGTGCCCGCCAGTTGGAACAATTCGAACTTTATTACAAGCTCCTTGTAGAGTGGAATGAAAAAATGAATTTAACAGCAATCACCGATCATGATGAAGTGTATTTAAAACACTTCTATGATTCGGTGAGTGCCGCTTTTTTTCTCGATTTTAATCAAACTTTATCACTTTGTGATGTTGGAGCAGGTGCCGGGTTTCCAAGTATTCCACTGAAAATCTGCTTTCCAGATATTAAAGTAACGATTGTAGATTCATTGAAAAAACGAATCACTTTTCTAGATGAGCTTGCAAAGGAATTGGAGCTTAACGACACATTCTTTTTTCATGATAGGGCGGAAACCTTTGCGAAAAAAGAAGAGTTCCGTGAGCAGTTTGATATGGTGACGGCACGTGCTGTTGCAAGAATGTCTGTTTTGAGTGAACTTTGCTTGCCGCTTGTCAAACAGGATGGGCTATTCGTTGCTCTAAAGGCAGCCAATGCAGAAGAGGAACTTGCCGCTAGTGAAAAAGCGCTCAAGCAGCTCGGTGGAAAATTAGTGGATGTCCATTCTTTCCAACTGCCGATCGAAGAAAGTGAACGTAATATTATTATCGTGGAAAAGGTGAAAAAAACACCTAAAAAATTCCCACGAAAGCCAGGGACTCCCAATAAATTGCCATTGGAATAATTTTTTATATTTTAAGTATAGAGCGTGGATAAACTAGAATTGTTGCTTAGCTGTTTCCTGCTTTTTAAAATACGGCAGGAAAAATAGCTTAAAAAATAGTATGATGTATAAAAGGGAGTTACTATTTCAAGGTGGTGTAGAAGGATGAAACATCCTTTCTCGCGTTTTTTTGGCTTGGGTGATAAAGAGCTGCCTGTAGAGAATGAGAGAGAGGCAGAAGATTTGGTAGAACGGGAAGAAGTTAGGAATATTTCTGTTTCCGCCATTACTCCGAACCGGTTTCAACCACGGACTATTTTTGATGATTCAAAAATAGAGGAACTGGCCCGTACGATCCATACACACGGAATCATCCAGCCGATTGTCGTCAGAGAAGCAGAAAATGAACAATTTGAAATTATTGCGGGCGAACGGAGATTTCGCGCTGTCAAGATGCTTGGCTGGGATGAAATACCCGCGATTATTAAAAATATGAATGACACGGAGACCGCCTCCGTCGCTTTGATAGAGAACCTGCAAAGGGAGGAACTGACTCCTATTGAAGAAGCCTTAGCATACGGAAAGCTGCTGGAGCTTCATAATTTGACGCAGGAAGCATTGGCTCAGAGGCTTGGAAAAGGTCAATCCACTGTGGCAAACAAACTTCGTCTTCTTAAACTTCCGGAAGAAGTACAGGAAGGTCTTTTAAAAAAGGAAATCACCGAGCGTCATGCCCGTGCTTTGATTCCATTAAAAGACGCAGAGAAACAAATTAAATTAATGGAAGTCATTATTGAGAAGAATCTGAATGTCAAACAGACGGAAGAGCAGGTGGACAAGATCCTATCGAGCGACAAGCCTAAGCCTGCCAAAAGGACGAAAGCGATCAGCAAAGATATGCGGATTGCCGTCAATACGATTCGCCAGTCACTTTCTATGGTAGCTGATACAGGAATTAAACTGGATTCCACAGAGGAAGATTTCGATCAGTATTACCAAATTACTATTAAAATTCCAAAAAAATAAGAATGTATTTACTTGCTATTATTTAAGATGTTTTATCGTATTATAGATTAATATCGAGCTTTCCTTTTGGATAGATTAGAATCCTGATAATGCAAATTTATCAGGATTCCTTATTGTTTTGTGCCCTTTTTTGATAGGGTAATGATCCTGTACTTTACTCGCCGCTTTCTCTGTAAATGCAAGTTTGGAGGTGGAGTTTTGCTAGAACAGCTCAAATATATTGATGGGATTAGTATAGTTGATACAAAGGGTACTATATTGTTCACCATCAAGTTTAATCCTAAGTTCCATAGTGAAATTGATGAAAATGCAGGAATTATTGGACAGAATCTATTTTCTGTTTTTCCAATGATTAATGAGACAAGCAGTACCCTTTTTCAAGCTATGAGAAGTGGAACTCCAATATTTAGAGCAAGTCAGTCCATTGTTGATTTTAATGGGAATAAAAATAAAACTACAAATATTTCTCTCCCCATTAAGGCAAACGGAAAAATTATTGGTGCAATTGAATTGTCTAAAGATATAAGCGTGACAGGCCAATTGTCAACTTCTGTTGTGGAGATTGACCCAAATTCATTTAGAGTTAAACATTTAAAGGAGAAGGTAAAACCGGAAAGAGCTTTTTTTACGCTGGATGATATTATTACAGAAAACGAAGAAGTGCTTTCAATAAAAAGGTCAGTCAAGAACATGGCTCAAGGTGATTCGCCGGTTATTATCTACGGTGAAACGGGAACCGGAAAAGAGCTGTTTGCTCATGCAATCCATAATGCAAGCGATCGCAGGTCCAAGCCATTTATTACTCAAAATTGTGCAGCATTGCCTGAAACTTTAATTGAAAGTATCTTATTCGGCACAAAACGCGGGGGTTTTACAGGCGCGGAAAATAATCCCGGCTTGTTCGAATTAGCTGATGGAGGGACTCTCTTTCTCGACGAGATCAATTCTATGCCAATTCATTTACAGGCAAAGCTTCTAAGGGTACTAGAAGAGGGATATGTTCGAAGGATAGGTGATTCGCACCTAAGAAGCGTAGATGTTCGTCTTATAACTGCAACGAATATCCATCCAGTCCAATGTATAAAGGAAGGAATACTACGTCAGGATTTATACTATAGGATAGGGGTTATGATGGTAGCTATTCCACCGCTGAGGGAAAGGAAAGAGGACATTAGAGTATTGATTGATTACTTTATTGGAAAGTTCAATAAGAAGTTATCAAAAAAGATAGCCCATATATCCAAGGATGCCTTAATATCCCTCCACAACCATGATTGGCCAGGGAATATAAGAGAGCTTGAAAACATCATCGAATATGCTATGAACCAAGTAGATGTCTGCGAAGATACTTTACAGGTTAAGCACATGGAACAGCAAATGAAATTGTTGGGACTTGTCAAATCGGATAGTGAAAAAGAGATGCTTCCACTAAAAGAAGAAATCGCTACATTGGAAAAAGAGCGAATTAAAGAGGCGATTGTTCTGACTGAAGGAAATGTATCAAGAGCTGCAAGATTACTAGATATTCCTAGGCAAACTTTTCAAGCAAAAATGAAACAGTATAAGATTACAATTTAATGAAAGTGTTTACAGATGGTCATCAACTCAATTGCCATAATTTTAACAAGTGGGTGTTATGATTATGGCACTTTCCTCAATTTAATGCTAGCAATTTTTAAGACGGATCTTTTATATCAAAGGATTTGTCTTATTTTTTTGTTTATATTTTTGGCATATTACTTGCAAAGATAGAAAAAAGAAGGACTTACCAAAGTAATTACCATTAATCTGTATGAATTGAGGAAAGGATGAGGAGCTATGAAAATAGGTATTTTAAAAGAAATAAAGGATGGTGAGTCACGTGTTATATTGACACCAAAAGAGGTAAAATTACTGTTTGAATCAGGTCATGAGGTGTTAATAGAAAGTGACGCAGGGGAAAAGGCGGGTTTTTCCAATGAAGACTATGTGGCAGCTGGTGCAATAATTGTTGATCAGTCAAAAGCTATTTTTGAACAATCGGAGTTGGTTGTGAAAGTAAAAGAAATTGATGATCAGGAATATTCACTGCTGAAGCCGGGCCAAATTATATTTGCTTGTCTGCATCCCGCTGCAAATAAAGATGAGGTGGACGTATTATTACAAAAAGAAGTCATTGCCGTAACCGCAGAAGATACTCATCGTTTTGGATCTCCTAATTGTGAAGTAGCCGGTAAATTAGGTGCCTTACTGGGAACACAGTATTTACTTACAACTAATGGTGGTATTGGGAAATTGGTTGGGGGTGTCGGAGGTGTCCCTGGGATCCAAGCTTTGGTATTGGGAGGGGGTATTGTTGGGAAAAGCGCAGTTGATGTTCTTTCCTCGTTACGTGCACAAGTGAAGGTACTAGATGTAAATATTGGGACTTTGCGAGAGATACAGTATCTTTTTCAAAAAAATGTGATGACAGCCTTTTCCAATCAAGAAACGATTAAAGAGTTTCTGCCGCAGACTGATTTAGTTATTAATTGCGTGAAATGGCCTAAACATCGTAAAGACCATTTAATAACAAAAGAAATGCTAAAAATGATGAAAAAAGGATCAGTCATTGTTGATATTAGCGCAGACGTCGGGGGAGCTATCGAAACTTATCGACCAACAACTTTCAAAGAGCCAGTATATGTAGTCGATGATGTTATTCATTTTGGCGTTGATAATATTCCGGGGGCTGCACCAAATACCGCTTCTATTGCTTATGCTTCGGCTGTGTACCCGCATATTCAGGCTATAGCCGATAAAGGAATTGAGCAGGCTTTAATGGACAATGAATATTTAAGACGGGGCCTAACAGCTTACAAAGGAATTTTAACGCATGAGGAGACAGGAAAAATTCAACATAGGCAGTGGACAAATCCAATCGAAATCTCAAAAAATAATGTCACTTAATGAATAATCAAAAAGGGGGGAGAAAATATGGAGTTAGGTATACTTTCTTTATTACCCGCAACCATTGCCATTCTCTTAGCATTTATTACAAGAAATACTGTATTTTCGCTTGCGGTTGCCTGTTTTATTGGTGTCCTCGTTGCCGGACAAGGTTTATTAGGTTTTCCGAATCTACTAAAGGAAGCTTTAGGTACCACAAGCTTTTCGTGGATATTTTTGTTGGAGCTTTTTATAGGCGTATTAATAGCCTTTTTTCAGAGAACAGGAGCCATACAACGATTTTCAGCTATCATGGATAGAAAAAACTTTAATCGTGTAAAAACTCAGCTTGTTTCTTGGTTTTTAGGTATGTTTGTATTCTTCAGTGATTACTTTAGCCCACTTTTTGTCGGGTCTACTATGCGAAATTTGTCTGATAAAGCTAAGATATCAAGGGAGAAATTGGCCTATATAGCGGATTCTACTTCGGCGCCAGTAAGTGTACTAATGCCTATAACCGGATGGGCAGTTTTTATTTCTGGATTGTTAATAGGAATGGGAACCATTGCAAGTCCTGATGAAGCGATAAAAGTATTTGTCAAAGCCATCCCTTTTAATTTTTATGCACTCCTGTCAGTCTTATTTGTTGGATTGATAGCCCTAAAAATTATTCCGGATTTTGGTCCAATGAAAAAGGCTGAAGAGCGGGCGATGAAGGAAGGGAAGGTATTACGCGATGGGGCCGAGCCCTTGATGGGAGAAGAGTTAACAGAGATAGCACCTTATGAGGGAATTAAAACAAATATATTTTTGAATCTTTTCTTGCCAGTTATCATTGTGATCAGCATAGCAATTGGCACATTTTTTGTATTAGACTCTGCCAAAACAATGGAAGCATTTCTGACTGCTTCAGTTGTTTTGGGAATCATTATGAGATTACAAGGGATTCCTTTTAATGAAATTATGAAAACAGCAACGTCGGGGATGAAGGGTGTTTTGCCTGCAATCATCATATTGGCTTTTGCCTATTCATTAAATAAATTAACTGAGGATATTGGAACCGCAGAGTATATTGTTTCCATTACAGAGAATTTTTTGACTCCTAGTCTTCTTCCAATGATTACATTTGTACTGGCAGCGATTATTGCCTTTGCTACAGGATCTTCATGGGGAACTTTTGCCATTGTCATGCCACTGGCTGTGCCGCTTGCGTTTAGCTTTACGGGAGATGAGGTAACTACTCTTGTTTTGGCTACCATTGCGGCAGTTTGTGGCGGCGGGGTGTTTGGAGATCATTGTTCGCCTTTGTCAGATACCACAGTGCTGGCATCAAGTGGTGCTGCATCAGATCATATGGATCATGTAAAGACACAGATTCCCTATTCTCTAGCTGTTGCGGTAATTGCTAGTATGGCCTATTTGTTTATTGGCTTAGTTTTTGTATAATGTTTTCAACACCTTATTATTTGCTAAATTGGAAAAATCCGGCTCTTTTAATAGAGAGTCGGATTTTTTATTTTTATGCATTTCAAAACAAAGTACTGTTTCTGTATTTTTATAGTATGAGAAACGGCTGTCTACTACTTTTTTATAAGTGACAAATGATGTTTTAAATATTTTAGGATTTAAGATTAAATGCTGCGTATTATTTGTTAAAATAGATTAGGTGCGAACAATTTTCGTAGGAAGTAAGGGGTAGGTGAAATTGTTGGGAAAGATCATTTCCATAGCCAACCAAAAAGGGGGAGTCGGAAAAACGACCACCTCTATCAATTTAGGGGCCTGTTTGGCTTACATCGGAAAAAAAGTATTAATTGTAGATATAGATCCGCAAGGGAATGCGACAAGCGGAGCGGGGATTGACAAAGGGGATGTCAACGAATGCGTCTATGACGTGCTTGTTGATGATGCAGATATTAAAAAGGTAATCCAGGAGACGGCGGTGGAAAATCTGTCAGTGGTCCCATCAACTATTCAATTGGCAGGGGCTGAAATTGAGCTGGTTCCGACTATATCAAGGGAAGTTCGTTTAAAACGCGCCTTGGATGAAGTAAGGGATCAATATGATTTTATTTTGATAGATTGCCCTCCATCACTCGGATTACTGACAATTAATGCCTTGACGGCATCTGATTCAGTATTAATACCGGTACAATGCGAATATTATGCGTTGGAAGGACTCAGTCAGTTATTAAATACAGTTCGGATTGTGCAAAAACATTTAAATCAGGAGCTGATGATTGAGGGTGTGCTGTTAACGATGCTAGATGCCCGGACTAATCTTGGTCTCCAAGTGATTCAGGAAGTGAAGAAATACTTTCAAAATAAAGTCTATCAAACAGTGATTCCAAGAAATATCAGGCTGAGTGAAGCGCCAAGTCACGGGCAGCCAATCATCATTTATGATCCTAGATCAAGGGGAGCGGAAGTTTACTTAGAACTCGCAAAGGAAGTGGCTGAAGTTGGCTAAAGGACTTGGAAAAGGCATTAATGCTTTGTTTGCGAACATAGATGTGGATGTAGGGTCAGAGGAGATGGTCCGAGAAATCCAATTGACCGAAATCAAGCCTAATCCCTATCAACCACGGAAAATCTTTTCCGCTGAAGCGATTGACGAGCTCAAGAAATCCATTAAGGAGCACGGCATTTTACAGCCTATTATCGTAAGAAAAAGCGGAAAAGGTTATGAAATTGTTGCAGGGGAAAGGCGATTCCGTGCAGCAAAAGCCGCACAGTTCAAAAAAATCCCTGCAGTGGTCCGAGAATTTAATGATTCTCAAATGATGGAACTTGCTGTGTTGGAAAACTTGCAACGTGAGGATCTGACGCCAATGGAAGAAGCGGCGGCTTATCAAACTTTAATGGACAAGCTTGGCGTTACACAGGAAGATCTTGCCAGAAGGCTTGGAAAAAGCAGGCCTTATATTGCTAACCATGTTAGGTTGCTGACATTGCCTCCAAAAATCCAAAAGCTGATTACCGATGGAAAATTAACAATGGGTCATGGAAGGACATTGCTTGGACTTAAGCAGAAAAACAAGATGCTTTCCGTAGCGGAGCAGACAATAAAAGAAGAACTAAACGTCCGTCAATTAGAGCGGCTAATCCAAAGACTAAATGAAAATGTTCCACGTGAAACAAAAAAGAAAGTCATTAAGAAAGACGTTTTTATAAGGGAACGGGAAGATCATCTGAGAGAAAAATTTGGAACAACGGTGACAATTAGTCAAAATAAGAAAAAGGGGAAAATTGAAATCGAGTTTCTTTCCCCGGAAGATTTGGAACGTATTTTAGAAATAATGGGGTTAAGCGAATAAACGAAGTTCCATTGATAGGAAAAGTCGGGTGAGCTCATGATTTTATTGGGGACAATTGTGAATGCAGTCTGCATTATTATAGGTACGTTGCTTGGAAGATTTCTACAAACCATTCCAGAAAAAATGAAGGAAACAGTCATGTATGGGATTGGATTGGCTGTCATAGCTCTTGGACTGCAGATGGGCTTCAAAAGCGAAAATTTTTTAATTGTCATTATCAGTCTTGTGATTGGTGCAGTACTGGGTGAATGGTGGGCGCTTGATGACAAGCTTGCCGCTGTGGGTAAATGGCTGGAAAAAAAGATGGGATCAACCGGAACAGGGAGCATTTCCCAGGGATTTGTGACTGCTACATTGATTTTTGTGATCGGTGCGATGGCAATTATTGGAGCTCTGGATAGTGGGATTCGGAATGACCATAATGTGCTGTATACGAAAGCAATCATTGATGGATTTACAGCCCTTATTTTATCAACGACACTTGGCATTGGGGTTATTTTCTCCGTCATCCCGGTTGTTCTTTACCAAGGGACAATTGCTTTGTTTGCAACCCAGATTAATCAGCTCGTACCTCAGGAATTGATGGATGCTTTTATAGTGGAAATGACAGGCACAGGAGGAATGATGATTTTTGCTATTGGCCTGAATTTAGTGGGTTTGACGAAAATCCGAGTGGCTAACCTGTTGCCAAGCATTCTGGTAGTAGCCATAATCGTTGCCATCATGCACTACTTTCCAATGGGAGCCTTGTAAAAGAAACAGGAGAAATACCTGTTTCTTTTTTTATTTAGGGGTCTGACCCCCGCTGCTTTAACGCATTACCGCGGTGGGGGTCAGACCCCGCCATTTTAGCCCCGCTATTTCGCTGGTTTTCTTTTTACAAGGTTGAAACCGATTGACTGGAAGGTTGTTTTTTTGTCGTAGATTCTATCGGCTTCGACAAGGGCCGCGGATATTTTTTTCGCTAGCTTCATCACAAGGTTCAAACGCGTATTTTGGAGTACGACGAATTCCATATGTCCCGCCATATTGACGATACCTGTAATAAAAGCTTCTCCTACTTCCGGGAGCTTTTTATTTACCCCAGCTCCAGGCTTAATTGGACCTGTACCAACCTTGATTTCTCCGATACTTTCAATTCTGCCTAAACAAGCGTCAATACCAATGATGAACGGATTTTTGTATGATTTTTTCACATACTGTAAAATCTCCTTCAAGTTCATCGCATGTACGGGACTTTCCAATGTTCCGTAAACATGAAAGATATTCATTCCTGCTTCGGATAAGAAAGATCCGATTAATGGTCCGAGCGAATCTCCGGTTGACCGGTCTGTTCCAATGCAAATAATGATGACAGGCTGATTTTTCTGTGAGGGAAGAAGGTCCAAAAGAGCATCGGATATTTTATAAATCGCGGTTTGATCCTCAAAATGTACGATAGTATCAACTATATTCTGTTGCTCCACTCCAATCCCCCTTTAGCACTCGTCATAAAACCGTTCGATTTTGTTATTTGATAACCAGTATACGAAGAACAGCCATTTTCTATACATGGAGATGGGCTGGAAGAAGACTTTTTATGATTGGAAAGGGGCATCATTTATTGTTAAAATAAAGGAATGAATTCAAGAAGTGGATCAGGTGAACAAAAATGAAGCAAAGTCCAGATTTAGAGAAGGAAACGAATATATTGATAAAAAAGCTGACCAACCCTGATTTATGGATCAATTATGGTTTGATCGCTTTAAAAATCATCATTATTATTATTGTGTCTACTATTGTCATACGAGTCGGAAAGGCTGCGATTGGAAAAATATTCAAAAGAAGATCCAATGTGCCGATGCAATTTTCGGAGAGGCGTGAAGCAACGCTTGTTAAACTGTTGCAGAATATCCTATCGTATATAGTTTATTTTATTGCTATCGTCACAATTCTTTCGGCATTATCAATTGATGTAAAAGGAATTCTGGCTGGTGCGGGAATTTTGGGACTCGCCGTTGGTTTTGGCGCTCAGAACCTTGTGAAAGATGTAATTGGTGGCTTTTTTATCATCTTCGAAGATCAGTTTTCCGTTGGAGACTATGTTCGAATTGGAGAATTTGAAGGAACCGTCGAAGAAATTGGACTTCGGACAACGAAAATATTGAACTGGACAGGAGAACTGTACATTCTTCAAAATGGCAATATTACAGAAGTGACGAATTTTTCGCTTCACAATAGTGTAGCAGTTGTAGATATTTATCTTGGTTATCAGGCGGATTTGAAAAAAGTGGAAGTTTTAATTGAAGATTTGCTGAAAACAATGCCGCAAAAATATGAACAAATTGTTGGGACGCCCAGTGTGCTTGGGGTTCAGCAATTAGGCGCATCTGAAATTGTCCTGCGGGTAACTGCAGAGACATTGCCGCTTCAAAATGCATTTATTGCAAGGGAGCTTCGAAAGGCAATCAAACTCGAATTAGATGCACAACAGGTGGAAGTTCCGTATCAGCGCATTGTGATGATGCAAGGGAGCGATCACCCAAAAAACAATCATTTTAGTGACCGACAAGGGGGATAAGAATGGAAAAAAAAGAATTTAACCTTCAAGACGTTGTTGAAATGAAAAAACCTCATCCATGTGGAACCAATCGTTGGCGGATTATACGAATGGGGATGGATATCCGCATAAAATGCGAAGGCTGTGGACACAGCGTTATGCTCCCAAGGCGGGAGTTCACAAGAAAAATGAAAAAGATTTTGGAAAAGCATGAGGAGTGAACGTCATGCTTTTTCTATTGGAAGGACGGAGAGCTAGGATTTTTACTCTTGCATGGGGCAAAGCTCCGGCAATTCACCTTGCGCTTTTTCCTTTCAGTCTCTATAATTATGAATGGATTGGGGGCAGAGCCTGTCCCGACAAAGAGGAGTGACCGAGATGGCCCTAACAGCAGGGATTGTTGGTTTGCCAAACGTAGGCAAGTCAACCTTATTCAATGCAATTACGAAAGCGGGAGCGGAAGCAGCGAACTATCCATTCTGTACAATCGACCCTAATGTCGGTATCGTAGAAGTTCCGGATGACCGTCTCCAAAAATTGACTGAACTTGTCAAGCCGAAGAAAACTGTACCAACGGCTTTTGAATTTACTGATATCGCCGGAATCGTCAAAGGCGCGAGCAAAGGGGAAGGACTCGGAAACAAATTCTTGTCCCATATCCGCCAAGTGGATGCAATTTGTCATGTTGTTCGCTGTTTTGCTGATGGCGACATCACGCATGTATCAGGAAAAGTAGATCCGATTGATGACATTGAGACGATCAATCTTGAATTGATTTTGGCAGATTTGGAATCTGTTGAAAAACGCATTGGCCGCGTTGAAAAAATGGCGAAGCAAAAAGACAAGGATGCCATGGCTGAATTTGAAGTGCTGAGCAAATTAAAAACTGCTTTCGAATCTGACCAATCGGCAAGAGCTATTGATTTTTCCGATGACCAGCTTAAAATTGTCAAACAGCTTCATTTGCTGACAAGCAAACCTGTTTTATATGTAGCGAATGTTGGAGAAGACGATTTGGTTGATCCATCAGGCAATGAATATGTGAAAAAAGTGATGGACTATGCGGAAAAAGATAACGCGGAAGTCATTATCATCAGTGCCAGAATCGAAGAAGAGATCGCGGTGCTCGACGATGATGAGAAAGCGATGTTCCTAGAAGAATTGGGAATAGAGGAATCCGGATTAGATCAATTAATTCGTGCAGCCTATCATCTTTTGGGATTAGCTACTTATTTTACAGCCGGAGAGCAAGAAGTCCGTGCGTGGACATTCAAAAAAGGAATGAAAGCCCCGCAATGTGCCGGAATCATCCATACGGATTTTGAAAAAGGATTTATTCGCGCTGAAACAGTTTCCTACGAAGATTTACGGGATGCTGGATCTATGAGTGCTGCAAAAGAAGCAGGAAAAGTGCGTTTGGAAGGAAAAGAATATTTAGTACAGGATGGCGATGTCATCCATTTCCGCTTTAATGTTTGAGTCATTTGGTGCATCAAACTTTTTAATCAAGGTATATTTCTAAATCATGTTGGGTTACTCTATTTTACTTTCGGTAAAATGGAGGACTGTACTTTACTTTACTTTGAACGGCTGCTAACCTCGCAGCCGTTTTTTCATTGGTAATTGTATAGATAAAATAGACGATATTTATGTGGGTGTGTTCTCTTGGTGTAAAGCTGAATGAAGCATATTCAGTGAGGATTCACATATTGTGATAAAGTCAGTTGTTTTGCTATGATAACTAAATGCAAAATTCACCTAACTTTTCTTTAGAAGTAGTTAATCTCTATTCTTCATTCATATTTCAGATGGAAGACCAATCTCTTTTTGTACTTTTTTGGGTAGATTTTTCAAGACCAAGTTGTAGGAATGTGCAATTAATTTTCTATTAGCTCATCTGATATGTTTGATTCAAAGTAAATGGAGTTCCAATGTTTTTTGTTCATATAATATCCGGGAATGACCGCTTCATTACCTTCTCGTAATTCCTCTGAAAGAGTCGGATCACATTTTAATGTTAAGATGGGTTCCCCATTTGAATCCCCACCAATCATTGCATACATCTTGGTTCCGATAAAAAATCGGTCAGCTTCCCAATCCTTTTGGTAATCTTGGGTGGTACCTGCGAGCTTTAAACAACAAGATTCAATGCTTTTTCTATCCATTTCATCACTCCTTCTTTATATTTTTTCTTAAAGCCATTACACTCACTTTAACAACAAAGCCGTTGGTTGAAAAAACAATTTAAAAGGTTCTCTTTTTGTATTTTATCATCTTTCATCTCTATTTTTCCTTTTTCTATTTCAAATAGAACATCTCCCAAAGAAGGAAAATGCCGAGAGTTTATCGAAAAAGAAGGTAAGCGCTTTCTAACGACTAAGGAGGAGAAATGTTTGAGGGAAGTTGTGATTGTTGAAGCTGTAAGGACACCAGTTGGAAAAAGAAACGGGATGTTAAGCCAGACACGCCCGGACGAGCTGCTTGCCATGGTTTTAAAGGAAATTACGGAACGGGCTGGCGTTGAAGCAAGTCACGTGGAAGATGTCATTGCCGGCTGCGTTACACAGGCAAGCGAACAAGCAAATGATATTGCAAGGCTCGCTGTATTGATAGCAGGATATCCGATGACAGTTCCAGGAGTCACCCTTGACAGACAATGTGGTTCAAGCCAGCAGGCGGTTCATTTTGCTTGCCAAGCGATTTTAAGTGGAGATATGGATGTCGTTATAGCGTGCGGAGTGGAGAGTATGTCGCGAGTTCCCATGCTTTCAAATTTGCAAGGAGCCAGAAACAGTAAAAAGCTAACGGATCGCTATGAAATAATCAACCAAGGGCTGTCGGCGGAACGGATTGCAGAGCAGTGGGGATTTTCAAGAGAAGAGCTCGACCTTTTTTCCCTGAAGAGTCATGAAAAGGCTGTAAGAGCCATGAAGGAAGGCCGATTTAATCGTGAAATCATGGAAATCACTACTGAAAGTGGAATGATGAATAACGATGAAGGTCCCCGTGAACATACATCAATGGAAAAACTTGGAGCTTTAGAACCTCCTTTTTTAAAAAATGGAAAAGTCACCGCGGGTAATGCGAGCCAAATCAGCGATGGAGCTGCAGCCATATTGCTCATGTCCAGGGAAAAGGCGGAAGAACTTGGGGTAAAATCTCGTTTTCGAGTCATTTCTAGGTCAGTAGTGGGGTCAGACCCCACCTTAATGCTTACAGGGCCAGTAGCAGCAACGGAGAAAGCATTGAAGAAAGCTGGAATGGACCTTTCAGATATAGATTTATTTGAAGTAAATGAGGCTTTTGCTTCTGTTCCGCTCCAATGGCTGAAGGAAACTGAAGCGAACCCGGAAAAACTAAATGTCAATGGAGGTGCAATTGCGCTAGGGCATCCGCTTGGTGCAAGCGGGGCGAGGATAATGACGACATTGGTTCATGAATTGGAAAGGCAGAATAAGAAATATGGACTCCAGGCGATTTGTGAAGGTTTCGGCATGGCGAACGCGACAATAATAGAAAGACTTGAACAGTAAATTTCAATACAGGGAGTGGTATACGTGGGAGGACCTACACTCAGAGATGTATTTGAGCAGACTGTTGCAAAGTTTCCCTTAAAGGAAGGGCTTGTGGATCGGAGATTAGGAAAAAGCTGGACCTATCGTGATTGGGATCTGGAGGTGAACAAGCTTGCCAATGCCTTCAGACATGCGGGAGTTGAAAAAGGAGACAGGGTATCCACTATTTTGTACAATACTGCCGAATTCGCGACGACTCTGTTTGCTTGCATGAAAATCGGCGCCATTTTCAATCCCATCAATTTTCGCCTGACGGGAAAAGAATTGAAATTCATTTTAAGCGATGCAGCCCCGAAAATTGTGTTGTATGAAAAAGCAACGAGCAGTACAGTTACGTATGCGGCCCAGTTAATTTCGGATATTCAGTTTTGGTGCATTGATGAGCCAGGTTCATTTGCAAAGGAATATGATGAGAAAATATCCAACGCTTCGACTGAGAGACCAACTTGTGAACTCAATGAAAATGATCCCTACGCCATCATGTATACTTCCGGCACGACAGGGATGCCAAAAGGAGTCATACATTCCCACCGCAATATGGTAGATCAGAGTCTCATCATGTCGGCTGTTATGCGTGTGACAAAAAATGAGAGGGGTCTGAGTGTAGCACCAATGTTTCACTGCGCTGAGCTCCATTGTGCCTTCCTTCCACGTCTTATGATGGGCGGTTCCAATATCATTATGCATCATTTTGATGCAAAGGAGCTTATTCAAATTATAAAAGAGGAAAGAATCACTCATTTTTTTGGTGCCCCCACAATGTGGAATATGATACTGCGTGAAGATTTAACAGAAGCTGATTTTTCAAGCCTACGTGCAGGGCTTTACGGAGGAGCTCCTATGGCTCCGGCCCTTGTCAAAAAAGTAAATAATACTTTGGAAATTGATTTATTTCAGGCATATGGGATGACTGAGATGGGGCCTGCTATATCAGTGCTATATGATGATGAGCAACTATCAAAATCAGGAGCTGCTGGAAAACCTTTGATCAATCATGAAATAAGAGTGGTCAAAGTAAAAGAAGGAGTACCATCTGATCCCCTCGATATTTGTTCTCCCGGGGAGTTGGGAGAAATCATCGTGAAAGGTCCAAGTACCATGCTGGGATATTTTAATTGTCCGGATGCCACAAAAGAAGCAATGTATGAAGGATGGTACCATTCGGGAGATATTGGATACATGGATGAAGAAGGCGTTTTGTGGGTGAGTGATCGTGTAAAAGATATGATTATTTCGGGCGGTGAAAATATTTATTCAAGGGAAGTCGAGGATGTCCTATTTGAACATTCCGGGGTTTTGGATGCCGCCGTCGTCGGTGAGCCGGACGAAATGTGGGGAGAAAGAGTTGTCGCTTTCGTGGTGAAAAAAGATCCTTCGATAACGGCTCAGGAGCTGGATAACTTTTGTACAGAAAACAATCGTCTTGCTCGGTATAAAAGGCCGCGCCGTTATGAATTCATGGAGGAGCTTCCGCGAAATGCTAGTGGTAAGCTGCAAAAATTTATGCTGAGAGAGCAGGCTGCCATCGCTAAAAAATAAAACGAACTCTAAACAGTATAAAGCACCTCTTTTCTTCAAATAATAGTACCGAATCAATAGCAAATGCCACTGTTGGTTCTTTTGAAGAAAAAAGGGGGTGTTCAGCTTGAGCACACTACGTAAAATTGCCTTAGCTCTGGTCGTTATTGGTGCTATCAACTGGGGATTGATCGGATTATTCAGGTTTGACCTCGTGGCTGCCATATTTGGAGGGGGCTTATCGCGGTTAATTTATACCTTAGTTGGACTAAGCGGCCTTATTTGCTTGTCATATTTCTTCGATCGGGAGGAAGCGGACGAGAGTGAGCGTTATACAAGTCCAGTTCTAGATGAAGGAACAGGCGTTCAGCCTAACTATGGAACGGAATTTGCCGAAGACCCAGATCTAGATCATACCTTCAATCCATCCAGAAATTTTCATGATAATGAAGAAGAATAATTTGAAAACCATGCAAGCCATAGAGGCGAGCATGGTTTTTTATTAATAATGTCGAATTGTCGATATATGTTGATTGGCTGGAATATATACTATAATAAAAAATGATATTTGTTTTATGAGTGTCTTTATGTTATAATTTTTCTCTGTGAGTAATGAAAGTTGCTCCTTGCCCTTGATTATTTTTTTGAGGGCCGCACAGACCATAAGGAGGTGGAACATTGATGAGAAAGTACGAAATCATGTACATTATTCGCCCAAACATTGAGGAAGAAGCGAAACAATCTGTTGTAGAACGTTTCGATAATATTCTTACTTCCGAAGGGGCTGAAGTCATCGAATCAAAGGATTGGGGCAAGCGTCGCTTGGCATATGAGATTGAGGATTTCCGTGAAGGATATTACCGCTTAATCCATACAAATGCAAATGCTGAAGCTGTTCAGGAATTTGATCGTCTTGCTAAAATCAACGATGATATCATTCGTCATATCGTAATTAAAGAAGAAGAAAAATAAACAGAAATAAATGTTCCACGTGGAACAATGTAAGAATAGTAAATCGGGAAGAGGTTGATTCTGATGATGAACCGAGTAGTATTAGTTGGCCGATTAACTAAAGATCCAGATCTGCGTTATACTCCAAACGGAGTACCGGTTGCGAACTTCACATTAGCTGTTAACCGTACGTTTACAAATCAGCAGGGAGAACGTGAAGCAGATTTTGTCAATTGCGTTATTTGGCGTCGCCCGGCAGAAAATGTGGCCAACTTCTTGAAAAAGGGAAGCTTGGCTGGAGTTGACGGTCGTTTGCAGACACGGAGTTATGATGATCAGAATGGAAAACGGGTGTATGTAACTGAAGTAGTTGCAGATAGTGTCCAGTTTTTGGAGCCTAGAGGTGCTGCTTCACAAGATCGTGGTCGCGATGTTGGCGGAAACCCATATGGTGGTGGGGATCAACGAAGCCAAGGTTCATCATACGGTGACCAAAGGAACCAGGGCTATACTCGGACAGATGAGGATCCGTTCTCAAATGATGGACAACCAATCGATATCTCAGATGACGATCTTCCATTTTAATAAAATGATAAAGGAGGGTTTTAAATGGCAGGTGGACGTAGAGGCGGACGTAAGCGTCGGAAAGTGTGTTTCTTTACTTCGAACGGTATTACACACATCGACTATAAAGATGTTGATCTACTTAAAAAGTTCATTTCTGAACGTGGGAAAATTCTTCCACGCCGTGTGACAGGAACAAGTGCTAAGTACCAACGTAAATTGACTGCAGCTATCAAACGAGCTCGTCAAATGGCACTTCTTCCATTTGTGTCAGGAGAATAATAAGAGGGGAGCAATGAGGAGAAATCCTTGTTGCTCTTTTTTTGATATAGTAAGAAAGCATAAAATTAGATGAAATATTAAGTTTTTCTTAGCTGCGACATACAGGACGTCGCTGAACTGAACCCGCCGACTCACAGGACGTGCAAGTGCTGACAGCGTCACCGGCGCAAGGATCAAGTCGGTGTTGGGGAACTATCTCATCAAAATTCGCCTTGTGCTTGTCGCCTGAGTCTGTGCGCCTTCCGCTTTTCTGTTTGTGAATAAATTCAAGAGTGCCACGTCTAGTATCGACGCAGTAAAAAGTGTTTGTGCAGGAACAATGTCGTTAGGATATACTTTTTTCAGCACAACTCTAAAATTTTAGTGGCATCCTCATATTTCATTCTTCTTTACCTTATCAGAAGCATTCAATATCCTTACCCGTCTCAATATCTGCCATTAGATACCTGGCGATACAGCTAAAACGAGTTATTCGACCTCGGCCCATCCTTCCGCCAGATTCTTAATTTATCCGTTCCGTTCGTAATTTGCTTGCCAAATAAATGCTTACTTTAATAATGTCCTTGCCGCCTGTGACTTATCAGGTGTTTTTTGTTAAAATAGACTGGTACATACTTAATGAGGTGAAAAAGTGAAAAATACGCGCATGTTGACAGAAGGGGCATTAATGCTTGCGATTTTTACAGTGCTGCTGCTCTTTTCTGCCTACGTTCCGATGGCAATGCTCGCCACTCAATTTTTTCTAATCTTGCCCTTCCTTTTCTATAGTTCAAAATACCCTTTGAAAAATTCACTTGTATTGCTTATAGGGGCAATGTTTATGTCTATGCTAGCAGGGACGGTGCTTGCGATTCCATTTACGATTCTATATGGGACAACTGGTATAATGATGGGATATTGCATTCGAACTGGAAAAACTAAGATGGTTACCTATATGGCTTCGAACCTGGTGTTTTTGGGGAATGTTGTATTATTTTATGTGCTGGCAGCTCAACTGTTTGGTATGAATTTTTTTGATAAGATGATCCAGATCTTTTTAAGGTCTTCCGACCAATATGCCGACATGATGAGAGCGCTGGGGCAGACTCCTGACCCTAACCTGCAAAAGCAGGTTCAGGATATGATTGGATTAATGAAAACGCTGGCTCCAAGTCTTCTGGTGAGTAGCGCATTCTTATACGTTATTCTATTCATTGTGATTAATTTTCCGATTATCAAGAGGTTTGGAATTGATGTGCCGAAATTTCCTCCTTTTAGGACGGTAAAATTCCCAAAAAGTATCTTATGGTATTATTTAATCACCTTGATGGTTTCCCTCTTTATTAAACCTGCAGAAGGAACATTTCTACATATGACCGTCGTCAATGCTGCTTATATATTGCAAATATTGATGATGATACAGGGACTGGCCTTCATTTATTATTATAGTCATGTGAAAAAGTGGTCGAAAGCTATACCGGTTACCGCCACGGTTATGACTTTTTTACTGCCAACGTTTTTCTCTATCATCAGGTTATTAGGTATAATTGATTTAGGCTTTGATTTAAGACAGCGATTGGCAAAGAAGTAATGATAGGAAAAAAATTAGTATGGAGTTAAGGGAGCTGAAAGGATGCCGCCATATATAAATAAAAAGAAGAGCCTTCCTCCGATAATTGGGATTGTAGCTTTAAGCGCCATTCTTCTTGTAATCATCAGTTTTCGATACTGGTGGGCAGGCGCGATAGGAGCTCTCTTGCTCATCATTTTCTTGGTATTATTTTTTAATTCCCAGAAGGACAGGATGAGGGAGATCGAAAAATATATTTCCACGCTTTCTCACCGTGTGAAAAAAGTGGGGGAAGAAGCGCTACTGGATATGCCGATCGGAGTAATGTTGTTCAATGAAGATAATATCATTGAATGGAGCAATTCTTACATGGCATCACGGTTGAATGAACCGTCGCTCGTTGGGCGTTCACTTTATGAAGTAGCCGAGTCACTCATACCATCCATTCAACAGGAAAAAGAATCTGAGATCATTACATTAAATGAACGCAAATATCGCGTACTTTTGAAGAATGAAGAACGTCTTCTTTATTTTTTTGATGTAACGGAAGAAATCGAAACGATGAAACGGTATCAGGATGAACGCCAGGTGATTGCAACCATTCTGCTTGATAATTATGATGACGCGACCCAGGGAATGAATGATCAGACAAAAAGTGAACTCAATAGCACAGTTACAGCTTTGTTGAATAATTGGGCCTTGGAACATGGCATCTTTTTAAAAAGAACATCGTCGGATCGGTTTATTATTTTATTTAATGAAAAAACATTGCATGTGCTAGAGCAAGATAAGTTTTCTATCTTGGATGTTGTCAGGGAAGCGACAGCAAAGCAGCATGTGCCGCTTACGTTAAGCATCGGTGTAGGGCTTGGCGTTTCTGATTTTCCAGAACTCGGAGCTCTCTCTCAATCAAGCTTAGATTTGGCTTTGGGACGCGGGGGAGACCAGGTCGCAATGAAACTGCCAAACGGAAAATTGAAATTCTATGGCGGGAAAACAAACCCAATGGAGAAAAGGACTCGGGTTCGCGCCCGCGTTATCTCGCATGCATTGAAAGACTTGATTTTGGGAAGCGACAAAGTGATCATCATGGGACATAAATTCCCTGATCTTGATGCAATCGGAGCTTCAATTGGGGTCAGAAAAGCTGCGGAGATGAATGGGAAAGAGGGCTATATAGTCATTGACTTCAATGAAATTGATACAAGTGTCAAAAGGCTTTTGGAAGAGCTAAAAAACGAACCGGACCTTTATTCCAGGTTCATTTCGCCTGAAGATGCTCTAGAAATTGCAACGGAAGGAACATTACTTGTTGTTGTAGATACACATAAACCTTCTCTCGTGATTGAAGAAAAACTGCTGAGCAAAACTGACCGAGTTGTCGTCATAGATCATCATCGGAGAAGCGAAGATTTTATAAACAAGCCGTTGCTAGTTTATATGGAGCCATATGCTTCGTCTACAGCCGAGCTTGTGACAGAATTGCTTGAATACCAGCCGAAGAGCAAAAAGCTTCACAGGCTGGAAGCAACGGCACTTTTATCCGGTATTATTGTTGATACGAAGAGCTTCACTTTGCGAACGGGATCCCGGACCTTCGATGCGGCTTCCTATTTGCGGGCACGCGGAGCGGATACCGTTCTTGTACAAAGCTTCATGAAGGAAGATATCGAATCTTATATTAAAAGAGCTAAGCTGATTGAAACAATGGAATTTTACGGTAACGGAGTGACCATCGCGACCGGCGTTGACAATGTTGTCTATAGCCCAGTTATGATTGCACAGGCAGCTGATACATTATTGACAATGGATGGTGTAGCCGCATCGTTTGTCATCTCCAAACGGGCGGAAGAGGTTGTGGGAATCAGCGCGCGTTCCCTTGGAGAAGTGAACGTGCAGATTATTATGGAAATGCTCGGCGGAGGGGGACACTTGACGAATGCAGCGGCACAGCTTCCAGGAATCACGGTAGTAGAAGCAGAGCTGCAGTTAAGACAGGTGTTGGATGAATATTTTGAAGGAGGGCAAACATCGTGAAAGTAATTTTCTTAAAGGATGTAAAAGGGAGAGGTAAAAAAGGGGAAGTGAAGGATGTTGCTGTTGGTTATGCGCAAAACTTCCTTTTAAAACAAGGGTTGGCAGTTGAAGCAACATCTGGAAATTTAGCCAATCTTAAAAACCAGCAAAAGAAAGAGCAGAAATTGGAAGAAGAAGCTCTTCAGGATGCTAAAGACCTTAAAGAAAAGATAGAGAAGCTTACGGTTGAAATTAAAGCAAAATCCGGTGAAGGCGGACGACTATTCGGCTCTATTACCAACAAGCAAGTGGCAGATGAACTAAAAAAGACGCATGACATTAAAGTGGATCGCAGAAAAATAGAAATGGATCAGCCGATCCGGACTCTTGGCGTTACGAAGGTTCCAGTTAAACTTCATCATGAAGTGACAGCGACTCTTAATGTCCATGTAGCGGAACAAAAATAATGTACTTCTCATTGATCAATTCATGATAGAATAGAATAAACGATAAAAATGTGATCTGGTTACTTCGGGTCACATTTTTTTACTGATGATAAAACACATAAAAAAGTTTCATCCCAGACACTGAGAATATGCTTGGTTCGCAAAAAAGAGCATGCTCCTGAGTCATAGCTCTTTTGAGAACATTGTCGCATAGTTTCAGGAGGCTAGTCCATGAGGCATTCCTTGAATCAGTAGCTTGATTGGAGAACTGCCATCTTTCTTGCGCCTTTATTTTTGGATCGACGAGGTTAAAATAATAGGGAGGTGACCTGTACATTGAATGAGTTGATGATTGACCGTACGCCGCCGCAGAATATAGAAGCTGAACAGGCGGTAATCGGAGCGATTTTTCTGGATCCTGCGGCTATCGTATTGGCATCTGAGATTTTGCTGCCGGAAGATTTTTATCGCAGTGCCCATCAGAAAATATTTGAAGTCATGATCCATTTAAATGAAACAGGACATGCCGTTGATTTGGTTACCGTTACGGAACAACTGGCCGCCTCAAAATTGCTGGAGGATGTTGGCGGAATCTCTTATTTGAGTGAGATTTCTGTATCTGTCCCGACAGCAGCCAATGTTGGCTATTATGCTAGAATTGTAGAAGAGAAGGCTCTATTGCGTCGTTTGATCCGAACGGCTACAGATATTGCGACAGAAGGCTATGCGCGCGAAGATGAAGTGGAAGCACTTCTTGATGAAGCTGAAAAAAGTATCATGGAAGTTGCTCAGCGCAAAAATTCAGGGGCCTTTCAAGATATTAAAGATGTCCTTGTCCGAACATATGACAATATTGAACTGCTTCATAACCGGAAAGGGGATGTGACGGGAATCCCGACAGGATTCTCGGAATTAGACCGGATGACAGCCGGATTCCAACGCAACGATTTGATCATCGTTGCAGCACGTCCATCTGTGGGGAAGACAGCCTTTGCTTTGAATATTGCTCAAAATGTTGGAACGAAAACAGATGAAAATGTAGCGATTTTTAGCTTGGAGATGGGGTCAGAGCAACTGGTCATGAGGATGCTCTGTGCAGAGGGGAATATTGATGCTCAGAATTTAAGAACAGGTTCTCTGACTGATGAGGATTGGCGAAAACTGACGATGGCAATGGGAAGCTTATCCAACTCTGGTATTTATATTGATGATACACCAGGAATTCGAGTCAGTGAAATCCGTTCGAAATGTCGGAGACTGAAACAAGAAAGCGGACTTGGGATGATCTTGATCGACTATTTGCAATTGATTCAAGGGAGCGGCCGTTCAAAGGAAAACCGGCAGCAGGAAGTATCAGAAATCTCCCGTTCACTCAAGGCACTCGCACGTGAATTGGAAGTCCCGGTCATAGCTTTATCACAGCTATCCCGGGGAGTTGAGCAGCGTCAGGATAAACGACCAATGATGTCCGATATCCGGGAATCCGGCTCCATCGAGCAGGATGCTGATATCGTTGCATTCCTGTATCGTGATGATTATTATGACAAGGAAACGGAAAATAAAAATATCATCGAAATCATTATCGCTAAACAGCGGAATGGTCCGACAGGAACCGTATCACTGGCATTTGTAAAAGAATATAATAAATTCGTCAACTTGGAACGAAGGTTTGATGACGCGGATGCTCCGCCTGGAGCGTAGTTGTAGAGCACCTCTTATATAGAGGTGTTTTTTTTATAGGGGCTTCAAGACTATTTTTAAGAAACGGTAAAAACGAAATAGGGAAGTTAATACCACAGAGAGCGGACAACCTTTACAGCCTTTATTTTTAGGAGATATTAGGTATTCCTCATTACCTATAAATCCCATTCTGCTATTCTAGGTTATTCTAAGAATTCCATCGTCTTTCCGGGCGATTTTTTATTTTTATTGAAAAAACTTTTACGAATTTTAAGCCATATGGAACTTTCAATTGTCTAATAGATATAGGGCAAAAAAAGAGAGGGTGAATTATGATTATACGCTTAGTGAAAAAAGCTCAGAAAGGGAATGACAAAGCCTTTTTAAAGATTTTTCAACAATCTGAGGAAGACATTTATCGAATGGCTTTTGTATATGTCAAAAATCAAGAAGATGCTTTAGATGTTGTTCAAGAAGTAGCATATCAGTCGTTTAAAAAGATACATACATTGAAAAAACCCGAGTACTTCAAAACGTGGTTGATGAAAATGACGATCAACTGTGCAGTTAATATGGTTAAAAAAAATATGAAAGTGATTCAATTAATACCCGAGTTTGAAGAATTCGTTGGCTCAGATGATGAAGATATTCCTCTTTCATTAACATTACAAAATTTGATAGACACGTTACAAGATAATGAGAAGAGTATTGTTCTGTTGAGGTTTTATCAAAATTTTACGTTTAAAGAAATATCAGAGGTATTAGAGATCCCACTTGGTACGGCTAAATCGGTATTATATCGGGCATTAGATAAACTTCGCAAGAAGTTTAAGGAGGCTGATCTTGGTGAGTAATAAGATAAAGCAGGAATTAGAAAAAATTGAAATTCCAAATGAATTACATGAGAGGTCAAGATTTGGTGTAATGAAGGCGAAATCAGAAAAACCAAAAAGGAAATTAAAAAAGTTAGCGATTCCTTTGATAGCCTCTGCATTGGTAGTATTTTCGGCTGGGGTAGGGGCGGCCCGTATACCAAGCTTTAATAATTTAATAGCTACTGTCAGTCCTGAAATCGCATTAATGCTTCAACCTATTGAGATCAGCGACGAAAATGATGGAATTAAAATGGAAGTGGTTGCTGCGATGAATGATAATGAAATGGCAATTATTTATGTTACGTTACAAGATTTAACGGGTAACAGGATTGATGAAACTCTTGACCTTTACGATTATTCTTTAACTGGTGCTCAAATGTTTAATAGTCGAATTGTAGATTATGATAAAAAAACAAACACTGCTACGGTAAGAATCCAAGGAAATGGCGGGGATAACCTTAACAATGGAAAAGTGAAATTGCGTATTAATTCCTTTCTTAGCGATAAACAAACATTTGAAGTCGCAGTTGATGCCAATCTTTCAGAAATCACAAGTAATCCACCTCAAACGATTCAACTCGATATGAATGACATTCCGGGCGGTGGTGGAAATTTGTATCAAAAGCTACAAGATCAAGGGATAATACAGGTTTTAAAGCCAAATAAGCTTGAAATGCCTCTTCCAGAAATAGAGTTTATGCCTATTACAAATATGGGCATCATTGATAATCACCTTCATATTCAAGTGAGGTGGAATAAGGGGAATATTGATGATCATGGTTATTTTTATTTTGTTGATGATTCAGGTAATGAAATACATCCTACTAATATCACTTTTGGAATAGATGAAGCAGGACATACCAACTATGGTGATGGATATACTGAATATATTTTTGATATAGATAGTGTAGATTTTGAAGAACAAGAATTAATTGCACATTTTGTTTCTAACGGAGAATATACAACAGGGAACTGGAATACTACTTTTAAAATGCGATCTGTTCAAGACGAAATGAATAGTGACTTTCATAAAAACTTTGGAACATGGAGTTCGAAAAATATTTCTATTTCACCATTAGGAGTAACTTTATACGGTAACGGTAAATTCAACGATTCAATCGAAATCGATGTAAGGGCTAAAATGACCGATGGCAGTGTTCAAACTTTAGATTCTATGACTAGCTTTAGTGAGGAAGGAAAGGTTAAAGTTAAATTCATACCATCTTTACCTTTAGAGGTTTCAAAGATTAGATCAATCAATATTGACGGTAAGGACATAGAATTGAAATGATTGATTAAAGACCATACACAGCGATGGGGGGATATGATTGGCAAGGGGACTGCTTCATCATATTGAAATAAACGTATTTAACTTAAGTAAATCCATTGATTTTTGGGGCTGGTTTCTCGAAGAACTGGGATACAGCTCCTTTCAGGAATGGGAAAGTGGGCGAAGTTGGATAAAGGATGATACATACATCGTTTTTGTGCAAACGGAAGAGCGATTCTTGGATATCCCTTATCATAGATGCCGAATAGGTCTTAATCATTTAGCATTTTATGCAGCTTCACGACAACATGTAGATGATCTTACAGAAAAATTGGAGGAAAAAGGAGTTTCTATTCTTTATAAAGACCAGCATCCTTTTGCAGGTGGAGATGATCATTATGCTGTTTATTTTGAGGATCCAGACAGAATAAAAGTTGAACTTGTAGCACCTTAAATAGGTACCAAATGAGTACGATTATTGAATGTCTAATTTTTCACTCGAAACCTTCTGAGCTCTGTTCCCGTATATTACATGAGGGGTGAACAGATGTGAAGAAGGTTCTTTGGATTATTGCCATAGTGTTGTTGATTGCGGTATTAATCATAGGTTTTGGCATTTGGTTTATTAAAAACGAATTTAAAGAAGATGATCCCGAATTTGTTCTCCAGTTGATTAAAGAGCAGGCAGATTCAAAAAATATTGCTTTATCAATCATGCATAATGAAAAGCAGATGGCTAATGTTAACAGTGATGAGCCTCTGCCATTAGCCAGCACGATGAAGATTATTATAGCGATTGAGTACGCACAGCAAGCCGCCGAAGGAACAATCAATCCTGAAGAAACAGTAAGCCTTCAAGAATTAGAGAAGTACTATATTCCGAAGACGGATGGCGGTGCCCATCAGGCATGGATTGATTCTTTAACCTCATTGGAACAGGTGACGATGAGCGAAGTAGCCAATGGGATGATTACCTTTAGCTCCAATGCAAATACGGATTTTCTTATTAATCTGTTAGGGCTGGACCATATCAATGATGTTCTTATCCAAACCGAGCTTTCTGATCATGAGCTGATCTACCCAATTGGAGCCGGGATGTTTCTTCCCAAAACAATAATGGAAGAAAGGAATTTGTCCGAGAAGGAAGCATTAAAGGTGCTGAAGGACATGCCTTTGGATGACTATCGGGCAAAAGCGAACGAAATATTTAAGAGTTGGAATGAGATGCCACCAACATCCAAAGAGAAAAAGGAATTGGCTTCAGCCTTTGATATGAAATTCCAAAAAGTTTGGTCTGATCGTTTAACAAGAGCAACGACAAGTGACTATGTCTCACTGATGGAAAAATTAAATGGAAAACAGTATTTTTCCAGGGAAACGCATACCTTTCTTGATCCTGTTATGGAAGGATTGATGCAAAATCCACAAAATCGTGAGTGGCTCAAACATGCGGGGCAAAAAGGTGGTTCGACGGCCTTTGTATTAACAAAAGCCATGTATGCAGAGGATAAGAAAGGTAACCGGACAGAGCTTGTTCTTTTTGCGAATGATCTGGGTACAATTGAACAAATGCAGCTGACAAAAAAATTGAACAGTTTTCAACTTGAAATTTTGACAGACCCTTCTTTCCGTTCAAAAGTAGAAAAAGAATTAGGAGCTTTGAATTCGGTTAATCAAATTGAATATTAGGTTATAATAGGATTGAAGCAAAAAACATTTGTAAAAGCGAACAAAAATATGGGAATTAATGATAATGTTCGTATTTCACTTGACGTGCGGAATCTGCACTAATAAAATATAAATGTTCTATATTAGGGTTCACCATAAACCGTCGGAGGTGCTGTTTGCATGTCATCAGTAGTAGTTGTCGGTACACAATGGGGAGATGAAGGAAAAGGGAAAATCACGGACTTTTTATCCGAAAACGCAGAAGTGATTGCCCGATATCAAGGAGGCAACAATGCCGGCCATACAATTCAATTCAACAATGTGACATATAAACTGCATTTAATTCCATCGGGGATTTTTTATATAGATAAGATCAGTGTGATAGGAAACGGGATGGTTGTAGATCCTAAAGCTCTTGTTCAAGAACTCGCATATTTGCACGGACATTCCATTTCTACGGATAATTTGCGAATCAGTAACAGAGCGCATGTCATTCTTCCATACCATATTAAAATTGACGAAGTGGAAGAAGAACGTAAGGGTGCAAACAAAATCGGTACAACCAAAAAAGGAATCGGCCCTGCATACATGGATAAAGCTGCACGTATCGGAATCCGGATTGCCGACCTTTTGGATCGCGAAGTCTTTGAGGAAAAATTGAAACGCAATCTTGAAGAGAAAAACCGTCTGTTACAGCGTTTTTATGAAACAGAAGGTTTCACTCTGGAAGAAATTCTGAATGAATATTATGAGTACGGTCAACAGTTCAAGGACTATGTATGTGATACATCAGTTGTCCTTAATGATGCGCTTGATGAAGGCAAACGTGTCCTTTTTGAAGGAGCTCAAGGCGTCATGCTAGATATCGACCAAGGAACTTATCCGTTCGTTACATCATCCAACCCGGTTGCGGGAGGAGTAACGATTGGCTCTGGCGTTGGACCAACGAAAATCGACCATGTTGTTGGAGTGTGTAAAGCATACACATCCCGCGTGGGAGATGGCCCATTCCCAACAGAACTGAAAGGTGAGATCGGTGACCGAATCCGTGAAGTGGGCCGTGAATATGGCACAACAACAGGACGCCCGCGCCGTGTCGGCTGGTTCGACAGTGTTGTTGTTCGCCATGCCCGCAGAGTCAGTGGATTGACGGATCTTTCTTTGAACTCCATCGACGTGTTGACAGGAATTGAAACGGTAAAAATTTGTACAGCATACGATTATAAAGGCACATTAATCAAAGAATATCCGGCTAACTTGAACATTTTAAAAGATTGCAAGCCTTTATATGAGGAACTTCCTGGTTGGACAGAGAATATCACAGGTTGTAGAACATTAGATGAATTGCCTGCAAATGCGCGTCATTATCTTGAGCGTGTATCCCAATTAACAGGCGTACCTCTTTCCATCTTCTCAGTGGGACCAGATCGTTCACAGACCAATATAGTGAAGAGTGTGTGGAGGTAGAAAAGCGGAAGGCGCCGTTTAGCGACGTACAGACTGGAAGACTCCTGACGAGATAAAGGAAACACGGCGACGAAGGCCGCCTCAAGCCGCCACGTCCTGTGGCTTCGGTGGCACTAGGACGTCCTGTCCGTCGGCAGGCTCAGAGAGCGACATTCTGTCGCTTCGATTGCACTAGTATATCTTCTATACGTCGGAGCCGATGTTGACTTATCGTAGGAAGGAGAAGGAAGTCTGCTAGTCGCTGGCGCCTGTAGCTGGACAAAAGGAAAAACGAAAGGCGTTGTTTACCGATGTACAGACTGAGGTGAAATGCGGAAACGCCTTGCTTAGCTCCAACAAGCATAAGACGATTCCCGAGGAAGCGTTCCTCAGCCGCCATTTGACAACAAAAGTATATATCATTTAAGTAAGGCATGGGGTTTTATAACTCCATGCTTTTTTTATGGACAGGTTTTGCTTAAATGATCTGTTCGTACTTTTTAGGTAGAAATCCCTGCTAGCAACGTACATATACAATGCTTTCTTCCTAGCCTTTACAAGTTCTTTCTTAGTAAAAAAGGATGAATCCTATCCGTTTCGTTACTCCTTACGAAAATCCAAGTTAGAATAGGCTTAAGATTCCAATAGAAAGGAAGAAGAAGGTGAAAAGATTACTGTTGACAATCTTGGCCGCCGGGGTCATTGTTGGCGGCTGTGGCAAGGCGGAGAAGACAAAAAAAGAGTCCGAGCCTGATCAAGCTGTTAAGGACGATGCCACCGAGGAGACGGAGGTAAAGGACGCCTGGTGGGAAAAAGAACCAGAATTCTATGAATCGACAGATTTGCCGAGAGAGATGACAGAGGATGAGAAGAACCTCATGAGGAAGCCAGGTGAATTTAGTGGAGAACAATATGATGAGCAGGCGGCTATTGAGAAGCTCAAGGAACTTCCTAATCATCTGACTAGTGAGCAATACACAGAGGCAATCCTGAAATTGGTAGCTGAAGATTATCATAAGGAAGTTCAGGAATTAATTAAATTTGACCCTACGATTGAGGTCACTGGTACCCGGCCTGATGAGGATATTGACGAGCCGATTGTTAACGGCGTCCATTATGCCATTTTATTGGATGCCAGCGGCAGTATGAACGCTCAAAACAAGGGTGGAACAAGAATGGACGAGGCTAAAAGCGCCATCATGAGTTTCATAGATGTCCTACCTAAGGAAAGTACGGTCTCCCTTCGAGTATACGGGTATGAGGGAACCGGAAGCGATGCAGATAAGGAGCGTTCCTGTGCGTCCACTGAAACGCTTTATCATGGAGCAAACGATTCGGGCAAGGTGAAGTCTGCTCTGGAACAAGTAAAACCGGCTGGCTGGACACCGATTGGAAAAGCAATTGCCGAGACCAAAAAGGATATTCCGGAAGATGCCGGTTCCGCCATTGTATATGTGGTAAGTGATGGGATTGAAACATGCGGGGGAGATCCGGTAAAGGAGGCCAAACAACTAGCTGCGGAAGGAATTAAGCCGATCATCAACATTATCGGTTTCCAAGTGGACAATGAAGCCCAGCAGCTTTTAAAAGAAGTGGCCGAAGCAGGAAACGGTGAATTCACATTGGCCAACTCCAAACAGGATGTAGAGAAATATTGGCAAGAAGAGTACCAGCGTTTGATGGATGCATGGGGAAAATGGCAGCGGGAAGGTCTTAAAGAGGTGGGGGCTAAGCAAAAGGAACTCATGAAGAAAGCGGACGACTTGGGCCAAACCATCATGAAAAAATCTGATATTGAATTTAAGCATGCTGAAGATCTCCAGTCTGTCCTTTCAAGAGAAGGGATTCAGGAGGAATACGATATCACAAACAAAGTCTGGAATTTGCTTTATGAACGCCAGAAAAAAAATTGGGGCTATGGATATGAAACCGGAACGAAAACATGGAGAGAGGCCTATGAAGATGGAAATAAGGTTTGGAGAGAAATCTATTACGAAGGAAACAACAAATGGCAGGAATATTATCATAAACAATAAAGGCTTGCATAGACTATTTTTAACAGTAAAGACAACCAGCTTAAATTGTAAACATTATGTGACAATCTAAGGAAAGTCGTATTTTTCTTGTAAAATCATGTCTGTATTTGTTGCACACTCAAAAATCCTATGATAATATACGATTTATTACATCATCCATCAAAAAGCATTGCGACGACATTGACTCTCGCAGTGCTTTTTCTATTCTCTAGGAAATGATTGGAAACTAACCAATCATTTTTGCTGTGTCCAGAAATTGCAATAACAAAACGCCACGTCGAGGCTGTGGTGCATGAAGCATGATCGAGTTACCAGCAGCAAATGGCTGAAAAGCTGTCTATCAAATAAACACTACACTTTGAACCTTTATAGGAGTGGTCCCAGCGGGCTCTTGCCCCATTTGGACTAGTCCTTTTTTTATGATAAAATAGTTAGATTAAGAGACAAAAACAATTTCGTAGAAAATATATGATAAATATTTGTTGATGGGAGGAGAAAGGGCACTGTGGAGAAGAAAATTTTAGTAGTTGATGACGAGAAGCCGATTGCCGATATCCTGCAGTTTAACTTAAAGAAAGAGGGATTTACGGTACAATGTGCCTATGATGGCGAAGAGGCGCTTGAACTCGTTGAAGAAATGCAGCCAGATATGGTTTTGCTGGATATTATGCTTCCAAGCCGTGATGGGATGGAGGTATGCAGGGAAATCCGAAAGAAATATGAAATGCCGATTATTATGCTGACTGCCAAGGATTCAGAAATCGATAAGGTTCTTGGACTTGAGCTTGGCGCAGATGATTATGTAACAAAGCCTTTCAGTACGCGGGAGTTGATTGCGCGGGTGAAGGCGAACTTACGCCGCCATGCACAAATCGCTGATCAACTGACAGAAGACGAGAACGATGAAATCACTATTGGTTCACTGACTATTCATCCAAATGCCTATGTTGTATCCAAGAATGGAGAAACCATCGAATTGACACACCGTGAATTTGAGCTTCTTCATTATCTAGCAAAGCATAGCGGACAAGTAATGACTCGCGAGCATTTGCTACAAACGGTATGGGGCTATGATTATTTTGGAGATGTCAGAACAGTAGATGTGACTGTAAGGCGCCTCAGAGAAAAAATAGAAGACAATCCAAGCCACCCTACGTGGATTGTGACGAGAAGAGGAGTAGGCTACTATTTACGCGTACCTGAACAGGAGTAGTCCCATATGGAAAAAGTAGGCTTTTTTCGATCTGTACATGTTAAGTTTGTAACAATTTATTTATTGCTTATTTTGATTGCCATGCAGATCATCGGTGTTTACTTCATTAATAAGCTCGAGGATCAATTGGTCCGTAACTTCCAGCAATCTATTGAAGGAAGATTGCCTTTGCTGGAATACAGTCTTGTCGAGGAAATGATGAAGGATCGTACGGATGAAAGCATCCCTCCGCTCGAAGAAGAAGTAGGAAAGCTCCTCGCTGACTTTTCAGCTCAGGATATTTCAGAGGTTCGAGCCATCAATAACAGAAGTTTGATCATCGGGACCTCAGAACGGAACAATCAAAGCATTGTCGGCCAGAAAACAACCGATGTCATGGTAAAAAGAATTTTGGCCGGCGGGGAAAAAGAAGATAAAATTTTTATAGATGAACAATCCGGGAACCGTGTCTGGATTTTGGCGACACCTATTAAAATCGGTGGGGAAGTGGCGGGCTCCATCTACCTTGTCGCAAAAATAGAAACGGTCTTTGACCAATTGGAAGAAATCAACCAAATCTTTATATCTGCCACATTGATTGCTATGCTCATTACTGCAGTACTGGGTATTCTTGTGGCAAGAACGATTACAAGGCCGATCTCTGACATGAAGAGGCAAGCAGTGGCCATGGCAAAGGGGAATTTTTCACGGAAGGTCCGTGTTTATGGTGATGATGAAATTGGACAGCTTGCTATTTCATTCAACCACTTGACTCGAAAGCTTCAGGAAGCACAGGCTATGACTGAAGGAGAGCGGAGAAAGCTTTCCTCGGTACTTTCCAATATGACGGACGGTGTTGTTGCAACAGATAGGAAGGGACGAGTCATTTTAATCAATGAGCGTGCTTCCCAGATGCTGAATGTTTCACGTGAAACAATGATCTCCCAGCCAGTGACAGAGCTGCTCCTTTTGGATGATCAATACAGCTTTGAAGATCTTTTGGATCAGCAGGAACCGATTGTACTTGACTACAGTACGGATGAATCTCCCTTTATTTTACGGGCTAATTTCTCCGTCATTCAAAGGGACACAGGCTTTGTAAATGGGCTGATTGTTGTTCTCCATGATGTGACGGAAGAGGAGAAAATTGAAGCGGAACGTAGAGAATTTGTGGCAAATGTTTCGCATGAGCTTAGAACTCCGCTCACTACGATGCGCAGTTACCTTGAAGCACTCACTGATGGAGCAATACATGATAGAGAGCTGGCTCCGCGTTTCTTGGATGTAACACAGAATGAAACGGAACGGATGATCCGCCTCGTAAACGATCTATTGAAACTGTCAAAAATGGACAGCAAGGATTATGAGATCAATCCAACATGGGTAGATTTTGTATTATTTTTCAATCATATCATTGACCGCTTTGAGATGACGAAAGAGCGCCACATAACTTTCAAACGAATGCTGCCTGACAAAGCGATGTTTATCAAAGTTGATGAAGATAAGCTGACGCAGGTTATTGACAATATCATTTCAAATGCTCTGAAGTATTCTCCGGAAGGTGGACAGGTGACATTCAGGCTAAAGGTACTGGATGAGCAGATTCAAATCAGCATCAGCGACCAAGGCTTGGGTATTCCGAAGGAGAATCTGGAAAAGGTGTTTGAGCGTTTCTACAGGGTGGATAAGGCACGGACAAGACGTCTCGGAGGAACAGGTCTTGGATTGGCGATTGCAAAAGAAATGATAGGGGCCCATGGCGGAGACATTTGGGCAAGGAGCGTAGAAGGAAAAGGAACGACAATCATATTTACGCTTCCTTACGATCCGGAACAAGAGGATGATTGGTCGTGAGATATGAAACAATTAAATCAGTGCTGCTTATTTTTCTTGTCTTTATCAGTGCCGTATTAACTTGGACTCTATGGACTTTTCAGCCGAAGTATGAGTTCAATGATAAAAAGCAAGTTCATGAAGTCTCCAAAATATCGGATCCAAAGGATGTAGGAGAGGTCGTGAGGCCGGTTAAGCTTCTGCTTCATATGGACAATGATCACTTTGGTATAGTAGACGAAAAGAAAATCGGTGAGACATTACAGGAGCTCAGTAGTTGGAGCTTTTATGATCTTGGGGATGCAAGGACTTATTCGCAGGATCAGATCAGATCTATAGCTCAAAGAAATAATTCTCTAGAACTCATCTTCCCTGATCTCGTTCCTTTTGATTTATATAAAGGGATCTTTAGATTTGAGTCGGAAAGTTTACCGAGAGGATCATTTGACCGTTTAGTTATTCATTGGGAGGACGGTTCCAAGGAAGACGGGACAGGCTTTTTTATCTCAAACAAAGAAGGAAAAGTCTATGAAAGCCACGTCAATTATGAACATATCCAAGCTCTTTTAAACCGCTTGGATAAACAGACAAGCCAATTTCCTGAATTCAAAGCATATGAGCTGCCGGATGGCAGGGTAAAGTATCTTCCTGCTAAAGAGACAGTGATGTACAGATATCACTATTATGCTGATTACGTCGATCCTACTGAGTTTAAGGATGCACTATTTAAGGATCCCAGTTTGGTAAGAAAAATCAGTGAGGATTCAACTGGTGAAAAATTAACTGACCCGACCAGCATGATGAATGTGGATAAAGCGACTAGCATGATCTCTTATGTAAATCCAAGCCAGGCAACAGATGAGATTACCAGCCAGGATAATATGGATCTACTTAAGAAAAGTATCGAATTTATCAACGAGCATGCGGGCTGGACGGACAATTATAAATATTTTAGTATGGACCCAACCACTCAGAAGACGATTTTCCAACTGTTTCTGAAAGGTTATCCGGTATTTAATACTGAAGGTATGTCTGAAATCAAGCTATATTGGGGAAAGGAAGAGGTTTACCAGTACCGCAGACCATACTTTAGCCTTGATATTCCATTGCCTCATCCTGATAAGGTTTATTTGGCTTCAGGGGAAGAAGTAATGGATACCTTACTTGCGGATCCGAACATAGACATCGATAAGCTTCAAGAGCTGATCCTGGGGTATAGAATATACAAGAACCCGGAGAATCCAAAAGTGATTATTCTAGAACCTTCTTGGTACTATTTATACAAGGATACTTGGGAAAGGTTTGAAGTGAAGGAAGTTAGGGGGAATCTAAGTGGATTGGGGTAGACTGAAGACCATTTTCATTATCGCATTCTTAATCCTTGACATTTTCCTTCTGACTCAATTGATGAATAAACAAAAGGATAACAAGCTCGAAGTGAGGACAGATGTCTCTTTGGAAGAAAATCTGCACAACGACGGCATTGATTACAGCGGCATTCCTAAAAATCCAATCAGGGATCAATATATTAGTGCCAACACAAAGGTTTTTAATGAAAAAGAGATTGAAAAGCTGAAGGACCAGTCTATCACCATTGTAGATGGATCCATTATTTATTCTAAACTGGCGAATCCCGTCGAGGTACCGGATAAGATTAATGCTCAAGAGATGGAACAGTATGTGCGAAACAATGTTCTATACGGAGACCAATATGGCTTCGGTAATTATGACAAAAAAGCTGGGACCATTACCTTTTACCAAAAACATCAAGATAAATTGCTATTTAAAAATAGAAGTGCACACCTTGTTTTTAATGTGGATAAAGATAATGAAGTCTATTCATATGAACAGACAATGCTTGAAGAGATTGAGCCAATCAGTGAAAAAGAAGAGGTATTACCAGCAATTCGCGCAGTGGAGGCCATTTACCGGAATAAGCTGCTGAAACAGGACAGCAAAATTGTCCGGGCGGAGCTGGGCTATTACACGGTTGTTAATATGGAAGCCTCTCAGGTATTGACACCAACTTGGCATGTGGTTGCCGAACATGAAGGTGAGAAAGAGTCAATGCTTGTGAATGCATTTGAAGGCCAAATTATTCAGGAAAATACGGGAAGTGGGAAATCGGTATTGGAGGTAAGATGAATGTCGATGCAATTTAGCGTATTGGCAAGCGGCAGCTCGGGAAATGCCTTTTATATAGAGACAAAAGAACATTCCTTCCTTGTAGATGCCGGGTTAAGCTGTAAAAAAATCGGTGAGCAGATGGAGCAGATTGACCGTGATCCGTCCAAGCTAGATGCCATTTTCATTACCCATGAACACAGCGACCATATTAAGGGGCTGGGGGCCATGGCGAGAAAATACAAGCTGCCCGTTTATGCAAATGAACGGACGTGGAAAGCAATGGATGGGCATGTCGGGGAAATTGCTGTTGATCAAAAATTCACTTTCGGCATGGAGACGGTGAAATCCTTCGGCAATCTTGATATTGAATCGTTCGGTGTTTCGCATGATGCGGCTGAACCAATGTTTTACATTTTCAGAACTGGAGAGAAGAAGGTTGTTTTGATTACGGATACTGGATATGTCAGTGATCGTATGAAAGGAATGATCTCGGACGCTGACGTCTATATTTTCGAGAGTAATCATGACACGGAGATGCTGAGGATGGGGAGATACCCCTGGAATATCAAACGGAGAATACTGAGTGATGTTGGCCATGTCTCCAATGAAGATGCGGCACTTGCGATGAGTGATGTCATTGGTGACCGGACAAAACGGATTTATCTTGCCCATTTAAGCAAGGATAACAATATGAAAGACTTGGCAAGAATGAGCGTAACCCAGACGCTTGCTACAAGAGGAATAGAAATTGGCACCCAGTTGGATCTTTTTGATACAGATCCGTACATACCAACAGTGTTAACTGCTGTATAGTAATAGTAGGTTTAAGGTTTAATCAATATGGAAAAGAAATGAAGATAACCGGTTATATGACCGCTTATTTTCATTTCTTTTTACATTTTTTCGAATAAGAATATTTTTTTATGTGTTTTCCGGCCAAGCGGATTATAATTATCCATATAGAAGGGAAACTTATCTTCATGGATGCTAATGAAAGGAATGGTGAGCAGTGGGATTATACGATGATCATAGTCCGAACCGTTTCAAAAACCGAGGTGGCAGAGGAGGCTTTTTTACGGGATTGATCGGCGGGCTGATCGGAGCATTGATTATTGCCATACTGGCTCCATCAATTTTTGGAATAAAAAACAATGAAAGCCTAAACGATGCAACAATCCAGCAAAATGAAGGAACTTCAACAAAAGAGCAGGTTTCGCTCGATGTGACAACGGATGTAACAAAAGCCGTAGAAAAGGCTGGAAAAGGCGTTGTGGGCATTACCAATATCCAAACAGCCAATTTCTGGACAACTGGTCAGGAAGACCAGCAGGCAGTGGGAGTCGGTTCCGGCGTTATTTATAAAAAACAAGGGGACAAGGCTTATATCGTTACAAACCACCATGTTGTGGAAGATGCTACCGAACTGGAAGTAACGCTTTCAGATGGAAAAAAGGTTCCTGGGGTGCAGCGGGGAAGTGACATATGGACAGATCTGGCCGTGGTTGAAATCAGTTCCAAGGATATTGGAGATGGATTTGTGAATGAATTTGGAGACTCTGATGCTTTACATATCGGAGAGCCTGTTCTGGCGATTGGAAATCCTCTCGGTTTGGAATTCGCTGGTTCTGTAACACAGGGAATCGTTTCTGGTGTGAATCGAACTGTCCCTGTTGATATTAATAGAGATGGTGTCCCAGATTGGAATGCGGAAGTCATTCAAACTGATGCGGCTATCAACCCTGGAAACAGCGGTGGAGCCCTAGTAAATATTGCGGGGCAGGTTGTCGGCATTAACTCCATGAAAATTGCTCAAAGTGCCGTTGAAGGAATCGGGTTTTCCATCCCTATCAATTACGTCATACCGATCATTGAAGATCTGGAAAAATACGGTGAAGTGAAACGTCCGGCTATGGGTGTTACGCTGCGTGATGTCGCTGAAATCTCCGCCTATCACCAAGAGCAGACATTGAAGCTTCCAAAAGACATAACATCTGGTATCATGATCGAGAACGTACTGGCCAACTCACCAGCATCAAAAGCAGGGCTGAGAGAACTAGATGTCATTGTTGCACTGGATGGTGAGAAAGTTGAAGATGTCGTGGCGCTCCGAAAATATCTTTACAACAAGAAGAAAGTCGGAGATTCCATGAAAGTCACCTATTATCGAGGTGGTAAAAAACAAGATGCCACCGTCAATTTAACAGACGAGACAAGATTATAAAGTGGAAGCGGGAAGGCACAGGTGCTTTCCCGCTTTTATATTTTATATGGTAAAATGGATTGTGGATAAATTTTGGCAGTTGATGGCAGAAATTGAGCAGTGAGGCTGTAATGCGTATAGATTGAGGCCATAAAAACTGAGGATTTTTAATAGAAAAGAGGACCAAGTATGATTTATTGCTGCAAAGAACACGTTGAATTGGCGTTAGACATTATTGTAGATGAAGAGGAAACAGCACCTATATTAGAGAAGCTTACGGTAGAAAATAAGTTACCCACATCCTGTAAATATTGCAATAATCCGGCAGAATATATAGTGGGGAACTAATATTCCCACACTAAATGTGGATGAATAATGTGGATATGTGGATAACTACTGTGGATAAAGTGTTTGCTGTGTGTTTGTAACCTGTGTGTAATCTAAAGGAAGGAATTGGACAACATGAACATCACCATTATTTCAGTCGGAAAAATAAAAGAAAAACATATGAAACAGGGCATTGATGAATACCTCAAACGCCTTTCGGCCTACACCAAAATCAACATCCTTGAACTCCCCGACGAAAAAGCTCCAGAAAACCTAAGCCAAACCCAAATGCAACAAATTAAGAAAAAAGAAGGAGACCGTATCCTCGACAAAATCCATCCCGATGCCTACGTCATCGCCTTGGCCATTGAGGGCAAACAGGCGAGCAGCGAACAATTCGCAGAGCAGCTGGGCCGCCTTTCTGCATCCGGTAAAAACAGTGCTGTCTTTGTTATTGGCGGGTCCCTTGGTTTGAGCGGTGAAGTCATGAAGCGGGCAGACGAAGCCTTGTCTTTTTCAAAAATGACCTTTCCGCATCAGTTGATGAGATTGATCTTGGTTGAGCAGGTGTATCGGGCGTTTAGGATATTGAGGGGAGAACCGTATCACAAGTAACGGTAAACCAAATGAGTGTGTCCATCAAAAAAGTTGTACAAGAACCTTATGGAAGAGTATTAGAATAAAAATATACGCTGAGTTTAGGTTTTTATAATTTGAAACACAAAGAATGGTATAGAAAAAGCGAAAAAAAATAATATAAGAGTGGTTATTCTCCACTTTTATATTATTTTTTATTATGTGTTAATCCATGGTAAATATGAAATTGATAAATATATATTATTTAATTGATGCCTATGCTGAAAGGTAGTCCTCATGAGAGGTAGGAACATAAAAGGATCACATGGTGAAGCAATGGATAAACCGTTTTAAAGGTTTGGTTTAAACCACCTTAAGCAACCATCTTCGTTCTTGTTGTCAATAGCCGTACCAAAAGCACAAAACACAATGGAGTTTTTATAGTAACGTCATAATCTCAATCCACCGCGGAACTTAATGGATTAATTAATATCTCTACAATTTCACTATCCGTACCGATTCTCATTGGTGGTCCCCATGTACCAATACCCGAACTAACAATAACTTGTGGACTATCTTGATTTTTTTGATAATGACCATAATCAATTTCAAATATGGCATTCGTAATTAGATTAGCTGGAAAAACCTGTCCTTGATGAGTATGACCGCTAAGAATTAAATCTACATTCTCACCATATTCTGAGATATTTGATGGCTGATGATCCATCACAATAATTGGTAAATCAAATTGTATTTGTGCTAGTTGATCTGCGATATTTGTTCTCTCTTCTCCTTGTTCACCAATTGGCGAAGAATCTTTTCTCCCAACTAAAACAATTTGATCCGCTATAATAGTATTTTCATCATTTAATAGAGTAATTTCACTGTTTTCAAGAAATGCTATCATTTCATTATATGTAGATCCTGCATCATGATTACCTAGACTAGCATACACACCATAGGTAGATTGAATTCCTCTCATCAATCCCTCTGCTTTTTCGGCATCCACTAAAGCATAGTAACTTCCATTAAATATATCTCCAACAATACATACAATGTCGGGTTCCATATCATTAATTTTGTCTACTATCTTCTCAAGATAAGCCACATCATTCGTATATCCTAAATGCAAATCACTAAGCATGATGATCCTTAAATTATCGTTTACCATCTCTTTGGGAATTTGTATATCGTAAGATACATTTTTTATTTGATTTGCATGATAATGACCATAAGAACATAATCCAAAAACAGCTAATACAATAATAAGCCCTGATAAAAAATGAATGTTTCCATTTAGTGGTGTAGGAATTATATTAAATAATCTACCTGCCAATAGAATGAAGTCTACTATAATCGTGATTAATAAAAGATAAAAATAAATCCCCATCCAATGATCACCTAGACGGCCAATAAAACTAGTTATAGTTGAAAGTGAACCCGTCACCCGATAATTGGAGAGCAGAACTGCAAGTAAAGGTGTAATTGCACAGAAAATATATATTCCCCAAAATAATAAACCGTTGATATTTGGTAGTAAGAGTTGCAACCAAATAAACAACTTATTCCCCATATAATAATTTGTTGCACTATAAAAAGTTAAGATTCCTAAAAAAGCTAAAACTATTAGAATCACCAGATTTCCCACCTTATGATTTATCGTTCCATAGACCAATTGTTACGCCTTGCATCCATACAACTGATCTCTTAATTCGAAATAAAATGTTTCATCGACTTCAACATTTTCATATGCAAATGGCCATTTCCTCAGGTGAATTTGGTTCATCTTTTTCTATCCATTGCTCAATTCAAAAGAGATTAGGAGCTTACTATGAATCATTTAGTGATAAAAAGCAAAGACTTTATTATGAAAGAAGGTCCAAGCAATTTGGAAGTAGTAATAATATAGAAAAGGTTAGAATCGTAACCATATCAACCCAATGGCGTAGTTTTTGTGGTATGTTTCTAGATGTTCCACTTATGTCAAGTAGGTATCATGGCAGGCTTTATAAAGAGTATTCCGAAAAGGTATTTAATAGTAATGAATTAATGCTTTATTATATGGCAGCTTTCTCTCTGTGTAAGATAGAGTACTTTATTAGGAATAAAAGTATAGAAAGTTTAGATACCATTTGTTAATGTTGTTACGTTATCATTTAGATGGTAGTTCGTTACCTCGTTTAAATAGTAAAAAACGTTGAAACTTAATGCGGCAAGATTAAAGAAGTAATGTGGGATAATGAAAAAGCATTGGAAGAGTTTAAGTTCCTTGTAGCAATAGTTAATGATCCAGTTGAAGATTTAATGTCCAATGAAACTACGAATAAAAAATATTTAAATAATCAAGAATCTAAAAGAAAAAGTGAAGTAATAGAAAGTATTAGATGCTTTAGAAAGAGCTAACGTTTAGTTTTATAATTCCCTAATTCTATTGATTTGAAATTAGGGTTATTCTATTTTAACAAGGAAAAGATGAAAAATAAAAAGAATCGCTTGATGCAGTCGATATATCTTTATAAACGTACCACAATAAATGAGGCTTAAAGTAAAAAGTGAAGTTCTACTAGTAAGTCAAAAAGAGGGTATACCATTGATATAAGCACATTCTCTTTCAAGCATCTGTCAGCCATAAAAATAGGACAAAGGAGTTACTCTCCCTTGTCCTATAAGTTTTCGTTGATTTTCTAGTAATGCTTATTTTGTGTAGTTGTCGAAGTAGCCTTGAATAAAGACAATCGGTGTCCCTTTATCACCGCTGCCTGAAGTTAGATCGGACAGTGAACCGATTAGGTCTGTTAGTCTCCGAGGTGTAGTTCCTTGGGCTTCCATTGCTCCGACTAAGTCATCCTCTTTCTCATCAATGTACTTAGAGATGGCTTTTTTTAGTTCTTCACCTTTTAAGTCAGCAAATTGGTTGTCAGCCAAGTACTTTAATTTAATTTCATTCGGTGTTCCTTCTAATCCAGCTGTGTAAGCAGGGGAAACAACCGGATCTGCCAGTTCCCATATCTTTCCAACAGGATCTTTGAATGCCCCATCACCATAAACCATGACCTCAACCGTTTTACCTGTCTTTTCTTTCAGGATTTCTTGAATGTTATCAACGACAGGCTGACAATTGCGCGGGAATAACTTTACACTATCTTCTGTTGCTTTATTCGAGCCTAATAAACCATAGGCCTCATTAAAACCACTTCCGTCAATTGATTCAGAAAGAATATTATCGAGGCTATAAATTTTTTCGCCGCCATTAGCCTTTAAAATTCTTTTCGTTCTATCCCGTGAATGAATATCACAACAAAGTACACTCTGTGTGTATTCCAAAATCGTCTTTGGATGATTTGAAAAGATTACTTCGCATTCTACTCCATATTCTTCAACTAGGGACTTGTAATAATCGATATAATCTACGCCTGTGAAGGTATGTTTGTTGTAGCCAAAGTGCTCACGAAATTGCTTTTCTGTTAGAACATCTGTCCAAGGGTTTATCCCTTTTTCATCAAGTGTATCTAAATCGACTAAATGATTGCCTACTTCATCGGAGGGATAGCTTAGCATTAACACGATTTTCTTGGCGCCTTTTGCGATACCGCTAAGACAAACAGCAAAGCGGTTACGGCTAAGGATAGGGAAAATCACACCGATGGTATCATCGCCAAATTTGGCGTGAACATCTTTGGCAATATGGTCAATGGTGGCATAGTTTCCTTGTGCACGTGCCACAACCGACTCTGTAACAGTTACAATATCTTTATTCTGAATGGTAAAGCCTTCAACTTCTGCTGCTTTTAATACGCTATCAACAACAATATCTTCAATGCGATCTCCCTTATTGATTATGGGACAACGAAGTCCCCTGGCAACAGTTCCTACAACTCTTTCCACAATCATTCGCTCCTTCTTCGCAATCTAGCTATATTCGATAAAAGGTTCACTTTTTAAAAAGTATCATCTAATACATTAACTATCCAAATAGTCTCCTCTTGTAATATACGGTTTTTAATGATATAAGTAAAGTCAATATATCTAATATCGGATATAAGGACGGGTTATATGGTAAGCAAATTGGATTTATATTACCTTTTTTATACTGTTAGTAAAAATCAAAGCTTCTCCAAAGCGGCAAAAGTGCTATATATGTCACAGCCGGCAATAAGTCAATCAATTGCACAATTAGAGAAGGAATTAGATACAAGGCTTTTTAATCGGCTATCTAAAGGTGTCACGCTAACTGATGAAGGAAATTTATTGTTTGAATATGTCAGTTCAGCACTTCAAATTATACAAGCTGGTGAAGAAAAGCTTTTAGAATTTAAAAATTTAATCCTTGGTGAGTTTAAAATAGGGGTTAGCGATACTATTTCGCGATATTTTTTACTTCCCTATTTAGAAACTTTTCACAACCGCTATCCAAATCTCAAATTCAAAATAGTCAATGGGACAACGTGGGAAATTATAGCTGCCTTAAAAGCGGGAGAAGTGAACATCGCCATCTGTAATCTCCCCATTGATGACAAGTCATTAGAAGTAAAGCCTTTACTAGAAATCCAAGATACCTTTGTATATGGCGAAAAATACCGAAAAGTATTTTCTAAGCCAATGAAATATGAGGAATTGGTTAAGTTCCCGCTTATTTTATTGGACAATTCCAATTCCCGAAGATATGTTGAAGAATTTTTCCTTACAAAGGGAATTAAAATTCAGCCGGAATTTGAGTTAGGTTCACATGAACTGCTGTTAGAATTTGCAAAGATTAACCTTGGTGTTGCTTGCGTTACAAAAGAATTCTCTGAACAGTTTTTGAGAAAAGGCCTGCTTCATGAAGTGACCTTAATGGAACCTATACCTAAAAGAAGTATTGGTATATGTTATTTGAAAAACGTTCCTTTAAATAGAGCTACGGAAAGGTTTGTTGACCTGATTGAAGAAAATATAAGAAACTTCTTATAGCAATAAGTGTACTAGTAGTTTTGTTAAAATTAGAAGATGTATGTAGCAAAAAAATAATATGGTTCACTTGAAAATATCTTAACCGACCTAGTTAGATGCGTGACGGTGAACCGTACAGAATAATTCTGAGCTAAGTAATATTTATGCTGATTTTCATCTTATCCTAGGGATAAGAGTGGTATTTTTATGTTCTATAACTAAAATCAAGAGGGTAAAGGAAGCTGAGACCAAGAATAAAAAAGCACTTTGGCGTCACACCATATCCCAAATCAAATCTACAGAGATAAGTACTAAAATTGAAGACCCTGTATATAGAGAAATTTACAAAATGTATGTTACTTAAGTCTATGTACAGTATAGACTAGGTGTTTTTTAGATAGAAGCTTTATCAAGACGGCAATAGGTACAGTCAATTAAGACCATATCTATTGCCTTAAATAATTTGAAAGGTTAAAGGATGAGAACGATTGGATAGTACACTCAAAAAATTGCCGACCTATTTATATACATACTCCTGCAATGGGGGAGAACATTCTTTATGTGCTTTGGAGGCCCGTACATTGTTTGGAGCCGAGCCTCAAGATAACCTAGTGAAAAGCCATGTAATGATTGATCCAAGCCGAAGTCCGTTTATTAAGGAAAGAATTTCTGTCATTTATGAGGTGGAAAGCCTTCAAGAGCTTCTCAATCAAGTGGAGCTCTTACAAATAGCATGTGAAACATTTAAAGTAGTCTATGTGAAAAATGAAGGCTCATCAAAAACGGAAAAGATAGGGTTTGAGAACAGACGTGCAATTGAGAAGGAAGTCGGGCTACACATCAATGGTGAGGCTGCTCTTGAGCACCCAACAAGACTGTTCGGTATTATGGTTGTGAACGGAAGATGGATTTTCGGTGATTATGTTAAAAGTGAACCGATTTGGCATAGACATCAACAAAAGCCTCATAGCTACTCCACTGCGCTGAACACACGCGTAGCCAGAGCCATTGCAAACATCGCTGTTCCCGAACCAGGCGGAATAAAAGCCATCGACCCTTGCTGCGGAATCGGGACTGTTCTGGTGGAAGCTTTATCCATGGGGATTGATATTGTGGGAAGCGACAACAATCCTCTTATCCTCAATGGCGTCAGAGAGAATATCGCTTATTTCGGGCTTTCGGGAGAAGTGACCTTCACAGACATCCGTGACGTTACTAATCACTATGATGTAGCGATTATCGATTTACCTTACAATTTATGTTGCGCCATCACCCCTGAGCAGCAGAAAGAAATACTCAGTCATGCACGCAGGATTGCTCAGAAAGCCGTATTTGTAACTGTTGAACCAATTGATGACATCCTGCTAGAAGAGGGATTTTCTATTATCGATCGTGCTGCTGTTAGCAAAGGGAGGTTCACACGCGAAGTGATTGTATGTGAATAAATTTCCTTAGAAATGAAAACAGACTGTAGACAATATGTAAGCTTGTCTACAGTCTAAAGCTAATAATAAGTCAAGCTTTATTTAAATTATTGTGTCTCCAGGGTAACTTCGTAGCCTTTGAATAAGGAACAGACTTGTTTTTTCAACTAAGTCCTTTTACTGAATTTCATTAATAGCCCTGTCCGTGTTCTGTTATGTGAAAAAATAAAGATGCTAGTCATTCTATCTGAGCTATAATTCTGCGATTTTCACCATTCTTTTGGCTCATAGTCTAAGTCTCTGAACAATTGACTTCGCTCTTTCTTGGTTAAGTCTCTCCATTGCCCAGGAGGAAGGTTGCCCAAATGAATATTCATGATCCGGATTCTTTGCAATCTGTAAACGTTGTACCCTAATTCTGCGCACATGCGGCGGATTTGACGATTCAGCCCTTGCGTTAAAATGATTTTAAAATCAAATTTTGATAATTGGACGGTTTCACAAGGAAGTGTTGTCGTACCTAAAATCTTTACACCTTCAGACATCCCCTTCAAGAACTCAGGAGTAATCGGCTTGTCTACTGAAACGATATATTCCTTTTCATGCCTGTTTTCAGACCGCAGAATTTCATTAACAATATCGCCATCGTTCGTAAGAAGGATTAAACCCTCTGAATCTTTATCCAGGCGCCCGATATTAAATATTCTTAATGGATGGTTGACCAAATCAACAATATTCCCCTTTACACCTTTTTCAGTTGTACTTGTGATGCCCACTGGCTTATTTAAGACAATATAGACATTATTCCTTGCTACTCGGATGGGGTTTCCATCTACTCGAACGTCATCCCCAGGTTCAACTGAACTGCCTATTATGGCACGTTTCCCATTAATAGTAACTCTCCCATCGGCAATTAATTTGTCCGCACCTCGTCTGGATGCTTTTCCGGCCTCTCCTATATATTTATTAATACGCATGTTGACACACCCTTAACTAGATGATTATTTTATTAGTCACCTAACTATATTGCATTCTTGGAGTAAAATCACAAAACACTTAATAGATAAAAGCTTAATCTAAATAAAGTAACCGTGTCACTGTAAGATTTGCAGGCAGAATGAGCCACTGATTATTATGGGAAATTTTTTTCTATTTATTTTTTGTTACGCGGCTTTACTATCGCATCAGAACAAAGATAGCATGGGCTCCTTCTTTGTCTCCTTTACTTTAGGTAAAGGTTTTTAATTTGTTAAAATACAAACCAACTATTGACAATGAGAATCATTTTCAATTAAAATGATAATTAGATAATGATAATAGTTCTCATTTAGATGATTTAGATAACCTCAAAGAAAAACAAAATGAAGGTAGAACACTATAGGCGTTATGGTTTTATGATTGTTGGTAAGACTATAGCAACAATATAACTTATGTCCGATGCCACGGCTCAAATGAGGTTTTAAAATAATTAAAGTTATGGGGGAGGAAAAATGCGCTCTTTACTCATCGTAGGGGCCGATCATTTAGGTATTATTCCTGAAAAATTATCGTCCCTAGGATTTGATGAAGTCCTACATATTAACGGGAGAAAAGCACAAATGGTCAAAAAGTCTATACCGGAAAATACAGGTTATATTTTAGTGTTAACGGATTATGTGAATCATAATTTATCAACAGCAATCAAACAACGAGCCAAAAAGCAGGCTATTCCTATTTTTTATGCTAAGCGTTCTTGGTGTTCAATCTTTAAAGCACTTAAAAATATAATTTAGTTTTTGGATAATATGATTATTTGAAGGGGAGTAAAAATGTCAAAGATCATTTTGGTTTTTACCAGTATGAGTGGAAATACGGAAATGATGGCAGAGGCAATTGCTGATGGTGTAGGAGAGGCAGGGAGAAAATTAGACGTAATAGATATAATGGACGGCGGGGAGGCAGCTGACCTAGAAAACTATGATGGGATTTTGCTCGGAACTTACACATGGGCTGATGGAGAATTGCCTGATGAATTTTTGGATTTTTATGAAGAGATGGATAATGTTAATTTAACAGGAAAGAAAGCGGCGGCTTTTGGTTCTTGTAATTCAGCTTTTCCGCAATACGGTGCAGCGGTTGACACTTTAATCGAAAAACTCGAAGACAGAGGAGCGCAAGTGTTTTCAGAAGGATTAAAAATCGAGCTAACACCAGATCAGGAAGATAAAGAGCTCTGTCGTGAGCTGGGAAAGAGTTTTGTTGCATTTTTAAATAAATACATTAGTGTTGCTTAAACCCTCTTCAGCCTTTGTTAAATAAAGGTCTTGAAAAAAGTTAGCAGAGACATGAGCGGCCGCTTTTTACTTCAGCTATGAGGCGATAGGGAGATGTGGGCACCTAGTGAGATCTTTCCAAACAGTTTGTTCCGCGACCACGCTCAGTTTTGGATACGGCCTTCAGTTCTTTTACCCTCAAATAAATACTTTAGCAGGGCATTCTTTATAAAGAGAATGCTCTTTTTTGCTCATCTTTCTAGATGTCCTATCTCAAGCCACAAGTCTACATATTTCAGCTCCCACAATCGCTCCGATCAATGTAATCTAGAAAATCTCAATAAAACGAAATACCTGCTACTCGCTAGATCAATGTTTTATTTATAACCATATGTCATCTTTGTTCATATTGAGTTCATAAATGTAATTTATCATCCTTTATATTATCCGTGTTACATGAAAAAGGAGGATTTACTTTGGGGAATAGACAAGGAAGAAAGCCCTTGACTGCCAATGGTGATTGGGCAGTTGAAGCAAGTGGATTGGTCAAAACGTTTGGTGACAATCGTGCGGTAGATGGGGTAAATCTGAAAGTACCAGCCGGCTCCATTTACGGGGTGCTTGGTCCAAATGGCGCAGGAAAGACCACTACGATCAGAATGCTAGCGACGCTGCTGCGGCCGGACGAAGGCTCGGCTCGCATCTTCGGGTATGATTCAGTGAAGGAGGCGCAGATTGTCCGTCAATTGATTGGAGTGACTGGTCAGTATGCATCAGTTGATGAGTCACTTAGTGCTACCGAGAATCTGGTCATCTTCTCTCAATTATTGGGGCTGGGGCGTGCAGAGGCTAGGAGAAAGGCAGCGGAATTATTAGAAGAATTTGGACTATCAGAAGCCGCTAAGCGCCCATTGAAAAATTTCTCAGGTGGTATGCGCCGCAGGTTGGATTTGGCAGCAAGTCTCATTGCACAGCCGCCACTCATCTTTTTAGATGAACCGACTACGGGGCTAGATCCGCGAACACGCAATCAAATGTGGGAGACGATGCGCCGATTGGTGAAGGAGGGTTCAACTGTCCTGTTAACAACCCAATATCTTCAAGAGGCGGATGAACTTGCTGATCGGATTGCAGTTATCGATCGTGGCTGCGTTGTTGCAGAGGGAACCGTGGATGAACTGAAAGAGACAATTGGTACTTCATCGTTGTATTTAAGTATGAAAAATCCACAAGACATACAGAGTGCTCGTCAGATTACTGATCGAGTCCTGAAGGTTGAGTCATCTGTTTCATCAGAAGGTGGAAAAATTATTGCACCAATGGCAGATGCTGATCGAGTTACTGATCTGCTAATCGGTCTTCGTGATGCAGGAATTCAATTGGCAGAATTAAGTGTGCAGAAACCAACCTTGGATGAGGTCTTTCTCGCCATAACCGGGGAGGATGCTTCAAATAAATCGGAAAAAGAAGGTGAGAGAGGATGAAAAGCACTGCAATTACACCGGTTGCTGAGCGTAGGCTACGTAATAAAACGAGCTTTGGCCAGTCTGTAAGTCATTCGTTGACGATGGCCTACCGTGGTCTTTTAAAGATTCGCCGTACGCCTGAACAATTATTTGATGTGACACTTCAGCCAATTATCTTCACTTTAATGTTTACTTATATTTTTGGCGGGGCAATTTCTGGAAACGTACAAAATTATTTGCCAGTCATTATTCCTGGTATCCTTGTTCAAACGGTCATCACGACTTCAATCGTCACTGGAGTCCAATTACGTGAGGACATGGATAAAGGCGTATTTGATCGATTCAAGTCACTGCCTATTGCGCGAATCTCTCCGCTGGCGGGCGCTCTGTTAGCAGATACCATTCGGTATACAATCGCATCTGTGCTGACCTTTACCATGGGCTATATTATGGGCTATCGACCTGATGGAGGGATAGGCCATGTTGCTATCGCCGCACTTCTTGTGATCGTCTGTTCTTGGGCAATCAGTTGGATTTTTGCCTTTTTTGGTGTGATCGCGCGTACAGCATCAAGTGTTCAAGGTATCTCAATGATTGTGCTGTTCCCACTCACTTTTGTTTCCAATGCATTTGTGCCGGCTGAGACGATGCCTAATTGGCTACAATGGTTTGTGAAGATCAACCCAATCTCGCATCTCGTCACTGCTGTCAGGGAACTGACCAACTCTGGAACCATCGGTTTGGACCTGACGCTCTCACTTATTGGTGCCGCAATCATTGTCGCCATTTTTGCACCACTTACCGTCCGTGCCTATATGCGAAGGACTTAATTGTATGAAAAAGCCATGTGTTGACATCACATATTGACTGTCATACTCTTTATTTAACTTTATTCAGCACAAGTCTCTCACTTCTGTAAGTAGTGAGATGAATGCGTATTGGTATTCCAATCAGTGGGGTTCAAACCCCGGCTGAATGAAGTGAAAGCCTCCAGCGGATACAACAGATTTTCAGGAAAAATTTATCGGGCTTAAGCTCGACAAAATCTGGGCGTAAATACGTCAAGGCGCATTTGATTAAATTATAGGGGAATGAACACAGTGACAAAAATATTAATTGTGGATGATGACCCTCATATTCGTGAATTAATACGCGTTCTTCTGTCTGAGGAAGGTCTAATGGTTATAGAAGCTGCAGACGGGGAAGAAGCATTGTCTATACTCGAAACAAATAAAGTTGAGCTCATTATTCTGGATATTATGATGCCAAACATGAACGGGTGGGCTTTTTGCCGTGAAATAAGAACCTATTATTCCGATACACTTCCAATCTTAATGTTAACGGCAAAAGGGGAGACAGCTCAAAAAGTAAAAGGATTTGACCTTGGGACGGATGATTATATGGTAAAGCCGTTTGCTGCGGCTGAGCTGGTTGCGCGAGTAAAAGCATTACTGAAACGTTATAAAATCACCGTTTCTAACCAAATCGAATTAGGAAATGTCGTGATTGATCGAACTTCATATAAAGTCTATTTTGAAGATCATGATCTGACCTTGCCTCCTAAGGAGTTTGATCTGTTGTTCACACTGGCCACACACCAGCAGCAGACTCTTTCCAGGGAACAATTAATAGAAGATATTTGGGGATTTGATTACGAGGGGGATGAACGAACTGTTGATGTTCACATTAAACGTTTACGGCAGCGATTTTCCTATGACGGTTGTCCGTTTAAAATTACTACAATCCGTGGACTAGGTTATCGGTTGGAGGTGACTCCTTGAAGCTGGATGAATGGATAATGAAAGCTTTAAAATTTTTAGCTGTCATAATATCTCTGCTTTTATGCTGGTCCTTCGCTTATTGGCTAGCGTCTTGGTTTTTTGGTGCCATTCATTATACTCCTTCTGATTATGTAAGACAGTTACTCGTCTCCATTTTGGGATTTTTCCTGTTTGGTTGTTTGGTGTTTGTGATCACAAATATTAAATGGGTAAAAAATCGCCAGGAACAATTTTTGCATCCAATCATTCAGGCGATGAAAATGATGGCAGAGGGAAATTTCAATATTGATCTTTCTTATTATCACTATCAATTCCAAGGGCGTGATCATCCCTATTCCAAGATTATTGAAAGCATTAGTGATATGGCAGATAAACTGGGAGCAATGGAGGAAATGCGGCAAGAGTTTATTTCGAATGTCTCACATGAGATCCAGTCTCCTTTAACGTCCATTAGCGGGTTTGCCCATGCGTTAAAAAATGACGAGCTAAGCCCAAATGAGCGTAAACATTATTTAAACATTATAGAATTGGAAAGTATTAGGCTTTCAAAGTTAAGTGAAAATTTATTAAAGCTCACTTCTTTGGAGTCTGATCACATTCCTTTTGACCAGCAAAGCTATCGATTAGACCGACAGCTTCGGCGAATCATTCTTGCCAATGAACCACAATGGACGGAGAAGGACATGAACATGGATATTTCTCTTGAAGCGCTAACCATCACTGCCAATGAGGACCTGATGGATCAAGTGTGGATTAACTTACTTCATAATAGTATTAAATTCACTCCTAAGGGAGGCACCATCACGGTCGAAGCAATCAAAACGGACAATAATAAACTAAAGGTAACAATAACAGATACCGGAATTGGCATGAATAAAGAAGCACTCATGCACATATTTGAGCGATTCTATAAAGCGGATCAATCAAGAAATCGCCATTCTGGAGGCAATGGTCTTGGTCTCGCCATCGTAAAAAAAATTATCGATTTGCATAAAGGTATTATTCAAGTCCAAAGTGATCCTGGAAAAGGAACTGAAATAACCATCACACTACAACAGGCATTAGAATAAATGGTTCACATGTATGTGATTTGTACATCTTTATAAATATATCAAAGGGCTCACTTCCGAGTGTTTCAATGGGAGTGGGCTTAAATTTTTACGAGAAATAAGTATTCCTATAGAGATTATAACCATTATCTAAAAGCCTATAATTTGGATAGGTGACCAAGAGTTCTTCTCAGCTAAACTATTAATGTTCAATGGTGGAAGAGCAGCGGTATGTAAATTAATGCAATACCACTCATTCATATTTGTCTTTTACCCGCAAAAGGGGGCGCAATATTCACCAGGGATTCCTCGTGACATAAAAGTTGGGCAACCCTGCTTAAAAAATGGTTGCCCAGCTTAATTTAAAGACTAATTATGTGTATCTGGAATCATAAAGGATACAGTTGTCCCTTCATTGGGCTTGCTTATAATCGATAAGCCCCTGCCGTATAATTGTGTTAGGCGTCTGTTTGTATTAGAAAGTCCAATTCCACCCGTTTCTTTTATGGACAGGTTCAGCAGATGATTGATCCTTTCTTGTTCTATCCCTATACCATTATCTTTTACTTCAATGAGTGTAAAACTTTCCTGGTGGACAATTCGAATATGAATTGTTCCCCCTTGGATTTGCTTGAGAAGTCCATGCTTAACAGCATTTTCAATCAAAGGCTGTATGGAAAGTGGTGGAAGACGCAAGCTTATATCGGGCTCAACCTCCCATACAATAGACAATCTATTTCCAAAACGTTCCTTTTCAATATACAGATAAGCCTCGGAAAGCTTCAATTCATGCTCCAGCTCAACGAATTCCCCTGTGTTAAGAAAGTTAAAACTAATCCGCAAATAGGATGCGAAGGCATCTCCCAGATTTCTCATTCTCTCTGGATCAATATGGCTAAGTGCCATAAGGGAATTAAGTGTGTTAAACAGAAAATGAGGATGAATCTGAGCTTGTAAATAGGCGGCTTCCATTCGTAATCGCTCATTTATGGATTGTTTTAGCGTAATGAGGGATCTGATTCGATATCTTAGCTCCAGGGCGTCTACAGGCTTGGTAACATAGTCGTTTGCTCCAGAAGAAAATCCAGTATAAATATCAGTAACCTGACTTCGAGCAGTCAGCAGTAAAATCGGAAGCTCTGATAAGGAGTACTGCTCTCTTATTTTACTTGTTAATTCGTACCCGGACATGTGCGGCATCATGACATCAGCGATTACCAGATCCCACTGCTTTGTATCTAATAACTCCAGTACTTCGTGGGATGATTGAACCGTAGTAATATGATATGAATCCGTAGAAAGGATGCTCACAAGCACTTTCAAATTAATGGGATCATCATCCACTATTAGGATTTTCGCTTTACTGTTCACTAATAATGGCGGTATCGCTTCAGTAGCGGCTATTTCATTGATAGCCGTGTCTGAGAAAAGGAATCCGGGAGATTCATCCTTCGGCCAATCTTGAACTGAATAAGGTTGCTCTGTTTGTTTAGATGAAGGAGCCTTCGATATATCCGTCACCTCAGCTAACGGAAGATCAAAACTGAAAACGGATCCTTCACCAAGTGTGGAACTAACGGTTAAAGTACCTCCATGTAATTCAACCAATTGTTTGCTTATGTTTAAACCAAGGCCAACCCCTCTGCCGTCCTTACTGCTATTGGGCCCTTGTTCGTAAGGAAGAAATAACTTCTTCAACGTTTCCTCATCCATTCCAATCCCGGTATCAGAGACTTGTATTATGGCCCGACCGTTCTTTATTTCGGCAGAAATAGAAATTGTTCCTTTTTCCGTAAATTTGAGGGCGTTATGTAATAAGTTATACAAAATTTGGACCAATCTTTTCTCATCTGCCAGAACTGCGGGCATTGAATCAGAAATATGGGGGGTTAACTGGACGGACTTACCTTTAGCCATATATTTCAACATAGCGATAACACCAGGAACGATAGATTGAATGTGCAAAGGAGATTGTTGCAGTACAATGCGATGTTCCCGAAGACGTGCAGCATCTAGAAGGTCATCTAGCATATAAGACATGCGGCGGCTTACGTATACAAGTAACTCCATATCCTTAACACTACTGGCATCCATCCTGCTTTTTTCCTTAGTGATAACGGTTTGTGCAATGTTGGTAATACCGTGCAGCGGCGTCCTTAGTTCATGTGATGTATTAGCGAGAAACTGGTCCTTTACCTTGTTGGATCTCTGTAGTTGCTCAGTGAGTTCGGCATTCTCATGGCCTTTGCGAAAGTATTGTTTGAACCAATACGATGAAAACCCAGTAATAGCCACGATAATATCAATCGGGTAATAAACCGTGGTGATATTCATATAATGATCCACTTGGCTCCAAATCAGGTTAGATAAGATACCTGCAGCAGATAGGAGCAAAAATACAATATCCTTGTATGTTTGATGTTTAAAAATCATCGTTCCTATTGTATGAATAAACCAAGCAAGTGGAATCCCATAAAATATATTAAAAATGTTGTAATGGACTATTCCATTTACCCAAGAAGCAGGTGAAACGATGAAAAATCCAGTAAGTCCTGTTAGCGCATAAATATAAATCCTGATCCATCTATTTCGCTGTGGAGCCAATGCAAACTTTCTGAAAATAAGAAAGGTTAAGAGGTTTCCCCATAATAAAGAGAGCAGCTTGATTTTAAGTGCCCATGAGTAATTTAAGGGCAGCCAGAGTAAAAGGATGTTATCATTACCAATCATAATGGATATTCCAGTTGCCAACATGAGCAGAAATGCAATGAAAAACGCTCGTTCATTCCGATTAAAAAAATAAAGAATACAAGCATATAATCCGTGAAGCATTAGGATAAGAAATGTAGTGAGCTGAAAGCCGATGGAATACCAACGCACATAATCAATCGAGGCCTGAGAACCAAAACGGATGGACTCCAAGATACCCCCATTAAAAGGATTGTCGAAATTGGATACATGGATAATCAGCTCGATTTCTTTTGTACCTGTCTGCGTATAAGTCGCAGTATAAGAGGTGTTATTTGGTACATATTCACTCGCTCTCTTTGCAGGCCTGCCAAAACTGTTCTCAGCTTGTCCGTTTAATTCGACGCGGGATGCCGCTTCGAATCGTTGAAACCAGAATGCAAGGGGGACAACAGCTGGATCCATTAAAATGCGCAAACGGTATGTCCCGTGCCCATATGAAGAATTGGAGTGATTATCCAACTCTTCTTCCCAATCTCCAGGAACATGGATTTTACGGGAAGTATAATCCTTCGATTGGATATCCTCTCCAGAAATGAACACTCCAGGATAAAATTCCCATTCACCGTCTAAATAAAAGGAGGGGGAGTTTTCCAAATCTATGCCACGCAGGTCCATTACCCCATCAATGATTTGCGGCTGTTTTGATGTATAGAACAGCTTGGACCATGTAAAACGCAAGGATATGAGAATGATAAAAATTGATATAAAAATAAGTAAATAGTGTAATGAGCTTTTCTTTTTAATACGTATCATACCAAAAAAGTTCGACATAGCTTGAAAAAATTCCTTTATTTAACAATTTTTATAAGGAGATAGATTTTGAGAGGTTCAATTAATTTATGTAGATGTACAAGTGAAAATCGACTTCACTTTCATGAATAATGAATACAAAGACCCGATCAAGGTGCGAGAGTCAGCTCTAAATTCATCATTACAAAGGATTTATATCGACATTCTATCATAAAAAATGTATTCAGTAATACGTTCGTCAATTGGTATACCTATTTAAAAATAGATTAGGCCAGTCCCATTGTGCTGATAGATTCCCCTGAGGAATTTAGTTTCATGGGTTTAATGAAAAATCTGGTGGAAAGCTGTGACTCTCCACCAGATTTTAGGGAATTCTATAAAGCCCCGGAAAATGAGGCCCTGGTTAATCAGCAGGTCCTCTATTTGATAGTTGGTAAGTATAACTAAAATAATAAAAAGGCGATCGGGATAATAATGAGTAATGTTAATACTACTCGTTCAAACCAAATAATTACTAACTTTGGTACGCTGATAGGTATATCCGTGGCCAAGATACATGGGATGATAGCTGAAAAAAATAAAATGGATGAAACCGATAAAACGGCGACAATAAATTTTGTAATCAACTGGGCTTCTACAACAAGCAGTGCAGGTAAAAAAATTTCCGAAACGGATATGGCGGCTGCTTTTGCTGTTATGAGCGGTTCAGGTAACTGCAATCCCCATGTAAGAGGGTAGAAAATATAACCGAGCCAATCGAATAAAGGGGTGTAGGTTGCTAGTACAAGACCAAGCAGACCAACAGACATAATGTTAGGTAAGATGCTCATGGTCATCAAAAGGCCATCTTTTAGATTCAAAGAAACATTTTTCAACAGTCCCGGGGTGGTGTCAGCGGTATGCATTGCTTCTTTCCATGCATGCCTCAGGCGATTCTTTGTAATTATTTGTTCTGGTTGGCCTTCTCCATTTAGATATTCATCGCTCATTTTATTTAAAGGCCACATTCTGACTGTGATGGCAGTCACAACAAATGTTACAACAAGGGAAATCCAAAAAAATAAATTCCAGACATGCATTAAGTCTAATGTATTAGCAATGACAACCATAAACGTAACTGAAACGGTAGAGAACCCTGTTGCAACGATAGCTGCTTCTCGTATAGTATATTTGCCTTCGTTGAAAATTCTATTAGTTACTAACAGACCGATGGAATAGCTACCTACAAATGAAGCCACTGCGTCAATAGCGGATCGCCCGGGTGTTTTGAAAATAGGTCTCATAATCGGCTGCATGAATACCCCAACAAATTCCAAAAGGCCGTAACTGACTAATAAAGCAAGAAAAACAGCGCCGATTGGAACGAGGAGGCTTACGGGTTTGATGAGTTTTTCTACTAAAAATGGCCCCATGTCGGGATCAAACAACCAAGCCGGGCCAACATTGAAAACTATCATGGAACCTAATACGAGACCCAATAATTTTAAAATAGAAAATATAATATTTGTGATATTTTTATTCCAAGATTTATGAATGAATGGATACAGCGCACCTGCCAGTAATATCAGGAGGGCATAGATCGTTACCATTCGGGAGCTAATGCTTGAAATGCCGGTTACGATATGGTCAAGCATAATAGATGATTTTCCGTTAAGCGAGATTGGGACAAAGAACATAAAAATACCAATACTGCTATAGCCGAAAAATTTAAATACATTTGTTGGAGATGAAGCGCTTTTAATTGGTTGGACATCTTGCGGAACCTCTAACTCTTTTTTTAAAGGTGAATTTATCATATTTACAACTCCTCTTAAAAAAATTGGCCGTGATCAAAGGGAAGATGAAGAGAAATAAAGCGCTATCATTTTTAGCTGTTTGGTCCCTATGTATTTTTATTAAGTATAAAAATAGATATTGTGTAATGTAAGTTCACAAATTATCGAAATCATTGAAAATTCTACGTTCGAGGAAACTCCTTTACTTTGGTAGACAAAAGGTTCAATTTCCTTTGTTTGAATCTTAAAAAAGTACACCAATTCAAAACAAATTAGCCTGTTTTTTCTGAAAGATTTCTTTTTATACTAGAGTTAAAGATTCTATCAAGTCGTTTTTTAAGTAGATGGTTGATTTTTTACATGTTTAATCGAAGAATAATCCACTATTTCATAGAAAATACGACTGGCTCACGAATAATGCCCTTGCCATAATGTGGATACAGGGGAAAAAGGAGGAGGAAATTCATTGAAACGGCCATTGGAAAATATAAAGGTATTGGATTTCAGCAGAGTGCTGGCTGGTCCTTACTGTACGATGTTATTTGCAGACTTGGGTGCTGATGTATTGAAAGTTGAAAAACCCGGATCAGGAGATGATACGAGACACTTTGGCCCTTTTCAAAATGATGAAAGCGCTTATTTTGGTTTTTTGAACCGCGGGAAAAAAAGCATCGAGTTAAATTTGAAGGATGAAATGGACAAAGAGCTACTACTTCAATTGGTCAAAGAGACAGATGTAATTGTGGAAAATTTTAGGCCCGGAGTAATGAAAAAGCTAGGTCTGGATTACGAGACATTAAAAGAGTTAAACCCACAGCTAGTGTATACATCGATTTCTGGATTTGGTCAATTTGGTCCGTATAGCCAACGTCCCGCTTATGATCTAGTGGCTCAGGCTATGGGAGGAATGACTAGTATAACGGGTCATCCCGATAATCCGCCGACTAGAACAGGCTCTTCTCTAGGAGATATGAGTGCTGCGCTATATGCCGCGTTTGGAACTATAGTCGCTCTTTATCACCGTGAAAAAACCGGAGAAGGACAATTTTTAGATATAGCAATGGTGGACAGCATCTTTGCAATGCTCGAAACGAATGTTCTAAGGTACACTGTGGACCAAATTGTTCCATCGAGAATTGGAAGTCGGCATCCAATTAGTACGCCGTTTGATATTTATGAAGCGCAGGATGGCTACATAGTCATAGCCATTGCAAATGATCCGCTTTTTGCTCGGCTTTGCCATGTAATAGAGCGACCTGAGCTTATTGATGATCTGAGATTTTTAACTGATAGTCTAAGGACTGAACATGAAAAAGAATTAAAAGAGATTATCGAAGAATGGCTCACTTCTTACACAGTAGAAGAAGCAGAGAACTCAATGAGCGAAGCAGGAGTTCCATGTTCGCGAATCAATAGTATTAAAGATGTTGTGGAAGATGAGCATACAAAAATACGAGAAATGCTGGTGGAAGTAGATCATCCGATCGCAGGACTAATGAAAGTTCCAGGAAATCCAGTGAAATTATCATTAACTCCTCCATCCATTGACAAGGCTTCTCCTCTGTTGGGTGAACATAATGATGAGATTAAAAAGAGAGTGTTAAAAATAGGAATAGATTAAAAGCGAGGGATAAATATGGATTTTCGTTTAACAGAAGAAGAACAAAGCATCAGAAAAATGGTAAGGGATTTTAGTAGAGAAGTCTTAGCTCCAAAGGCAGCGGAGTTGGATGAAAACAACCGTTTTCCGACTGAAACGATCAAACAATTAGCAGAACTAGGATTAATGGGAATCGCCTATCCGGAAGAGTATGGAGGAGTTGGGGCTGGCTCTATTTCCGAAGCAATTGCAGTTGAAGAAATGACTGCTGCATGTGCTGCAACCGGTTCCATTTTAACTGCTCATTATTTAGGAACAGATAGTTTATATTTAGGTGCAAGTGAAGAGATGAAGCAAAAATATTTAGTTCCAGGGTTTACGGGAGAGCACTTATTTGCATTTTGTCTGACCGAACCTGGTGGAGGAACAGATGTATCATCTATGAAAACCACGGCTCGCTTAGAGGGTGATGAGTATGTCCTCAATGGTACAAAAATATTTATAACAAACGCCGGGTATGCAGACACATACGTTGTCTATGCCAAAACAGATACATCTTTGGAAGCAAGGGGAATTAGCGCTTTTGTTGTTGAAAAAGATACACCTGGGTTAAGCTTTGGAGCCGGTGATGACAAGATGGGGATTCGAGGAGCCAGAACCGATGAGGTTATTTTCGATCAATGTCGGATTCCCAAAGAAAGTATCGTCGGAAAAGAAGGTGACGGATTCAAGCTTGCCATGCAAGTAGTGGACCGTGGAAGAATCGGTATTGCCGCCATGGCCGTCGGTTTATCCCAAGCAGCATTGGATGAAGCCGTTTCCTATTCAAAAGAAAGAATTGCATTTAATCAGTCCATTTCAAAATATCAGGGAATCCAATGGATGCTGGCTGAAATGGAAGCAGAGATTGAAATAGGGCGCCTGTATACGTACTATGCAGCCAGCTTGAAAGACCGGGAAGGGTACCGTTTGTCCAAAGAAGCTTCAATAGCGAAACTGTTTACGTCTGAGGCATCTAACCGGATCGTTCATAAAGCGGTGCAAATTCATGGAGGCTATGGATACATGAAGGAATATACGATTGAGCGTCTCTATCGGGATCAACGTATATTGGAGATTTTCGAAGGAACATCCCAAGTACAAAAAATGGTTGTTTCACATCACTTGCTTGGAAAATAGCACCAAAAGTGTTCATGACAAAAGCCATAATTAAAAATAGGGGAGAACTTTAATATGACAAACCAAACGAAAAGGGTTATCAGAGCCGCCCGCGGAAACGATCTTATATGTAAGGGATGGGAACAGGAAGCAGCGCTTCGCATGCTGATGAATAATCTGGACCCAGAAGTAGCTGAAAAACCTGAAGAACTTGTTGTTTATGGCGGAATTGGAAAAGCGGCAAGGAATTGGGAGTGTTATGAGGCAATTGTTGAATCTCTAAAAAATCTTGAGAACGATGAAACGTTACTTGTACAGTCTGGGAAGCCAGTAGGTGTATTTCGAACACACGAAACAGCTCCGAGAGTGTTGATTGCTAATTCCAATTTGGTTCCTGCTTGGGCAGACTGGAATCATTTCTACGACTTGGAAGATAAAGGACTTATGATGTATGGACAGATGACAGCAGGTAGCTGGATTTATATTGGTGCCCAAGGAATTCTGCAAGGAACCTATTTAAGTTTTGTAGAGGCAGCTAAAAAAGCATTTGGAACTCCTGATTTAACAGGAAGATTTATTCTAACTGGCGGTATGGGAGGAATGAGTGGTGCCCAGCCATTGGCAGGAAAAATGGCAAAAGGGGTTATTCTTGTCGTTGAAGTAGATCGCCAGCGTATTGAAAGAAAGATTAGAGAAGGATACTGCGATTATTTTGCAGAAAATTTGGATGAAGCGCTTAAAATGGTTAAGGAGTTTACTGGAAAACAGGAACCGGCTTCCATCGGGCTCGTCGGGAACTGTGCGGATGTTTATCCGGAATTGCTTGAAAGAGGCATCATTCCGGATATTGTTACAGACCAGACGAGTGCTCATGACCCAATTAACGGTTACGTACCTCATGGCATGTCATATGATGAAGCACTTGAATTACGGAAACGGGATTCAAAAGCATATGAGCAAAAATCTATGAAGTCTATGGCAGTACATGTAGAAGCAATGCTTGGTTTCCAAAAAGCTGGAGCTGAAACGTTTGACTATGGGAACAATATTCGGGCAAATGCTCAGAAGATGGGCGTTGAAAATGCATTTGATTTCCCAGGTTTTGTACCGGCATATATTCGCCCCTTGTTTTGTGAAGGGAAAGGACCTTTTCGTTGGGCAGCCTTGTCCGGTGATCCTGAAGACATTTATAAAACAGATGAATTGGCCAAACAAATGTTTAAAGAAGACAAGTCTTTAGTTAACTGGATTGATATGGCGCAGAAAATGGTTAAATGGCAAGGGTTGCCAGCAAGAATATGCTGGCTAGGATATGGAGATCGTCACCGCTTCGCCCTAAAAGTAAATGAGATGGTGGCAAGCGGGGAATTAAAGGCGCCGGTTGTATTTGGAAGAGATCATCTTGATTGTGGTTCCGTAGCATCCCCGAATCGCGAAACTGAAGCGATGAGGGATGGAAGTGATGCGGTTGCTGATTGGCCAATTTTAAACGCACTTATCAATACATGCGGCGGAGCTAGCTGGGTAAGTGTCCACCATGGAGGAGGAGTTGGAATGGGGTACTCCATCCATGCTGGCCAAGTTTTGGTGGCTGATGGAACAAAACAGGCAGCTGAAAGGATCGAAAGGGTTTTAGTATCAGATCCTGGAATGGGCGTTGTTCGCCATGCGGATGCAGGATATGGTAAAGCCATTGAAGTAGCCAAGGAAAAAGGTGTTCAAATTCCTATGCTGCAATAGCTGAACACATTCAAAACATTTAAATGTCTTTAGGACAAACAGTAAAAAAGGGGAAAAGAAGGGAGCAATTCCGTTGATGGGAACGATTCATTCGCCTGTTGGCACAGATATTACATGTAAAACTTGGGAAACAGAGGCTTTGTTACGGTTATTACTTAATAGTCTTGATCCGAGAGTGGCAGAGAACGCTCAAGATTTTATTGTTTATGGCGGGACAGGCAAGGCTGTTCGGGATAGAAAATCCCTGCAGGCAATTATCCATGAACTTACCCATCTCGAGCCAGATCATACATTACTTATCCAATCTGGCAAGCCAGTCGCAACCTTTCGAACGTTCCCCTTTTTTCCAAGAGTTCTGTCAGCCGCCGCCATGGTGGTCCCCAAATGGGCGACTTGGCAAGCCTTTAATGAACTTGAAAAGAAAAACTTAACGATGTATGGACAGGCGACAGCTGCATCTTGGGCTTATATAGGTGCTCAAGGTGTCCTGCAGGCAACCTTTGAAACAATGGGGGAAGTGGCTGACCGTTATTTTAACGGTACATTAGCGGGCCGTATTGTTCTTACATCCGGTTTGGGAGGGATGGGTGCTGCCCAGCCCCTTTCCGTAACCATGCACGGTGGAGTATCCATTATTGTAGAGATCGACGAAGAAAAAATAAAAAGGCGCTTACTAAATAATTATTGTGATGTCATGGTTTCCTCAGTAGACGAAGCAGTTTCACTTGCAAGAGAAGCTTCGGCGAAGGGCAAGCCATTTGCGATTGCTCTCTTGGGTAATGCATCAGATGTGTATTTTGAATGTTTAAAGAAGGGGTTTATTCCTGATATTGTAACAGATCAAACGGCAGCTCATGATCTGTTGAACGGTTATATTCCCAGCGGCCTCAGCCTGGAGCAGGCTCACTTTCTGAGAAGAAAAAAACCTAAATCTTATTTAGAATTAGCTGCTGAATCGGTGGCTGGGCATGTAAAATCAATGAACCACTTTCAACAGCAGGGTTCCATTGTTTTTGAGTACGGAAATAATATACGGGCACAAGCATTGGAAAATGGATATACAGATGCATTCTCCTTTCCGGGCTTTATCTCAGAATATATTAGGCCGCTTTATTGTGAAGGAAGAGGGCCGTGCCGTTGGATTGCTTTGTCTGGAGATCCCAACGATATATATAAGATTGACGAAATGATTCTAACTGAATTTTCCGCAGACAAAAGGACTGAAAGATGGATTAATTTTGTCCAAGAAAAGATTTATTTTTATGGATTGCCTGCTAGGACCTGTTGGTTGGATTATCAAGAAAGAAGTCAGTTGGGGGAACTGTTGAATCATATGGTAGCTTCAGGCCAATTGTCCGCACCAGTAGCCATTACACGTGATCATTCTGAAGGCAGTACGATGTCGGCGCCTACAAGAGAAACTGAAAATATGCTGGATGGAAGTGATGCCATCGCTGACTGGCCTATTTTAACGGGCTTACTAAACGCAAGTGGTGGTGCATCTATGGTCAGCATTCAACATGGCGGAGGGGTCGGGATTGGGAACTCCATTCATTCGGGGATGACGGCGGTGGCTGATGGAAGTCTTGACTCTTATGAAAAGCTGAAACGATTACTCACAATAGATCCTGGTCTAAGTATTATCAGACATGCAGATGCAGGATATGAGACAGCCAAATCCATGGTAAATAAACTAGGGATAAAAAAACCGTTATAGAAATGAAAGGATGTCGCCTAATGAACCATGGTCTCTTGATTTACTCAAACGACGATACTTTAATACAAATGGTTCAGGAACTAAATAATGAGTGTGATTTCCACTTTTTGATTTATACGTGTTCTTTAGCGAATGGCAGAGGTATGATAACAGCTTTCAGCAACTATGACCTAGTAATCGTAGATTTGGATCAAACCTTTCCAGATGAAGGGCTGGAAAAAGAGATACTGCATATTTTAAAAAATGATCGTGCTCGCACTCAATTTGTATTTATGAAATCAAACCCCGGTGTAAATGAAGTGCGCGAGTTTTTAAAAGCTGGTGCAATTGACTATTTACAAAAACCACTGACAAATGACAATATCTACTATTTACTTCATGAATTTAAAAAAGAAATAATCTCTGAAGCTGTTAGAAATGCTATTTCATTAAACGGTAAGGTAACTTCTTATTTAAAAAGTAGTTTAGCATATGATCTAATCTACGGGAGTATCAAGCATTCAAAAGAGATTTGGGATCGCTGTATGTTCATTGGGCTGTCTGATGTACCTAACACTGCAATGGTCATGCACATAGATGATTTCCACAAGTTGTCCGAAAACAAAAGTAAACAATGGGAACACTCAATCCGCCACGAGATCATCCAAGGCATTCAACGATTTTTAACTGAGACAGTTAATGAAATGCTGGTAGCAGTAACAGATGCAGATAAAATTGCTGTTTTGTTGGCAAGCCATCTGAAAAGTAGCCAGAGAGAATACAAAGTAGATGCAAAAAACTTAGCAGAACAAATGAAGGACTTTGTAGTATTACACACGGGTTACAGCATTACGATCGGTATTGGAAATTATTATGAAGATGCCAGAAATCTGCATGTGTCATATCAAGAAGCGTATCGTGCTCAGGAAAATAAATTCTTTGCAGGCAAGAATACGGTTATTCATATTGATGATGTAGCTCCTTTTGTGAATGAAGATGAAACCATTCTGAACTATGATGTAATTCGTTTGGCAAGCAGAGTTACAATGGGAGATTTTGCAGGTGTCCAAAAAGAGCTCACTGAGTTAAATGAGCTTCTCTTTTCTCAAGATCATTTAAATCCCCGAGTATTCCACCTGCAAATTATTGATATTTTGACTACTTTAGCCCGAGCAGCCATACATGGCGGTTCGAAGCCGAAAGAGATTTTTTCTATGCATGCTGAATTTGATAGACAGTTAAAAAACCTGGAAAACCTTAAGGAAATAAAGGAATGGTTTGAAAAAGTTACAAATAATATGTTAGATCAAGTTTTAATCAACCACAATAAACAAGTGTTAAAGTCCGTGCAAAAAGCGATTAATTATATTGATCTACATTTTGATCAACCAATTACATTGGAAGAGGTCTCCAGCCATGTAAGTTTAAGCGCAAATTATTTTAGCAACATGTTTAAAAAAACAACAGGCTGTTCTTTAGTTGAATATATTTCAAAATTGAGGGTTGAGAGAGCCAAAGTGATGTTAATGGATTTAAGCTACACCGTTTATCAAATTGCTAATCATGTTGGTTATAATGATTCGCGGTATTTCAGCCGGGTATTTAAGTCACTCGTCGGTAAAACACCTAGTCAATACCGTAATTCGTTATTACGTCCGGGTTATAAGAAAGAAGAAACGAAGTTGTGAAGTACATAGAAACAATGGGGTGAAATCAGTGAATATATTTGTAATGATAAAGCGAACTTTTGATACGGAAGAAAAGCTCTCCATTCAAAATGGAGAAATTGTCGATACTGATGCTGAATATATTATCAATCCTTACGATGAATACGCTATTGAAGAAGCAGTTCAGTTAAGGGATGCACACGGCGGTAAGGTGACAGTTTTGACGGTTGGAGACGAAGAAGCCGAGAAAGAACTTCGTACAGCCTTGGCGATGGGGTGTGATCAGGCCATTCTGATCAATGATGAGGAACTAGAGAATGGGGACCAGATGACAACGGCCTCCTTGATTGCGACCTACCTTCAAGATAAGGAATTTGATCTTATTCTTGGAGGAAATGTAGCTATTGATGGAGGTTCTGGGCAAGTGGGCCCCCGGGTTGCTGAACTTTTGGGCATCGTTCAGGTGACTGGCATCACCGAGCTTTGTATTGAGAATGGAAGAGCGAAGGTCGTGCGCGATGTCGAAGGCGATGAGGAACGCTTGCAATTGGATTTACCTTTATTGGCAACTGCTCAACAAGGGTTGAATGAACCAAGATACCCTTCACTACCAGGCATTATGAAAGCTAAGAAAAAGCCGTTGGATACATTGGATTGGGATGAGCTGAATATAGACGAAAACGAATTAGAAACGAAAACAGAAACGATTGAAATCTTTGCAAAACCGGACAAACAGGCTGGAAAATTGTTGAATGGCGAACTGCAGACTCAAGTAAAAGAACTTCTTTCCTTATTAACAACGGAAGCAAAAGTTATTTCATAGACGGGGGTATTCATGGTGGGAAAATTTTTAGCATTTTGTGAGACTCGAGACGGGGAATTACGCCAAGTAGCTTTTGAGGCAATTTCAGCAGCCAAGAAGTTGTCCAATGGCGGTGAAGTAATCGCAGCCATACTCGGTACAAACGTATCAAATTGTATTGAAACACTTTATCATTATGGGGCTGATCGAGTGATTACAGTGGAAAATGAAGCGTTGAATCAATATACAACAGATGCTTATCAACAAGCTCTTTTGCACGTGATTGACTCCGAGAATCCGGATGGTTTTATCATGGGCCATACTGCTATAGGCAAAGACGTTTCTCCGAGAATTGCAACAAAGATCCAGGCAGGTCTCATATCTGATATTGTGAATATTGAATCAAATGGAGGAAAAGTGATCTTTACACGGCCAATTTATTCAGGGAAAGCATTTGAAAAGAAAAGAATTACGGATGGATTTCAGTTCATCACAATTCGCCCCAATAACATTAAACCGTTGGAAAAGGACGAATCCAGAATAGGTACAGCTTCTTCATTGGACATTGAAATAAAAAACATTCGTACAGTGATCAAAGAAGTTGTGCAAAAAACGGCAGGAAAAGTAGATTTATCTGAGGCAAAGATCATCGTAGCGGGTGGACGCGGGGTGAAAGGAGTAGATGGGTTTGAACTGCTTCAAAGTCTCGCTGATCTTCTTGGTGGAGCAGTAGGAGCGTCCAGAGGGGCATGCGACTCGAGTTATTGTGACTACTCTTTGCAGATTGGACAGACAGGTAAGGTGGTAACACCTGATTTATATTTTGCTTTTGGAATATCCGGTGCGATCCAGCATATTGCAGGGATGTCCAACTCGAAAGTGATTGTAGCCATAAATAAAGATCCTGAGGCACCGATATTTGATATTGCTGATTACGGGATCGTTGGTGATCTATTTGAAGTAATCCCGTTATTAAAAGAAGAGATAAAACAAAATTTATCAGTTTCTGGAGTTTAAGAAATGAACTACCTAGTTTTACTTAACTGGTTTTTATTTTTAGCTGTAACAGGATACGGGACTTACCTTTTTATCACACTGTTAAAAACTCGTTATGAATTCATTAAGCTAGGAAAAAAAGTAGAGTTTAACCATAAACTGAAAGAACGTATCCAAGCTGTCATAGTAAATGTATTCGGTCAGAAAAAAGTTCTAAAAGATAAAAAGAGCGGTATGATCCATTTCATGTTTTTTTATGGATTTCTGCTCGTTCAGTTCAGTGCTCTGGATGTATTAATAAAAGGACTTTCCATAGGAGCTCATCTCCCTTTGGGAGCCACTTATCCATACTTTACATTCTTCCAGGAAATTGTTGTCGTGATGATCTTAATTGCCGCTGTGTGGGCCTTTTACCGGCGATATGTAGAAAGGCTTGTCCGCTTACAGAGAGGGTGGAAAGCAGGCCTTGTTCTCATTTTCATCGGTGGATTAATGGTTTCTAAAATCGGTCTAAAAGGGATGGAAAAAATTTGGCTCGATAAACCTTTAACTGGATTTGAGCCGATGGCATCAGGTGTTGCTTACATATTGTCAGGTATTGGACCAACTGCTGCATCCATTTTATTCTTTGTATTTTGGTGGATGCATCTACTCATATTACTCACATTTTTAGTCTATATTCCGCAGTCGAAACATTTTCACCTAATTGCAGGGCCTGTAAATGTATTTCTAGGTCGGACAAATCCGGTTGGAAAGCTTTCCTCCATTGACTTTGAAGATGAGACTCAGGAAGTGTTTGGCGTGGGAGCAATCGAAAATTTTAACCAAAAACAATTGCTCGATTTGTACGCCTGTGTGGAATGCGGTCGTTGTACAAATATGTGCCCAGCAACTGGAACCGGAAAGTTGCTTTCCCCCATGGACTTAATCATTAAATTGCGGGACCATCTAATAGAAAAGGGAGCAGTTGTCACATCTCTTTCTCCGTGGCTGCCAGCTTATGCTTTCAGTCATACACAGGGGAATATGCTGGCAAAAAAATCTGCTGAAACAGGCAGTGGCTCATTCTATGAAACTTCATTAATAGGTGATGTGATCACAGAAGAAGAAATTTGGGCCTGTACTACATGCCGAAACTGCGAGGATCAATGTCCTGTGATGAACGAACATGTGGATAAAATTATTGATATGCGAAGACATCTTATCTTAATGGAGGGGAAGATGGACCCGGATGCCCAACGAGCCATCCAAAACATCGAACGCCAGGGAAATCCGTGGGGATTAAACCGGAAGGACCGGGAAAAATGGCGTGAAGGCAGGGAGGATATTCATGCTCCTACTGTCAAAGAGCTGCAGAAATCAGGAGAAGAATTTGAGTATTTATTTTTTGTAGGCTCCATGGGTTCTTATGATCAAAGAAGCCAGAAAATTGCACAATCATTTGTGAAAATCTTGAACATTGCGGAAGTGAAATTCGCTATTGTTGGCAACAAGGAAAAGAATTCGGGCGACACCCCGAGAAGGATGGGGAATGAATTTTTATTCCAAGAGCTGGCAAGGGCAAATATTGAGATGTTTCTAAAGTATGGTGTCAAAAAAATCGTCACCATCGACCCGCATGCTTACAATACGTTTAAAAATGAATATCCCGAATTTGGCCTGACTGACATAGAAGTCTATCATCACACAGAACTATTATATGAGCTTTTAACGGAAGGAAAAATCACTCCAATCAGGGAAGTAAATGAAACCATCACTTTCCACGACTCGTGTTACCTTGGCAGATATAATGACGTGTACGACCCCGCCCGCGAAGTTCTAAAGCGAATTCCTGGCGTCAAATTGGTCGAGATGGAGAGAAATCGGGAAACGGCGATGTGCTGTGGAGCAGGTGGCGGGTTGATGTGGATGGAAGAGAAGGCTGGAGAACGAATCAATGTTGCCCGTACGGAACAAGCATTGGAAATGAAGCCGGGAGTGATTGGCAGTGGCTGTCCATATTGCTTAACGATGCTGAGTGATGGCGTAAAGGCAAAAGAGATGGAGGATACAGTGCAGACATTGGATGTGGCTGAATTATTAGAACGATCCATTGTAACAGTGGACGAAGAGATGAAAAGAAGAGAGAAAAAAGACTTCGTGCTTATTTGACATAAAAGAAGCCGGGAAAGGGTCAACTCTATGTCTTAGGCCACAACCTAGCTTTGAAGAAGAAGGCTTTCCCAGAACTGTTAATGGAAAACGAAAGCAAATGCACTTAATTGATTTTAGCTGTCTCACTAATAAAGACAGTTTGTGTTAAAGAGAGCGTAAACTTTATTCTATTGACTAATGTGACATGCGAATTTTTAATATGACCTACAATTTGTTCTGCATCAGGGATGAATTGTGGGTTTCTTTATATTGAATGCATATTAATCAGGACAATTTTGGGCGTGCTTTTTTAGTCTGATAACACTTTTTCAGCGTTGGCCTACTTCATCTAGAAGCACCTTACGAATGGCCAAAAAGGCACTCTTTAACGAGGCACAGACAAGCTTCATCTTTTTTAATAGTGCGAGCTCAGCGCCCGCTGAAGGAGTTCACTGGCAAAGAGAAAGCCGAAGTTTGATTCTACCCGACGAAGGTCTTGGTTTTTTTGTGTTTCAATGCCTCCTATGGACAAACTTCCCTCTTTTTTATTAGCTTTAAATAGGATATACTTATTATAGTACAGCAATGATTTTTATCGAAAAAAAGTTTAATAGACTAGGGTATGAGGTATAATTAAGTATAGAAAAGGTGTGTTCCTATGGAGGCGCCTTGTTTTTTGTGACAACTACTCTTTTTTACGCAAATATAGGGATAAGGAAGGTTGTAATGGGCAAGATACATGAAAAAACAGACATTATCTTAATTGGCGCCGGAGCCATGAGTGCGACTTTGGGATCTCTGTTGAAAGAATTAGCACCAGAGTGGGAAATCAAAGTATTTGAGAAACTCGGAAAAGCTGGAGAAGAAAGCTCCAACGAATGGAACAATGCGGGTACGGGCCATTCGGCTCTTTGTGAGCTAAATTACACGCCCCAGAAGCCGGACGGATCAGTAGACATCAGTAAAGCGATAAAGGTGAATGAACAGTTTCAGCTTTCAAGACAGTTTTGGTCTTATCTCGTTAAGAGCAATCTAATTAGCAATCCGGACGATTTCATCATGCCAATTCCCCATATGAGTTTAGTAGAAGGGGAAGAGAATGTAACGTTTTTGAAAAAACGTTTTGAGGCATTGTCAAGCAGTCCTCTATTCCAGGGAATGAAATTTTCTGATGATCCGGAAAAGCTGAAGGAATGGATTCCGCTTATCATGCAAGATCGTACATCGAATGAACCAATAGCGGCCACAAAAGTCGACTCTGGTACGGATGTTAACTTTGGTGCTCTAACACGTATGTTATTTGATCACTTAGAGGCTAAAAATGTCGAAGTTAATTACAGACACAGTGTTGAAGATATTAAACGCACAAGCGATGGCATGTGGGGAGTGAAAGTGCATAATATCGATAGCAATGTGTGTGAGTACCATGCTGCAAAATTTGTTTTTATCGGTGGTGGGGGCGGAAGCTTGCCTTTACTGCAAAAAACCGGTATTCCTGAATCCAAACATATCGGAGGCTTTCCAGTAAGCGGCCTATTTTTGGTCTGTAACAATCCAGAGGTTGTAGAGCAGCATCATGCGAAAGTGTATGGTAAAGCTAAAGTTGGTGCTCCACCAATGTCCGTACCACATCTTGATACCCGGTATATCGACAACAAAAAAACCTTGTTGTTTGGACCGTTTGCGGGCTTCTCGCCCAAGTTCTTAAAAACAGGCTCAAACCTTGATTTGATTGGTTCTGTAAAGCCGAATAATGTTCTTACAATGTTGGCGGCAGGCGTAAAAGAGATGGCACTGACAAAATACTTGGTTCAACAGGTCATGCTATCAAATGAACAACGTATGGAAGAATTGCGTGAGTTTATCCCAAGTGCTAAAAGCGAGGATTGGGAGGTCGTAACAGCAGGCCAGCGTGTGCAAGTCATCAAGGATACCAAAGCTGGTAAGGGCACCCTTCAATTTGGTACCGAAGTGGTCAGTGCATCTGATGGATCAATCGCTGCTTTGCTTGGTGCTTCTCCAGGTGCTTCTACAGCAGTTCATGTTATGTTGGAAGTATTGCAAAAATGCTTCCCGCAGCATATAAAAGAGTGGGAGTCTAAGATAAAAGAAATGATTCCTTCTTATGGTCAGTCACTAGTTGAAAACCCAGAGCTTTTCCAAGAAATTCTTACTTCTACATCGGAAACGCTGGGTCTGGCTGAGAATGTATCGCTGCATAAAAGTCAAAGCGTGTCATAAAGAGAAAAAGACGGCTCTTGTACTTCCTATTAAGGAGTACAGGAGCCGTCTTTTTAATAGACAATAACCGGGTCATAAGTGCTGAGATGTTCATATACGGTTTTCATCACATCCGGAGGTGTGTTAACACAGCCTGCCGAACCTTCTGTTAGATAGGCATTGCCAGCCCAGTTTTTTCTCCAATCAGCATCGTGGAATCCTTGTCCATCATTGGTAAACGGTGCCCAATATTTAACATCAACTGAGTAGTTAGGATTGCCTACAGCACTGCCCCTAAGGGTGTATGGTGAGGCTTTATAGAGAATGTACCAAACTCCAGGTGACGTCCCCTCATTGGTGCTCATTTTACCCGTCACTACATGTGTTGAGACAATCAATTTTCCATTCTTATAAATCCATATACGCTGATCTGCAATGGATACTTCAGCGTATGTATCTCCGATACCATTGTTTGCTGTTGTTTCATAGCCAATAGCATCATAGTCCCATCCGTTTCCATAAATATTGGAAGCAGAAATGGACTCCTTCCCTTTTTCAAAAGCCTTCTCAAGCATTGTCGTTTCTTTCTCAGCATCTATTGCCCAGCCATAACCCTGGCCCCTAACCGAGATGACCTTGCCTGAATGGGTCTTGAATTTAAAATCCTTGTTTAAGGTTGATTGAGACTTATTAATTTCATCTATTTTTTTCTGAATGTCACTTTCAGTAACCGATACCTTCCCATCATTTGAAACAGATGCCTTTTTAACTAGTTCCTTCGCTTGTAAGGTGTACACTTTATCCTGTACCTTATACTCGATGGATTGCTGTATGAAATCCTGCATCTTTTTCTCATTTTCTTTTATAATTGCGTTGTCCGATTTGATGGGCTGTATGAAAATAGGCTCCAAATGGATATCGCTAGTATACACCTGCTTTTCATAATCCTCTAATAAGGCGTCGATGTCATATTGTTTTCCATCCTTGCTTTCGGAAATGACAATTTTGCCTTGTTCCCATTTCACTTGAGCATCTACAGGTGCTTGTAAGCTCTTATTCATTAATTGGAGTTCTTTTTTTAGTTGTTTTTTTAGTGTTTCTGTTCGGAAGAGATCCGTTTTTTCAGGTGCTAACGCATAATCTTTTTCCTTCTTGGAAGGAAAAAACGTCCACTGCTTTTTCAGTAGGTTTTTAACTTTAGGCAGGTCCTTATCTGTAAAAGCCATCTGGGTATCTTTTTTATTTATAATCAATTGTTTCCCTATATAAACCCTGTTAGCTAACTTGGATGTTTTTAATTTATCCGTTACCTGATCAGCAGTCAGCCCACCAACCTTGATGCCGTTAATGGTAATGTTTGAATTGAACCGGGTTGCTTGATAATAGCTCATTCCCGCTAATATGAGAGCGATAATGATGATCGCTCCAATAATGATAAAATTACGCTTTGAAGGCTTTTTTGATTGGCTGCTCCTTTCTGTTTGAATAGGTTCATTGACAGAACTCATAAACATTTCCCTCCGTTACTGTGCGACCAGCAATCTGCTAGTTATATTACAAATCTATTACAATTATACTACAATATGTTTGCTAAGGAATTTGTCGGATTTTGTAATGTGTGAAATTTTTAAAAACAATTAGTATAGGTCTATGTAAGGGGTTAACCATTTATTCCTTGACAATGGAACTGTTCGTTTGGTTATCAGAAGGCGTTTTATGAATGTCTAAAAAGCCCTCAGAGAGGAACGTTGATCTGTTCCCTTAGGTGACAGATAAAAAATACAAATCTGTTTGTCCTTAGCGAATTGAGTTCAAAAAATCAAATCAATGAGTTAAGGTGGGCCGATTTGTATAAAGTTTCTTTTAGGTATGAAGTGATAATAGTTGAATAGTGGAGTGCCGAGACTAGAGCCGAAAATTCGAGAATAAAGATATTTATTTGAGGTAATGTGAATAAGCGGTTCAGTCATATAATCATAATGGGTTCGGCCTAACATCAAGAAGAGGAAGGACATGTTCGCCGGTGTTTTGACAGTTAGGGCAAGAAGCGAACCATGATGATTATATTATTAGGCGAACCGAACGATTCAGTTCATTGTAAAGAGTGGAGTTAAGTAAGGGGTAGTACATTAATTTACATACGATGACTTGAGGAAAAATGACCTTAGTACCTTCCTCTAACCCACTGACTCCATCCATTGAAAGAAAAAAGATGTTTTCCACGCCCCATGCCTTGATTTCATCGAAGATCTGCATCCATTTGTGCTTGCTCTCCGTCTCGTTCAACCATAGGCCTTGCCTTCCATGGTATAGCCTAAGATCGTATAGACGGCATATTTCTTTGATTCATACTGGTTCCGGATGGTGGTAAACATGCAATCTACAAAGACAAACGCATAGCAGTTGCTTAACGGACGCGTTTGCCATTCCTCCAACTCTGGAAGCACATGATCAGTAATATCCGATATCATTTCGTGGGAAACAGAAAAACCATAGATCTCTTCAATCGTTGAAGAAATATCCCGTTGTGACATCCCACGTGCATACATGGAAATTACCTTGTTTTCAGGCGGACACGTCTTTTTTGCGCTTCGGTATCAATTGAGGATCAAAGCCCGATCACGCGGCACCTTAACGTCCACTTCTCCAGCGCTTGTTTTTAACTTTATTCAGCAGAAGTCTCCCACATCTGTAAGTGGTGAGATGAAAGCATATTGGTATTCCATTCAGTGGGGGTTCAAACCCCGGCTGAATAAAGTAAAAGCCTTCGGAGGATGCCACAGATTTTCAGAGGAAACAATCGGGCGACGTTTCTCGTCGCCACCGTCTAGAATGAAAACTGATTCTTA
>NZ_JACSPV010000017.1 GCF_014836955.1 Bacillus norwichensis
GCATACGATATTGAGCATAGGGTATTGGTTATGACGACGGAGCAGCTTGCTGCGGCAGTACATCGCCATTCACCGGAGGAGACTACGATGGAAGAGTCGTTTAAAGGGTTTGCATTGAGCGCGCGAGCAACGCTGGAACCGCCAAATTATGCTTATATTGATTATGATCAGATTGAGTCGGATGTTGTAGGTTATGAAGAATTTGAGGAGGTTTACCAAGATATCCGGGATGAGGGGAAACAAGATATTTTGCAGTTGTTTGGCTATCCCACGTCTCAGCATGATGATGAGGAGTACGAAGCGGCACTAAGACTTCTTACTGGCCAAGATTATGACTACAACAAGGACTCAGCTTTGAACCAAATTACAAAGAAGCTTGGAGGAGATAAGGATAAGGCGAAGCAGGAGATCGAGGATATTGTGATGCTGCTCGAGATCGATACAGATGATGACGTCGGATTTTGCTGGTGGGATGCGGGAGTATTACATTATTTTATTCGCAAAGAAGATTTGCTGGCAGGGCGATTTGACCGTACATATTGTTCGCTTTATTCCAGCTAAACAGGTAACACGTACCTTGCTTTTGCAAAAAAGATGATCTAAAGAATTGTGAAATTAACTCAGTTATTATGATAAAACCTATATTATTCGTTATTAAATATAATCTTCAATAAGAAATTAAAAAAGTAAATCGAATGATGCCAATACTTTTTTATGTAGATGTCTTGAAAGAAATTAAAAAAACGTGATAATATGGTTAAATCAGTGTGTAGAGATATTGGTCTTTTTTGGCCAAAAATATATGTCTCGCGATACGTCTACCATATGAAATATTATTTGTGGAGATGATCAATATGCACGAGGAAACAAGATTACCGAGAAATGGAAAAGAATTTGTATTATTCTTAGCCATCATTTCAATACTTTCAGTCAACATTATCGCACCTCTTATTATGGGATTTAAATTTGGATTCAGTAAAGAAGTGTATTTTGAAACCATACAAGTAATTCCCTTTGTATGGGTTTGTGTCGTCTTATTGGTGACACTTGTTGTAAATCCAATTGTTAATAAACTTGTCCAAAAGTTTATTGAACCTACGGACAGTTTTAATGCAAGAGTATTATTCACGATATTATTTAGTGTGACCATTCTGTCCATTTTACTGACAGTTATCGGATCTTGGATTGGCATGAGAGGCATTAGTTTGGAACCGATTCAAACGTTCTTTTATGATTGGCCACGTAACTTTTTCATCGCATTTTGGGTTGAAATTTTGATCGCACAGCCGATAGCAAGATTTGCAATGAAAAAATTACATGCAGTTCAGGTACGTAAAGCTGTAAATGTGTAGCAAATAAACAAGTTAGTAGCCGATTGGTTTTAATAAAAAATCAATAGGCTTTTTCTTATAGGAAAATGTAAGTATTATTCATACAGTATGTCAGCTAAAGAGGATGATAGGTATATTTTATATTTAAAAATCAATCTTCAACCATTTGTCGTTTTTCCGTAGGGAAAATTGTTCTCTTTCTTTATATTAAGAGCTATTTGGTCCAAGACTTCCCCTTTTGAACTTTTTGAATGTTAGTTGTATAGTATAATAATGAAGTGTACAAAAAATTAATAATCGTTTATGAACTGGAAAACTGTAGCTAGGGTTCCGCTATTTATTAAGGTCTGTGACCGAGGGCTACATCTTTTACAAAATGTAAAAGGCACCTATTGACATAAAAGGTCCGAGGGGAAAGGTTCAGCGTATTTGGTATGCGTTGAATTCTTTCCTTTTGGACTTTTTCTATTTTAAAGGAGGTTTAATGGTATGAAGAGAATTGATGAATTAAAAGCTGGAGTTGCTGTTATTATTTTCAATGAAGAGAATCAAGTTTTGTTACAGAAAAGAGCTGATGTAGGGCTATGGGGTATTCCTTCAGGACATATAGAAATAGGGGAAACAGTTTCTGAGGCAGCTATCAGGGAAGTTAAAGAGGAAACTAATTTGGATATAAGAATTAAAAAGCTGATTGGTGTTTATTCTGATGTTCATTCACAAATTTTTACTTATCCAAATGGTAAAGTAGTTCATTTTATAACATCTTGTTTTCTAGCTGAAATTACAGGTGGAGAACTTAGATGTAATTCAGATGAATCACTTGAAATCAAATTTTTTGGACAAGAAGACCTACCAAAGAACCTATTGAAAATGCATCCTAAATGGTTAGAGGATGCGCTTGCTCAAAGAGATTTGGCTTTCATTCGGTAGAATCCTCATTGAGATAAAGAGGGCTTTTCTATCATTAGCTGGATGAAGGGTAATAATGTCGTGAATAATCTTCGTTCAAGGATGCGATTTTTGAAAAAACTTCAGCTTTAATATGACTCTATTGCCCTGTTTCGATAAGATAGGTATAGTTCAATATCCACACCATAAAAATTCAGTCAACGTTGTTGTGAGCTAGAACCATATATTTTGTTTTGAAAAAAGGGATAAATGAGTTTTGAAGGAACGAACAGCTTTCCTTATTTTAACATCAGCAGAAGTCCCCCACTTCTGTAAGTGGTGAGATGAATTTATATTGGTATTCCATTCATTAGGGTTTAAACCCTAATGAATAAATTTAAAGCCTACGGCGGATGCCATAGATTTTCAGAGGATTGCGGAACTCGATAAAAACTGGACGCAAATAAGCCAAGGTGCATTTGATTCTCTAAGATTCTAGTTCCCCGCGGCTATCCGCGGGGAACTTCATTCTGAATCTAATTCCCCTTTAAGCACGCTGAGATACGGTAAATAAAAGCTTCACTACAATTTGATCAATACTTCCGTGCCGTCCTGAGCCTGGACATCGACTAGTACTGTTCCTTTGCAATGTTGCAACTCTTTTATGAGCTGTCTGATCGCTTGCTGCGTGCTTCGATTTTCGAGAATTGACAGCATGATATCACTCACAAACTGGTTGCTGTCCGAATCAAAATCAGCCTTCCGGCTCGAGTGCTCATCTGCATGTCTGTCTTGCTTCTTTAGCCAACCCTTCACTTTGTGTTGAACTAAATTGGAAGTCAGGATTCCGCTTCCCATGCGCAATATGGCATAAGGGATCGGAATTGTAAAAGAGTGCTCTTTGCTCTTAACTCTCACAATCATCATGATCTATCACTCAATCACTACGGTGACGGTATCCTTTTCACCGGATTGGATGTCAATGATTTGCCCGTCAAGCTCGTTTTCGATTGCATCAATCATCAGATCGATATCGATATCCTTCACATATTTCGCAGCTTGTGGAATATTGGACGCAATGCTGTGCCCCGCTCCGAGAACAGCCTTCACCAGTTTAATGGGTAAATTGATGTTGACATTATCATTTTCTTGGGATGTTACCCGTATTTTCAACGTTTTGTCTAAATAACCGTTGGATGTTGATGATAGTTTCTTTGAGTAATCGGGTTTTGAGGTATGAGCCGTTTCCTTCTCCTTCAGTGCATCAATCAACTCCGAAGCTTTGTTTGGATCAATTTTACCTTCTTGCAACATAGACAGCACTTTGCTGATTTCTTCTTTCATCATTTCTTCCTCCTTAATCATCTTTCAACATTTTGACCGCTTCATCCGCAGTGATTTCACCATTCTCTAACATGGAAATAATCTTCTTCTCATCGACTTCCGGCTTCTTCTGTGTATCGTATCCAAGGGCCGTAATGATGTCATTGAGCTTGCCGCGCACCGTCGGATAAGATATGCCGAGCTCTTTCTCCACTTCCTTTATGTTACCTCTATTCACAAGAAAGGTGATCACAAAATGGAGTTGTTCTGGCGAGAGTAGAGCCAGCTTTGATAATTCAAACGTGTTTTCAATCGTTGTCCTGCAATGTCCACATTCAAGCTTGACGGCGTGCAGTGGATTGTCGCATACAGGACACTGTGTGATAATAGGATATTTCATACTCGACTCCTTTCTTTTCTTGCATTATAGATCAATATATTAAATTTGTAAATGAAAAAACTTAATTATTTTAATTCGATAATTAATTTCATTGATTATGTGAGTTGATAAATTAAATATTTTAAAAAACCATTTAAAAAAGTCTCGACGAGTCGATAGGGATGGCGCTCAGTTTCAGTCCGGTCCAACCCTACTGATCATTAGGACGCTTTTTATTTTGGACTGATTTATGGAAAATGCAGCTCGAAAGTGATGATCAGTCAAAGTCTAATTTTAAGAATTCAATCGTGCAAACAGAATATTTTATGCTTATACGATGGTTCGGAAGCTTAGTGCTTGGTAAAAGGAAGGATGTCTGTTCCAATAACACTGAAAAACACAAACGATCCTCTTAGAATTCTGATTTTTTGTTCATTTCAAGTCGAACTTTATTTTAAAAGAACAGTATGATAGTATATTAACATAAAATGACCGATAGTCGGTCTATTATGGGGAGTTGTATCAAATGAGAGTAACAAAAAAAGCCGAGGAGCGCAGAAACGAAATACTTGATGCAGCGGATGAGCTTTTTGGTCAGAAGGGTTTTGACGGGACAACTACAAAAGATATTCTCGAAAAGGTAGGTATTGCGCGCGGAACATTGTATCACCATTTTAAGTCGAAGGAGGATATTATGGATGCGCTGATTGAGCGCTATAATATCCGTCTTTTGGGAGCGGCACAGAAAATTGCTGCAAACAAGAGCATACCTATAGTTGAGCGTATTATCCGTGTTGTTATGGCGCTGAACATAAACGGCAAAAGCAGTACAGAAATTATGGAGCACATTCATCAGCCGCAGAACGCGCTTATGCATCAAAAAATACAAAAAGTCATCATCACCGATGTCCCGCCGATATTGACGGAGATTATTCAAGAAGGAATTGTGCAGGGAATATTCAATACGCCGTTTCCATATGAGTGCATGGAAATGGTTGTAATTTATGCAACGACAGTTTTTGATGGCGATATGGTTGCTATGACAAACGAGGAACGCTTTTCACGAATGCTTGCTTTTATCTGTAATGTAGAAAGGCTGCTTGGTGCTGAAAAGGGAAGTTTGATGGATACTTTGAAAATGTTTGGGATGGAAGAAGGAGACAACGATGGATAACTTGGTGAAATCTTTCAAAAAATTTCTTCTGCTATGGCCGGGTTAGCTTGTTTCCGTTATAGGAGGAGGTCTTTGCTGACAGTGTGGGAAAAATCACCGGTACGGTAGCGGTAGGGGAACAGGATTCCTTTTTATAATTGCAGGAATTTTACTATATGTAATATCAGTCATCCTATACAACTTAAAGTCGGTGAAAAAGCTTGAACAAAGAGGTGACTTATGTATTACAGAATAATTCGAAATGATATTTTAAAAAGCAAATTGATTACATTTACAACTATGATATTTGTTACTGTAGCAGCTGCGCTTGTTGCTCTCTCAGCGATACTTGTTGTAAATCTTTCGGGTGCGATAGACACACTCATGAAGCAGGCGAAAACTCCGCATTTTATGCAGATGCATTCAGGTGATATTGATACTGAACGACTTGCGAATTTCGCGGACCAGAATAGCCAGGTCGATGAATTTCAGGTGAATGAATTTCTCAATGTTGATGGCGCGAAGATTGTAATTGAAGGAACTTCGCTTGCAAATAATATTCAAGACAATGGCTTTAGCACACAAAGCGAGAAATTTGATTATCTTCTGGATCTGGGCGGAGAAGTTATAACTGTATTAGATGGTGAGATTTATGTTCCAGTGGGATACATGAAGGATGGAACTGCAAAAGTTGGTGACACGCTAGTAATAGACAGAAAAAAGTTTACTGTTGCAGGGTTCTTACGCGATTCACAAATGAATTCATTGCTTGCCTCTTCCAAAAGGTTTCTTGTAAGCGAAAATGATTATGCAGCAATAAAAGATTTCGGAAATACCGAATATTTGATTGAGTTCAGATTAAAGGACTTATCCGCGATTAGCACATTCGAGGCTGCATACACTTCCGCAGGGCTTGAAGCAAACGGGCCGACTATCACATATCCACTTTTTAAAATGCTTAATGCCATTTCCGATGGCTTGATGATTGCTGTCATCCTTCTTCTGAGTGCACTTGTCGTAGCAATCGCATTGATGTGCATACGTTTTACGCTCTTAGCGAAAATCGAAGACGATTACCGCGAAATAGGTGTGATGAAAGCAATGGGGCTGCGCGTTTCTGACTTAAAAAAGATTTATCTTGTGAAATATGCTGCGATCGCGGCAGTTGGTTCTATTTTCGGATTGGGACTTTCGCTTGTGTTCAGAGGTATGCTTCTTGAAAATATCCGGCTTTACATGGGAGAAAGTGATCATTATTTTTCTGCTTTTTTATGCGGAATAATCGGTATACTATTTATGTTTTTTGCAATTATTCTCTATGTGAACGGAGTGCTGAGACGCTTTCGAAAAATATCTGCCACCGAAGCTATTCACTTTGGCACTTCACAGGAGAAAACACTGGGGGCCAAGCGTTTTACTCTGAGTGACAACAGGCTTTTTAACATAAATATTTTTCTCGGTATCAAAGATGTTCTTACAAGGAAAAAACTGTACGTCACAATGCTTGTAGTGCTGATGATTTCAATATTTATCATTATTGTTCCGCAAAACTTGTATAACACCATCTCCTCAAAAAGCTTCACCACATATATGGGGATAGGGAATAGCGATATGCGTATTGACATTCAGCAGACCGATCATATGTCTAAAAAGGCTGAGGAAATCATAAATACAATGAGCAACGATCATGCGATTTCGAAGTATGCTGTGCTAACAACAAAACCGTTTAACATGAGGTTGGAGGACGGTACGAAGGAAAGGTTAAAAATAGAGCTTGGCGACCATTCGAAATTTCCAGTTGATTATTCTGAGGGCGCTGCCCCCGCCTCAAAAGATGAAATTGCGCTTTCGGCCATGAATGCCGATGAACTAAATAAAAAAGTCGGCGACATCATTACTCTGGAAAATAAGGGAGAGGAAAGGAATCTCACGGTCAGTGGCATTTATTCCGACATAACCAATGGAGGGAAAACAGCAAAGGCTGTTTTTACCGATAATTCTGTCGATATTATGTGGTACGTGATCAGTGTTGAGTTTTCAGATCCATCACTTATCGGCAATAAGGTTTCGGAATACGCGGATAGATTTGATTATGCGAAGGTCTCAGATATTGATGAGTATATTGAACAGACATACGGATCAACAATCGACTCCATTCGAAAGGCTTCTTTTGCCTCAATTGTCGTTGCGCTGATGATTACGGTTTTGGTTACGCTTTTGTTTATGAAAATGCTTCTTGCAAAGGACAGATACTCCATCGCTGTAATGAAATCGTTTGGTTTTACAAATTTTGATATTACAGTGCAGTATATTGCACGTTCGGTTTTTATTCTACTTGTTGGAGTTGTTTTTGGAACGCTTCTTGCCAACACACTTGGAGAGATGCTTGCAGGAGCGGTGATTTCATCATTCGGAGCGTCGACGTTTAAGTTTGTTGTCGATCCACTTTCTGCTTATCTGTTAAGCCCGTTAATGATGATCTGTTCAGTAATTATTGCAACCATTATCGGCACATTAGGCGCGGGACAAATAAAAATAGCCCAAAATATGAAGGAGTAAATGATGAAGAAGATGATTATCGGTGAAAGTATAGTAAAATCTTTCGGGACAGGTAATGAAAAGCACCTTGTTTTAAATGGCGTGTCCGCCTGCATAAACGAAGGAGATTTTGTTTCAGTTATGGGGCCTTCGGGCTCAGGGAAATCAACATTGATGTATGCGCTGAGTGGGATGGATGGAATTGACAGTGGAAAGGTATCTTTTGCAGGCAGGGATCTATCAAAGCTGAGTGAAAATGAGCTTGCTGATTTACGCAGAACCAAAATGGGTTTTATTTTTCAGCAGCCGACTTTGCTTAAAAACCTGAACATTCTCGATAACATTATTCTTCCTTCCATGCGGGATAACCGAAAAAATGCTGCGGGGATTATAAAAAAAGCAAGAGTGCTTATGAATAAGGTTGGGATTGCAGAATTGGAAAAGCGTGATATTACTCAGGTATCAGGAGGGCAGCTTCAGCGAGCAGGGATTTGCCGTGCACTGATTAGTAATCCAAAAGTCATTTTCGGTGACGAACCGACTGGAGCGCTTAACTCTAAAGCCGCAGAGGAAATTATGGACATTATTTCTGAAATTAATAAAGAAGGTACAACAGTTATACTTGTGACTCATGACGCAAAAATTGCAGCTAGGACTGAGCGCATTATGTTTATGGGGGACGGGAAAATCGTGAGCGAAATGCGGTTCGAAAAATTCACTGGAACAGATATGGATGACAGAATGGCAAAAGTCACGGAAAAAATGCGGGAAATCGGAATATAGTAGGCTGTTTACGAATGACATGATTTTGGTTCAATGTGAGATTTATAGAATAAGGTTTTCTGTCAATCCTGTTGTTCTAAATCCATACATCAAAAGGATAAGAAATCTCTATGCATTGAGAGTGGATTTGTGAAAAAATTTCTCGAAATGATCATTTGCTGCTCCAGCGCTTTCAATGTACAGAATTGAGACTACTATGGGAAGTATGAAACAATTGCGGTTGCTCCCAAAGATAAAAAAATAAGTGAGCTACAATAGAGTAATTCTTTTATTTGAAGAATAAACACAAAGTAATGTAGAAGCGATTTCCTATGAAAAATTATCAGGATGATTCGCGAGGAATGGAATGAGCAAAATTTTACAGTCATTCTTAGAAGAGAATTTTACAGGTTTAACGTTAAGGCCAGCCCTATTTTATTCATGGAAATATGGTCTTCGTTTTGAAATTTCAATACCGTGCAGACCACATTTTGAAAAGGATAATCTAATGCAAATTCTTCATCGGACAAATACCTGTTTGATAAGGTGTTTGGAGAAGAGGATGAATTTTTGTTTGTTACAGATGTATATACTGCTAAACACAGTCTTTTGCTTCAACAAAAACCTTTAAATGTATATCGAAAATACTTAAAAGATAAGGAAACGTTATATCAATTAAAGCATTATCTTTTACCCAGTGTTTTTGAGGGCGATGAACAATCTGTCACTCATCGCTTTGTGCTTTCTTGCAAGAAAAGGGAAATAAAGCATCACCACGTTTTACAGGCAATTAGTCATAAAGATTTTGCACCTATCATTTTGAAAAATAATCTGGAAAGTGGATATGATATCTATTTTGTTAACCTTACGAATAAGATTATATTTCATTTATACGATGATCGCGGCTGTGATATCATCGCGTCAGATAAAGAAGCTATACGGTTCCTATATGATGAATATAATGGGTGGATTTTGGATTATGATCGAGAAGAGATCAATAGAGTGTTTTAATAGATGAGCGCTGTCCTGTCACAAGGATAGACGCTCATTTTATTTGCAGACGGTTTAACTCTGAGATGAAAGCGTATTAGCATTCCATTCAGCAGGGGTTTTAAAACCAGGCTCAATCTATTTAAGCATCCGGTGAATGGTCAGAGGAAATGTATCCAGCAGAGCTCGATACTATCAAATACGCCTATGCGTATTTGATAGTATCGTTTTGTAGTCGTAGAAAGGGGTATCTGACTGAGCTTTCATTAGTCAGATGTGAAAGTTTTTTTATTGACACTTAATGCTTTATATCTTAATATGTACATATGCTCATATAATCAATTATAAGGAGTTTACGAAGCTTTTATCACGTTGTTCGATGTATCAAAAAGATTAGAGGCGATTTAACATCCTTCTTTATTGAGCAAGATGATTATGTTATTAAGTTTTTGAAACGAGCAATTGATTACATAGGGAGGTATTCATATGGCACATAACCATGGGCACGACCATACACATGGTACAAATAAAAAAGTATTATTGATTTCTTTTCTAATCATTACTAGTTATATGGTTGTCGAGGCGGTCGGAGGATTTTTAACGAACAGTCTCGCTCTCTTGGCAGATGCAGGACATATGTTGAGCGATTCGATTTCGTTGGCAATTGCACTGATCGCATTTAAATTTGGTGAAAAGACAGCTAGCAAATGTAAGACTTTTGGCTACAAGCGATTTGAAATCTTGGCAGCGGTTTTAAATGGAATGACATTAATCATCATTGCGTTGTACATTTTTTATGAAGCTGTAAAACGGTTCGCAAATCCTCCTGAAGTGGCTACAACTGGGATGCTGATTGTCAGCAGTATTGGGTTAGTCGTTAATATTTTTGTCGCATGGATTATGATGCGCAAGAGTGATGTTGAAGAGAATTTGAATATGCGAGGCGCTTATCTTCATGTCATTGGTGATATGCTTGGGTCCATAGGCGCAATCGTTGCCGCATTACTCATGATGTTCTTCGGCTGGGGCTGGACAGATCCATTGGCGAGTGTCATTGTTGGATTCCTTGTATTGAGAAGCGGCTATTTTGTTGCAAAGTCCGGACTACATGTATTGATGGAAGGTACACCTCAAAATGTGGACATAGACGAAGTCATCCATACAATCGAGAGCGAAAAGGGAATTCAAAGCATACATGATCTGCATGTTTGGTCTATAACGAGCGGCTTAAACGCGCTTTCCTGCCATGCAGTTGTGAGCGATGAAGTGACGATTGCGGAAAGTGAACAATTACTTCGCAATATCGAACATCAACTTGCACACAAAAATATTAATCATGTAACAATTCAATTGGAAACATCGGCGCATCTGCATGATGACTCAATATTATGCCAAATGAAACCTGAATCATCCGATCATCACCACCAGCATCATTAGAACAATAATGAAATATTGAAACTAGTAAGGCATGTGTTTTTTGCTTGATTATTAATAGTCCTTTTAATAATATTATGCTTATAAAAGTGTTTGAACGTCTTCGTGGAGGGGACGACAGAGGTTTAAAATAGGTAACGAAATTGCTCGGTACTGAGGATTTTGTTTTTAGTTGCTGATAAAATATGATCATTACACATAACGCTCAAAAATAAAGCTCTGTTGTATAGGGCTGGAAGACTCTCGGTAATGAGAGAGGACAGTAAGATGTCTCTTTCCACTTTGGCAGGAGAGGGACAGCGGTTCGAACCTAGTTGGAATCACTGCTGTTAAAGAAGCGTTTAACCTAAATAAGGGTTAAACGCTTCTTTTTTAAGGCTAAGTTTATCTATAATCATCAGAAAATATCAGTTTCAATTGCCGGGCGGTTTTAACAAAAATTTAATAACAGACGGGTGAGATCAAGACATTATGTGGTTTATTTTTTCTATTTTAGCGGCTGTCTCTTGGGGGGCAGCAAATCTTTTTTACAAAAAAGGCTCAGATAGCAGCGACAGGTACAGCCATCTTAAGATTGTAACAATGGTTGGGTTCGTCATGGGGATTCACGCAGTTTTATATATGCTTGTGAAAGGAATTAGCTTTGATCCTTTTGATATGGTCAGATATTTTCCCGTTTCCGCTATGTATATTTTGTCAATGACAATCGGGTATATTGGACTGAGATATATTGAATTATCAATCGCTGCGCCAGTTCAAAACTCTTCTGGAGCCGTTAGTGCGATATTATTATTTATATTTTTCCCGAGGGAAATGAGTTTCATAGAGATTTCAGGAATTGTTTTTGTCACAGCTGGTGTAATCGGGCTGGCTATCTTTGAAAAACAAGCAGACAATGTAGCTTTGCGAGCAAGTAATGAAGTCATCGACAAAAAGTATCAAATGGGAGTATTGGCCATCACCTTCCCCATCCTATACAGTCTCATTGATGGATTAGGGACCTTTGCTGATGGAATATATTTGGATGAAATGAAGCTTATCAGTGAAGATTCAGCTTTATTGGCATATGAATTCACATTCCTGATTGCAGCAATCATCTCCTATTTTTATGTGAAAATCATCAAGCAGGAATCTTTTGTCATTTTCAAAGAACGTGATAAAGGATTAGCTGCCATCCTTGAAACGGTTGGTCAATTCTTTTACGTGTTTGCGATGGCAGGTAATGCAATTATTGCCGCACCACTTATAGCGGCGCATGGAATTTTTTCGGTGATATTATCCCGTATCTTCTTGAAAGAAGTATTGAGCTTTCGCCAGTATCTCATGATCGCAATCGTTATGCTGGGAATCATATTATTGGGAATAATGGAAGGCGGATGATTGTTCAAGGTATTTGTTTATTTGATATGATAATAAAAAATGAGTTTTTTGAAAGGGAGATATTATGCTAGATTTGTTAAGATCACATGCTTCAGTTCGGAAATATAAAGATGTGCCGATTTCGGATGAAACGTTCCATGAAATGCTTCATGCTGCTCAGCATGCAGCTAGCTCTAACTTTGTCCAAGCTTATTCTGTCATACGCGTGAAGGATCAGGTTAAAAGGGCTAAGCTGGCAGAACTATCGAAAAACCAACAATATGATTCAGCCGCGTTAGCACTTGTTTTTTGTGCAGATTTGAAGAGGCTGGAGCATGCAGCTGCTCTTCACGGGAAAAAAATATTGGCTGGCGCGACAGAAAGTTTCCTTGTCGCCGCAATTGATACAGCGTTGTTTGCCCAAAACTTTGTTGTGGCGGTGGAGTCGAAAGGTTACGGCATTTGTTACATAGGAGGCGTTCGTAATAATCCGGGACCAATCAGTGATTTATTGGGGTTGCCTGATCATGTTATTCCTTTGTTTGGCATGACCGTCGGTGTACCCGATGAAGCAAATGAAGTGAAGCCGCGCCTTCCAATTACCGCAATTTTACATGAAGATACATATGACGAAGATAAGTACGATGACATTCTTAAACAGTATGACTCTGTTATGAAAGAATACTACCATAATCGTTCCTCCAATAATAAAAGCAATGGATGGACAGATATTATGGCAGCTTTCTTGTCTGCACCGCGCAGAACATACATGCTTGAATTCCTGCAATCAAAAGGATTTCTAAAGAACTAAATGAAGAAGCTCCTCTCTCAGTCAGCTAGGCTGAGAGTTCTTTGTTTTCACTTGAAATTTTTTGTGTCTTAAGTCATGGTGAAATGTGTTTCTTTTCTTTATTTCAAGGACTTGATACTAGGTATATTAGCTAGTGAGAAATAGGTATTAAGAATCAAAGATAGGCTTAATTACATCAAAAAACTAGGAATTTTGTCATGATTTGCTATAATGATATTTATAATCGTTTAGTTTTAAATCCAGATAAAGGCAAACTTATTGAAAAGTAAGGACGCAAAGCTACGGACCTAAAGCTCATTGCTATGGTGGCCGAGTTGCCAAAGGAAATTGGACACTACAGGTGGGCCCTTTTTTCTTGGGCGCACCTTTTTTTCTTTTGAAGGGAGGTATGAATTTTTGTCTGCTGAAAGCTTTATTCAAATGGACCAGTTTTATCATTTTTTTCAACCGATTTACGACATAAAAAGTAGTAAAAAAGTAGGGTATGAGGCGCTTTTTAGACATGAAACATACCCAAACCCTGAAGTAGCTTTTCAAACGGCCAAACAAGAAAATTGCCTTTATGATTTGGATTCCCAGTCCATTTATAAAGCTCTTTCAAGTTTTTATTCAGTAGATTCAAGGGAAGAACTCGGAGTCCTGTTTTTAAATATTTTCCCGTCGACCATTCTAAATCCGAATTTTCCAGATTTCGTTCAGCAAATAATTGCCGACAATGACACAGTCAATCAACAAGTAGTCTTGGAGATATCTGAATCAGAGGCAATTCCGGACTTGGAAAGTTTAAAATATCGGTTATTTGGACTCCGGCAGGATGGATTTTTAATCGCAATTGACGATATTGGGAGAGGATACTCAAGCGCAGAAACCATTATTGAATTAGAGCCCGATTACTTAAAGTTGGATCGTTACCTTGCTCAAGATTTACATATATTACAAAAAAAGCAAGAGTATATCTCGGTTTTTAAAAACTTTTGTGAAAAAACCGGAAGCAAATTGATATTAGAAGGTGTGGAAACAGAAGAAGAACTTCAAATGGCAAAAGCGTTGGGAATTTCAGGAGCCCAGGGCTATTATCTTGGGAAACCAGCTTTATTACAATCTGTATTTATTTAAATTTTGGAGTAAACAAAATGCCAGGATAAGGAGCATTATTAATGTCAGCAATTCAAGAAATTAGTAGATATGATGTATTGTTATCACAATTTCCCTTTAAAAAAATACCAGTTAATTCTGTAGATTACGATTCGCTAAAGAGGATGTTTGATTTTCTATATGAATATACAGACATTTACCAGCTTGCCTTTTTAAGAGGAGAGACGATGTTCCAATATTTGAAGTATCATCAAACCATGCAATTTGAAATCATTTCTTTTGCCCAAGCAATACAAGACATTAAAATATTTACTTTCTATTTAAAAAATGAAAGAGCGATTAATAATGATTTAAGGCTTGACTTTTCATTGCAAAATTATCATTTATGGGAAAGTTTATAAATCCTAATTGTCTAAACGAAAAATTTAGATGGTTTTTCGGTTTGCGTTTTTGTGAAACTTTTTTACTACATTTTGAAGACGGCATCCCTAATCTACTAAAGATTGCTGGAAAGAAGCCGATACATAATTTGTAGAATATATGTCGAAGAAATAGGGATTAAGACCTATTGTGAGAATAATGTTGAAAACGCAAACGGCAAAGAGGAGGACGAAACATGAGTTTTTTTGGGCTTGGTAAATCAACTAGCAAAAAAGAAGATGGAATGAATCATAGTGAAAAAGTGAATACAAAGGTTGGTACAAAGATAGGGGATACTTCTATATTGGATAAAATCAATATGATCAACCTTACCGAAAAAGATCTGAAGCTCCTCAAAAGTATTCAGCCACTGGTTAAGGAAAATATTGAACGATTAGTTGATGATTTCTATTCGATTGTTATGAAGGTTGCAAGTTTAAAAGAGATTATTCAGAAGAACTCCACTGTCGAGCGCCTGAAGAAAACCTTAAGAGTTCATATTATAGAGATGTTTGATGGGAACATAGATCAAAGCTTTATAGATAAACGATTGAAAATCGCAAAGGTGCATTATGTAATCGGATTGGAACCAGCATGGTATATGGGATCGTTTCAAGGTATTCACGATACGCTTACTCATCTAGCATTTAAGAGTGTAAAAGATAAGAGAAAGTTACAATCACTTCTTTCAGCTATCAATAAAATTCTAAGCTTGGAGCAGCAAATCGTTCTTGAAGCATATGATCGGGAAAACATGATAAAGTTAAATGCTCAGTTTGAAGAAGGGAAGATTTATCTTAAAAACCAAATGACTTCCGTGAGTGAAGGACTGGTTGCCCTTGCTGAACAGACACAGGCATCTGTCGCCGCTTTGAGTAAAAATATTCATGAGGTAAATGAAACGACTACAGAGAACAATGAGCAGTCTATCTTAGCTAAAAATCATGCACAAGATGGACAGAACAAACTAAAGGAATTATTAGAAAAAATCAGCGTTATGGATAATTATTCAAGAGATATGATTGAAAGCATCCATCGCCTGGGAGAGTCCTCTAATCAAATTTCCAGTGTTATTCACATTGTTCAAGATATTGCTGAGCAAACGAATATTTTAGCTTTGAATTCAGCCATAGAAGCAGCAAGGGCTGGCGAACACGGAAGGGGATTTGCTGTACTTTCCCAAGAGGTGCAAAGCCTTGCTGAGCAGACAAAGAATTCCATCTCACAAATTCACGAACTGATTTCTAACTCCAACCTGTATAAGGAACAGGTGATAAAGTCATTGAAGCATGTGGAAGAAGCGTTGATGTCCGGTATTGCAACATCTGAACATACTCATGAAGCATTTCAGAATATTGCTCAGTCCATCCAGCAAAACAGCATGACGAATATGAAGGTCCAGGAGCAGATGGGTCAGCTCGTTGCCGTTGTCAATGAAATTGAAAATGCTTCAGCAATTGTGACGTCATCTGCAGAACAATTGAATGAAACCGCAATGGCTTAGGTTTTTTTGAGGTGCGAAAATAACCGGGTTGAATCAGAACAATCACATTATTTCCCCCTCTTAGGGGGTTTTTTTGTAAGGAAGAAAATATACTTTGTTATGAAAAATGGGTATTTAATACTTCATTCAGCAGAAACCTCCCGCTTTTGAAAGTGATGAGATGAAGCATATGGATATTCCATTGAGCAGGGTTCAAAACCAGGCTGAACAAAGTTAAAGCATCCGACGGATGCTACAGGTTTTCAGAGGAAATTTATTGAGTTAAGCTCGATAAAACCTGGGCGCAAATATGCGAAAGCGCATTTGATAAGAAGCTTTTATTATCCGGATGGGACGTAAAGGAAGTACTAGTGCAAGCAAAGCGACAGGATGCGGCGGCTTGGCTTGAGCGGCCAGACGCCATCGCAAGGATTAAGCCAATTACTTTTGAAGGGAAATTTTGCGGCATTTCTCTTATGCTTGCCGCCTAAGGATGCGCACTTTGCGCTTTTTAAAAAAATGAGAATAGAGAAGACAGCATGACTAGGAAGGTGAGCCCTGAATGAAATTATTACATTGGTTTCTTAATCTAAAAACAGCGACAAAGCTTTTAACGGCTTTTATATTTATCGCATTCTTACAGGCGGGTGCCGGATACTTTGGATTATCAGGTTTGGGCAAGGTTAATGATGATCTCGATCTTATCTATGAAGAAAGCCTGAAACCGATTGAATACATGTCACAAGCGCGAAATAATTTCCAAGTATTAAGCTTAAAATGGCGCGACATTAATTTAATCGACTCTCCGAACGAAAGAGACGGCTTGCTGATGGATGTCAATACACTCAGAAAAGAAATTACACGTTATTTTGAATTATATAGGGACAGACCTTTAAACGTAAACCAGGAAAGGCTGCTTGAAACCTATGATAGGGTGTGGGAGGAATATAACACGAAATACGATGAATCCGTACAGCAAATTGTCAACGGAACAGGCGATTATAAAGCTTATATGGGTGGCGATTTTAACAACCTTCAGCTTCAACTGGTCAGTATTATGAACCAATTGGTGGAATCGGATATGAAAAGAGCCGACAAAGCCAAAAAGGAGTCTGACAATGTACATACGACATCAAGAATTATTACATTGTCTAGTGTGATCATCACTTTAATCATCTGTGTTGCTTTCGGAATATTTATTTCCCGTATCATTTCTCGTCCACTTAAACGTGTGGTTGATCTCGTAGAAAAAATTGCTGATGGGGATTTGACAGAAACAGCTAATATAAATACTCGGGATGAGGTGGGCATTCTTGCGCAATCTGTCAACCGCATGGTAATCAATATCAGGGGAATGATTCAAAATATTTTAAGTGCTGCAGAAAATTTATCGGCGTCATCTGAGCAGGTATCAGCGAGTACCGAGGAAATTGCGAGCGCAAGTGCCAATCAGGCAAATGCTGCACAAACAATGAATGAATTATTTTTGGAATTATCTGAAGCGATCAATGCGGTGGCGCAAAATACAGAGCAAGCAGCTGAGTTGTCTAACAAAACAATTCAGATTGCCCATGATGGTGAACAAGTCGTTTTATCATCTGTGGACGGCGCTAACCATGTAAGTGATAATATATCGAGTTTGGAAGAAGATTCAAACAAAATTGGAGAAATTATTGGAGTAATCGATGATATTGCAGATCAGACAAATCTTTTGGCGTTAAATGCTGCTATTGAAGCCGCGAGGGCAGGAGACCAAGGAAGGGGATTCGCTGTCGTGGCGGAAGAAGTCCGCAAACTGGCCGAAAGAAGCGGTGAAGCTACAAAGCAGATCACGATGATTATAAAAAGCATGCAGGAAAACACAGTACACAGTGTAAAATCAGTGCAAGATGGGCTAGTATACACGAAGCAGTCGGGAGAGGCTTTTGAAAATATTATTCAAATGATTAATGAAACTGGCAACAAAGTGACGGAAATTGCAAGTGCCAGCGAGGAGCAAGCAGCTCAATCGGAAGAAGTACTGTCTTTCATTGAGAGCATTTCTGCTGCGACTGAAGAGGCAACGGCAAGCAGTCAAGAAACAGCGTTGACTGCACAAAGCCTAATTGACTTGGCTGAAGAATTGAATGCATCTGTATCAGCATTTAAATTATCGTGAATGAGTAGAGTGTAACAAATAAAATTTCGTTTTGGAGGTACAGGGAAAGAAAAATACGAAATCAAAGGATGTCAAAAATGCGTTGGTTCATCAATCGGAAAACATCATTCAAATTAATAGCTTCATTTATTATCGTTGCTTTTATTCTTACAGGTGTATGTGCCTATGCGATATCAAATATGAAAAAAATGAATGTGAATGTTGGTAGCCTTTATATTGGATCGATTATTCCAATGAAGGATCTGAATGAATCGAAGTTTGAACTCCAGAAATTAAGAAATGTATGGTTGGATATTGTATTGTTTTATCCCGAAACTGACAATAAAGTGAAAATGGAAGAAATCAAAATGCTCAGAGAGAATATTGTGAAAAATTTCAAAAGCTACACTGATTCCTACTTGGGCTACGGAGAAGCGGCTGAGCGAAAGGCGCAAGAGATTTATGAACAGTTCACCGCGGAGTTCGACGCTTACAATCAATCTTATGACGAGGCAATCCGGTCGGTTTCTGACGGCCGGAACAGCTTCGAACAATTGGATCAAGGATTGAAAGAGTCCAATGAGCGTTTAATCAGCTATATTGATGAAATCTGGGCTGTAGATATGTCGATGTCGACAGAGGAATATCATGATTCGGAGAATATGTATTCTACTTCGTTAGTCGTCATGATTACAGTAGCTATACTTACATTAGCTCTTTGTATCTTTGTGGGGCTTTTGCTGACAAGAATGATTGCTCGTCCACTCCAGGATATGGCAGATTTGATGGAAAATGTGGCTACAGGAGATTTGACCGAGACTGCAAAGATTCAGTCAAAGGATGAAGTTGGAATGCTGGCTCAGTCTGCCAATAGGATGATTGCTCATTTAAAAGATATGATTAGAAATGTTTTAAGTGCGGCTGAAAATCTATCAGCCTCCGCTGAGCAGGTATTAGCAAGCACGGAGGAAATTGCTGGTGTCAGTGTCAATCAGGCGAACGCCTCGCAAAAAATGTATGAGCTGTTCAAAGAGCAGTCAGGAGCAATCCAAGCCATAGCGCAAAACACAGAGCAGGCTGCAAAGCTTGCCAATGATACAATTCAAATTGCTGAAGATGGGGAAAAAGTAGTGCTATCTTCAGTTGATGGTACGAATGTTGTAAGTAATCAAATGGAAAGATTAGAGAAATATTCCAGCAGGATTGGCGAAATCATCATGGTCATTGACGATATTGCATACCAGACGAATTTACTGGCATTAAATGCAGCAATTGAAGCTGCACGTACTGCAGAACAAGGCCGTGGATTTGCTGTGGTAGCAGATGAGGTTCGAAAGCTTGCAGTAAGAAGTGGTGAAGCAACACATCAGATCACTTCAATTATCAAGGGTATGCAGAAAAACACAGCAATTAGTGTGAAATCTGTGCAAAAAGGACTTGCTTTTACAAGGCAATCCGGTGAAGCCTTTGAAAATATTATTCGGATGATTAATGATACAGGCAATAAAGTGACGGAAATAGCAGGTGCTAGTGAGGAGCAGGCAGCCCAGTCGGCAGAGGTTCTTACGTTTATTGAAGGCATTTCAGCTGCGTCGGAGGAAGTGATGGCAAGCAGCGATGAAACAGCAGCAACCTCTCAGAACTTAATAGAATTAGCAGAGGAACTGAATTCATCAGTTGCTGCATTCAAATTATCCTAAGTTACCATTATTTTCATTAAATGGAATTAATAAGAAAAATCATTTTGATAGAGAATGATCAAAATGGTTCAATGACAGGCTTTCCTTGACATCGGAAAAGAAGAATTTTAAGTAAGGAGTGTTTTAAGAATGAGTTGGTTCATCAATAGAAAAACTTCATTCAAACTATTATCATCTTTTATTTTCATAGCGATCATATTGGCTGGAGTAAGCACCTTTGCAATCATCAATATGAAAAAAATTAATATAATTGGCGCAGAGATGTACACTGCTGCATTAAAGCCAATGGAAAATATGGCTAATGCCAAGAATGACCTTCTGCAATTAAGAATTGGCTGGCGAGATGTTACACTGGCTGATTCCGAAGCTTCCATTGATTCAAAGATGGAAGAAATAAAGAAAAATCGGAAGGCTATTGCTGAAAATATTACAATTTATACAAAATCCTATGAGACTGAAGGCCTGGAGGCACAGCAGGAGGCTCAGGAATTCCATGATAGATTTATGTCAGATTTTGAAGCCTACAACAAAGTATTTGATGAAGCAGTTCAAGCAGTAAAAAAAGACCGAAGCAGTTTCCAAAAACTCGATGCTGAGTTGAATGGATACCATGATCGCTTAACAACCTATTTAGAAGAGATTTGGGACGTGGATATGTCAATTTCTGAAGAGGAATACCAAAACTCTGAAAATATGTTTTCCACCACGATAAAAATCATGATTACCATCGTTATATTGACACTTGGAATTTGCATCGCTCTCGGTTTCTTCCTGACAAAGATCATAGCACGCCCTCTTCATGAGATGGCACAAATCATGGAGAATGTAGCTGAGGGGGATCTGACTGAAAAAGCTAATATTCAAACGAAGGACGAGGTTGGAATACTTGCACGATCCGTCAATCATATGATTGATAATTTAAAGGGCATGATTAAAAATATCGTCATTGCTGCGGAAAACCTATCTGCATCTTCTGAGCAGGTTTCGGCCAGTACAGAAGAGATTGCCAGTGCAAGTGCCAATCAAGCAACCTCTGCACAAACAATGAATGAATTGTTCAGAGAATTATCAGAAGCTATTAATGCGGTAGCACAGAACACAGAGCAGGCTGCAATGCTCGCAAATAAAACAATGAAAATTGCGCAGGATGGGGAAAAAGTGGTTCTGTCTTCTGTGGAAGGAGCTAATCTTGTTAGTGACCAAATGGCCCACTTGGAGCAAGACTCCAGTAGAATTGGAGAAATTATCGAAGTCATTGATGATATTGCAGATCAAACGAATTTACTGGCTTTAAATGCAGCGATTGAAGCTGCTCGTGCAGGAGAGCAAGGTAGAGGGTTTGCGGTTGTGGCTGACGAGGTTCGCAACCTTGCAGAAAGAAGTGGAGAAGCGACGAAGCAGATTTCTGCTATTATCAAGGAAATGCAGGAAGCTACAGTATTAAGTGTTCAATCAGTAACTGAGGGTGTTACCTCTACCCAGCGTTCTGGTGAAGCTTTTGGAAATATTATTCAGGTCATTAATGAAACAAGCAATAAGGTGACGGAAATTGCTGGTGCTAGTGAAGAACAAGCAGCCCAGTCGGCTGAAGTGCTCACGTTTATTGAAAACATATCTGCTGCAACTGAGGAAACATCGGCAAGCAGTGAAGAAACAGCTTCTACTGCCCAAGTACTTACCGATTTGGCAGAAGAGTTGAATGCATCGGTGGCTTCCTTCAAGGTGAATTAAACAATTGCTTGTGAAATTTTACACTGTGATGATTGATAAACTCACATTAAAATGCTCCTAAAGTAAATCTGTCGGGAGCTGGGAGAAAGCTGGATGCAACCTTAAAAAGCGCGAGAAATCAACGTTTCTAAAATTGATTTCTCGCGCTTTTCTGATGTGATTTATCAAAGCTTTACTTAAAAATAAACCTATCCCAGCCTTGGCTGATTTTGCCTTTTTGGTAGTCGTGACCGTTTTTAATGGGAGCTGCTCGCAAAGGGAATCTTTCGCTACTTATTATTCCAGTTTTGATTGCTAGTCGCTTAAGCTAGGTCTCTTTCACCACTAATAGTGACTAAAAGCCCTTAAGAATTGTTCCTGCAAACCGCTAAGATGAGAATTTTTCTTCACTTATCATGCCCGTTTTGACTGAAAGTAAAAAAGGGCAGGTAATTATTTTTCTGAACATTCTAATTTTATTCCTTTACTTTGTGACGAATCATTTAATTTGAAATTTCATATGCAGAAGAATTATTTCGAACTAAAACAAATGTTTGAAAAATGCATATTAAAAACAGGTTACATTTACCGATAAAAAAACTAATAGTGAGGACATTCTTTAGTATTGATATTTTAACAAAAATTAACAAATTTAAGTTTTGTTGAAGATAAATATAGTCAATTATTACTAAGTTCATGTTTGTTCTACTATTATCGGAAAAAGCAGCGAAGGAGGGCCTGTATGAAGAAAGAATGCTCTTATTAAAACAGAATGCTCAAAACCGAAAAGCTGGAAAATGTGTGTTTCTATATTGGGCGTCTTCTTTCAGAATAGCTATAGAACGCACGAGGAAATGTTAATTTAAGGGGATGCTGAGAATATGCGTTGGTTTCTAAATAGAAAAACGTCATTCAAATTATTATCAACTTTTGTACTCATTGCTGTGATACTTGCTGGTGTAAGTATCTATTCAATGTCAACCATGAAGAAACTTCGAGGAAATGTCTGGATGACATATGAAAAAACGCTAGTTCCTATGAGTCATCTTACTCAAGCTCAAATCGATCTGTACAAATTAAAAATTTTGTGGCAGGAAATGGCATTGTCTGATTTGAAAGCGGATAACTCAAAGAAATTAGAAGAGATCAAAACGTTGAGACAGGAAATTGAAAAAAATGTAAACATTTACGCAGATGTCTATTTGGATTTTGGAGAAGAGATTCAACAGCAAGGGGAGAGATTTCGTGAAGAGTTTACTTTGAATTTTGATTATTATAACAAAACATATGATGATGCTATTCAAGCTGTTTCTACAAATCGAAGCAGCTTTCAGCAAAAGGATGAAGAATTGAATAAATTACATGAAGGGGTAACGAACTATATCGAGGAGATCAAGGATGTTGATATGGAGATCAATGGAGAAGAATACATAACGACTGGAAACGCCTATTCGATCTCTATAACTATTTTGATTATCGTTTCAATACTAACGTTCTTGATGTGTATCGCCCTTGGGCTCTTCCTTACTAGGATTATTGCTCGTCCCCTTCATGAAATGGCAAATCTGGTAGAGAAGGTAGCCGATGGGGATTTGACCGAAACAGCTAATATCAAGACGAAAGATGAGGTAGGGAAACTGGCTCAATCTTTCAATACGATGATTTTAAACTTAAGGGCTACCGTTCAAAACATATTAAGTGCGGCAGAGAACCTATCTGCGTCATCTGAACAGGTTTCAGCCAGCACGGATGAAATTGCCAATGCCAGCGCCAATCAGGCAAATGCAGCACAAACGATGAATGAGCTGTTTAGGGAATTGTCTGAAGCCATCAATGCGGTTGCGCAAAATACGGAACAAGCGGCGGAACTTGCCGGCAAGACTATCAAAATTGCACAGGATGGGGAAAAAGTACTTCATTCCTCAGTGGAAGGGACTAACCATGTTAGTGACGAGATGACAAAGTTAGAGGAAGATTCTCATAAAATCGGGGAAATTATCGAAGTCATTGATGAAATTGCTGATCAAACCAATCTATTGGCGCTTAATGCCGCTATAGAGGCAGCTCGTGCCGGGGAACAAGGACGCGGATTTGCCGTTGTGGCTGACGAAGTACGTAAACTGGCAGAACGAAGCGGAGAAGCGACGAAGCAGATTACTACAATCATAAAGGGAATGCAGCATCACACGGCACTTAGCGTTAAATCTGTTCAGGAAGGACTTGTTTATACACAGCAATCAAGTGAAGCCTTCGAAAATATCATCAACATGGTGCATGACACGGGCAATAAAGTAACAGAAATTGCCGGTGCGAGTGAAGAACAGGCAGCACAGTCGGCAGAAGTACTTACATTCATTGAAAGCATTTCCGCTGCAACTGAGGAGGCTTCCGCAAGCAGCGAAGAAACAGCGACAACAGCCAATGCACTAACCGAACTCGCAGAAGAATTAAATGCTTCAGTAGCAGCTTTTAAAATAAATTGATTGAACTCCCGTAAGCTCCGGCCAAGACCGGAGCTTTTGTATTGAACAACTTAAAAAGGCTGAAAAGTGAATTTTCAATGACGACTGTAAAAAATATCATGATTATGCCGATAAAAAGGGTAGCCGTTATTATATTGAGCTAGTAACGAAAGAGTCCTGATTTTTAACTTCATTCAGCAGAAGTCTCGCAATTCTGTAAGTGGTGAGATGAAGGATATTGGTAATCCACTCAGTATGGCTTCAAACCAGGGCTGATAAAATCTGTGTACAAGTACGCCAATGTGCATTTTATCAGGTAATAAACTGGTAGTGCCTCAAAAGTTCTGCGGGAGACCTGTCTGATTTTTGCGGAAAATGTCATTCATACAATGGGCAATTTGAGCACTATTACAGTATTTTGAGAGGAGGTATATCGTTGAGTACACAAGATGAACAATATGTAGTTTTTGCTATAAATGAAAATCTTTACGCCATCTCGATTCATGATGTGGCGGAAATTATCCGGATGCAAACTGTCAAATGGGTGCCGAATTCACGTGAGGAGTTTCTAGGTGTCATTCATTTAAGAGAGCATATTATTCCAATCATCAGTCTTCATCGGATTTTTTCTGAGAAAGAAAAAACAATAGATTCTAAAACAAGAATGATTGTTTTGCAGACCAGTGGACAAGAGTTTGGATTTGTGGTGGATGAGGTTGATCATGTCATGTTCTTATCGGATGAACATATCAGTCCTGCGCCGCACATGTCACAAAGTGAATGGATTACCGGGGTATACCACCATGATGACAAGACAATTGCTTTGTTGAATCTACAAACTCTACTGCGGCAGGTAGATATTCAAAAAGTTTTAGAATAGTATCACTTAAAAATTGAGGAAGTGTCCAAGTATGAAGTTTTTTAGCTGGTTTAATCATTTAAAAATAAGGACCAAAATATTATCTGTCTTTATTATTGTTGCCGTCCTTCAAATAGGTATTAATTCTTTGGGCTTGATCAATATGGGCAAGTTGAATGACGGAATGGGAGAAATGTACAACGACAGATTGAAGCTTATTGAGATCATGGCAGATAACGAGGTGCTTCTTCAAGAAGTCAGCGTTAAGTGGCGCGATGTATACGTGGCAGATTCCAGTGCTGAACTAATGGAGTCAGTGAATAAAATCAGATCGCAAATACAAGAAAATATGGAACTATACAGCAAAAATCCATCTTTAACAGATGAACAGAAAAAGCTTGTAGAAGATTTTAATTCTACATTCCAGGCGTTCAACAGCGCATATGATGAATCTATTACAGCGATAATCAACAAAAAGTCAGATTATAAAAGCTATATTGGCGGAGATTTGCTGAGTCAACAGAATAAACTGATTGGAATCGTCGATCAGTTGAAAGAAATTGATTCTGCCCAGGCTCAGGAAACATATAAAGAAGCAGAAGATACATATGGTTCGACCAAAATTCTCGCTAGCGTAATTATCATCATTGTATTGCTGATCAGCGTAGGAATGGGACTATTGATATCGAATGTCATTGCGCGTCCGCTTAAACAAGTAGTTCGACTCGTCGAGAAGGTAGCAGATGGAGACTTGACAGAAACAACAGATATCGAAACAAAGGATGAAATCGGTGCACTTGCTCGCTCAGTCAATACGATGGTGGTAAATTCGAGATCCACGGTTCAAAGCATTTTGAGCGCATCGGAAAACTTATCGGCGTCCTCTGAACAGGTTGCAGCAAGTATTGAGGAAATTGCCAGTGCGAGCACTAATCAGGGGAATGCTGCACAGACAATGAACGAATTGTTCAGAGAATTGTCTGAAGCCATCAATGCGGTTGCTGAGAATACTGAGCAAGCTGCGGAACTGGCGAACAAAACAGTTCAAATTGCACAGGCAGGGGAACAGGTGGTTCTTTCTTCAGTGGAAGGAGCCAACGCTGTAGATGAACAGATATCTAACTTAGAGCAGGAATCAAACAAAATTGGAGAAATTATTGGAGTGATTGATGATATTGCAGACCAGACGAACCTACTTGCTTTGAATGCTGCGATCGAAGCGGCCCGGGCTGGAGACCAGGGTAGAGGTTTCGCTGTAGTTGCGGAGGAAGTCCGTAAACTTGCAGAAAGAAGCAGTGAGGCAACAAAACAAATCACCGAGATTATTAAAGGGATGCAAGAAAATACAGCCCGAAGCGTGAAGTCTGTCAGGGAAGGCAGATCCTTTACTGAACAGTCAGGTGTAGCATTTGAAAATATTATTCAAATGGTGAATGACACAGGTAATAAAGTAACAGAAATAGCGGGTGCGAGTGAGGAGCAGGCGGCCCAATCAGTAGAAGTACTAACATTTATTGAAAGCATATCTGCAACGACGGAGGAAGCGGCTGCAAGTAGTGAAGAAACAGCCTCGGCAGCACAATCACTCAATGATCTTGCAGAGGAATTAAATACATCTGTTTCCTTTTTCAAATTAAAGTAAATGTCACCCAAAGTGCAAGGCCTTCTAACATCACACTGTGGTGCAGTTTGAATGAAGAAATATCTATATTATTTAACTTCACTAAGCAGAAGTCTATCACTTCTGTATGTGATGCGATGAATGCGTATTGGTATTCCATCCAGTGGGAGTTCAAACCTTGGCTGAATAAAGTTAAAGCCACCAGTGGATGCCACGGATTTTCAGAGAGAATTTATCGGGTGGAACTTGATAAATTCTGGGAGCAAATACGTCAAGGCGCATTTAATAATACTTGAGTTCACCCCCAATGGATTAATTGGGGGTGAACATAAATAAAGAAAAATATAGAGCAGGTGATCAAAATGGGGAAAGCAAGACAGGAACAATATGTTGCCATCGGTATTGGAACTGAGAAATACGCCATTAGGATACATGAAATCGAAGAAATTATACGAATGCAGGAAGTTACAAAAATACCAAATGTCCAAGCTCATATTAAAGGGGTTATTAACCTGAGAGGAAGGATCATTCCAATTGTCAGCCTTCGTCATCGCTTTGGATTGATTGAAGAGGAATATACAAAAGACACGCGGATTGTGGTTGTAAAATTTGAAGATGAGATGATTGGGATTGTTGTGGACAGTGTGAGTCAGGTGACTACGTTTAGCGAAATTCAGCCTCCGCCAGAAACGTTCGGAGATGTAAAAGGTTCGTTCTTCTCTGGTATTGGGCATGAGGATGAGGAACTGGTTAGTATATTAAATTTGGATAAAGTTCTCCAACAATAGGTGGTGAAACGAAATGGATACATTTGATTTAAGCGAGTTTTTAGGAGTATTCTTAGATGAAGTCGATGAGCAGCTGGATATTATTGACCAGGAGATTCTTGTGCTGGAACAAGAAGGGGAATCTCCAGAAGTCATACAAAGACTTTTCCGCGCTGCGCATACATTAAAAGGTTCGTCTGCAACAATGGGTTTTGAGGATATGACAAAGCTGACTCATGAAATGGAGCATTTGCTTGATCATGTCCGCAATGGCCGGCTGTCAGTCACTCATGATTTAATCAACCTTTTATTCAAGTGCCTGGATGAATTAAAACAGCTGAAGGAAGAAATTGTTTCGGGTCAAGACCCAAGAACAGACATTACACCGCTAATTGAGGAAGTGGAAAACTTTTCCGGCCAAAAGCCACCAGAGAAGAAAGAGGAAGAAGCTTCTGATGGACCATATTCCCTAGAAATTCAAGGAGACATTGATTCATATAGGGGGCAGGGCCTGAACGTATATAAACTATCTGTCCAGATTTCCGCAGAATGTGAAATGAAATCAGTACGTGCTTTTTTAATTAAAAATCAGTTGGAATCAAGCGGAGCAGACATGATCCAAACCTCACCGGACTTTGAAAACCCTGATAATCAGGAATCGGATTATGAAAAAGTGCAGTTTCTTATTGCAACGCAACAGAGCCAGCCGGAAGTTTTTGATCTTGTAAAAATGATGACCGATGTTGATGAGGTAACCGTGGATGCTTTAGGACAGCAAGCTGCGGAAAAGGAAGCAGCAGTTGCTGTTGAAGTAGAAACTATTGAAAAAGCCCCAGAGCCTGCTGAAGAGAAGAAAAAGGCTGAGGCTACCCTACCGTCAAAGGCTGTGCCACAAAAAGCGGGCGAGAAAAAGCCAGCCAAAGGACGGCAGGCGTCCCAAACGATCCGAGTGGATGTGGAACGTTTGGAGCATCTCATGAATCTAGTAGGAGAACTTGTTATTGACCAAACAAGAATCAGCCAAGTAAGCGGATTGCTTCATAACCGCTACACGGAAGATGATACCATTGATGATCTTGTTCAGGTTTCTGACCATGTTGCTCGTGTGATTGGGGAACTTCAGGAAAGTGTAATGAAAGTACGGATGCTGCCAATTGGGCAATTGTTCAGCAGGTTCCCAAGAATGGTCCGCGATCTGGCACAAACTCTGGATAAGGACATTGATCTTGTCATTGAAGGTCAGGAGACGGAATTGGACAGAACCGTCATTGAGAAAATTGGAGATCCTTTGATTCACTTGATTCGAAATGCTGTAGACCATGGCCTTGAATCAAAAGAGGAAAGGGCTAAAACGAATAAGCCTGCAAAAGGTGTTTTACGGATCACTGCCAGTCATGAAGAGAATCAAGTAGTCATCACAGTTGGAGATGACGGTGCAGGAATAGATCCTGAAAAAATGAAAAATTCGGCGATGAAAAAAGGCATCCTTACTGCTGAAGAAGCTGAAAAGCTTACTGATGATGAAGCGGCTTACCTCATTTTCCGTCCAGGCTTTTCCACAGCTAAAGAAGTGAGCGATGTCTCTGGACGTGGAGTTGGAATGGATATCGTCCGCAGCCATATTGAAAGCTTGAATGGAATCATTGAACTGGATACAAAGCTAGGGCAAGGTACTTCTTTTAAAATTAAGTTGCCATTGACATTGGCTATCATTACAGGTCTGATTATTAGATTGGCTGATAGGACCTTTATATTGCCAATGAGCAATGTCGTTGAAATTGTCCGGATTCATCCAGATACAATTCAAACAATCAAAGGTAAATCGATCGTGGTTGTCCGAGAACAAGTGCTGCCTGTTGTTTGGCTCCACGACTTGCTCCAAATTCCACGGGGAGCTTCGGAAAATAGGCAGCTCCCAGTTGTAATTGTAGGAGTAGGCGAGAAAAAGATTGCTCTGATTGTTGATGAACTCCAAGGAAATCAGGAAATTGTTGTTAAATCATTAGGGAAATATGTAGGAAAAATAAACGGAATCTCCGGGGCTACCATTTTAGGAGATGGCCGGGTAGAACTGATACTGGAAGTGGCCGGTATTAATAGAATGATTAATAATGTATAAATTTATGAACTGGAAGTGAGATTATATGAAAATTTTAATAGTAGATGATGCGGCATTTATGAGAATGACTTTAAGGAAGATGTTGGAAGAGTTCGGTCATGAGGTAATCGGAGAAGCTGTTGACGGGAATGATGCGGTAGAAAAATATAAAGAACTGAAACCAGATTTGGTTACAATGGATATCACCATGCCAAATAAAGACGGAATTACGGCTACGAAAGAAATCAAGCAATATGATCCGAATGCAAAAGTTCTCATTTCTTCCGCTATGGGGCAGGAGTCAATGGTGAAAGAAGCAATCATCGCAGGAGCGGTTGATTTCATTGTTAAACCGATCAATCCACAAAGAATGATGAATGCGGTAGCCAAGGCGGGAAAGAACTGATTTGAAGGAAGGCAGACCTTTAGTAATCTGTTCATGTTCAGGCTGCTAGTGAAGACTGAAATGAAGATTACCTTTACATAATGAAGCAGTTATAAGAGACCAAATGCATTAATGGAACTGACAAGTGGTTAAGCATGAGTCATCTTTCCGACTTTTTTATTATCACGCCCTATGCTTTTCAGGTAGGGAGTTTGTTGAAGTATCAGGAACTACTATCCATAGCATTAATGATAGATGCTATGGATAGAGCAGAAATAAATGTAATGTTTGAAAAGTAAAGAGCTGAAGGTGAAGTAATGCTTGAAGTATTGGACCAAAACCAAGATTACGATTTATTTATCCAGAGAATCAAGAGGCAGACAAACATCGACTTGCACTCTTATAAAGAAGATCAAATGAAGCGGAGATTGGCAGCCTTAAAAAGTAGAAAAGGCTTTCGGACATTTGATGAATTCTATAAAGCTATGATGCAGGATGAAATTCTTTATGAAGAATTTTTAAATCATATGACGATCAATGTCACAGAATTTTTTCGCAATCCCTCTAGGTGGGATGTGTTGGAAAATAAAATTATACCTGAACTACTGAAGGAAAAGAAAAGAATTAAATGCTGGAGTGCTGCATGTTCAACGGGGGAAGAACCATACAGCCTGGCCATGCTGCTTTCTTCGTTTCTGGACTGGAAAGATATACGGATATTAGCGACAGATATCAATCAAAAAGTCATTGATCAAGCAAAATCTGGCATATTCAACACAGGGACACTGAAAAATCTCTCCCCTTATTACCGGGAACAATTTTTTGCCAATCAGGGAAGACAGCATGTGATTGCAGAAAAGGTAAGAAAAAGCGTTCATTTTAGACAGCAGGATCTCTTGGCTGATCCTTTTGAGCAGGGATTTGATTTAATCATCTGTCGCAATGTCTTAATTTATTTTACCGACGAGGCGAAAGATCTTCTATTTCAGAAATTCAGCCGTGCACTGAATAAAGGTGGGTATCTTTTCGTCGGTGGCTCCGAGCAGATTTTTCAGCCGCAAAAGTATCAGTTGAAAGAAGCGGACACGTTTTTTTACAAAAAGATGTAGGTGAGATTGATATGGGAAAAATTAAAGTCCTTATCGTAGATGATTCTATTTTCATGCGGAAGCTTATTTCTGATTTCGTATCAAAGGATGATCGTTTAGAAGTAGCAGCGACCGCAAAGAACGGCCTAGAGGCTATCGAACTGACCGAAAAATTGAAGCCGGATGTCATTACGATGGATGTGGAAATGCCTGAAATGGATGGGTTGACGGCGTTAAAGCATATTATGCAAAGATTCCCGACCCCTGTTCTAATGGTCAGCTCTTTGACAGAAAAAGGGGCTTATGAGACGATCAAGGCTTTACAGCTTGGAGCAGTGGATTTTATTCAAAAACCATCCGGGTCTGTCTCTCTGGACTTGTTTCGGGTCAGGGAAGAACTGATTCTCAAAATCAAGGCAGTCGCGAAAGCGCGTCTGGCGAAAATTGAAGCTCCAGTTCGCAGAGAAGCAGTACAGCTCAAAACGAAGCCAGTCATTCAAAAAATAGAAAAGTCACAGCAGGTTATCACTGGTTTCAAACAATTATTTGTTGTTGGGACATCGACAGGAGGACCGAAAGCACTTGAAACGGTCATCACGGGTTTGCCTGCTGGTTTCAAAGACCCTCTTCTCGTCGTACAACATATGCCTCCAAAATTTACGGAATACCTGGCTAAAAGACTTGACAGCATTTCAAATATGAATGTTGTCGAGGCGCAGAATAATCAGGTTATCAGCGGAGGGACAGTTTATATTGCCCCTGGGGATTATCACATGGGGGTACGTCAAAGAGGGAATGAATACAGAATTGTGCTGAATAAAGAAGCGCAGTGCAACGGACATCGCCCTTCCGTTGATGTCTTATACGATTCAGTTAGTAAACTAACCGGATTAAAACGCCATTATATTATCATGACAGGAATGGGCGGAGATGGAGCTGCCGCAATGAAAAGAGCAAAGGATTCAGGAGCAGCTATTACGACGATTGCAGAATCCGAGGAGACATGTATCGTATACGGAATGCCGAAAACGGCTGTTAATCTTGGCTGTGTCGATCACATTCTCCCACTAACTCGCATTTCTACCAAAATGATTGAGTTGTCCAAATAAAAGTACATAATTGAATCAGCTCTCGGTATTAATCGGGAGCCTCTCTTTATAAAGAATTTTTTCACTTTTAATTTTGTTTTGAATTATTGAATGAATGGGATTTTTTAAAAGGGGGTATAAAGAATGAAGTTTTTCTCAAGATTTTTGAATTTAAAAACATCATTGAAGTTAATATTCGCTTTTATTTTCATAGCCTGCATCCAGATAGGTGGCGGTTTTTTCGCAGTCTATAACATGGGGAAACTGAATGAGAACACAGAAAATATGTATGGTGAAAGCCTTCAGCCTATTCAATATTTGAATGAGACAAGATACCTTTTTCAAGAGTTAAAAGTAAACTGGCGTGATATTTTTATCAGTGTCTCCAATAAAGAGAGGGAGAAGCTTTTGGAAGATGTCAAAGATGCAAGAACCGAAATCAACCGGAATATTGAGTTATACAGCAGAACATCACTGAATAAAGAGCAGAAAGAATTGCTGAATAGATTTGAAACAGAATTGGCTCAATACAACCGAGAATATGACAGATCGATAGAAGTCATTATTAAAAATGATACTAAATACTTTAATCAAATGAACTTGAGCAAATTGCAAATTGAATTGGGGATCATAATCAATAAACTGATAGAAATCAATACTGCTGAAGCAGAAAATGAGAATATGGATTCTGGAAAAACATATACAATGGTGAAAACAATCACTTTGTTTAATATTACGTTAACTTTTATACTGTGTATCTTTTTTGGATTTCTGATCTCGCGTCTTATTGCTAAACCGCTTAATCGAGTCGTCCGTCTTGTTGAGAAAGTGGCTGATGGAGATTTGACGGAAACGACTGATATCCAAACAAAGGATGAAATTGGAGTACTGGCACAGTCTGTTAACCGAATGGTAGCCAACTTAAGGGAAATGATTCAAAAGATATTGAATGCAGCTGAAAATCTGTCGGCATCCTCGGAGCAGGTATCCGCAAACACTGACGAGATTGCCAGTGCCAGCGCCAATCAGGCGAATGCTGCACAGACGATGAATGAGCTGTTCAGTGAATTGTCGGATACGATTCATTCTGTTGCCAAAAATACGGAACAGGCGGCTAAACTGGCAAATGAAACCATCACAATTGCGCAGGATGGAGAAGAAGTTGTGCTATCCTCTGTGGAGGGAGCTAATGTTGTCAGTGACCAAATGGCCAATTTGGAGCAGAATTCAAATAAGATTGGTGAAATTATTGAAGTTATTGACGACATTGCAGATCAGACAAATCTATTAGCATTGAATGCCGCCATTGAAGCCGCACGTGCCGGGGAGCAAGGAAGGGGTTTCGCCGTTGTGGCTGAGGAGGTTCGAAAGCTTGCTGAAAGAAGTGGAGAGGCAACAAAACAGATTACCTCAATCATCAAAGAGATGCAAGATAACACGGAGTTGAGTATAACATCAGTGCAAGATGGACTTCTTATTACACAAAAAACTGGCGCGGCCTTTGAACGAATAATTAAAATGGTAAAAGATACAGGACATAAAGTGACGGAAATAGCCAGTGCCAGTGAGCAGCAGGCTGCTCAGTCGTCTGAGGTGTTACATTTCATTGAAAGTATATCTGCGGCAACTGAAGAGGCAAGTGCAAGTAGTGAAGAAACTGCTTCCACTGCTCATTCCTTGACCGAACTGGCAGAAAAATTGAATGTGTCTGTTTCCAATTTTAAGCTCTAGATCAAACACACCTTGGTGTATTTGCGCCCAGATTTTATCGGGCTCGGCGAGGCATTCGCCGGAGGCTTTAATTTCATTCAGCCAGGGTTTAAACTAATACGCATTGTGTGTTTATCTCACCACTTACAGAGGTGGAAGATTTCATGAAGTAAAATATCCTTATTCAATAAAATAAGTGGGAAATGAAAGAAGGCTTGTTGCAAAAAACAAGTCTTTCTCACTTTATTTTGATAAAATAGATATGATTGTAAAACTCAAATAAAAGACGAAAGAGTTGAAGCACATGGAGACACTTAAAATAGCTGTCATTCCGGGGGATGGAATCGGTCCTGAAGTTATTGCAGAAGGAATTAAAGCCCTGCAAAAAGCTGCTCAGTTAGATGGAAGGGTTCAATTTGAATTTACCCATTTTCCTTGGGGCTGCGAATATTATCTTGAGCATGGCAGAATGATGGATGAAGATGGAATAGATCGCTTAAAGGAATTCGACGCCATTTATTTGGGTGCTGTCGGCTATCCTGGTGTTCCTGACCATATATCCCTTTGGGATTTGCTGTTGCGAATCCGGAAAAGCTTTGATCAATACGTGAATATACGCCCTATTCAGCTTTTGAATGGAGCACCTTGTCTGCTAAAAAACGGCAGCAAGGAAAAAATAGATATGTTGTTTATCCGTGAAAATAGCGAAGGTGAATATTCTGGGGCAGGGGACTGGCTCTTTAAAGGGAAGCCTGAAGAAGTGGTTCTTCAGACAGGTGTTTTTTCCAGGAAGGGAACTGAGCGGATTATTCGCTATGCTTTTGAAACAGCAAAAGAAGCCGGAAAATCAGTAACAAGCATCAGTAAGGCAAACGCACTCAATTATTCTATGGTTTTTTGGGATGAAGTGTTTGAAGAGGTTAGCAAAGAGTATCCGGAAATTCAAACGTATTCATATCTGGTTGATGCTGCGGCCATGCATATGATCACTGATCCGGAACGTTTCGAAGTTGTAGTCACATCGAATCTATTCGGAGATATTTTAACTGATGTCGGCGCTGCACTTGCTGGTGGGATGGGGCTTGCTGCTGGTGCAAATATCAATCCGGAGAGGGAATACCCTTCCATGTTCGAACCGGTACATGGTTCAGCTCCTGATATCGCTGGAAAGGGAGTTGCCAATCCTCTAGCAACGGTCTGGTCAGCCAGCCAAATGTTTGACTTTTTCGGCTATAATGATTTGGGAGAGAAGCTTTTGAAAGCGATCGAAATAATTTTGGAAGAAAATAAGGTACTTACCCCTGATCTAGGAGGAAAAGCCTCTACATCGGAAGTTGGAGATCGCATTTCTGAAATTTTAGATGATCTTTTTTAAAAACACTATTGAAGGATATAGGGGAAAAAGGAGAGAAGAATTACATGCCAAAAGAAGAAAAACAACAATTATTTAAAGAGGCGCTGGGAAATTATCCAACAGGTGTTACAATCGTGACTGCTGTTGCAGAGGATGGGACTCCAGTAGGTCTTACTGTTAATTCATTTGCTTCCGTATCATTGGATCCTTTACTTATTTTATGGTCAGTCGACCATCGTGTATCATCCAAGGATGCTTTTATCAATGGGGAGACGTTTGCAGTACATATTTTGGCTGCGGATCAAGTGGAACTTTGCAAGACGTTTGCCACACCTAATGTCGACCGTTTTAGCCAATGCAACTGGAACATGTCAGAGCATAATGTGCCTGTTATTGATGGAGCGTTTGCTGTTCTGCAATGCAAGTTGCATCAAGCCGTGGAAGCAGGTGACCATACAATTATCATTGGAGAAGTGGTGGATATTGCCGTCGAGAAACGCGATCCAATGCTCTATCACAGAAGAAATTTCGGATCTATTCCTGCCCAATTTTATACAAACATTGATGAGAAAAAATAACGAATATAGGTTGTGAATTAAAACGATAACAATCGTACAAACACTGTTCTAATCAATGCATTATGAATAAGAAAGGATGATAGGAAGATGGATGTCTTTTTTATAACAGGTGCTTCCAGAGGAATCGGTCTTGCTTTAAGTAAAAAGCTCATAGGTTCAAACAATGTGCTTGTTTGCACGGCGCGTTCAAAGAATCAAGAGCTTGAGGAGCTTGCAAATGAACAAAATGGCAAACTGGTGTTTCTTGAGTTCGATTTGGCTGAAACCCCTCGTCTGGAAGAGCTGATGGATGCTATGATTTCTCATGTTCCGGAGTTTCCAAGTTCCATTACGCTCGTCAATAATGCTGGTATGATCGAACCAATTGGCCATACAGAGGACAATTCTCAGGCTGCAATTGAAAAGAACATTGCCGTCAACCTGACTGCACCAATGATTTTGACATCTGCCTTTATCCGAAAGCTCAAGGAAAAGCATGTTCCAAAACGAGTTCTTAATATTTCATCCGGTGCGGGACGTCATGCATATGCTGGCTGGAGCAGTTATTGTGCGAGTAAGGCAGGACTTGACCATTACTCCAATACTGTGGCATTGGAACAGAAAAAAGAACCTTTCGGTGTGAAGATCGTGTCTGTTGCTCCAGGTATTATTGATACAGATATGCAAAAAGAGATACGGGCAACCAACACTCAGAAGTTTGGACTTGTAAAACAGTTTATCGAATATAAAGAAAAGGGACTGCTCAGCACACCAGAGGAGACAGCGTCTAAGCTTGCAGACCTGATCCAAAGCGATCACTTTTCGGAGTTGGACGTCCTGCTTGATTTGAGCACTATTTAAGCCTTTGCATTGGTATTAAAAAATCGCCTGCATTTATATGTGTGGGCGATTTTTTTATGAATAAAGAAAAATATAAGTTGTTATGGAAAATTTTATTCAAAGCAAGCTTTATCTTTGTTCAGCTACAACATGCAAGGACGTCGCGTTCTGAGCCTGCCTCCGTACAAGAAGTCAATTGTACCACCGAAGCGACTTGAGGCGCCATCGGCCAGCGGCAAGGCTCAGGTCACAAGAAGTTCATTCGGGAAAAATATGCTCCTACGGTACAGTTTATTCCCTCGTCTCAAAACTGCATGAAGCTACTCAGGGAATGTAATTGAAATGAGCAGCTTTGCAGTGGTGGCTGAGGAACTCTCCATCAAAATTTCTCCTGAGCTTGCCGCCTAAGGCCGCATCTATCGTTTTTCTTATCATCTATGGAACCTTTTTTCGTAATTGGAGATTGCAAGCAGAGGGAAAATATATTGATAGCTATGATAATGGATGTAAAAAGATCCTCCCATCCCTTGGCCAACTGGATAATCCCAAGTCCAATCTTTATGATCATAAGATTGAAGCAAATAGCGGACTCCCGCTTCAATTTCCGGTGTTGGCTGATTTTCTGAGGCAATTAGTGCATCTAAAGCCCAAGCTGTTTGAGTAATATGGCTTTTTTGCAGCGGCACGTACTTATTTTCAAGGTCGCTATTGCATGATTCACCCCATCCACCATCTTTATTTTGAATTTTTTTAAGCCAAGAGGCTGCTTTTTGAATACTTTTATGTTGTCGGTCAATTCCTGTTGCGAGCAGCCCGGTCATAGCTGCCCATGTGCCATATATATAACAGATTCCCCACCGACCGTACCAGGATCCGTCCTTTTTCTGATCGGCAGTAAGCCATTTCACCCCATCCCTAATCCTCTTACTCGTTATGGGCATGTTTGTATAATTACCTAAAAATTCTAGGGTCCTTCCAGTCAAGTCGGCGCTGCTTGCATCTGAAATAAGGAATCTGGCTTTGTCGATAGGAAGCAGATTCATAATCTTTTTATCAACATTTCTTTCAAAAGCGGGCCACCCGCCGTCATCATTTTGCATAGAAATGACCCAGTTCGTTCCACGATCCCATGATGGGAGTATGGCTGAATTCTCAGTCACTAATGGCGAAAATGCCCGTAAAGCCGCCGTTGTATCATCAACGTCAGGGTTGAATGTATTGATATCTGAAAATCCCCATCCACCAGGCAATACGCCAGGATTATTGATGACCCAGTCACCATATTTATAATGTTCTCTTTCCAATAAGTACTCATTGGCTGCAATGATTGTCGGGTCTGATGGCGAAAGTCCTGCATTTTGCAATGTAAAGGAAATTAAAGTGGTATTCCATACATTCGCTGTCGTGTATTGCATGTGTGGATATCCGTCAATCGTACTTTCCATTGCTTTCAGACCATTAACTGCCTTCAAAATGACTGGATCGTCCTTCTTGTAACCGAGAGACATAAGCGCGAAAATCATCAGAAAAGTGGCGCTGAAATAACTATAAAATGTACCATCGGATTCAAGGTGGTTGAACATGTATCGTTTTGCCCGCTCGATGGCATATGAACGGACTTGCTGGGGAGCCATTAAGATGCTCTTAATCCCATGTTCGATGATAGAAAAGATATTTTCAAAGCCGCGCTTTTCCTCCTCCGAAAAAAAATCGTTTGTCCTTTTGACGAAAAGGTCGGAAAGATCAGGGCTATTCTTAGTCTTTCTAGTGTATTTTTTTGCAGATAAAATCATAATCGGAGCAAGATTGGCCCTTCCAAATACGGAAAAATCATAAAAATTAATTGGGAAAGAAAGGGGGAGAAGGATAAGTTCAACTGGTAGCGGAAAGAACGCGGGCCACTTGTATTGTCCAGTCAACGCTAGCATGATTTTTGTGAACATCTCTGTTTTTTCCATCCCGCCGTTTCTTACTATGAAGCTTTTCGCTATGCGGAGATGGGAGCTGTGCTTTGAATAGAAGCCTGAATACAGCAAGGCATAATAAGCTTCCACAGTGTAGGATAAATTACCATCTTTTTCATCGTAATAAAGTTTCCAGGAGCCGTTTGCCTCTTGTTTACTAAGAATTCGTTCCGCTAACCTCCGAATCAAATCTTCATCATTTATTTCCAGAGTCCTTAATAATATGATCATATAGGCATCGGTTTTGACGCCTGTGTCAAAGGGATAATCCCAGGAACCGTCGGCTGTCTGGTCACCTTTCAGAATTTCTGTAATCTTATGGATCAATTCTTTCGTACTGGTAGCCATATTGAATCATCTCCCTGACAAATATTTATTCAAGAACGGTGAAAGAATTCTTGGCGGGGGTGAGGAAAGATTTTCTTTTGCAAAAAGAAGAAAAAAACAGAGCCGCTTTCTCACCAACTCCACGAAATAAAGGGGAAATTGAAGAAAAGTTTGCGAAATCCCTGCCAACTGAAGATCGAACATGTATCAGAAAAGGATCAAATGATTGTTGGACAAATCAGACAGACAACGAAAATGCTGAATAGTAACAATGTTACAAGGACAAAAGCGTATCTTGATTTTTATCTGCGATACCCGGAAATTCATTGGGCGTTCCTGGGACATCTTGTTTCAAGAAACGGCGGATGGAACATGACTGATTTGAAAGGTGATTTACTTTCAAGACTGATGAGTGAAAAAAAACAGGAAGAATTCTTCGAATTTCTGGAACGCGGCAACTGGCTGATTTTTCAGGATGCATTTCCACAATTTTTACTTTATGAAGAGAGTCTAAGACAGGGGCGAAGCTTGTTCTATCTCCTACCTTGTTTGGACATATCCAGGTTTATGGAGGTGATTTGGAACGATTTTTGGCTGCGGAGAGATTCTTATATATTGGCTATGGCGCAAGTTGTGAATGAACAAAGCTATTTGGAAGCGAGAATGATTCAGAATCCCTTTTATAAGGAAAAAGTTCTTCATACGCTGGAGTTTGTTTTACAGGATCTACTTTCATTTAATCAAATATTATTTCCATCAGGTGGAGAAAAGACTGTACTAACAGGCATGACGATTCATCAATTTGGATCATTGCACGAGCGGATTGTCCTTGGAAGAAAATTGTATCAATTGCTTTTTAAACGACACAAGGAAATCTTAGGCTGGTGCCTGTCTCATGTTCATTCAGGGTCCAGAAAGGACTACTGGCCGCATATATTTAATGATGTCAACGAGGGAGTGCCTGGTCCGCTTCAAATTCGAAGACTCAAAAATTGCCGTTTGATCAAAGGCTCACCCAAATTATTTAGTCCTTTGCTTGAACATGTATGGCCAAATATGAGGCATCGTCCTGCTGAATCCGGTGACTGGTTTGATGATCCTGATGTTGTCGTCTATTTAAAAAAGATTGATGAAGTGATAGATGGAGAAATAACAGGTGATTATTGTGAAACCCTTCAGAATCTCGAACTTGCAGTTCTTGCGAAAAAAGCAGTATTTATATAGAAATCCTGGCAGCTTTCCGGCTATTGTATTCGCCATGCTTGTAGGGACTTATCTGGACTTATTTTTCACCGGGATAGGTATGTATTCGTTTCCGATCCGTCCGTTTGCCGACGTTTTTGACATTCATATCGTTTTCAATCTTGTAGGGCTGCCTATCCTTATCTGGTTTTTTTTATGGGGGGGAAGCAGAATGTCTAAGGGAGGTAGGAGCGTTTTAATCATTTTTTTGAGTCTGGCTGGCCCTGTGCTGGAGGTTTTTTCAGAATCAAAAGGTTTATTCTTACATTCAGAAGAGTGGAAGCACTGGTATTCTTTTGTGGGGTATTTCCTATTTTTGTTATCGGTTTGGGTTATCTTCACGAAGACAAACGGACAAAAGAGTTGATAGGACGTTTGAAATTAGTAGGATATATTTTTTTCAAAAGGGGGAGAGGCGCATGATTCAACACCCGGGCGGGTTTTGGAGAAGGTTGTTAGGAAATTTGTTGGATGCCATCATTATCGGAATTCCAATTGGTATATTAGGATATATTTTGACAGGTGATACAGAAGGCAATTTTTTTACTAAATTGCTGAACTACCTATATTATTTAATTGTTCCGGTAGTTTGGTTGGGATATACAGTCGGCAAGAGAATCGTAGGTGTCCGCATTGTAAAGGTTGACGGTGGAAAAGTAGGACTAGGGGCGATGTTCCTTCGAACTTTCGTGTCGGGCTTGGTCTATGTTGCGACATTGGGCATGGGGTTAATCGTCAGTGCTTTTATGGTGGGGTTACGCGAGGATAAAAGGGCGATACATGACTTGATCGCTGGCACTTATGTTACTACGGATAGCCACCAGCTATAGAATCTAAGCGGGAATTCCCCTCTCTGTGATACAATATGATTAATTTTAGATTTGTTCGGCAATGAGGGGGATTCAATGAAAAATTGGCATTTATATATTTTAATAACAACGGTCATGGTGGTTTGGGGCTTTAATGTGATAGCCATTAAAATCATTGTTACTCATTTTGCTCCAGTAACCATCACATCATTGCGGATTTTCATTGCCTTTCTTACGCTCGCACCTATGTTGTTTTACCGCAGTGAAATTAAAAAGCTTGCGAAAAAAGATATATTGTTCATAGGTTTGGTGGCTGTATTTGGAGTTCTCGGACATCACTGTTTCCTTTCAGTGGGACTCAGCAAGACAAGCGCGGCTAATGGCGGACTAATCCTTGGCTCGGTCCCAATCGTTACAACAGTGGCGGCAGCACTGTTCCTTGGAGACCGCTTGACTATTTTCCGTATTTTCGGACTAGTATTCGGCTTTTCTGGTGTCGCATTAATCATGCTTATGAAACCAGGTGCTTCATTCAATTTTGCTGTGGGTGATATTTTCATATTTTGTGCGGTGTTATCACAGGCCATTAGTTTTATTTTAATTAATAAAATGTCAAACACAGCGGGAACGCAAGCAGTGACGGGACTTTCTCTCATGATGGGTTCAGTCATGCTTTTCTCCGTGAGCCTTGCAATAGAACCAACAGGTTTGGCAACGTTGCAAACTGGCAATCTCACAGCTTGGCTTGTATTCTTCGCTTCTGGCGTCATTGCAACAGCTTTTGGTCACCTTATCTATAATCATGCCATACAGAAAATCGGAGCAGGGCAGGCTTCGTTGTTTTTAAACTTATCCCCGTTCTTCTCACTTGTCGGAGCCTTTTTATTTTTGGGTGAGGAAATTTACTCTATTCAATGGATGGGATTTTTCTTTATTGTGGTGGGAGTTGTATTAGGGACGGGATTTTTGGAGCAGAGGAGCTTAATCCGTACAAAAAAATCGGCGTAAATGTTGATAAAACTATTTTGTAAAAGGCGAAGGAATCACGATTTTGGGGTTTCTTCGTCTTTCCTTTTGGTGTTCTTTCCTTTCTGCGCTTGTATTTTGCTCACTATTGGAAGTTAAGCACATGAAAGAAACATATCACCAAAATGTTTAATAGTTTACCAATCTAAAAGAGTTTGTATATTCGAATAATTGCTTGAATATACTGAGGTTTAGTGATTAAATGAAGGAAACAAGGTGACTTTTACATAAATGGGGGTGGGTTCAATAACTATATCGGGTAGCTTATTAGAATTGAAAACGGTAGTGCCTGAAGAGCGCTTTGCAGATGGAGAAACGGATCATTTGCTTGGAAATGGAGGGAGTATTTCGGTATATCCGCAGTCGGAAGAGGAGATTGTGAATCTATTATCGCATGCCAATCAATCTGGACAAACAGTTTCTATCATGGGAGCGGGAACGAAAAGAGGTTATGGTGGCCTGGCTGACAGTGCCGATATTTTATTGTCATTAAAAAAGTACAGCGGCATTGTTGAGCACATTCATGGGGATATGACGGTCACTGTCAAAGCGGGAACCTGTTTTGGCGACCTTCAGGAATATCTTGCTCATTATAATCAAAGGCTTGCGATTGATCCTTTTACACCACAGTCCTCGACTATAGGCGGGATCATTGCTGCAAATGACAGTGGTCCAAAACGACTCGGTCACGGTTCTGCGAGAGATTCGGTCATTGGATTGAGGGTTGTGTATCCTGATGGGACGTTAATTCGTACTGGCGGAAAGGTTGTAAAAAATGTGGCCGGATATGATATGAATAAATTATTTATTGGTTCAATGGGCACACTTGGAGTCCTTTCGGAAGTGACACTGAAGCTCAAGCCCCTTCCGAAATATGAAAGCTTGGTTCTTCTATCATTTCCTGAAGATGACATGAAGCAGATTAGGCAATTTTCCATCCAGTTGCTTGACTCGATGTTAGAACCCGTAACGCTGGAATTGCTCAATCCGTCATTAGCTGAGAGGTTGACCGGAACTTACAACAAGACATTGGCAATCGCTTTTGAAGATGTCGAAAGCTCTGTCATGTACCAGGAAAATGTATTAAGGGATATGAAGCCTGATACAGCGAATATCAAAATATTCTCAGAGGAAGAAACTCGCGACTTTTGGAAAAAGCTATATGAAAGCCCTATCAATGAATCGTCAGAGGAATTGACAGCGTCAGTGAAAATAGGCGTGGTTAATATGGACGTGCTTCATATAATAGAAGAAACTATCCAGATTGAGAGTCCTGGTCGCTTAGTTATCCAAGCGCATGGGGGATTAGGACACGGTTTATGCCGGGCAGAAATTAAGGGGGAGGAAAGATTAGTAATCAATGCGCTGGCTCAATTGAGGAGCATAGCCGAGGAACGCGGTGGATATGCGACTTTCACCCATTTACCGTATAAGCAAAGAAGACAGGTCGATATATGGGGAGAAAAGCCGCCAGCTTTTTTCCTTATGGAAAGAATTAAGAAAACGATTGATCCAAATGGCATTTTAAATCCGCAAAGATTTTTGGGAGGGATTTAGGAGTGGCAGTGACAGTAAAGGAGACCAATCAGGAACCGGCATGCAGCACGATGCAATTGGGAAATTACCTTTGGAATGATCCGCCTGATCCGAAAAAATGGGCAGATTGTGTCCATTGCGGGATGTGCTTGGAGTCCTGCCCTACGTATGAGATCACCGGTCAGGAGCAACATTCGCCAAGAGGCAGAGTGCATTTGATCCAATCAGTTGCCGAAGGGCGCCTTGAAGTCAATTATGAACTGATTGATCCCGTTTTTGACTGCTTGGATTGCCGTGCGTGCACAACTGCCTGTCCAGCAGATGTAAATGTAGGCGGACTGATTGAAGAGGCAAGAGGTCAGATCCGGCAGGCAATGCCTTTGACAGGCTGGAAAAGGGCAGTCACTAAATTATTTTTGGAAAAATTGTTCCCCTATCCAGAGCGGATGAATGCTTTTGGCAGTTTGCTGAAATTTTACCAAAAGAGTGGTGTGCAGACAGCGGTAAGAAAGACCGGCTTGATTCATATTATGCCGGATCACTTGGTGGAAATGGAAGGAATCATGCCGAACATCAAAAATTCTGTTCGAAAAAAATATAAACACGAAAAAGTAATCAAAGCTCAAATGGATAAGAAGGCGGAAGTTGCTTTGTTTGCGGGATGTGTAATGGATGTGATGTTTGGCGACGTAAATGAAGCGACCATCAATGTACTGATTAGAAATGGCAATGATGTGACACTCCCGAAGAATCAGACATGTTGTGGGGCACTTCATGTTCATGCCGGTGACAGAGAGCTCGGCAGGGAACTGGCCAAGCAGAATATCGCGGCATTCGAAGAAGCGGAAGCAGTTATCGTCAATGCGGCAGGGTGCGGTTCTATGATGAAAGAATACCACGAACTATTTAGAGATGATCCCGAATGGAAAGTGAGGGCAGAGAAATTCTCGGAAAAAGTGGTTGATATTGCAAAGTACCTCCATGATACAGGATACGAAAAACCAAAAGCCTCTATTGAAACGACGATCACTTATCATGATGCCTGTCATCTGGCTCACGGCCAAGGAGTTCGGCAGGAACCGCGTGACCTGCTGCTTGATATTCCCGGGGTGAAAATGGTTCACATGCCAAATGCCGACAGATGCTGTGGCAGTGCAGGAATTTATAACATAACCAATCCTGAAATGGCCGATGCGGTGCTACAAAGCAAAATGGAAAATGTTCCGGAAGAAGTTGAGTTGATATCAATGGGCAATCCGGGGTGTATGCTTCAAATGGCGCTCGGAGTCCAGAAGTATGGCCGTAATCAAAAGATTGTTCATACGGTCCAATTATTGGATTGGGCCTATCAAAAAGAAGTTCGGGAGGTGGAATGAGATTGGCAGCTTCTATAAAAATAAAAGATAAACACATTCTGAACCTTGCGAAACTTGTTTCTGGCCCCCGTTCGATTCTTTATAAAAAAACAGATTTGGCAGCTTATGATTGTGATGGATTCACTATAGAAAAGTATGTACCAAGGGCGGTGGTTTTTCCGAAAAATACAGAGGAAGTGGCAGCTGTTGTCAAATACTGTTCAGAAAACGACCTGCCGTTTTTGGCACGGGGAGCGGGGACGGGATTAAGCGGAGGAGCTATCCCGATTAATGGAGAAGTAATCATCAGTCTGACAAGAATGAAAAGATTGCTTAGCGTTGATCTAGAAAATAGCAGGGCAGTGGTTGAACCTGGTTTCGTCAATTTGAAGTTGACTCATGCCATTTCTGATCAGGAATATTATTATGCACCGGACCCATCAAGCCAATACTGCTGCACCATTGGCGGCAATGTAGCAGAAAATGCTGGAGGAGCACATTGTTTGAAATATGGTGTAACGACCAATCATATATTGGGATTAGAGGTTGTACTGCCGAATGGTGATGTGATTGAAATTGGAAAAAGTGGAATTCCTGATGCGCCTGGATATGATTTGTTGGGGCTTTTGACTGGATCCGAAGGGACCCTTGGGATTGTCACGAAAATCACTGTGAGGATTTTAAAGAACCCCGAAGCCAAGCAGACAGTGCTCGCTTATTTTGACAAAGTTGAAGATGGCAGCCAGGCAGTGTCTGACATTATTTCAACGGGGATTGTTCCTGCTGCTCTTGAAATGATGGATAAAATTGCAATTGAAGGAGTTGAAGCTGCTGCATTTCCTGTTGGTCATCCAAGAGATATAGAGGCTCTTCTATTAATTGAAGTGGATGGCATCTGTGCGGGAATAGAGGAACAGATCAATCAAATTTTGGAAGTATGCAGAAATCGGAATGTCAGGGAAGTAAGGGCTGCGAAAAACGAGGAGGAAAGAGAAAGGTGGTGGGCTAACAGAAAAACAGGTTTTGGGGCAATGGGAGCTATCTCGCATGATTATCTTGTGCAGGATGGTGTTATTCCTCGAAGCAAGCTTCCAGAAGTTTTGAGTCAAATCAATGAAATCAGTCAAAAGTCAGGATTGCGGATAGCGAATATTTTTCATGCAGGAGATGGGAATCTTCATCCGCTCGTATTGTTTGATTCCCGTGTGCCGGGTGAAACTGAGAAGGCCATTGAAGCCGGCAGTGCTTGTTTAAAGGTTTGTGCTGATGCCGGTGGAACGATTACGGGCGAACACGGCGTAGGAATTGAAAAGAAAGAAGAGATGCGGTTTGTCTTCAAAGATGAAGAGATCAGAGCCCAGACAGCTATAAGGAAGGTTTTCAATGATAACGATTTACTTAATGCAGGAAAACTATTCCCAACACCTGGAAAATGCGCTGAGATTAAACAGGAGCTGAAAAAAGCATAAGAGAAAAGCTAAAAAAATATCTGTGGATAGGGTCCATGTGCAGATGTTTTTTTACTTCATTCAGGAGAAGTCCCCTACTTATGTAAATAAATGTAATATTAGCCTGAAAATTGTATCCAAATAATAATGTTACATCTTCAGCACTAGGTGCCATCTGCGTAAGGAACAAGTCGCGTGGAAGTATTCAGGAACAATGTGCTCCTGCGGCGCAGCTTATTCAAAGACGCGCATGTTACCCTCATCGCAAAGCCGCATGATACATTCTCAAGGAATCAATTTACGATGTAGATGTAATTGAAATGAGCAGCTTGTTGTGGAGAGGGAAATACTACCTCCTCTCAGTTTGTCTTGTGCTTGTCGCCTAATGCTGCTCGCTTTGCTATAGATCACAGCTGTATAAAACAACGAAGCACCTTAGAAAGGGCACTGATATAAAAGAAAGGGGAAAGTGCAAATATGAGTACAGGATTACTTGCCATTTTGTCTCTCTTGCCCATTATTGCCGTAGGTGTATTTCTTGTTGGTCTCAGATGGCCCGCGAGCAGGGCGATGCCTATTTCCTATGTTTTAGCTGTTGTACTAGCGCTGTTTGTCTGGAAGGTCCCAGAGTTGAATGTCGCGGCAGCGACCATTAATGGTGTCATTGTAGCGATTACGCTTTTGTACATTATTTTTGGAGCCATTTTACTGTTAAATACTTTACAAGAAAGCGGCGGAATGAGAACGATCCGCCGCGGATTTACGGACATTTCGGAAGACCGAAGAATTCAGGTTATCATTATTGCTTGGCTGTTCGGATCTTTCATTGAAGGTTCCGCAGGATTTGGTACTCCCGCTGCAGTGGCGGTTCCTTTGCTTGTAGGTCTGGGTTTCCCGGCAATGGCAGCTGTTGTAGCTGGTATGGTGATACAAAGCACACCGGTTACCTTTGGGGCAGTTGGTACACCTGTTTTGGTAGGAATTCAATCGGGCCTTTCAGCGGAGCCGAGCATTAGTCATGATTTTCTGCAGCTAGTCACGATGATTGGCGGAAAAGCTGCCATTTTACACATGATCGCTGGGACATTAATCCCGCTGTTTGTCGTTTCGTTGATGACCAGATTTTTCGGGAAAAACAAATCGTTCACCGAAGGGCTCAAAGTGTGGAAATTTGCTCTTTTCGCTGCTTTTGCTATGACGATTCCTTATGTACTTGTCGCTAATACGCTCGGACCTGAATTCCCGTCTATGACAGGAGGACTAGTTGGCTTACTGATTGTTGTCATGGCTGCGAAGAAAGGCTTCCTTTTACCGCCAAAAGAGGAAACGTGGAATTTTGAAGAGGAATCAAAGTGGGATCCAGAGTGGACTGGCAAAATCGTTCTAAAAGACATTGCTCACAAAAATGGTTCGATGAGCATGATTAGAGCATGGTTACCCTATGTCCTCGTGGCTCTCTTCCTAGTATTGACAAGATTGAAGTCACTTCCGTTACTGGAATGGACCCAGTCATGGACGATCGCTTTTGAAAACATGTTTGATTCAGGAATAACAGCCAGCTTTCAACCGCTTTACTCACCTGGTACTATTTTTATTGTAGTTTCTGTCATAACATTCTTTTTACATGGAATGAATGGGAACGCATATAAAAGGGCCTGGGCACAATCGGGTAAAACCGCATTGGCTGCATCTACGGCACTCATTTTTACTGTACCAATGGTGCAGGTGTTTTTAAATACCGGCGGAGGCGCTGCTGGATATGAGAGAATGCCAATTGAACTGGCCCATGGTGTTGCGGCAATTGCGGGTGAGTTCTGGCCGTTTTTTGCTACTTTCATCGGAGGTCTCGGTGCATTTATTGCAGGAAGCAATACAGTCAGCAACATGATGTTCTCTCTTTTCCAATACGATGTTGGTTCTCAAATTGGAGTGGATCCTAGCTGGATTGTCGCATTGCAATCAGTAGGCGGAGCAGCTGGAAATATGATTTGCGTCCATAATGTTGTGGCAGCATCGGCGGTTGTCGGACTCCTTGGAAAAGAAGGGACTGTTATCCGAAAAACACTATTTCCCTTTGCTTATTATGCCTTGTTCACTGGAGCAATCGGCTACTCAATTGTCTGGTACTCCCAGAAAGGGATATTGAATCTAGGCTCTATTATTGCCTTGATTATCGTATTTGCTGCGATCTATATAATTGCTACAAATAAAAAACGGGCAAGCAAGGTCGAAATGCCTGTTTCAACCGATCCATTTAAAAACGTAAAATAAAAGAGAAAGCATTCGCCTGGATTGATTGGGCGAATGCTTTTTCAAGCTTGCTTTTCATTGACCATACTGGTCTATTTTTGTTATATTTGTATCGACCACTTTGGTCTAGAAGTTGTTTTCCAGAATAAAATCATAAAAGGGGTGGATGAAATTACAGAGACCTTTCAAAAAGTTGAAGAAGATAAACGAAATCGTATTATCAAAGCAGCCCTTCAAGAGTTTGCGGATAATGGATATGAACAGGCATCAACGAACCGGATCGTCAAAGCTGCGGAAATAGGCAAGGGGATGCTCTTTTATTATTTCAAGAATAAGGAGACTCTATTTCAATATTTGGCTAAATATAGCTGTGACATCATTATGGATGATTATTTTAGCCAGATAGAACCTAATCCCGATTTTCTGGAAAGACTTAGAAAAGCTGCAAAGGTGAAAATGAAGGCTTACACCGAGTATCCTGAAGTGTTTAACTTTATGGGGAATATCCTGCTTTCCGGTAAGCATGAATTGCCAGCAGACATAAATGAGAAAATCGAAAAATTAAAACAAACGGGTTACGCATTGATGTATAACAATATTAATACTTCTTTGTTTCGAAGGGATGTTGATGTAAACAAGGCCTTTCAACTGATTAGGTGGTCCATAGAGGGCTATGAGAATGATCTGATCGGAAGGTTACAAGGAAAAAAGTTTTCTTCTGTTCAATTTGATCCGTATTGGGATGAATTTTACGAGTATTTGGATATTTTAAGAAAACTGTACTATCAATAGAGAGGATGAGTGGATGTGCCCCTGCTAGAAACGGTTAATCTTACCAAGAGATTTGGCAAATTTACCGCATTGGATCAAGTCAACTTGAAAGTAGAAAAAGGAGAGATTTTCGGTTTCATAGGTCCGAATGGAGCAGGAAAATCAACAACCATTCGCGTACTGTTGGGAGTTTTGAAAGCAACCAATGGTGAAGCCAGGATATTTGGAAAGGACGTATGGAAAGCAGCGGTTGATATCCATCGACATTTAGCTTATGTTCCGGGTGATGTCCATCTTTGGCCAAATTTGACAGGCGGTGAGGTAATTGATTTATTAATCAAACTTAAAGGGGCAAATGATCGGAATAAGCGAGAACAATTGATTGAAATGTTTCATTTGGACCCGTCAAAAAAATGTGGGACGTACTCTAAAGGAAACCGACAGAAGGTCGCATTGATTGCAGCTTTTTCTTCTGATGCTGATCTTTATATTTTAGATGAACCAACATCAGGTCTTGACCCTTTAATGGAGAATGTTTTTCAGGAATGTGTATTAGAGGCGAAAAAGGAGGGAAAGAGCGTCCTTCTATCCAGTCATATTTTATCCGAAGTGGAGAAATTGTGTGATAGGGTCGGGATCATCCGCCAAGGTAAAATTATTGAGACAGGAACACTACGAGAGCTTCGTCATTTAACTCGGAACCATATTTATGTGGAAACGCTACAGCCGATTAAATCATTAGATCGCTTGGAAGGAGTGCACCAGATCGAGACAAAAGATGACGGGGTGACGTTTCAGGTGGATATGGAGAGCTTGGATAGTGCCATTAAACATGTCAGTCAATTTGGTATATTAAAATTGGAAAGTTTTCCTCCTACATTGGAAGATTTATTTTTGCGTCATTATGCACATGATCAAAAGGGTGGAGGAGATTCCTAATGGATAGCGGAAACGCATTTTCAAGAGCTAGTCTCCTCTTTTGCTTCAAACTCAGGACAGATCGATTAAAAATTGTGCTTTGGATTGCTGGAATCACTTTTTTTACACTGATGGTTCCGGTCGCCTTTTCTGATTTATATGCCACGCAGCAGGAAAGGGATATTATGGCCCAAACAATGAGAAATCCCGCAATGACCGCTATGGTGGGACATGGACAGCTGGACCGCTATACGATTGGTGCGATGACGGCTCATCAAATGCTGCTTTTAACTGCGGTTGCGGTAGCCATCATGAATATCCTCCTGATGGTTCGTCATACTAGAGGCGAAGAAGAAGAGGGACGGATAGAAGTAATTCGCTCATTACCAGTGGGCAGACTGGCAAATTTGAATGCGTCATGCCTTGTATTATTTTCGGTGAATCTTGCTTTAGCGTTAATTACAGGTTTTGGATTATACGTATTAGGAATAGACAGTATGAACTTTCAAGGCTCCCTTTTATATGGATTTGTCTTGGGAGGAGCTGGACTAATTTTCGCAGGTATTGCCGCTTTTTTTGCTCAGCTTTTTGAAAGTGCACGGAGTGCGACTGGACTCTCCATCTCTTTTTTAATCTTCTCCTATCTTGTGCGTGCCTTTGGTGATGTTGGGAATGAAACGATTTCATGGTTTTCGCCACTGGGATGGGTTACTGGTGCACAGGTTTACTCTGGGAATAAGTGGTGGCCTTTATTGATATCTGTTGGCGCATCCCTCATGCTGTTTGCTGCTGCCAATTATTTAAACGCTGTTCGAGATTTAGAAGCCGGTTTTTTCACTGCAAAGCCTGGCAGAAAAAATGCTTCTGTTTTTCTACAAGGCACTCTGGGGCTTGCCTGGAGACTTCAACGAACAGGGACGATCGCATGGGCTATCGGGATGCTGGTTCTCGGCCTTTCTTATGGTTCTGTTCTGGGGGATTTGGAAGCTTTTTTTACAGGTAATGAAATGCTGGAACAGTTGCTTTCAGTCAAGGAAGGTTACTCGTTAACAGAGCAGTTTATCCCGAAATTAATGGTTGTAATGGCCTTGTTGGCGACCGTTTCTCCTCTAATAAGCATGAATAAGCTTTATAGGGAAGAGAAAAAGCAGCGGGCAGATCATATATTGGGAAGGGCTGTGTCCCGAATCAGGCTTATGGGAAGCTATTTATTTTTATCTGCTGTAAACGCATTTGTTATGATTTCCTTTGCAGCACTGGGGCTGTGGGCTGCAGGAACTGCTGTCATGGATGATGGCATTTCGCTGACATCCATTTATGGTGCAGCCATGGCTTATTATCCGGCCATGTTGGTCATGATTAGTATTGCTGTTTTACTTATTGGCCTTGTGCCTAAAATCAGCAGTTTTATCTGGTTATACGTATTATATTCATTCGTTGCACTTTATTTGGGCGGCTTATTCCAATTCCCAAATTGGGTTAGCAAGCTTTCGCCATATGGGTATATTCCAAATCTACCGATTGAGGATGCAAGCATGACGGCACTTTCCTTACTGCTGGTGGCCGCTTTGGTTATAACAGCATTAGGCTTTATTGCCTACAATAAGCGTGATATATATTGAAACAAATGAAAATCCATTAAGCATTCGCTAGATATCTCTGGCGGATGCTTTTATTTTCGAATAAAAATATTACTTGTTATGGAAAAAGTTTATTCAACGGAAGCTTTAGCTTTGTCCAAGCTACGCCGTACAGGACGTACAAGTAAGAGAAGCGGCAGGACGTCGCGTTCTGAGCCAGCCGGCGTACAGGACCTACCTAGTGACAGGGTGTTACGGCCAGCGCATTGCTCCGTGCTTCTCTATGGTGGCTAAAAGAAGTGCCTCCTCGATAATCGGCTTGTTTGTCCACGCTGACTAAGGCGCTTGCGCTTTTCTTATTTCTAATCAAAGGATGATTGCAATTCGGCTCTTGTAGGAATAAGATTAAAAAGAGATTGTAATGAAAGGATTTATGTGAATGGCAAACGATTTGGCAAAAGAAGTGAATTCCAGAAGAACCTTTGCAATTATTTCCCACCCTGATGCAGGAAAAACGACTTTGACTGAAAAGCTCCTTTTATTTGGCGGAGCCATCCGGGATGCTGGGACAGTAAAAGGGAAGAAAACAGGAAAATATGCAACATCTGATTGGATGGAAATTGAAAAGCAGCGCGGCATTTCCGTAACGTCGTCCGTCATGCAGTTTCAATACGATGATTTCTGGATTAATATACTCGATACACCGGGGCACCAGGATTTCAGTGAAGATACGTATAGAACCTTGATGGCAGTAGACAGTGCCGTTATGATTATTGACTCGGCAAAAGGGATAGAAGAACAAACATTAAAACTGTTCAAGGTTTGTAAGATGCGTGGAATTCCGATTTTTACATTTATTAATAAACTAGACAGGCAGGGGAGGCCGCCTCTTGAACTTCTTGCAGAAATAGAAGAGGTACTGGATATCGAAACATATCCGATGAACTGGCCAATCGGAATGGGAAAAGAATTTTACGGCATTTATGACCGTTATTATAAAAGAATCGAACAGTTCCGGACTGACGATGAGAGTCGCTATCTTCCGTTGGATGAAGACGGTGAGGTCATTGGAGAACATCCGATTAAACAAACCGGACTATACGATCAGGCACTTGAAGAAGTCTTACTTTTAAATGAGGCGGGAAATGAATTTTCTATTGAAAAGCTCAATGAGGGTGAGATGACACCTGTATTTTTCGGCAGTGCGTTGACAACGTTCGGAGTACAGACATTTTTGGAAACGTATTTGAAATTTGCTCCTGCTCCGCAATCAAGAAATTCAAGCCTAGGTGAAATCGACCCAGCCTCAGAGGGTTTTTCCGGATTTGTTTTTAAAATTCAGGCGAATATGAACCCGGCCCACCGCGACCGCATTGCTTTTGTTCGAATTTGTTCCGGTGAATTTGAAAGAGGGATGTCTGTCACTCTTGCAAGGACAGGGAAACAATTTAAATTATCTCAGTCCACACAGTTTTTGGCTGATGATAGAAGTACAGTCAATAAAGCAGTGAGCGGGGACATTATCGGTCTTTACGATACAGGAACGTATCAGATTGGCGATTCGATTGCCGAAGGCAAGAAAATTATCCAATATGAGAAACTCCCTCAATTTACACCTGAGTTATTTGTTAAAGTTACGGCCAAGAACGTCATGAAACAAAAAAGCTTCCATAAAGGCATCCATCAGCTTGTTCAGGAAGGAGCAGTCCAATTATTCAAGACCTATCGAATGGAAGATTATATTCTTGGTGCTGTTGGTCAGCTCCAATTTGAAGTATTTGTCCATAGAATGAAAAATGAATACAATTCGGACGTCATCATGGAGCCTATGGGCTCGAAGATTGCAAGGTGGGTAGAAGACAATCAGATAGATGAAGCATTGTCCAGCCAGCGAAGCCTGCTGGTAAAAGACAGATTCGACCAACCGGTCTTTCTGTTTGAAAACGACTTTGCTTTGCGCTGGTTCATGGATAAAAATCCATCTATCAAGCTGCGGGACCCAATGGAAATTGATTGATGTTTTTTTAAAAAAAGGGGTGCTCAAGTGGGCATCTTTTTTATGTGAATGTTTGACAAGTTGATGAAAACAATCAAATGCTTGCCAGGAAGCATAAATTCGAAATGTAAAACTGTTATAATTAACAGTTAGTAAAACGTTCTATATCCGAAAGGAGATTCGTTCGTGAACTTAAGCCATTTTGCCATCAGGCGACCTGTTTTTACCATTGTGACCATGTTTCTCGTTATCATCCTAGGCATCGTGTCATTGTTGAAAATTCCGCTTAAATTAATCCCGGAAATCAATCCTCCAATCGCAGTTGTTGTGACTACTTATGATGGGGCAAGCCCGACTGAAGTAGTTGAAAAGATCTCAAAGCCATTGGAGGCGAATTTGTCAACATTGCCAGGGATCAAAAACGTTCAGTCTTTTTCTGAAGAAGGCTCGAACTTAATGGTTCTTGAGTTCACATGGTCTACTCAGATTAGTGATGTTCAGAATGATATTTTGCAGAGAATTGATCAAACTTCTGTTCCTTCTGATGCATCTAAACCAAGATTATTGAAATTTGACCCTTCGCAATTCCCGGTCATACAACTATCGCTGAAGTCCGATACGGATGAAGAATCATTGCGGAAACTAGCGGATCAATTAACCACTGAGCTCACAAGAGTTGAAGGGGTAGCGAACGTCAATGTAACAGGGAAACTGATAGAAGAGATCAATATCACTCTCGATCAGTCTAAATTAAAACAGTACAACCTAGCACAATCTGATATCGTCAATCTGATTCAGGCGAATAATATTTCTATGCCTGGAGAAACCGTCTTAACTGACGGAAAGGAATTAACAACAAGGATTGTCAGTTCACTGCATTCAGCCAAGGAAATTGAAAAGTTAGTGATCACAGTTAATCCACGAACCGGTGATAAAATCAGAATTCGCGACGTTGCAGACGTGAAACAGCAGAAGCAAGATGAAAGAATGATCACCAGAACAAATGAGCTCCCTTCTGTCCTCCTCAGTGTTTTACAAGAATCTGATGCGAATACTGCCAACGTATCCAAAGGATTTCAAAAAGAATTAAAAGTATTGTTAAAGAAGGACCAGTTTAAGGACATTGAAGCGGATGTTTTATTTGATCAGGGTGACTATATCCGCATGGCAATTAGCAATATTGCTTCTTCACTTGTGATAGGGGGAGCGCTGGCCATGCTTGTCCTGTTCCTATTTTTAAGGAATATAAAAAGCCCTCTCATTATCGGTATTGCGATTCCGTACTCTGTTATTGTCACATTTGTCCTGATGTTTTTTGCAGATTTCGCATTGAATATTATGACACTCGGAGCCCTTGCTCTTGGAATCGGGATGCTGGTCGATAATGCCATTGTCGTCATTGAAAATATTTATAGGCATCTGTCCATGGGAAAAGATCCGAAGATGGCTGCAAGAGATGGGGCAAAAGAGGTTGCAGGCGCTATCACAGCTTCAACTTTGACAACTGTTGCTGTGTTCCTGCCGGTCGTTTTCATTAGCGGTCTTCTTGGTCAGCTGTTCAAGGAATTCGCTTTTACTATTTCATTCAGCCTGTTTGCTTCATTATTTGTGGCATTAACGGTTATTCCGCTGTTTGCCAGCAGATGGCTGAAAGTTCCGCCTGGCAATTATGAGGCAAGAAGGCGTAGATCCAAGTCGTTGAATTCTCTTGATAGAGCCGTTCGCTGGTCTTTGAGACACCGTTTTTTCGTTTTGTTCACTTCACTACTGTTATTCGTTGGAGGCGGGCTTGGGTTATTCACGGTCGGTATGCAATTCCTACCGCCGACAGATGAAGGATTCTTCAGTATCAATCTCGAGTTGGAGAACGGTTCATCCCTTTCCGAAACGGGAAAAGTCGTTGAAGCCATAGAAAGTGAATTGAAAGATGAGAAAATCGTTGATACGTTTGTCAGTCTAATAGGTTCTACTCAAGAATCATCATTCCAGGGCACATCCAAAAGCAATACCGCCGAGATGTATATTAAATTAAAGCCTTTAGATAAAAGGGACAAGTCTGTATTTGAGTTTGTTGATGACTTAAAACCGAGACTGGAAGAGAAGGTTGAGGATATTAAAAAAGGAACATCGATTAGATTCAATGTGGATGCGGCTTCAGGTATTGCACCTCAGACATTAACATTCAATGTTGGGGATACGAATGCATCCAGACTTGGTGAAAGCTCTGAGAAAATTTATGATGCGCTTCAGAGGTTGAATCATGTGACGGATTTGTCCACTAGTACAAGCGATACCGTCGAAGAGATCCAAATCACTGTTGATAGGGAAAAAGCTTTTGAAGCGGGGCTTGCACCTGCACAAATTGCCACTGCAGTGAATGATGTGACAAGAGGTGTACAAGCAACACAGATTATTAGCGACAGTTCTGATGTGTACGGAGTTTTCGTCGAGTACGATAAAAAAATTACCACAGATATGGACAAACTAAAAACTCTTTTGATTAAAAAGCCTGATGGTGGGTATGTAGAATTAAAGGATGTCTCAAAAATTAAAACAGGCAGCGGCCCTGTCGAGATCCAAAGAATCAATCAGCAGGACTCAGTAGAATTTACCTTGAAATATGACACTGAGACGAACATTGGAGATATGTCCAAAAAGGTCGAGGAAACCATCGCTGATCTTGATTTACCGGATGAAACGGAGATTACATTTAGCGGAGAGACTGAACTATTGGCAGACTCAATTGATGATATGATGATGGCTTTTGTACTGGCAATCATTCTAGTTTACATTGTAATGGCAGCGCAATTCGAGTCGTTTAAGTATCCTTTTGTCATCATGTTTACTGTACCGCTCATGGTCATTGGGGTAACAATTGGACTCGTCATTGCGAGGATCCCGCTCAGTATACCGGCATTGATCGGAGTCATTATCCTAGCAGGAATTGTCGTTAACAATGCTATCGTCATTGTTGATTATATCAATCAACGAAAAGCGGCAGGTCTTTCCAGCTACGAAGCTCTCGTTGTGTCTGTCAAAGACCGGGCTCGTCCTATCCTGATGACTGCTCTGACAACGATTTTGGGACTGGTTCCTCTGGCACTTGGTCTTGGCGAAGGTACAGAAATGAATCAGCCTATGGGGGTTGCTGTTATCGGAGGCTTAATCAGCAGTACATTCCTGACACTGTTTGTTATACCGGTTGTGTACAGCCTGTTTGATCCAGAAACAAGGAAAATGAACACGAAGACGAAAAAGCGTGCATAGCCTTAAACTTTTTATTGCATTTTAACAGCCTATAAACTATAATGAAGTCAACAACATAATGCTTGACTTATAGTCAAAGGGGAGTAGCATCAAATGAGCTTTTCTTCGCTCATTTGAAACAAAGTCGTCAATTCGTGAAGAAATTCACCGGCTTTGTTGGCATTGAACGTGTCCAGCAAGACCTTTGCCCATCGGGCAAGGGTCTTTTTTGATTTTTTGAAAAAGAAAATGCCGATGGGAATGTTGAACATTTTCGCGGGAGGGGTTTTTTTTGGAATTATCATTGATGTTAGAGTATTTATGGGTGTTGGTTGTATTAGTTGGACTGGAAGGAATATTAGCAGCAGATAACGCCGTTGTTATGGCTGTTATGGTAAAGCATCTTCCAAAAGACAAGCAGAGGAAAGCATTGTTCTATGGTTTGTTTGGAGCCTTCATCTTCCGATTCACGGCATTATTTTTGATTACTTTTTTAGTTAATGTATGGCAGATTCAAGCAATTGGTGCAGCCTATTTATTATTTTTGTCTGTTCATTATCTTGTGAAAAAGTATATGGGGATAGAAAAAGAAAAAAAGGTAAAAGAAAAAAGCAAAATCCAGTCTTTCTGGTTCACTGTATTGAAAGTGGAAGTGGCTGATATTGCATTTGCGATTGATTCAATGCTTGCCGCTGTTGTGCTTGCGGTCACCCTTAAGCCAACTGGATGGTTTCAGATCGGAGGCATTGATGGAGGACAATTTCTCGTCATGCTGCTGGGCGGTCTAATTGGAGTCATTATCATGCGATTTGCCGCAAACTCCTTTGTAAGCCTACTGTCTAAGTATCCTGGGCTGGAAACATCCGCCTTTTTGATTGTCGGATGGGTTGGGGTAAAATTGGCCGTGCTAACATTATCCCACGAAAAAATAGGATTATTGAACCCTCATTTTCCGGAATCGTTTGAATGGAAATTGACCTTTTGGGTTGTCCTGGTATTGATTGCTGTTTCCGGATATTTTGCATCAAAGAAAAAAGCTATTCTTCAATCATCGAATAAATAATCTTAAAACTGAGCTATTTAAAGTACTTATAGTAATCAGTCAGCGGAAAAATGTTTTCGATCGTTTTTCGCCGACTGATTTTTATTTATGATGTCTCTTCTTGAAAGTATCTGGAAGTACCTGACGATTTTAGATTTTGAAACACGATATAAGTAAAAAATATCGTCTGAAACTATCCAAGGAAGATATTGACAGAACAAAGGGGAATACTATCTGGAAAAGCAAAATACTGTCTTCAAAAGCAGAAATTTTCTTTTGTTTTTGAAGTTAATCTGCTATTAATGACCGTTATTACAAGAAAATACATAGGATGAAATTTATTTCTCCATTAGCGAACATTTATAATGGAAAAGGACGGGCACTAAGCCCGCCCTAACGTCTACTTTTTTTATGAACAACCGCTCTCGCTTTTCTATTGTCCAGCTACAGCGCCTATCGACTAGCAGACTTCGCGCCTCCTCCTACGATAAGTCAACATCGTTCGCCTATGGCTCACCGTGTTTCCTTTATCTCGTCGAAGGCACTCCAGTCTGTGCGTCGATGATCAGTCGCTTTCGCTTTTCTTACTGCTCTTGATTACCGGATAATTGTGCTTGTGCCTGTTTAACGAGGCGCTTTGTTATTTCGCCGCCAACAGATCCGTTAGCTCTTGCAACAGTGTCAGATCCTAGAACGACGCCAAATTCCTGGGCAATTTCAAGTTTCACTTGATCTAAATATTGTTCTATTCCAGGAACAAGTAATTGTTTGCTTCTCTGTCCCATAATGGTTCCTCCTTAAAGTAAGCTTTTAAGCCTTAGTGATATTATGTTCTGAAATGGAAAAAGTAATGCTGGAACATGTTGCATGTTTTTTGGTACATTTGGAATAAAATTTATCTGATTTGTATATACCCCTTTTCATCCACCGGTATTTTGCTTATTATGGAATAATGATGAATGATAGAGGAAATGACAGAGGAAATGAGAAATATGAAACCACTTCATAAACGAAGACTTTATAAAATGTCGCTGACCCCCTTTCGGGTATTGGTCTCTTATTATTTTTTGACGGTTGGCGTCGTAGCACTCCTGCTTAGTTTGCCAGTGGCTAGGTTGGAGGGGGCAGATTGGTCTGCGATGGATGCGATATTTATAGCAGCCAGTTCAGTAAGTGTCACAGGGCTGACAACTGTTGATTTATCCGAAACTTTTACCGTTACCGGCATTTTTATTTTGATATTTGCCCTTCAAGTCGGGGGCATTGGTATCATGACAATCAATACTTTTTTTTGGCTGGTATTTGGTAAGAAGATTGGTTTAAAACAGCGGCAATTGATTCAAACTGATCAAAACCAATTGAATTTGTCAGGATTGGTTAACCTGCTGAAGCAAATTCTTTTTTTGATTATATTGATTGAAGTGATTGGAGCCTTGGTTCTTGGTACTTATTACATGAACTATTTTGAGGACCCCAAGGTAGCTTTTCTTCAGGGGTTGTTCGCCTCCGTCAGTGCTACTACCAATGCTGGTTTTGATATAACAGGTGAATCTTTGATTCCGTTTGCGCACGATTATTTTGTTCAATTTGTAACAATGATCTTGATTATTCTTGGAGCGATCGGATTTCCGGTTTGGACTGAAGTGAGAAAATTTCTATTTTATAAAGGAACAAAGATCAGATTTCGTTTTTCTTTATTTACAAAAATTACTACTGCGACCTATTTCATTTTGCTGGCAGTAGGAACAGTGGTTATTTTTTCTCTAGAGTTTAACGGATTTTTATCTGGAAAGTCATGGCATGAATCATTCTTTTATTCATTGTTCCAATCAACCACAATGAGAAGTGCCGGTTTATTGACGCTTGATATGAATGATCTTTCAACCCCGACCATTCTATTTATGTCTACATTGATGTTTATAGGGGCTTCACCGAGTTCTGTAGGTGGTGGGATTAGGACGACAACGTTCGCCTTGAATATATTGTTTTTGTTCCATTATGCGAGGGGACGCCGGACAATCAAAGTGTTTAAACGGGAAATTCATCATGATGATGTCATTAAATCGCTTGTTGTATTGATGCTCGCAGTTATCCTGTATGGATCCTCTGTAGTGATTTTGTCTGCTACAGAAGACGTAAGTCTGATATCAATTATTTTTGAGGTGGCTTCAGCGTTTGGAACTTGTGGAGCTTCCATGGGAATCACTCCAGACTTGACCATATTTGGAAAATGGATGCTCATTATACTGATGTTTATCGGACGTATAGGCATATTGTCATTTTTATTCATCATGTCGAGCAATGACAAAGCGCCAGACTTCCAATATCCGAAAGAACGAGTCATAATAGGTTAGTACCGAGTTTTACAAGATATTTGTCGAGGAGGATGAAAATATGAACCAAAAAATTAGAATTGGCATCAATGGCTATGGGAACTTGGGAAGAGGGGTGGAATCTGCCCTTAAGCAAAATAAAGACATGGAGCTTGTGGCTATCTTTTCGCGCAGGGATCCTGAAAGTGTTAAAACCCTGGATCCTTCTACGAAGGTTTTACATATTTCAGAAGCGGAAAAATATAAAGATGAAATTGATGTAATGATTTTATGTGGAGGTTCAGCAACGGATCTTCCAGAGCAAGGGCCTCGGTTCGCTAAACTTTTTAATACAATTGACAGCTTTGACACACATGCGAAAATACCGGAGTATTTTGCAGTAGTGGATGAGGCGGCGAAGTCTGGAAATAAAACGAGCATTATTTCAGTTGGTTGGGATCCGGGCATGTTTTCTATGAATCGCCTGCTGGGTGAAGCGGTTCTGCCAGAAGGAGAAACCTATACGTTTTGGGGGAAAGGGCTCAGTCAAGGGCATTCTGATGCTATTCGGAGATTAGAGGGTGTCAAGGCTGGTGTTCAATATACCATTCCAATCGAAGAGGCCGTTAACCGTGTCAGAAGAGGGGAGAACCCTGAGCTTTCCACAAGAGAGAAGCATTTGCGGGAGTGCTTTGTTGTCGTCAAGGAAGGCGCAGACAAAGAAAAAATTGAGCATGAAATCAAAACAATGCCTAACTATTTCGCAGATTATGACACAACGGTCAACTTCATTACTGAAGAAGAATTGAATAAAAACCATTCTAAAATGCTTCACGGAGGATTTGTTATCAGAAGCGGAATCACAGGGGAGAGCACAAATCAAATTGTGGAATATTCATTGAAATTGGATAGCAATCCTGAGTTTACGTCAAGTATACTGGTCACTTATGCTCGTGCGGCTTATAAAATGAACCAAGATGGACAAACAGGAGCGAAAACGGTCTTTGATGTGCCATTGGGACATCTGTCGCCAAAATCTCCAGAACAATTAAGAAAAGAACTTTTATAAAACAAAAAACCGGCCAAGCTGCCGGTTTTTTGTTTTGTCTGCTGCCGTGGTCGTATTGGAACGAGTTTCTTGCTCGATAAAATTAAGTCTTGAATTATGACAGCGATGCCCAAAAGGGTGCCAAATCATGTCGCTTTTTTTACATCGATTTGAAAAAGTAAATGCTAATTCTCTTGCTCGTGAAAATTATTATCTCGCTTCCAGGGCTTTCAAAAACTCCTTATCCCAGAGCAGATAAAGTCTTCGGATTTAAAGGATAAAACGAGGATTTTCCATTGTTGCCGGGATCGAAATAGACCAGCCCGTAGGAAACCTGCGGGGTTATTTTTTCAGAATCTATAAAGTCACCAAGTAAAAACGGAAATTTTTCAATTAAAGTATGCTTGTAGAGATCTCGCTCGGTCAATCCGAGTTTTGAAAATGTTTGGCCGGCCAATACGCTGTTTTCATTAAGAGCAGAATAAAGATTAGATCGCTCTTCTCTGCTTAAAGATGAAGAGTCGTCCCACCAGACTTTTCTCGGCTTATAACGATGGTTTAATAAATAATCGTACTTCATTAAGCCCTCAGCTAAATTTCTATTCCGAATTTCCTTTTCATTAAAAAACTGAATTAATCTTTTATAAAGATCTTCGAGCTGGTGTCCGATTCTAGACCATCCTTGCTCGTCCCAGTATGATCCGAAGCTTTGAAAGAAATCAAATGGAGTGTCAAAGCAAGAGGAAGTGATATAGTCTACTGCATGATCCATTCGATGATCGTTCCAGTATTTCTCCAAAACATCTTCCACCTGTTTGATTTTCAAGACATCTTCAAAACCAAGTACATTATTTTGCAAAATTTCATATGGAGAATGATCCATGTATACATATCCATACTGTTTTGCGGAAATCCGTAATCCCGTGCCCCGCAGCATTTTTAAAAATCCGAGCTGCAATTCCTCTGGTCTTAAGGCAAAAACATCGTTAAATGTTTTTCGGAAGGAATTGTAGTCCTCTTCGGGGAGTCCGGCAATCAAATCAAGATGCTGAACGATTTTTCCACCTTCTTTGACCATCATGACTGTTCTGGTGAGTTTTTCAAAATTTTGCCGTCTTTTGACGAGCTCATTCGTAAGGTCATTTGTGGATTGCACACCGATTTCAAAACGGAATAACCCTGAAGGGGCATTTTTATTTAAAAAGTCGATGACCTCAGGACGCATGATGTCACCTGTAATTTCGAATTGGAATACAGTGCCTGGCACATGTTCATCAATAAGGAATTGAAACATCTCCATAGCATAGCTTCTGCTTATATTGAATGTACGGTCTACAAATTTTATTGTTTTTGCGCCGTTAGCCATCAAATATCGAATATCGTCTTTTATTTTGTCCCTATTGAAATACCTTACGCCCACTTCAATGGAGGAAAGGCAGAATTGGCAGTTAAAAGGACACCCTCTACTTGTTTCTATATAGGTGACGCGCTTGGATAGGTTTTCTCTGTCTTCCTGAAAACGGAAAGGGGAAGGTAGTTCCCGAAGGTCAACTTTGTCCCTTATAGGATTAATGACTGGTTTTCCATCCTTCATATAACCAATACCGTTGATATCACCGGTATCTGTCCCGTTTTTAAGGGCATCAAGTAGGATTTTGAATGTTTCTTCACCTTCCCCGATGACGATAAAGTCGATCTCGATTAAACGTTGCAGCCAATGTACAACATCATAGGAAACCTCCGGCCCACCCAGCACAATTTTGACACTGGGCATAATTTTACGCATAATCTTGATCACTTTGACCGTTTGCTCAATATTCCATATGTAGCAACTGAAACCGACAACATCCGGTTTTTTGGAAAATAGGTCCGTTACGATATTCAAGGCAGGGTCATTGATTGTGTACTCTGCTATTTCAATATCATGCTCTGGGGCGGCATACGCTTTTAAATAGCGTATAGCTAAATTGGTATGGATAAACTTTGCATTAAGCGTACTTGCGATGACTTTCATTTTGTTGGGCAGCTCCTTTTTTCATCCGTTAAAGAAAATATAAAAATCAAATGCGCCTTTGCTCGATAAATTTTCTCTGAAATTCTGTGGCATCTACCGGAGGCTTTGAACCCCGGCTGAATGTTTGTACGTCGCTAAAGGGACGCCTTGCGATTTTCTTATTTGAATCATTTTGTTACATCTCTAGCTTCAAGCTTTTCCTATCATTACTTCATCTATTTTAGCGGAGAAAAAAGAAAACCACAATTCGATATAAAAGAAGCAGGAACTTTTCGAAATATGGCGAATATGGGAGAAAGATACGGTAAACTAAAAAAAGAGCGGGCTAAGCGCTCCTATCCGGTTGAACTGTATTCATTTCGCAGCCGATGTGCAACCTGTTTTAGCTTCGACCACTTCAATTCTATAATGGGTTGGGTCAGACTCGTTACAAACTTACTGGAAAGGAGGGCAGTCAATAGAAGACTGATGACCAATAATAAAGGTATAGCTTGCACTTGATCGACGTAATCCTCTAGATCACTTCCCCTAAATGTACGTACAATGAATCCGTGCAGCAAGTAGACGTACAATGTATTTCTTCCCCAGTTTGTAAAAAAGAATTGACGACGTGGAACAAATGCAAAGAAACAGGCAGTCATTACAAACTGAACCATGTATATTCCTGCTCGTTGAAACATTCCCAAAGCCTCTTCGCCTTTAAATTCACTGTATGCTTTTGAACCAAAGAACCACTTTTCATTTAAGTCAGGAAAACTTAGGATTCCGATAGCTACGATAAGTATAATAAGGAGCGCCGCTAATTTTACTTTTGGTTGAACAAGTGTCTTGAAATCTTTTTTGCCTAAAAGATAGCCTGCTAAGAAAAATGGAAAGAGGACAATGGTCCTCGACAAGCTGAAGTACGTTGAAATCCAGTCGAAATAACCTGCTATAAGACCAGCTAATAGAACGATGCTCAAAGCAAACTTAGGTTTCATATGACTAAACACCAACAGCATGATATTCCAGCAAAAGAGACTAATCAAAAACCACAGGGACCAATGCGGTTCGAAAAATTCAAGTTTAAAAGTATCTTTGCTGTGTAGAAAATAGTAAAATACGGCATAGGTAATTTGGAATAAAATATAGGGCAGAATCAGTTTTTTGGTGATTTTGGCAATATAGCCTTTTTCATATATGCCTTTAGCGAAGAAACCTGAAATCAGAATAAAGGCAGGCATATGAAAGGTGTATATGAACTTATACACAAAGGAAATGAACGTACTTGTTTCAATATAGGATTGAAGGAAGTGCCCGAATACGACTAGGAAAATCAACAGGATTTTAGCATTATCAAAATAAAAATCTCTTTGTCTCATCAAATATCACCTACAAACGAAGTTGGTCACAATGCTTTTTTCCCTCTATATGAACGGATAAACATTACGTTTATTTTACAAATGACAGAAAATAATGATAGGAAATAATAAGGAGACTAATATAATGGGACAGGATTCTTGTACAAAACGATTTTATTATACTGAAATAGACAGTTCAATAGGTAATCTGTTTCTAACTGCTGAAGATTTTGGAATGACAGGCATTTTTTTTTATAGAGAGGATGTTCCTCAAACAATCAGAGAACAAATGATGGAGGGCAAAAGGCATCCTATCCTAAAAGAGGCAGTTGATCAATTAATGGATTATTTCAAACATGGAAGGAGAGAATTTACAGTCCCTCTGTTGATTGAGGGAACGGATTTTCAGAAGGCTGTGTGGAATGCTCTATTGGACATTCCTTATGGAGAAACGAGAACATACGCCGATATCGCGGCTTCCATACAAAATAAAAAAGCTGTGAGAGCAGTAGGACAAGCTAACCGGGCCAATCGTTTGCCTATCTTGATCCCTTGCCATCGTGTAATTGGAAAAAATAACAAATTAACGGGTTATGCGGGAAATCAAGTCGATAAAAAGGAGCTATTGTTAAAATTGGAAGGTGTTCTATGAAGAATGGCATAAAATAAGTTTTTTTTGTCCGAATGGTGTCAATTGCTGGATATTTGTTTACATTGTTGGATAATTTTGAGACAATAGAAAAGTTGAAAAGAATTGATGGCGGAGGTAAGCAATACATGTGTTACAGCAGTAAGAATCAAAGCTCTTTTTTAGCAAAGATTCAGCAAAAGCGGGAAGAAATGTTCGTTCTAGGTGAAAAATACGGATTAGGTGCGGATGAAACGATTACTTGCAGCCATGAACTTGACCAACTTTTAAATGATTATTATCATATCTATCAATCGACATCCTCTGCTAAGACATCAAACCAAAGCCGTAAACAATCGTTTGTGATATTCTCGAAACCGTATCCTGCCAGACGTGTACAAACATCATAAGAATAGAGAACAAAAGCGAAAACGCCAGTTCATTGATTATACTCTGACAAGCATAAGACAGATCTTGAAGGGCCAGGCGTTGTCGCATAACATAATGTAATCACAAGTGATGAATGCTATCAGCTATGAAAAAGAGACTGCCATTTAATTAGGCAATCTCTTTTTCTTTTACAACAATTTTATCATTTTCTATTACTGCCTGAAGCTGTTTGGCATTTTCATTATCCAAGATGAAATCTGCGATTTGGTCTTCAAGCTGTTCTTGAATCGCACGGCGCAACGGGCGGGCGCCAAACTGAGGATGATATCCAAGGCTTGTCAATTTTTCTTTTACTTCTTCGGTCACTTCAATCGACAAATCTTGTTCAGCCAGATTATCAGACAATTCCTGAAGGAGCAGGCTAACAATCTTTAACAAATGTTCTTTCTCCAACTTGCGGAACTCTACGATTCCATCGAAACGGTTGAGGAATTCCGGTTTAAAGAATGATCCGAGTGAATCGAGAATGCTAGTTTCTTTTAATGCATCACTTTTATCAAATCCGACCTGTATTTCTTTTACACCTGTTCCGGCGTTGCTTGTCATGATGATAACCGTATCTTTAAAGCTTACAGTTCTGCCTTGGCTATCAGTTAGACGGCCGTCTTCCAAAATTTGCAGGAACATGTGCTGTACATCAGGGTGCGCTTTTTCAATTTCGTCAAGCAAGATGATGCTGTAGGGATTGCGGCGTACTCTTTCAGTCAGTTGACCCGCTTCCTCATGTCCTACATATCCTGGAGGAGACCCAATTAATTTTGACACGCTGTGTTTCTCCATATATTCACTCATATCCAGCCGAATGTACGCATCTTTTGTTCCAAAGAGCTCTTCAGCCAAAACCTTTGTCAGTTCTGTTTTACCTACACCTGTCGGTCCTACGAAAAGGAATGATCCGATCGGACGATTTTTTGCTTTTAAACCAGCTCGGCTGCGGCGGATGGCTTTTGCTACTTTTTGAACGGCTTCTTCTTGACCGATGACTTTTGAAGAAAGATTATTAACAAGATTTTGCATTTTCTTTTGCTCATCTGATTCCAATTTGCCGACTGGAATTCCTGTTTTGGCAGCGATGATGTCCTCGATGTGGTTAACATCTACTATCATACGTGGGGTTGATGAGTCGTCATTTAGAATTTTCTCTAACTGTGCTTCTTCATCCCGGAGTTTAGCTGCAGTTTCATAGTCTTCTCGGGCTAAGACAGCTTGTTTTTCTTTTTCCAATTCGACATAACGTTTTTGCGCTTCTTCTTTATTTGGTTCTTTGATCATCAAATTCAGCTTTGAACCGGCTTCATCCATTAAGTCAATGGCTTTGTCTGGCAGGAAGCGATCTTGGATGTAGCGGCTTGATAATTCAACACATGCCTTGATGGCATCATCCGTGTATGTTATTTCGTGGAATTTTTCGTATTTGTCTTTTAAACCGTTTAAAATCTCCAAGGCTTTTTCCTTACTCGGCTCTCCAACTTGCACTGGCTGGAACCGTCTTTCCAATGCTGCATCTTTTTCAATTTGACGGTACTCTTTTAAAGTAGTGGCACCGATGACCTGCAATTCTCCTCTTGCCAACGACGGTTTCAAAATGTTACCGGCATCCATAGAGCCTTCAGCCGATCCCGCACCGACAAGCAAATGAATCTCATCGATGAAAAGCAAGATGTTTTTACGACTTTGTAGCTCAGCAATCAGTTGCTTCATGCGCTCTTCAAATTGTCCTCTGATACCGGTGTTAGCAACAAGGGAAGCGACATCAAGCAAATAAACTTCTTTATTTTTTAATTTGGAAGGTACATTGCCCTTGATTATTTTTAAGGCAAGCCCTTCTGCGATAGCAGTTTTACCAACCCCTGGCTCACCAATCAAGACAGGATTGTTTTTATTTCTGCGATTCAAGATCTCAATTACGCGGCTGATTTCCTCATCGCGTCCAATGACAGGATCGATCAATCCTGCTTTGGCAGCATTGTTTAAGTTGCGGCCGAACTGATCTAAGAATCCCCCGCCTTGCCCACCAGCGGATTTTTCCTGAACATTCCCATTTATATTTGGTTGAAATGTATTTTCTTCTGCCCCTGGGAAACCTTTGAAGAATTGATCAAATCCTCCAAGAGGGGATCCTCCCAAAGCGCCTAGAGTTTGCTTTTCACTGGTATAGCAGGTGGAGCATAATGCCAAAGTTTGTTTTTGTCCATTGATATTGACGTGGAGATGAATGTTAGCATTTCTTTGATTACATTTGCTGCATAGCATATGCATCTAACCTCCATTTTCAGATTTGACCAATTTTGACCAATTAGTTGTGAAAAACAGGTCTGTTGTTTGACCAACTTTGACCTTGTGAACTCATTATACACTGACCTTTTTTGACTTTCAACCCTTTTGATCAAAAAAATTATTTTTTGGAGGCCTGTCTCATATGGATAAGGTAGGGGAAAGGGGGGAGCCTGTTGAAAAAATGGTCAGAGGCTTTCCAGGTCGCTTCAGTTTATGTGGGAACAATTGTAGGCGCAGGATTTGCAACTGGACGGGAGATCGTCGAGTTTTTTACTCGGTTCGGTTTTTACGGTACTGTGGCAATCATTCTGGCGGGTGTCCTGTTTATCGTGTTGGGATCAAAAATCATGCTGGTGGCGATAGATATTAAGGCGAAATCTTTTGAACAATTGAATGAGTATTTATTTGGGCCTCATCTTGCAACAGTCATGAATATATTTTTAATGATCATGCTAACGGGAGTATGTGCTGTTATGATGTCAGGTGCAGAGGCCTTATTTACTGAACAGTTAGGATTGCCGGCGCGAACAGGGGTGGCTATCACCATTGTTCTCACACTGATCGTTATGGCGGCAGGGATGAAGGGATTGTTTGCGGTCAATACATTTGTTGTGCCTATGATGGTTATTTTCAATTTTTTTGTTATGTTTATTGTGCTGAAAACAGGCAGTCGAGTTTTTTCAACTAATGAAGTTTTAAATTGGAGATTAGGTGGGAAAGCAGTTCTCTCTGCTTTTTCGTATGCAGCCTTCAACCTGGCTTTGGCTCAAGCTGTTTTGGTCCCGATGGCTGCTGAAATAAAGGATCGTTCCGTTATTAAAAAAGGAGGGGTGATAGGGGGTCTTCTCCTTACTGCTATCCTATTATCTAGCCATATATCACTTGGAACCCTGGCAGACCCTGTACAATATAACATTCCGATGGCAATGATTGTAAAGGGTATGGCAGACACATTCTATTTCTTATATCTTCTTATCATATATGGAGAGATTTTCACATCAGTCATCGGGAATCTGTACGGGTTGGAAAGGCAGATACGAGGTTATGTGCCTTTTCGGAGCATTTGGATCTATACTTGTCTTTTAGTAGCTATTTATGTGATTAGTCTGGTGAATTATGGGACTTTACTAGAGCTTTTATATCCACTATTTGGCTATATTAGTATCGGTTTTTTATTGTTACTGCTGATTAAACCGACTAAAGCCCGGTGAGGCATGCTCGCCGGGCTATAATTTATAATGATGGTGTCATAAATCTGGTGTAGAAGCACGAGCTTCATACCTTAATTCAAGGTTTAGGTTAGCGAAGCTACTACACTGAAAGCATTTCCCTAGCCCGGCCTGTGCCACAAAGTGCTTAAGTGTTCAATCTTCAATTGTTTCAGCCATTTTCAGGAAAGGATCCTCTGCATCTTCGTTGGCAGGTGTGAAAAGGGTCAATTTCAAGAGCCAGTCCTTTTGCGGGATTAGGTAGGTACTGACTCTTTCATTCCCATCTTCGGCTGTAAGGCCTGTTGCATTTTTCAACCATTTATGTCCTTGCGGCTTTGCCTCTTTTATATCGGAACTCACAGACTTTAGCTGTGTTTTAATCGTTTCAATCTCGTCATTTAGATTTGCATTAGCTGGAAGAAGCTCAATCCGCATAAATAAAGTATCTTCTTCTTTTAGATAGAGTATGTCCTTCTGTGGTTCTTCGCCGGTGAGCTCATAATCAGCTAACACATAAAGGCTATAGTCCTGATTGTCACTTTTCTTGAAAAAAGCTGTTTCTATTTTTGGACTCCCGTCTACTTGAAAGGTGAGATTTTTTTCCAGCAGGCGGACTTTTTCCGGCTCATCTTTCGCATCTTCACCTGATTCATTTTCTGTCTGATCCACTGCTTCAGTTTTCTGTTCCTCTTTTTTTTGTTTGCTGCTTCTTTCAGCTACTGGAGTTTCTGTTTTTTCTTTGTCATCCCCGGTGTCTTTTTCTGTTTTAGATGTGCCACAGGATGCGAGCAGGGCCGCGGCCAAAAGGGAGATGAATAAAAACTTCATTTTTTTCATTCTTATGTAACCCCCAATTTCTGTTTTATCATTTTAATATAAAGGTAAGACTATCAGTAATAATAAATCAAATGTCAGATGTGAAAAAATAACAAGCGGGATACTCCGTTTCCAAATATATAGGGTTCCCCAAACGAGTCCACTTACAAAAGCTGCCAGGATGAGTATGGGATATCCCGAAAGAATATAGCCAGCTCCATTGAGTAAAGCAGCAATTATGACAGCTCCTGCTGGGTTAAACAGTCTTGACATTCTTTTAAGGACAAAACCTCTCCAAAAAATTTCTTCTCCAGGAATGATAATGAAAAGAAGAACAAGATAATGCCAAATGAATTCAAAAGAAAAATATTTGTATAAAGAAGCAACTTGTTGTTCCAATGAGCCGGGGAGAAAAGATAGCACCCAGTCCCCTGCAAAAAAGCATATATAGAGGGCAACACCTGACCAAAGTCCATGCTTAATATATTCTTTTGCCGGAACTTTGTCATCAAGACTTTCGTTTACAATCGTATAACTAATTAAGAACAAGAGTGTTGCTGTATATAGATACCAGAATACATCCTTTCTATCGAATGTTACGTAAATGAGCAGAAAAGCAAAAAATATGCCCCCAATTAATTTAAAGTCAATCCTTTTATTAAACATACAAGTGGCTTGATTCCTTTCTTATTTCAATCACCATCATATTGAGATATGAATTCATTCTAACGGAAAAAAGAACAATCTGCCATTTATATTCTGACAAAGCTGTGGTATTTCAAAGACAATATAAAAAAGCAAGCATGTCCGCTTGCCCTTGGAATGGAAATGAAAAATGCGTAAGGCGTGTATAACTCATCTACTAAATGATGCGTTAGTATTAACGTATAAGATGCTCAAATGTATCTAAAGTGACAGTAAGTTGCGGCCTTTGACGTTAACTTGTTAGAATGTGAGAGTTCAAGCTTATGATCATAAATCAAACGTTGCTGAAGGCGTATTTTGCCTTCAGCAACGTTTGATTAGCTTTGCTCTCCAATGAGCGGATCTTGGGCTACAGGGCCATGTCCCTCATTGTCATTAACTAATTTCCTGTGGCACTAGAGGATTACCTCAAACATTGTTTAATCCTTGTTGAGGAAAGGCAAGGCGTTGTTCGGAGTCTCCCTCCGATCACAAGACACCTTATGGTTTTGCTGATATATTTCAATCTGAATGTTCAGTGCTTGGCTGATTCATTTATGATCTTATAGTTTTTATGGTTAATGACTGTTTTTTCTTCTAATTCAAGGTCACGGTAGTTATCCATAAAGGTCAGGTCTACAATAACGGAGTTTTCATTTATCTTTTCAACTATTCCCCTTAGGCCATCTTTGAATTCAATGAGGTCACCGATTTTTGCAATTTTCATTGCCTTCTCCCCTTTATTTTTTTATCTAGTTTGCACTATTTTCAATAAAAGTGCAATTAATATAAAAACGGTTTCTCCAATTGAAAAAATGGAAAATGAGTATGAATCCCGTGATTCTCAGTCCTTATAAGTATTTGTGATTTGGAAATAGCTGTGAATGTTACCGGCATTACACAGTGGATTTTTTTAAAAAAATTGAGAAAAAAGTGGTTAATTGAACAAGTTTTTGGGAATAGAATACTAATCATGGCTGATTGAAATTTCTAGTCATGTCAATCTCATTTTTCCCCCTTTTTTGTTGGAAGACGCATGTCTTCCTTTTTTTTGAATGTAGAGCATCACTTGTTATAGGAAATTTCATTCAAGTGAAGAGTCTCTTTGTCCAGCTGTGCCATACAGGAAGTATAAGTGTCAGCGAGGCGAAAGGGCGTCAGTCTTCGGCGCCGTGTTGTCTGGCTGCATCAGCACGAGGTCATAAGCCAATAAGCAGGCACTCTCGCACTTCATCTGTTGAAGTCGTCGATGAGCAGGGGTTTTCGCTTTTGTTCTAATGGACTTTTTTCACTACGGAAATGGGGGACAAGACACTTCTCAGGCAGGAACAGTTCCTCCTGTTGAACCCCGTTCTTATGCTATACTTGGGATAGGAAGCAAGCTAAAGGAGATGAGAAAATGGATTTGGGTTTGAAAAATAAAAAGGCCCTTGTTATGGCTTCCAGCCAAGGATTGGGCAAAGCCATCGCTGAACAGTTTGTTCGGGAAGGGACAGATGTGATGATTGCGAGCCGGAATGAAGACCAGCTGAAAAAAGTGGCTGAGGAACTAAACAGCCTAGAAGGTGGAAAAGTTGAGTTTATCCGCTGCGATATCACAATTCCAGAAGATATTACCCGTACGGTAGAGCATATGGCTGAAGTATTTGGGGGCATTGACATACTAGTCAACAATGCAGGTGGGCCGCCAGCCGGAAGTTTCGAAGAATTAAAGGATGAAGATTGGCTCCGTTCGTTTGAGTTAAATCTGTTATCATATATCAGATTAATCAGAGAAGCGCTCCCGTACCTAAAAGAAAAGGGGGGACGCATTATCAATATCGCTTCTTCCTCGGTCAGGGAGCCCATTCCGGGATTGATTTTGTCTAACACACTAAGGCTCGGGTTAGTAGGACTGTCAAAAACGATTGCAGATGAGTTTGCTAAATACGGTATTCTTGTAAATACAGTAGGGCCAGGAAGAATTGCAACTGAAAGACTGAACCATCTTGATGGGGTACGTGCAGAAGTGAAGGGTGTATCCATTCAAGAGATTAAAGAACAATCAGAAAAGAGCATTCCACTCGGAAGAGAAGGAAAGCCCGAAGAGTTCGCAAAGATTGTCGTTTTTCTTGCTTCAGAAGGAAATACATATATGACAGGCAGCACTTTTATCGTAGATGGAGGAAAATTAAGGTCAATTTGACGGGGAGGCTGGTTTTTAACAATGCAAAAAATCGGTTTTATTGGAATCGGAGTTATGGGAAATTCAATGGTTCGTAATTTGATGGGGAATGGTTATCCGGTCTTCATTTATACACGTACAAAAGAAAAGGCAGAAGATTTACTCTCTGAAGGAGCAAGCTGGAAGCCATCTCCTAAAGAAATTGCTGAGGAAGCAGATATCATTATTACAATGGTGGGATATCCATACGATGTAGAACATGTGTATTTTGGTAAGGATGGAATTTTTGAAGGGGGAGCTAAAGGTAAAGTTGTCATTGATATGACGACATCTACTCCGACCTTGGCTAAACAAATATTTGAGGAAGCGAAGAAGCTTGAAATGGATGCTTTGGATGCACCAGTTTCAGGAGGAGACATCGGTGCGAAAAATGGAACACTGTCCATCATGGTTGGCGGGAACGAAAAGGTTTTCAATGAAATCCTCCCCGTCTTTTCGGTTCTTGGCAATAATATTATTTTCCAGGGAGAAGCAGGAGGCGGCCAACATACAAAAATGTGCAATCAAATTGCGATAGCATCCAATATGATTGGTGTGACTGAAGCGCTTGTCTATGCACGCAAAGCTGGGCTAGATCCTGAGAAAATGCTAGCATCTATCAGTACGGGGGCTGCGGGAAGCTGGTCGATGTCAAATCTCCTTCCAAGGGTATTGAAGGAAGACTATTCGCCCGGGTTTTTCATCAAGCATTTTATAAAAGATATGGGAATCGCACTTGAGGAAGCGAAGAAAATGGAGTTAGACTTGCCTGGACTTACCCTTGCAGAGAAGATGTACCAATCCTTAGCGGAAAAGGGTGAGGAAAACAGTGGTACACAAGCGCTAATTAAATATTGGGGTTAACGTAAGCTACTTATTTAGTTATTCCAATAGACGCATTGGTGAGGACTTTGCTGAACTAACTCAAATGATAAAAAAATAAATGAATTAACCGTTTGAAATTAAATGTAGAAATTTGATTTCAAACGGTTAATTTTGTACTAAGCCTCTTTCCATTTAATAAAAACATTAAAAAAAGCTGTCTCCCAATTTTTTGAATTCGGGCTTTTGCTGCTTTCTTTTATGATGTTCTTGACTGGGTTCTTTGAGACCGGTATATTCTTGAAGGAGTTGTTTCGCTTTTCCTAGCGACATGCGAGTTTTTGGATTGCGGGAATGTTGATCAAGATGGCCTAAATGGGGTAATTCTTCAAAATCTGCCTTTGTAGGCGGAATATGGAATGTATAATTTCCACATTTTACTAACACATCTGACTGTTGTTGGCTAAATCTCGGGTTTCTTGAGAAATGCAGTCCGGTTTTAGCGGCTTTTTCTTCCTTGATCATCTTTTCTAGTGCTTGTTTCTTCAGACTGTAAAGGAATTTCGGGTTTATGGCTGTTTTAGCGTGTCGATTCACAGTGAATATTGCCTGTGATAAGTTCTCAATTGTCGGTTTTAATGAAGTTGTTTTTCTGATATCCGGATCCACAAAAAGGCTCTCCTTTCCTTAATTGATTGAAATTTACATATAATTATATCATCATGGCATAGCAAAGAAAAGACACGCTCTGCTCAAAGAAAAAAACAATTGAATTTTCACTTGAAAACAAAGCATCCCAGGTGTATATTAACTGTGTCAGTAAAAGGAAAATCGATAAGAATGAATTGACATATAGGAATCTTGCAGGGAAGGAGATGCAGAAATGAGGAAAAACAAAGATTATGAAGCTGTTTTCCTGCCTTCAAAATCAGGTGTCATCAAAATTTATATTTACGGTTTCAAGCCCTATGGTTCATGGGGAGAAGTGCATACAAGTATGAACGGTATTTCTGTCAGTGTTAGGGGATATAACCGGAAAAAAACAATTATTAGATCGCTGAAGAAATTGAATGAGTCATTGTTGAATATAAAGGAAGATCAGTGATGGCATATTGTGCATAAAAAAACTCGGGGTGCTTTAAATGCTGTCTTCCCTGGGGATGAATCGAAGGCAGGTTGACCCCTGTCTAATTTTTTGCACAAATCTGGCCTTTCATAAATGAAAAAAACGATTTGCATTGTCAGAGGGGCTTCTTTTATAATAAGTTTGTCTTCCCAAAGAAAGGGGTTAAAACATGTCACAATTATTAGGTATTATTCAAAGACTACAAACAATGCAAAATATGGTGGGACAAGAAGACGTTCCGCAAAGACAATTTGAAGTAAATGAAAAAGTCATCTGCCAGGTGAAATATTTTTCAGGCACAGGTACATTCGAAGTGGAAGAATATGATAAGGATAATAATAAGCGGACATATCAATTTGATGACATTGACGCTGCAGCAATAGAGATTTTTGATATTGTTCAAGAAGAAAAATCATATCGTTAAAGCAATTTAGCCTTCCGCTTGATCTAAGGAGCGGAAGCCTTTTCACCTTTTAAACACTTTGTTTGAAGCTATGGAGTAATTTTCATCTAACAGATTTGTTTCCCTTTTCTAAATTTATGGTAAAATGATATTAGAATGATTTTGCAAAGAGATGAGGGAGTTTAAGATGATTTCCTTGAAAAGTCAGGCGTTTACAGAGCCAAAGATTAGTGACTACATGATTCCATCTGAAAAAGTGGCCCATGTTCAAATAGGAAATAATTTAGAGCATGCTTTGCTTGTTTTGACGAAGAGTGGCTATTCTGCTATTCCGGTGCTTGATGCCCGTTTTAAATTACACGGTTTGATCAGTTCTGCAATTATTACAGAATCAATTCTTGGATTGGAAAGGATTGAATTCGAAAAGCTTAGTGATAAAAAGGTTGAGGATGTCATGGCAGTGAATATTCCAATCGTTAAACTCCATGATCATTTTAAAAAAGCAGTAGGTTTGTTGATCGACCATCCTTTTTTATGTGTTCTTGACGAAGAGGGATACTTTGAAGGCATTGTTACAAGAAGAGCCCTTTTAAAAGAGCTGAAGTTGCAACTTTAATGTAAAAATGTTTGAAAAGGAGGCTCCCTTTTACTGGGAGCCCAATTTTTTTTCTATGGCTTTCTACAATGTTCCTACGGGTAAGGAGGGGAAACATGAAGGAATCTGTTCTACATAATTATTCTGTTGATTCACATCCCAAAATGAATCGGCTATGGGCCGCTGTGATCCTCGGTTCTTTGACTGCTTTTGGCCCGCTTTCAGTCGACATGTATCTGCCGGGTCTCCCAGACCTCGCTGCCGGATTTAATACACAGGCATCTTCTGCTCAATTTACTCTAACATCCTTTTTGATAGGAATGGCTGTGGGACAGCTGGTTGTCGGGCCGATGAGCGATTCTAGAGGAAGAAAAGGGCCTTTAATGGCAGGCTTAGTTATTTTTGCGATATCCTCTTTGCTTTGCATGGCTATGCCGAATATTTGGGGATTGGTTGCCATGAGATTTGTCCAAGGAGCCTCCGCTGCTGCAGGGATTGTTATTGCTAGAGCGGTGGCACGAGATCTGTATTCCGGGGTTGAACTTACAAAATTTTTCGCCTTATTAATGCTCGTTAATGGTGCTGCGCCTATTGCAGCTCCCGTAGCGGGAGGACAGTTGCTTTCCATCATGCCGTGGCAAGGAATATTTGGAGTTCTTACTTTTATTGGAATCATTATGGTGGTTTTTGTCATTTGGGGACTCCCTGAAACACTCCCGGCAGCGAAACGATCTGAAGGCGGTATTGGTAATATGCTTAATACTTTTTCTTTCCTTTTAAAAGATAAAGTATTTATGGGCTATTGTCTGTCGCAAGGGTTTGTCATGGCTGCAATGTTCGTTTACATAGCTGGCTCTCCGTTTTTATTGCAGGAACACTTTCATCTGTCTCCGCAGGCTTTCAGCCTCTTGTTCGCAATGAACGGTGCCGGAATCATTGCGGCTGCACAAATAACTGGTCGGCTGGCAGGGAAGGTAAGTGATAAAAAGCTGTTAGTGGGCGGGTTATATCTGGCTTTTACCAGCAGTGTGATTCTTTTCCTGATGCTGTGGTTAAATGCCGGCCTGATTTTTGTAATGATTCCGCTTTTCTTTTCAGTTTCGACGGTCGGAATTGTCGGCACAACATCCTTTTCCCTAGCCATGAGTGATAAAGAGAAAACAGCTGGCAGTGCTGCAGCTTTACATGGACTTATGCCGCATGTGTTCGGAGCTGCTGCAGCCCCGCTTGCCGGACTGGGAAACGTGTTGCCAATGGGCATTATTATGGCGGCCTGCCACGCATCTGCTCTATTATTTTATTACTTTCTATGCAAGAACAAGTAAGGGATGGCCAAAGGTAGGAAGGAGATGGAAAAAATGGGGGAGATGGCTCAGAACATTCCACACCGTACGAAGCGTCCGTTTGTCTTGGCTGCTGTTATGCTGGCCATGTTCATCGGGGCTGTTGAAGCAACGATAGTTGCCACTGCCATGCCAGCCATCATTGGAGAGCTTGGGGGATTCGCCCATTATAGCTGGGTTTTCTCTGCATATTTATTAATGAACACCATTACGGTGCTAATTTATGGAAAATTATCGGATTTATATGGAAGAAAGCCCATTTTAACAATCGGAGTCGGTATTTTTCTAATTGGTTCATTTTTATGCGGATTGGCAGACTCGATGGAACAACTTATTATCTTCAGGCTTATCCAAGGTGTCGGAGCCGGGGCTGTGATGCCGATTGCAACGACGATTGTGGGAGATATTTATACAGCAGAGGAACGTGCCCATGTTCAAGGATATTTATCAAGCGTTTGGGGTATTTCTGCAATTATGGGGCCGGCAGTAGGCGGGCTTCTTGTAGAATATGTAAGCTGGAGATGGGTCTTTTGGGTAAGCATTCCGCTAGGTCTCCTATCTATCATTGGGGTTTGGCTCTTTTTGCATGAGACTATTGAGAAAAAGAAGCCGAAAATTGACTATGCTGGTGCGGGTCTTCTGACGGTGGCTATTTCATCCCTCATGTTTATCTTAGTGGAAGGGGGCGTCCGATTTTCTTGGTCATCCCCTCAGCTCATAATCCTTGTAATTATTGCTGCAGCAGCGTTCTTCTTATTTATCCTACAAGAAAAAAGAGCAACCGAACCTATGGTTCCACTTGAGATTTGGAAGTTGCGCCCCATTTTGATTGCCAATCTCGTTTCCTTTACAACAGGATTGATGCTGATAGGAATTTCTAGCTTTTTGCCTGCATATGTACAAGGCGTGATGGAGAAAAGTGCTACAATTGCAGGTTTTGCTTTGACAGCAATGTCCGTTGGCTGGCCATTGGCATCAACGGCTGCTGGTAAATTAATTATCAAAATCGGTTATCGGTCCACTTCTTTTATCGGCGGTGTTTTTCTTGTTGTAGGTGGTGGGCTGTTCGTGACGATTGTACCTTCAGCCGGCCCAGTCGGAGCTGCTTTTTCTTCGTTTTGTGTAGGAGTTGGGATGGGGCTTACAAGTACTGCATTTATTGTACTTATTCAAGGGGCGGTTGATTGGAAACAACGTGGAATCACAACTGCAACCAATATGTTTATGAGAAACTTGGGCAATACTGTAGGTGCGGCGTTGCTTGGAGGAATACTCAATGGCCAGATTCTCCGTTATTTTGCGGAGCATGGAGGCAAGGCTGGTCAAAGCCTTACGCTGGATTCAACGAACATGCTGCTCACCGAGGAACAAAGGGCCGGATTAAGTGAATCAGTCAAAATCCTATTGCAGGATGGACTATCACATTCATTACATTCCGTCTATCTAGCTGTACTTGTGTTTGGTATTATTAGTTTCTTTTTGATTCTTCTCCTGCCGAAAAAAAATAAAGCTGTTGCTTAGGCCTTGATTAATCATCTTAACTGTAGGCTGATAAAAATGATACACCTAGCGAAACATCGGTGAAATATTTTAAATTAAGAGGTTTTTTTATGTCCAACACAGATTTGCGTTTCCTAACCGTGCTTGCAGAAGAAATGAATATGCGTAAGGCTGCGGAAAAACTTTTTGTTTCTCAGCCGGCATTGTCCCAGCGGCTTCAAAATATAGAAAAGCAATGGGGAACAAAATTATTTATCCGATCACAAAAAGGCCTGATCCTTACTCAGTCTGGAGAGATTGTTGTTAAATTTGCAAAAGAGATGTTGGAGAAGGAAGAAAGGGTATTGGAAGAAATTCAGTCCCTTGAAACGCATATCCATGGCACGTTAAAAATAGCCTGCGCTTCGATTGTCGGTCAAAATTGGCTGCCCAAAGTTTTGAAGAAATTTGTGAATTTGTATCCCAATGCGAAAATTTCACTTATAACTGGGTGGAGCAGTGAAATTTTAAAGGCGTTATACGGTGGAGATGTACATATTGGCATTATCAGGGGTGCAGCAGACTGGAAAAGTTCTAAATATCATTTGTTTGAGGACAGCCTTTACCTTGTGGACAAGGAAATCAGGAATATCGAAGAAGTATTACAGACTGATCGTCCGTTTATCCAATTTAAAAGTGATTCAAATTATTATCAGGAGATTCAGGATTGGTGGTACCGCCAATTTCAAACAGCTCCAAAGAGAACTATCGTGGTAGACCAAATTGAGACGTGCAAACAGATGGCATACAATGGTATTGGTTATGCCATCCTTCCAGCAATCACACTGAATGGGGCAGACAAGGGGATGTATAAAATTCCGCTTATGGATGAAAAGGGGATGCCCATCAAACGAGATAATTGGCTGCTTGGTTATGACTCTGCTTTTGAATTAAGGCAAGTTCAAGCATTCCTGGAAGTAGTTCGTGAATTCAATGAGGATCATAAGGATATTGACTGAATTGCCGCCATCTTCAGTATGGCGGTTTTTACATGAAAACTAATTCTAGTACATTTCTACAATGCATTTTATTTTGTTGTCGATATAAGTAATGGTAGACTGGATGTAAGCGGAATATAATCCGTTTTTTTGTGGCATACATAAGAAGGTGCAAAAAACTAGATGTATTAACTAGTAATGATTTTTTAATTAAATTTATTATAATCAATATTGACTTGCCTATAAGCTTATTCTATAATTATTATTGGGAAAAGGTTGTTCAATGAGAAAATATATATGATTTTCTCATTTAAATATTAATTTATTTACGGAGGGATTTTACTGTGGCAGAACGTATGGTAGGAAAACAAGCACCACGCTTTGAAATGGAAGCAGTATTACCAAACAAAGAATTTGGAAAAGTAAGCCTTGAAGAAAACATGAAAAACGACAAATGGACAGTTCTTTTCTTCTATCCAATGGACTTCACATTTGTTTGTCCAACTGAGATTACGGCACTTTCCGATCGTTATGACGAATTTGAAGACTTGGATGCAGAAGTAATCGGGGTGTCAACTGATACAATCCATACTCACTTGGCTTGGATCAACACTGACCGTAAAGACAACGGTCTTGGCGACTTGAAATACCCGCTTGCGGCAGACACTAACCATGTTGTTGCTCGTGATTACGGAGTACTTATCGAAGAAGAAGGTATTGCACTTCGCGGATTGTACATCATCAACCCAGAAGGTGAATTAATGTACTCTGTTGTTAACCACAACAACATTGGACGTGACGTTGATGAAACTCTTCGTGTACTTCAAGCTTTGCAAACAGGCGGACTCTGCCCTGCAAACTGGAGACCTGGACAAGCAACACTAAACGTTTAACTTTATTTAGCAGAAGTCTTTCACTTCGGTAAGTGGTGAGATGAATGCGTATTGCTATTTCATTCACTGGGGTTCAGATTCCGGCTGATAAAGTTAAAGCCTCCGGCGGATGCGACAGATTTTCTAAGGAAATTCATCGAGCGAAGCTCGATAAAATCTGGGCGCAAATACGCCAAGACGAATTTGATTCATATAGAGAAGTGAAAGAGTTCTGCCTCTTGGCGATCTTCGCTCGACATTAAAACTGGACAGGCACTATTCGTGTCTGTCTTTCACATATCAATGCCGAAAATTTTTTCAAAGAAGAGAGGGATTGCTTTATGAAATTACGTGAACCTATGCCTGAACTTGAAGGTGCAGTCGAATGGCTAAACGGACAGGTAGCTAAGGAAGATTTGATTGGGGAGAAGCCTGTATTAATCCATTATTGGTCCATTAGCTGTCACCTTTGCAAAGAAGCTATGCCGCAGGTGAATGAATTCCGTGATGCCTATAAAGATAAGTTGAATGTTGTCGCTGTTCATATGCCAAGATCGGAAAATGATCTTGATATTGACGAAATCAAAAAAGTTGCAGATGAACATGATATCACGCAGCCAATCTTTGTCGACAGTGAATTAAAACTGGCAGACGCTTTCCAGAATGAATACGTTCCCGCTTATTACGTATTCGATAAAGATGGGCAACTTCGTCATTTCCAAGCTGGAGGCGGCGGAATGAAAATGCTTGAAAAACGGGTGAACCGTGTTTTGGGCGAGCTGGAGAAAAAAGAATAAATAGGACGAGGTCTTCAAAAAAGCCCCTCAAATCAATCAGCTGAAGAAAAACAGATTTTGTTTTTCTTCAGCTGATTTTGTATTTTTGGCAGCTATCTTTGCAAACCGTTCCTATTTTTTAGAGACTCTCTGATCCGATAATGCGTTCAGGGTGCGTGTAAATATTTAATTGATTTTTCCTGGCAAATCCTATTGCGGTAATCCCGAGATCATGTGCTAAGTCAATTCCAAGAGTTGTGGGGGCAGATTTTGATATTAGTATGCCTACCCCGATTTTTGCGACTTTCAATACAACTTCGGATGAAATTCTCCCACTGAAAACGATCACTTTATCTTTTAAGGAGATTTTCTCTTTAAGACAGTGGCCAAAAATCTTGTCCAATGCATTGTGGCGTCCAATATCAGAATAACTAAAAAGCAGCTCTTTTTCGGTACATAAAGCAGCATTGTGTACACCACCAGTAAGCTGAAACTCTTCGGAGCTTTCCTGCATTTCAGTCATTAATTCCAGGCATTGTTCTGGAGAAATTTTTTGCCTCGACATGATCGTTTTGGCCGTTTTTGCATCATTATAGAAGTAAAATTGTCGGCTTTTTCCACAACAGGATCCAATCATTCGTTTTGAGTAAAACTCTTTGCTGATCACTTGCTTCATCTTCAACTCTACATACGCAAATCCTTGATGGTCGTCTATATCAAGAGAAGAGATGTCTTCTCTATTTCGGATCATCCCTTCAGATGCCAGAAATCCGATAACGAGCTCTTGCAGATTTGTAGGGGAGCAGACGACTGTAGCAAACTCTTCATTGTCAATAAAAATAGTAAGTGGATATTCCACAGCGGCTTGATCCTCTATCTTGACAAGTGATTGACCATTGTATTTTAATACCTGTAGACGACCTCTGACCATAGGCTTCACCCGATCACCTTCTTAATTAATTTCTTGTTATTTAGGGAATGATAAAATACCTCAGTTGTAAAGAGCTCATTTTTCAGCAAAAGTTATGTCCAGCTTCGACACATATAGTGCAAGCAAAGCGACAGGAGGTTGCCTCCTAAGCCTTCGATGTACAGGGAAAGTATTAGTTCAAGCGAAGCGACAGGATGTCGCGTTTTGAGCCTGCATTTTTCTGGCTGTGAGTCCCATATCGGCTCAAGGTCATAAGCAGGCACTCTCGCCTTAATCTCAATTGAAGGATTGTCGACGCACCAACATCCTGTTGGCGCAGTTTGTACGGCGCTAAACGGGCGCCTTTCGCTTTTCTTATTATAAGCAACAATAGCTTTGCGTTCCAATATTCTCAGTTTTTGGGTGTTATATCTCCCATACGCTTTTATCCTAAAAAAAACCACCGCAAAACACCTGAAAGAGGGATTTTGCGGTGGTTAGTCTTTAACAGGTTCGCTGCCAAGTGCCAACTCATGGTCTTTTATTTAATATTAAGTTTTTTTCTAAGTCTTGGTCAAAGATGAATATCGACATTCCCAAGTCCTTTTCAATGTCAATATCAACAAAAAGGTCAATAAATTTTGCACCGAGTAACTCTTCCATTTCAACAGGAGGGTTTTTGCGATACATGTCCTTGACCATCTCTGTTCTCGCAGCACGAACCACCTGTTTGCCATCTTCGGCACTCGCAATAAATTTCTCAACCGGTGACAAATTGCCTTTCATCTCACAAATTGCCCAATTTTTACAAAAAGTTGTTTTGATATATCCTGGGCCTTTGCCCATATGGAGTTTGCGGAAAGACCTGACTAAGTTGCTGAATTCTGCTTCATAATTTCTCATCATTCAATAACCTCTTGTCTTGGTGCTTATCATTATTCTATCATGTTTCCAAAATATCTCAATATCTCTTAATTTAGTTGGTTGTAAGGTCATTTGGCCTGGAGGGGGAAGGATTTTTTCCTTTAAGTTTCTTAATATCGCTCCGGATAATAAGTGATACGATAAAAGCGACAACAAATAAGACTGAAAAAAATAACAAGCTGTTTCCATAGCTTCCTGTTACATCTTTAATTTTAGCTGCAAACAAAGGACCAGCGAGACCAGCTGCGGACCATGCTGTTAATACATAGCCGTGAATGGCTCCAAGCTGCTTTGTTCCAAAGATATCTCCGATGTAAGCAGGAATACAGGAGAATCCTCCACCGTAGCAGGTTAGTATGACCGCAAGCATAATCTGAAACAAAATCGATACATTTGTGAATGGCAGAAGAGTGAACAAAACGATTTGGATAATAAAGAAAATCGTATATGTGTTTGGACGGCCGATATAGTCGGAGGCACTTGCCCAGCCTATCCGTCCAAGTCCGTTAAAAATCCCAAGCACGCCTACCAATGCTGCAGCTTCGATGGAGGAAAGGCCGATGCTTTCCTGTGCAAGAGGACTGGCAGCAGATAAAATGGCAATGCCGCAGGTGACATTGATAAAAAGCATGATCCACAAATAATAAAAACGGGGTGTTTTTACTGCCTCATTAGCTGTAAGCTGAGAAAGATCCGTTGATACTTTTCCAGACTCCATTTTTTCCTTGAAACCTTTAGGTACCCATCCCTCCGGCGGTTTTGCAAGATATAGGGAAGAGGATGTCATGACTACAAAATAAACTGCCCCCAAGATAAAGAAGGTATTGGCGATGCCTACGGATTTTATGAGGACGTCCATAATTGGACTGCTAATGGCGGCTGCAAAGCCAAATCCCATAATCGCCATTCCTGTAGCCATTCCTCTTCTATCAGGAAACCATTTGACTAGAGTAGAAACTGGAGCAATGTAACCAACCCCAAGTCCAATTCCTCCAATGACACCATAGCATATGTAAAGTAAAGGCAATGAACCTAACTTTACTGCAAACCCTGTACAGAAAACCCCAATTCCAAAAAATAACGAAGAAAGAAGGCCTGCTTTACGTGGACCATGCTTTTCAACAAAGTGTCCAAGGAAAGCAGCAGAAAGCCCTAGGAACAAAATTGCTAGACTGAATGTAAGCTGTACCTGGCTTGCTGTCCAATTGAATTCTTTCATCAGGGGATTTGTAAAGTTGCTCCAGGCATAGACTGATCCGATTGAAATATGTATGCCAACTGCGGAAGCAACGATCAGCCACCTATTTTTCAGTTTCTCCATTTTTTCCTCCTTCATGAGATAGCTATTGCTTATGAAAACGCTAGCAAATTATGAAATATCAAAAGCTTGAAGTTATGAGTATTTATTAAGCTTTAACTTCATTCAACAGAAGTCTCCCACTTCTGTAAGTGGTGAATGTATATTGGTATTCCATTCTTGGTTCGAATGTCAGCTGAATAAAGTTAAATTCACCAGCGGATGCCACAGATTTTCAGAGGAATTTTATCGGGCAAAGCTCGATAAAATCTGGGTGTATTTGATAAATAATAAAGACTAGCCCGCCAAACAAAAAACCACCGCGAAAGAAAGCCTACCGAGGGATAAGCGATTTGCGGTGGTTAGTCTTTAACAGGTTCGCTGCCAAGTGCCAACCATTTGAACATTAAGTCGTTACTCAACTTTACAGTCAATTTGATATTTCGGTATACATGTTAACATATTTGTCACAATTTTAATAGAGAAAAAGGTTAGAGAATTCTCAGTTTAAACAAAGCAGAGAGAGACAATTCAAAAATAAAAAAGATAAGTTGGACATTTTTGGGAGTGTGGAAAGAGGGATACTACTTCAGCATATTGAAAGGTTTAGCAGGAAAAGATGTTAATAGCTGGCTAATTATCTAATCGAGTAAACTGCTTTTCAGAGAGGCTTTATTAACTCAGATTGATGTATTTCAAGCCTAGGTTGGTTTTATCGCGGAATGAGCAATAGCGCATTTCGTATATGAAAATGGTATAATGGGCAGTAATTTAAAGGTTATTCTCCGAAGGAAGGTAGATCATATGTCGAGACTAGAAGCAGGGACAGTTGTTCAATTATTTGAGGCGCGTGAGGTGCCGTTTGGATATTTTTTAACAGATGGAGAAGAAGACGTCTTGCTTCATCATACGGAAGTTCCGGATGACTTCGATTCGCAAGAGGAACAGACCGTCTTTTTATATCAAGATCACGAAGGGAGGTTGGCGGCTACCTTAACAATTCCTGAAGTAAGGCAAGGGCATTTTGGTTGGGCAGAAGTGGTGGAAGTCAAAGAAAACCTGGGTGTTTTCATACATATTGGTTTACAGAAAGATATTCTTGTTTCAAAGGATGATTTGCCTGAGCTATTCCGGTTATGGCCTGCAAAGGGAGACAAGCTTTATTGCAGCTTGAAAACAGATAAAAAGAATAGACTCTTTGGAAAGCTTGCGGTAGAAGACGATATTCGGAAACTTGCAAAGCTTGCTGATAAAAATATATTCAATAAAAACGTAAAGGGCACAGTTTACCGCCTTTTGTTAGAGGGTTCAAATATTATAACCGAAGAAGGGTATCTTGGTTTTATCCATGAATCGGAAAGAACGAGAGAGCCGCGACTCGGTCAATTGGTTGAAGGAAGAGTGATTGGAGTTAAAGAGGATGGGTCCATCAACTTATCACTTCTTCCGAGAGCGTATGAGGTTATTGATGAGGATGCAGAGCGTATATATAGTTATCTGATCAGCCGCGGTGGAAATATGCCTTACGGGGATAAGTCGCTACCGGAAGATATAAAAGCACGTTTTCAAATGAGTAAAGGCTCTTTTAAACGGGCTTTAGGCAAGTTGATGAAAGAGAGAATGGTTATCCAAAAGGATGGCTGGACCCACTTAGTAGATCATGAAAAAAAATAGGTTCTTGAATCTTAAACCGGTTGGTTTTGGAGCAGGGGTTAATCCGACGTTAAAAGCGTCGGATTTTTTGGTGTGCCGGGCATGTTCATCAACTTGACGGTGAAAGTCCGTTATGGGCGTTGGGATATGCGAATCATTAGCTAAAGACAAGGGTGTCCATGGTGACGTGGAATCTGAAGGAAGTCGGAGGCAAATCCTCGGTCTGAGGTACACGAACCACATTCGAGGTTTCTGTTTCT
>NZ_JACSPV010000018.1 GCF_014836955.1 Bacillus norwichensis
CCTTCACGACGAACTGAAAGATAGGGTTTTAAGATACCTTGAATAAAGTGTACTTACACACTTTATTTGACAAACCCGAGCCCTCTTGATAAACAGCGAAAAATCGATCCATATTGCAATAGGTTCCATTGTACGTTGGTACTAGCCAGGTTCGTGGAAATTCTTCCAGCTGTTCAGGAATACTAGCCAGGTTGATCTAGATGCTGGCCAACTTCGTGGAAATACTGGCTAGATTTATACCGATACTGTCCTGCTTCATACTCTTACTGGCCAGATTCACTGAAATACTTGTTACTTTCTCAGAATACTATCTAGATCTACGCTTTTCCTATTCCTATTTCGGGTATTTACTATCTATGTTCTTGCAAATTTCGAAGTACTATCCGAGATTCAAACATACAATCCAGTTTCCCAAAATGCTATCCACTTCATATTCATACAATCCAGTTCTCAATATGACTATCTATTTCAGGTTTCATGCGCTCCGAAGTTAAACATATTTTTCTCCAACTCTTTACTCATCTTCCCCAACATAATGGATATATAAGTCTTCATTCGTCGATTTAAGCTTCAGGTCTTTTGGAATCTTTAAATAAAGATAATCGATTTCCATGAAACCGCCGTAGTCCGTCATGCCTTTACGTTCTCCAGAAAACTGAGTAATAACAAATTCTTTTTCATATATCGTAAATTTAAGGTCTTTCTCTTCCCATTTTCCCTTTACATGCATCGTGTCTTTTTCCAAAGTCACATTCAACGGTCGATACTCGTTCGTTATATCAATTCCCCCAACAACAGACTTCGAGTAATAGGTTCCTTCAATCATTCCGTCATTTTCAGTCTTCCTTTCCACAATCACCGATCCATCAAACCAGTCTTGATCTTCTATGTCGAGCTCTTTTCCACTGTATTTCCATTGCCATTCATTTTGGACATACCTAGAATCAACTTCATTCGTACGCCCATCAAATAGAGCATCAAACAATCGGTCCATTTCTTGATTCAGTTGTTCATCAGAGGACTGATTAAAATTGAGTTCTTTTTCACCGATTGGCAAAGCTTCAAAAATAAATACCGCGGCTATCAGCACAAGTCCATAGCCGATTAATAGCAGTTTTACGTACTGTTTATTTTTCAGGACATTCCGCTGCATTCCCTTGATTCCCCATATCAGAATACCAGCAAACCCTACAAGCACCAGTAAACCAGTCATGCCCATTATTTTCTGACCTCCATTCGATTCGAGAGGAACATAGATGCTGCAAAAAATAGAGCTGATAAGACAAGTACTTTAACAGCAAATAATAACAAAGATGATTCAGCAAAAATAAAATCAAAAACGATCTTTGCCAGTTTCACATTGCGGATTCCTGAATAAACGGCGAATCCGACAAAAAGCGTTGGCAGCAAAAAGATAAAAGCTTTATTCACCTGAACCATCATTCCGGTTAAATAACCAAGGGAAGCAAACAAAATCATATATAAAATGGCTGCGATCACAGCAATGAAAAATTCCGCAGGTGCTCCCATTAAGCTGGTTCCTGTACTATATTGGATATCCGTAACAAAGAAAATGATAATTTTTAGCAGGAAACCTGCCAAGACAGCTGCTGCCCCTCCTATAACACTCGCAGTCAGCAAAAATAATATATTCGCTAAATTGCTGCTTAAACGATTGGCCACGAAAGTAAAATCATCATACCTAACCGACTTTGTAGTGATCAGTATGCCAGTAATGAATATCCAAACCATCGTAAAAATAACAATTATATCGGCAGAATAATAAGAAACATCTATTGATATTCCCGTACTCGAGCTTGTTCCAGAAGAACTCATACCTCCGAGTGAAAACAGAAGGCTAATTAGATGAACCCCGACCATCGAAATAAATACACCCAAAAAAGCCCGCATCTTGAACTCATATTGTCTTTTTACGACATCAGACAAACTCATTTCGGTTAAAGACACTGTCAATTCCCCCTTTTTGTCTGCTCGTCAAATAAACGCACACATCACTTGCCGACACCTGAGACACTTTTATTCCATCAAGCTTCATTTGATTGACCTGCTCTTCGGAAAAATCATTTTTTACAACAGTAAAAGTCCGGCCAGGCCCTGCTTCCTTCTCATGAATGATTTCCTTATTCTCGCTCCATTTCGCAACAGCGGACATCTTTCCAGTAAGACCGACTGCCCACTCCTTCAGATCGGAAACAGACAAATGCAAACGAACTTTCCCATTATTAATCAGCAGGACATCTTCCAGCACATCCTCTATCTCGCTTAAATGGTGGCTCGAAACAATGATGGTCCGCGGATGGGCGAGATAATCCTTTAGCAAAGCCCGGTAAAAATCTTTACGAACTGCAGCATCCATTCCCGTCGTAGGCTCATCGAAAATCGTCAAAGCGCATCGGGACGCCAGCCCCAAAATCATATTGAATGTGCTCTTCATCCCTTTTGATAAGTTCCCATGATAAAAGTTAGGATTGAAAGAAAAGTAATCAAATAGTCCTTCCGCCAGTTTCTCATCCCATTTTTCATAAAAGCGCCCTGCTTCTTCCAATATTTCTTTTAAAGTAAGTGCTGGCGGCAACCCCATCTGATCATCTATGAAAATGCTATTGGCAGAGACCCGCAGATTGTTAAAAGGATTCTCCGAAAAAACTTTAATCGTTCCGGAAGTTGGATGAATGAAGCCGGAAATCAGCTTTAACAAAGTCGTCTTGCCAGCTCCGTTTCTTCCAACAAGCCCAGTCATTTTATTCTCACCAATTGCCAATGACAGTTGATCCAGTACCTGATGTCGTCCGTATTTTTTCGTCAGATCCGTACATTCGATGATATTCACGCTCTGCCCCTCCCCTTGTTCACTTCCTTAAGCATATCAATGAGATCGTTTTCCGAAACATTCAATCTTTCAGCTTCAAGCACAAGCTCCTGAATCAACCGTTTTAATGTCTCATTTCTTCGTTTGCTTATAACCTTTTCTTTCGCTCCTTCTGCAACGAACATGCCAAGCCCCCGCCTTTTATATAAAATACCTTCGTCCACCAATACATTCAGCCCTTTCGCGGCAGTTGCCGGATTAATATTGAACATATCTGCCAGTTGGTATTGGGAATACACTTTGTTATTCACTTTAAAACGGCCGCTAATAATCTCGTTCTCCAATGATTCCGAGATTTGAAGATAAATCGGCTTCGTATCATTCGGATCAATCAACATACACATCCTCCTCTCTGGATGGGTGCATTACTGTTGTAATGTAGTATATAATATAATATTAAAAATAGCAATAAGAAAAACGATGATTTTTGATGAACCATCGGTTTGAGTTTTCCACTGAATTTTTCGATAATATAGACATTTGCGTATAGATCTTTTAATATATTGATAATACCATGCCCTAAAACAGACATTCTTTGCGTGAAAAAGGTTTAGATTCATTGCAGGAAAGGGGCAGGAAGACGTACAAAATAGGAGATTCACAAGGAAACCCTATGACTATCGCGACGTTTCTTAAAAATCATGCCGAAAATAGGAGGAGATATTAGTACGCATGACCTTCTAAAAGTTTGCTTTCACTGGTTGAGAATGATTGAAACGAGGCTACAGTTGATTGAGATTTACAACCTTCATATGAAGCAGATTTCACAAGACTGATCCACATGGCCCCAATGCTTGGTGTAAAGCTAAGGAAATTCTAAAGAAAGAGGATGATCAAACATGAAGAAGAAGGGCTTGTACCGTGACTTTTTCCTGTTTTTCGATATTACCATAATGCTATTCATTTTAGCGGCATTGGGTATTTTCGTATGGTTCAAGGGCGATATATGGATTCTAGCTATCTACTTTTTTCTCGGACTAGTTGCGTACATGTTTACTGAATATGCAACTCACCGATTTCTTTTCCATCTTAAAGCACCTAAAAACCGGCTTTTTTTAATGCTCCTCAAACACCCTACATTACGACCACCACAAAGACCCCAATAATCTGAAACTTTTATTTCTGCCGCTCTGGTACACCCTTCCAAATCTCGTTATCGCTGCCAGCATCTTTTATCTTATCGAATCAACCTTAACAGGAGCTTTTTCCTTCCTTATGGGGATCATTGTTATGCTGCTTATTTACGAGTGGAAGCATTACGTTGCACATCGTCCCATTAAACCGATCACTAAGTTCGGGGTGTGGGTGAAAAAGCTCCACTTGCTGCACCACTTCAAAAATGAGAACTATTGGTACGGCGTCTCTACCCCTTTTGTGGATATATTGTTTGGTACGCTGAAGGATGAAAAGAAAGTCCAAACAAGTAAGACCGTCAGGGATTTGGAAAAAAGGGAGAAATCTTCATAACAACAGATTCATCCAAGAGAGATATTAATTTTATTCATCAAACGTTTGGTTTGTCCATTGCTCTTTTCTGTCGCTGTCGAAATAATAAGGAGGGACTGTTCCTTCCTCTCCCTGAGATTGAAAATAATTTTCCTCGACCACATATGATACCGACCTCACACCCGTTTCTCCATTACCTTCCCATGTCTCAGTAAAAACCACTAAATATTTCTCCTTCTCTAACTCAGATGCCTCTGTCTTCATCGTTACACGATAATCATTAATGGTTCCTTCCCTTTGGCCAATTTTATCCGGAAATGTCCCCAGTGCCCTTCCCTCATCTGTAGCGGCGATTTTCACTGCCGCTTCCTTTGTAAAAGGGGGTATTTTAGGTGAGGTGTATTCAAGAGTGACCCAAGCTATTAAGGATAACAAGAGAGGAATTAAAGCAATAAAATAAATTTTCTTTCGCTTGGAACCCTTGTTTACTATTAGCAAACGGTCGATGAGAGCATACAGCAAAGCAGCCGCCATTCCAATAATTGCAAAACCAACCTGTTGAAACAATAAACCACTAGCCGAACCAAATACAACATGTAATAGAACATACAACCATTGGTTTTCTTTAAACCATTTCTTTTGCGCATGTTCTAATGCTAGAGAAATCAAACTTCCATAAACCAAGATAATGGGGCAGCTATACATCAAAACCCCGTACGACCACCCTATGAATTGATTCCCTTTATGGTAAGGTCCGTCCACGCCTATGGAAATGGCGCCCATGACAAGAGAGAAAAACAAAGCCGTAAAGACTGTGGTCAATAATTTCCGCTTTAAGACTTCGGTGAAATTGCTTTCTGTCCTCATGCTATCGCTCCTCTGTTTAATTGGAGTTAGCTTTTTATTAATCAAACAATTGATTAGTGCGAGTACTACTATTTAATCCACCTTTATTGGGCAGCCGCTTCAACATATCATTCTTCAATCAAACAGTTGATTAATAACCCCTCATAATCATATTATTCGATAACACCCTGTCGTACTCCTGCTTAAACAGAGAGAGTTCTTTACTTTAACGCGTTAATTGGGCGGGGGTCAGACCCCTTAAAAAGACCTTTAAAAAGACCTTTAAAAAAACCGCCCTGACGGGCGGTTAGCTTAAGGGGTATTTTGTTTCCCCTGCAACTCTAAGATGATTTCACGTTTATATTCAATAAATTCTTTTGCTAATTGCATATCCCATTCACGGGGCTGCGGCAGTTCAACTTGGATTTCTTTCGCAATTTTTCCAGGTCGTGCCGACATGACATAGATTCGGTCTGACAAGTAGACTGCTTCATCTACGTCATGGGTGACGAATAATACACTGCACTTTTCCTCTTCCCAAACGCTTAGAAGCAGGTCCTGCATTTCTTTTCTCGTTTGAGCATCTAGTGCACCGAATGGCTCATCCATGAGCAGCAAGCTTGGCTTATAAACAAGCGCCCTCGCAATAGCCACACGCTGTTGCATCCCACCGGACATTAGGGAAGGATAATGGTTTTCAAAGCCTGCAAGACCGACAAGCTTCAGAAAATGCATAGCCATTTCTTTCTTTTGAGCCTTATTTAATGTGTTGTCTTTTTTCAATGCAAACGCGACGTTTTCCCATGCATGGAGCCAAGGCAGCAAGCTGTATTGCTGAAAAACAACACCGCGATCTCTTCCCGCTCCAATAATTTGTTTGCCGTCCAATTGAAGATCACCTGCGGTATATGAGTCCAACCCCGCCACCAGTCTAAGAAAAGTCGATTTCCCGCATCCCGAGGGACCTAGCAAGGAAACAAACTCTCCTGTTTTGATATTCAGGTTAACATCTTGGAGGGCAACGACTTCTTTTTTATTACTGATAAAAATCTTATTGATATCTTTGGCTGCTAAACGAACTTCTTCCATGATATCCCCTCCATCATTCTTTTACCTTAGCTGATTCCTTCCACGGGAATAAACGGCGATACAATAATTTGAACAACATATCCGTAATGAGACCAAGGAGCCCAATCACAAGAATTCCGAGAATGATCCGGTCCGTTGCAAGATAACGCTGCGCCTGCATAATCCGAAATCCGAGACCTTCGGAAGCCGCAACAAGTTCAGCAACAACAAGATAGGTCCATGCCCATCCCCATGTCGTCCGAAGTGTATCCATAATTCCTGGAAAAGCCGCTCTGAATACTATATCTTTGATAATCTCAAATTTTTTCAAACCAATGGTCATCCCGACTTCAACCAAGGAACGATTGACCGTTTTACAATTGTCGGCAATCATAATCACTTCTTGAAAGAATACACCCAGGAATAGGATAAAGAACTTTTGAGTATCAGTTGTGCCAAACCATAAAATGGATAATGGAATGAAAGCAACGGCTGGCATGTATCGAACAAGCCCGACAACCGGCTCCCAAATGGATTGCCACGCTCGAGATGTCCCCATCATGATTCCGATTGGCAAGGCGAACAATGTTGAAATGAAAAAGCCCATGAAAATTCTGTAAAAGCTGACACCGATATCTTTAAAAAAGATACCTTCTTCAATTTCCTCCAATGCCGCGCGGACTACGTCACTCGGAGATGGAAGGAAAAGGGGGTCTACGTATCCCCCATACGTCACAATGCTCCATACAGCAAATATAAAAAATACACTGATTGTTGAAATGATTGGATATCGCTTCATTTTGTACCAACTATTCCATATCAAATATTTCGTCTAAGTTGATTTCATTTTTCATGCTTCCGCCTTCAAGCATAAGCTTCTGAATGTTTTCCGCCGCCTTTTTCAATTCACCGGAGCTGACTTTTTCGGACTGTTCTTCACTATTGTAAAATTTCAGCCCACTGAGGATAGATGGCAATTCATCAGCAGAGATGCCGCTTCCTGTTGCCACGATTTTATTCCCCTCTTCTTCATGGTCTCTCCAATATTGAAGGGCTTCGTCCCATACTGCGCGTAAGTTTTCTTTTGCTTCAGGATTGTCTTCGAAGAATTTTGTTTTACCAACAACAATATCACTGATCAAACCAGGTGAGTTATCACCAGTATAAAGAAGATGCACTCCCTCATCCTTCTTCTTATCCAATACTTCTTTAATATATGGGGCATAAGTTACAGCTGTTTTTACATCACCCGAAATCATAGAAAGACCTGCCTGCGGAGCTGGCATAAATACCGTTTTAATATCATCCAGTGTCATGCCCTCTTCACTCAACGCCTGCTGAAGAAGAAGCTCTGACGTTGCACCCTCTTCAAAAGCAACCTTCTGCCCTTTAAAATCTTTGACTGACTGAATGTCTTTTGTAGCTAAGATAGCATCTGCATCATGGGATTCGTCCATGAAAATGATGGCTTTCATGTCCAGATCCTGGTTGGATTTCATCCGAATGGTTGTATGAGTTGCGAGGTTCGCTACATCCACTTTGTCAGAAGCAAAAGCCGCATTCATATCAGAGTCTTGTTCAAAGGAAACTGTTTCAATTTTAATGCCATGTTTCTCATCAATACCTTTTTCTTCAGCAATCCAGAACGGCCCGTTACCAACCCATGGCTGAACAGCCACTTTGATGGTCTGCGTATCTCCTTTTGCATTTCCGCCGTCATTTTCTTTTGCTCCTTTATTGGAGCTATTAGAGCATCCAGCAGCAATTAGCATGAAGATTGCGATGCTGATGGCTAGAATTCTCAACTTCATTTTACTTCCTCCTCATCTTTGAAAAAACTTTTTCGCTCTACCATACTAAAGTGTCAGTACGTCAACGATCGTTGAAAAAAGTCATTTGTCACCCTAAAGGGGTCAAAAAAACCAGTCCGCCGGACGTACTCCACTCCAAACGCACTAGCTCTATTTTAAATCAATTATGAGTATAAAGAAATAGCTTTTACCTGGTAGATAATGAGACAATTGTGGAACTTTTATGAACAACTAGGAGTTTGCTAATACAACGTAGATGGAAAGTGGCTTATCACCAGTATTCTCAATCTCTAACATCTGTTGATCTTCACAGTGAATAACATCCCTTTGCGAGGCAGAAAGTTCTTTTTCATCAATGATGAAAGTGCCCTCTCCTTCAACTATATACATATAAACATGTGCGTTAGGATGCGGATGTGGGGGGACTGACTGACCGGGCAAAAGATTCAAGACGAATGCATCAGTCTTTCCCTCTTGAAAAAGCGTCTTCCTGACAAATCGGCTTTCGTTGAACTCCTGAAATTCTTTCATGTTTTTTTGCATGAAAACAACTCCTGTCACAGATATCTGCCATCATTATATCAGATAGTTCTGATATAATGATGGCAGGTAGATTCGGAATCAAGAGAACACCTTTATAAGGAGATATATAGATGAATCATTTTACGGAAAAAGTGATAGACACCATCTTGCAAATTCCAGCGGGATGCGTTGCTTCTTACGGACAGATTGCAACCATTGCAGGAAATCACAGAGCTGCTAGGCAAGTTGGCAGAATTCTGCATTCTATGAGTGAGAAATATAATTTGCCGTGGCACCGGGTGGTTAATGCGAGAGGAGAGATTGTCCTTTTTAAAGCAGATATGCAGAGGAAGCTCCTTGAGCAAGAAGGGATAGAGCTAAATAAAAACGGCCAAATTGACATGAAAACATTCCGCTGGGAGGGACCTGCCGGAGAGGGTATGGACTGGATGCGGGGGTAAATACTCTATGGAACACGCTTACAAATTATGCTAGGATACTTGTAAACTACTATGGAGGTGGAATATATCGTTATCAAGCATAGAGGAAGATCGCTTTCTTTAGAAGGTGTACAGGCTTCTATCAAACGTCTGCACCCGAGACATGCAGTAATTCCTATTTTAACCACAAAAGAGTTTTCCCTCACAGTTGGCATTTCTGGTGAAATCAAGCTAGCTGAAACACTTCACAAACACTCATTCCCATTTGAACACAGAGTGATCCATGACCTTTCCTTAGTATCTGCTACTCCGTTTCAAATAGACTCTCTATTCCTAACCCCTTTTTATGCTCTTGTGCTTGAAGTGAAAAATATTGGAGGTCAATTGGAATTTAGGGACAACCCTCCCCAATTGATTCGAACTCGCGAGACAAGGGGGTCGATGGATTTGAAAGCCCAGCTTCCCAAGTAGAACGCAACGGAGACCTGCTCTAAGATTGGCTGAAGTCGAAAGGAATCGATATCCCTCTATTCCGAGCTGGCGTATTAGCGTATCCAAAACAGATTCTGGATCGGGCCCCAACAAAGACCCCAGTGCTATTCCCCAACCATGTTCCTCGCTATATTATGGATTTGCCCCGCAAAGAAACGTTGCTCGATCGAACAACGTTCAATTGGTTAGCTGAAGAGTTACTTGATCGTCATATCAACTATGTTCCAAGGCCTATCTGTGAAACTTATAATATTCCAAGAAAGGACATTCGGACCGGGATCATCTGTCTCAATTGCGGTGCGACCAAAATGGTTAAAATCAAAAGGAGCTGGCACTGTCGTTCATGCGGATGTCTCGATCATAAAGCGCATGAACGCGGGGTTAGGGAGGTTTCTTATAATCGGACGGGAATGAAAAATAAAGATTACAGGGAGTTTCTCGAGGTTAATATGAATATTGCTTCTAGAATATTATGTTCTATAAACTTAAGCAGCATCGGTTCCTGCCGCTATCGTAAATATACCTTATATTTTTATAAAAATGACTTATAAGAGAGTTGGAGCGCGCCATCGCCCCAAAAGGCCCGGCGCGCTCCAACTTTTCATATTCTAAGCATCGTCCACAATGATGTAGGTAGCATGGACAGGCCCATGGACGCCAACAACAAGGCTCATTTCGATGTCAGCAGAGTTGCTCGGCCCAGAGATGAAGTTGATACAGGAGGCGACGCTCTCCCCCGCTGCAATCCTCCTATCGATTTCGGCCGCAGCCTGAGTAATCCTCGGAACGATGGTGCTTTTTGGAATGACAGCAATGTAGTTCCTTGGCAAGAGACTCACGGAACGGCCTTTGCCATCGCTTGAAAAAAGGACGACTGTCGCAGATTCTGCAAGTGTGATATCGCTGAAAGTGATGCCGACATCAGCCTGCTCGGCTGCAGCAATACTCCCGGCCCGATCTTCAGAATTCCACTCACTCACCTTGTACTGCCCTAAAAATCCGTTCAATCCGAACTCTGCAAATCTTGGATCCTTCCACGTAACGATCGATTGACAATCATTTCGATCCAGCGCTTCTTTTAAAGCGGCTCCGAGCTCTGCCTTCTCCGTTTCAATGACCTCCGTGTAAACGAGGAGGCACTGATTTTTCAGGACTTCGACAAGTTCATCACTCGTCAAGCCGGAAAAAACCTCCCATTGAGGCTTGTACTCCCGATTGGGCCGGGCAGGCTTCTCCGTTACACGATCCCGTCCAAAACTATTAGCCAGCCGCTCAAGGAACTGCTCCCGATTGACAATTCGGTTATTAAGCTCGTCTTGTGTACTCATTCACCCGCCCCCTTTTTCCGTTCCTTATACAGATCACGGAATCGCTTTTTCCCGACGGAAGGCAGGTTTCGTGATTGCGTCCAGCCTAGAATTGGCTTCGGTCCGCCCTTTGACATGCCTGCAATCACTCCGCGTACAACCGTGGCGGATTTTGTACTAACTTTATAAAGCCGGCTGGAAGATGTGACCGTCCGGAACGTTTTCATCGCTATTTTTTCCCCTGCTGGTGCAAGTCCTTCTTCCTGAACGATTTGCTGACGATGCTTATAGAGCAATTCGTGCAGCGGTATGCGCACCGGGCATACTTCCGTACAGGCAGCACATAATGAAGAAGCATACGGAAGTTCTTTATATTCCTCGTATCCGCCCAAAAGCGGGGTCAAAACAGCTCCGATCGGTCCCTGATAAATTGAACCGTATGCATGTCCGCCGATATGGCGGTATACTGGGCACACATTGACACAGGCTGAACAGCGGATACAGTGCAAGGCCGATTGGAATTGCGTTCCAAGAATACCGGATCTGCCGTTGTCGACGATCACCAAATGGAATTCCTCCGGCCCGTCTGCCTCTCCTTCCAGCCTCGGCCCGCTCACAGCTGTTACATACGTCGAAAGCTTTTGCCCAACTGCGCTCCGGCAAAGTAGAGAAACCATTACTTCGAAGTCTTCCCACGAAGGAACCAACCGCTCCATTCCCATAACGGTGATCTGCGTTTTAGGCACCGTCGTTGAAAGCCGCGCATTCCCTTCGTTCGTCACGATACCGACCGTTCCCGAATTGGCAATGGCAAAGTTGCAACCGGTTATGCCGATATCAGCTGATAAAAACTCCTTCCGAAGCTGTTCGCGGGCAAACTGGGTGAGCTCTTCCGGCTCTTCGGTACCAGTGTATCCTCTTTTTTCTGAAAAAATATCCTTGACCTGCTCCCTTGTTTTATGAAGAGCAGGTCCGAGAAAATGGGAAGGGTGGTCATTATCTAGTTGAATAATGTATTCTCCAAGGTCCGTTTCAATGACCTCACAGCCAGCTTTTTCTAACGTTGGATTCAATCCAATTTCCTCTGTGACCATCGATTTTGATTTTACAATCTTTTTGGCCTGCTTTTTCCGAACGACTTCTTCAATGTAACGATTGGCGTCTTCAGCAGTTTCTGCAAAAAACACATGCCCGCCACGCTTTGCCACGTTATTACTTAACTCAGTCAAATAGTAATCAAGGTTGTCTATCGTATGCGAACGAATTTCTTCGCCTAGGTCGCGCCAGCGTTCCCAATCATCTAGCTCACTAACCGCCTTTAATCGGACAGATTGAAGCCGTTCCTGTGCAGACGGGACTGCCCTCTGTACATTCTGATCTCGGAGCGCTTCGTCCGCACGCTCGTCAAAGGCAGCATTACCGATTTTAATCCCCAATTAACTCTCTCCCTTCTATTCCAACATCCATCCTAGAGCCACCAAGCGCCCCATAAAAAAACAAGTGGCTACGCTTTTGTCTTATTTAAAATTTCAGCAAGGTGCATCACTTTGATTGGCAATCCTTCCCGTTTGATTCTTCCTCCAATATTCATCAAACATCCGCAATCTCCACCGACCAGCACATCTGCACCTGTTTCTTTAACATGCTCCACTTTTTCTTCCACCATAGCTGATGAGATGTCTCCCATTTTCACTGAAAAGGTTCCTCCGAACCCACAGCAATCCTGGCTCCGTGGTAAAGGCTCAAACCTAAGACCCTCCACATTTTTTAAGAGAGTAATGGGAGCCTCTTTCACCCCAAGCAGGCGGGTCATATGGCAAGATTTATGATAAGTGACACGCCCCTCAAAAGCTGCACCAACGTCTTCCAGTTTTAAAACATCTACGAGAAACTGGCCGAATTCGTATGTTTTATTCGCTAAAACCTTTGCCCGGCTCTCCCATTCCGCATCACCCTTGAAAAATTCAGGATATTCTTTGAACATATAAGCACAGGAGCCAGATGGTGTTACAACGTATTCCGAATCTGCAAATGTCGTTATCATTTGCTTCATCGCCTCTTTAGCATCCTCCAAGTATCCTGTGCTGTATGCAGGCTGCCCACAGCACGTCTGCGTTTCTGGGAAATCTACTTCACAGCCAAACCGTTCCAAGACTTCAACAACATCCATTCCAACTTCCGGGTAAAAAACATCTGCCAAACATGTAATAAATAATGAAACCTTCATCTTTTCCCTCCTATCACAACAGGTTTATCCCCATATACTTACAGAGAATAACTGTTAATAAAAAATTGGACTAACCTTCTATAAAACATGATAATGTAGCTCTGCAGGACTGTAAGCCAGGCGACAGGTGTTGGCCTCATGAGCAGCATGACGTGTTCCAGGAAGCTATCAGCAAAGAAAACTATTGAACTCCTGCGACATAGCTCATTCGAAAAAGTCATTGAAGCATGCACAACGTCCACATTGCTTCGTTTGCGTGGCGGCAAAAGACTCCTTCATAAACCTTGTAGCCTAACGCCTTGCGCTTTTCTAAAAGATTATCACGTTATTCAGCAACTATCCAACGGAAAAGCCCCGGAAGTATTTTCCCGGGGCTCCACTCCATCCTTCAGATACTAAACTTAAAAACCTTTCGACCAGCCAAAGATTTCCGACATTACCACTATGTTTCATTAGTATCCTAAGTAGGCAGCTTTGATCCGCTCATCGCTAAGCAGTTCCTGTGCTGGCCCGTTTGTTACCACACGTCCGGATTCCAACACATAGCCATAATCCGCTATCCGCAAAGCCTGACGGGCATTTTGCTCAACAAGCAGAACCGTTGTACCAGATTCATTGATCTCTTTGATGATTTTAAAAATCTCTGCAACAATAAGCGGTGCAAGACCCATGGATGGCTCATCAAGAAGAAGCAATTTTGGCTTGGACATAATAGCTCGAGCGATCGCCAACATCTGCTGCTGTCCGCCAGACATGGTGCCACCAAGCTGGGACTTTCTTTCCCGTAAAATAGGAAAACGCTCCATCACCATTTCTAAATCCGCCGACACCCCTGAATCCTTTCGGTGATAGGCACCCATCTCAAGGTTCTCAAGAACGGTCATGTTCGACAGAATACCGCGTCCTTCAGGTACTAGGGCCAATCCCCTTCGCAAAAGCTGATCGGGACGAAGCTTCGTGACATCTTTTCCAAGAAACTCAATCTTGCCTGTACGCGGCTTTAGTAATCCAGCAATAGTTTTCATTGTGGTAGTTTTTCCAGCACCGTTTGCCCCCAAAATGGTCACAATACTTCCCTGCTCCACTTCGAGATCAATTTCTTTAAGAGCCTGAATATTATCGTAAAAAGTACTAACGTTTGTGACTTTAAGCAAGGTCATCCTCCTCTTTCCCGAGGTATGCCTCAATTACTTCCTGGTTGTTCTGAATTTCTTTAGGCAACCCTTCAGCTATTTTCTTTCCGAAGTTCAATACGACAATCCGGTCGCAAACCCGCATGACCAGTGGCATATCGTGTTCAATCAATAGTACGGTAATGTTGAGCTTTTTGATTTTCTGAATCAGATCAAACAGCTCGTTCGTTTCTCTTTCATTCATCCCAGCAGCCGGCTCGTCAAGCAGTAAGAGCGATGGATCACTTGCCAGCGCGCGGGCGATTTCGAGGCGCCTCTGCTGACCGTATGCAAGGTTTTCCGCCAAAGTATCTACATGCTCGGCTAAATCGACTGTCTCCAATAATTGTCGCGCCTTTTCCTTTAAAGCTGCCTCTTCTCTTTTCTGAAAACTAGTCCGAAACACACTTCTGAGAACGCCTGAATCCAATCGGCAATGATTGCCGACCATCACATTTTCCAACGCGGTCATTTCAGGAAAAAGGCGGATATTTTGAAATGTGCGGCAGACTCCTTTTTTGGTAATTTCATGGGGCTTCAAATTTGTCAATTTCTCCCCTTGAAACGAAATTTGTCCACTGGAAGGAGGATACATTGCAGTAATCATATTGAACATGGTCGTTTTTCCGGCACCGTTTGGGCCTATCAAACCTAGTACTTCTCCCTTTTCGATGGAAAAAGATACATCTGTCAGTGCCTGGATGCCGCCAAAGTTTTTACTTATTTGATCAATCGCAAGTATCATGAAGCTTTCCTCCTTTTTCCGCGCCCCCGCTTTTTGAACCAATTGACTACTTTCGTATCAATAAGTCCCTGCGGACGATATGCCATCATGATGATCAGGAGCGCACCATATACCATGAAACGGTAATCGCTGATGAATCGGAGTGCTTCCGGCATGGCCGTCAAAAAGATGGAGCCGAAAATAGGTCCCCAAATGACTTCGCTGCCTCCAAATACCGCAAAGATCAATATTTCAACGGCACGATGGTACGCAAAGTCCGACGGGCTTATGTAAGCGGTGATATGTGCATATAATGCCCCTGCAAAACCTGCGATCATTGCTCCCTGTCCAAATGCGAGGATTTTATAATACGTAACGTTTACTCCCATCGCCTCAGCCGCTCTTTCGTCCATCTTGATTGAAGCATAGGCACGGCCGACTCTGGAATGTTCCTGTCTGATGAAGAAGGCGACAACTGCCACAACGATGATTAGTAAAATAAGAAAGACTGCAAGACTGATAAATTGGTTATTTTTAAGTCCTAGCATATCAGGTGTAAAACCAATGTCTTTACTAAAAGCAAGAACTTCTCGCCCTAAATGCGGGATACCTGAAATACCAACTGCCCCTTTTGTAAGGGACTCCCAGTTGATAAGAAGCACTCGAATGACTTCACCAAAACCAAGAGTGGCAATCGCCAAATATACTCCCTCAAGTCTAAGCGCCGGGAATCCTACAATCACCCCTACGATACACGCGAGGACCGCTCCTGCAACAATCCCAACAATCATCGGCATTTCATAGTTCAATGTCAATATCGTCGTCGTATAAGCCCCGATACTCATAAAACCTGCATGTCCAAGTGAAAGTTGTCCGGTTGAAAGAGTCACATACATGCTGACACCCAGTAAAATATTAATTAATACGAAAGATCCAACCTGTAAGTAATATGGATTAATAAATTCTAACATGTCCTCACCGCCTATCTCCTGACGCGGCCTTGCCAAAGATTCCTTGCGGCCGTACGATTAAAATAACAATAATGGCAACAAATGCGATAGCATCCCGGTAACCTGAATTCCCGAAAGCAACTACCATTGTTTCCGAAAGTCCCAGTATCAGCCCGCCAGCCATGGCGCCATTGACACTTCCCATTCCACCGAGAATAATGATAGCCAATCCTTTTAAACCAATAGATAGGCCCATTTGGGGTGCAACAGAGTTAAATGCTAGTCCAACGAGCACACCAGCGACCCCACCCATTGCCGAAGCAATGACTACAGTGAGGGTAATCATTTTTTTCGTATCTACTCCAAGCAAGCTGGCAACTTCTAAGTTTTCAGCACTTGCTCTTAATGCCTTTCCTGCTTTTGTCTTTGAAAGCCAGAATGACAGTCCCACCATCAAAATAATAGCGATGATAAATATAACAATTTGCACATAGTATACGGAGACTGATCCGACCTGAATACTCATCTCGGAAAGCTGCGTTCTGAATGGTTTATTTCCGGCACCAAATAAGTGATGCGCGAGGTTCTCCAAAAAGATGGATACACCAATTGTACTGATTAACGGTGCCAAGTGCGATACGCCTTTTTTCCCCCGCAGCGGACGAAGTGCTAAGCGCTCCATTAGATAACCTATTACCGCGGTTACAATGATGGCCGCAATGAAAGCGACATAAAGGGGCATACCTAATACACTTGTAACTAATACTCCCATAAAGGCTCCGAACATGAAGATTTCTCCGTGCCCCATATTAATGATATTCAACACACCAAACACGAGAGTATAGCCGAGAGCAACGATCGCATATATGCTACCGAGAGTCAGACCGTTGATTATCTGTTCAAGTAACAAATTATTTTTCCTCCCGTTTCAATTCTGATTTGATTTTTCGGCATACAAGCCCCCGTTCAGGAACGGAGGCTTAATCATCAAATTCGCCTTGGCGTATTTGCGCCCAGATTTTATTGAGCTTTCGCTCGATAAATTCCCTCTAAAAATCTGTGGCATCCGCCGGAGGCTTTAACTTTATTCAGCCGAGGTTTGTGCCCCCACTGAATGGAACATTCATCTCACCACTTACAGAAGTGAGAGACTTCTGCTGGATCAAGTTTACACTTACTCAAACTCTTTGAACTTTCCATCTTCAACAATTAATACTGTAGGCTCCATGACAATGTCCCCGTCTTTATCAAAAGACATTGTTCCAAGAATTCCTTCGAAGTCTTTTATTTCTGCCAAACCGTCACGGATGTCATCTGAATCGTCGCCGCCAGCTGTTTTAATGGCTTCAGCCATTAAGTAAAGTCCATCATAAGCTTGCGCAGCAAATTGGTCAGGGTCTTTTCCATAAGCGTCATTATATTTTTTTACAAAATTTTGTACTTTCTTATTATCTTTTCCAGCAAACCACGGTGTAGCAACAATAAGTCCATTGGCTGCATCTCCAGCAATATTGATAATTTCTGGTGAGTTGAATCCATTTCCACCTACAAATGGTACATCAATGCCCATTTTTCTTGCTTGGTCCAAAATCACGGCACCTTCATTGTAAAGTGCGGATGCAAGGACTATATCAGGTTTCAAATTTTTAATTTTGGTCAACTGTGCCTTATAGTCGGACTGTCCAATCTGGAACGTCTCAGTTGTCAAAACTTCGAGCCCCATATCTTCCACTGTTTTTTTCATGGTGTCATAGCCAGACTTCGTGAACACGTCATCATTTCCATAAATAAGTGCGACTTTTTTCGCACCATATTCATCAACAGCTTTTTTTACAGAAGCTGGAATTGCTACCGCCTCTGGAATGGAGTCACGGAATACGTAATCTCCAATCTGCGGGATTCCCTCTGCCGTTGTAGACGTACCCATAATCGGAATACCGTTCAAATCGGCTTCAGGTCCTACAACATTCATCTCTGTACTCAATGTTGGTCCTATAATAGCAGAAACATTTTCATTATTCATTAATTTCTGTGCAGCAGATAACGCTTGGTCCTGGGCTCCTGCAGAGTCTTCTATTAAAAGGTCGATTTTTACCTCTCCCTTTTCTGTCAGTTCTTCGTTAGCCAGCTTGAGTCCATTTGTGATGGCTTCTCCATAGCTTGCGCCAGAACCAGTCATCCAAGCAATAACCCCTACTTTTGCCTCAACCGGCTGGTCGCTTCCCTTATCATTATTTCCAGATTCTTTGCTTGTAGAGCTACCGCCTCCACATGCCGCAAGCAAAAAAGCGCTGAATAGTGCGACAAATGAGAATGTTCTTTTTAAAGACATCTTTCTTCCCCCTACTTTAATAAAATCATACATTTATTAATAATACACAATATTATCTGTAAATAATAGAGTTATTTACAAAAATGCTATTTATCAAAATTTATTACCTCTTAAACTAGGGTTGAAAGATTTCTCAGATGACTTTTTAGATTGGTGAAGCCCAACCTCTTGCCTAATGATGGGGAACAGGAGAAAATAGAGTTTGATTAAATGATTGAGGTGTTTATTGTTAATGCGCATATTTGTGTACATCATTATCTTTTTTTCTTTTTTTGATTTATTTTCACAATTACCCATCATGACACCGCTGGCGAGTTCACTCGGGGCTACACCATTTATAACCGGCCTCGTTGTTGGGATGTTTTCTTTCTCAAATATGATAGGTAATGTCACTTCAGGCATTTTGACAGACAAGAAGGGACCTTTCCTAATTCTCTTGTCAGGACTGCTTCTAACGAGCGTTTCCTTATTTTTATATCAGCTTGCTTTTGATCCGTTGTTATTGCTGTTTGTACGCTTTATCCACGGCTTGCACGCTGGTCTAATTGTCCCGGCAGCTTTTACATTCGTTGCTAACTCGACTGCCAAACATCAAAAGGGGAGGAGTGTAGCTCTTTCCGGAGCATTTATAGGCATGGCTGCCATCATAGGCCCAGCTTTCAGCGGCATTTTAGCCAGCAGGACAAGCGAAGTAGCAGTGCTGCAGACAACAGGAGTTGCCATGCTGATACTGGGAGTGCTTACCTTTTTCACTCTGAGGAAAAAAGCCATTTCCGTCCAAACCGCCGCCCGAAAAAGGACACAGCATCCCGTACACCAGCTATTCAGAAGCCGCCCGGTTATCAAAGCATTCGCAGGTGCTTTTTTCCTTATGTTTTCTCAGGGGGTACTTGCCTATATGCTCCCATTGAAAGTGGAGAATTTGGGAAACGATACGCAGATGAGCGGAATGCTGCTAAGTACGTTCGGCATTGTAGCAGTTTTAATTTTCATCCTGCCGACCAACCGTCTATTTGATCGTTTGAAGCCGATCAATACCTTAGTATTCGGCATGCTTACAATGTCTGCCAGTATGATTTGTATCAGCTTTTCCGAAACCCTGCCTCTTCTGTTTATATTCATGGCATTGTATGGTACTGGATTTGCCTTTCTCTTTCCTTCAATCAACTCTCTGCTCATTGAGTCGACGACAGAAGGAAATCGTGGGAAAGCATACGGTTACTTTTATGCTTTCTTTTCCATCGGAGTTGTTGCGGGTTCAAGCACTACAGGATTATTGGAACTCTCAGCAAATGGAGGGTTTTTGTTCACCGGGGTGTTACTTTTGACCTCAACAGCTCTTATTAAATTCATGAAAAATACAATTCCTGGTGGAGCATAGCGATCACTATTAGGGAAATACTATGGCAAAAGGAGGTTTCCCTAATGGCCAGAAACAATAAAATTTTAGTTCCTGAAGCTCGTGCGGGATTGGATCAATTAAAATCCAGGGTGATGAAGGATAAAGGATATCAAGTAAATCCAGAAAAACCGGACAATGTTAAATACGAAATCGCACGCGAACAAGGTATTCCATTAAAAGAAGGATATAACGGGCAATTGACTTCCGAGCAGGCTGGAAAAATTGGAGGCTCGATCGGAGGAAACATGGTCAAAGAGATGATTAAAATGGCCCAGGAACAGATGAAGAAATAAAGATAATCCGCTGTCCGAAAGGATCAGCGGATTAATGTATGAGTACACTTATTCCTATAATTTTGAGCTGGATTTTTTATTTAATATGAACAAACATGTAATAAGAATTAAATTAACAAGTAAAACGACAATACTGCCTTCGATTTTATAGATGCCTCCTGATATTAATGGGTTTCCTTGAAACGTACTGTTTAAAAGATTTGGATAATCACTTGTCAAAGAAACACTACCAAGAATAACCGCTCCAATTTGTATTCCAAATGAAATGAGCAATTATGGGTGCTGCTATTGTACCTGTGTATTCTAATAGCAATGTTACAACTATACTCATTGAAACAACATTAAGGTTGCAACAATTACATTATATTTTTGCTTCCATAATTGATATAGATAACCCCTCATCAACAATTCTTGCATTGCAACATTTAATAGTGATGCCAAAATCCAAATCCATACATAATCAACATTATTTTGACCTTGTATAATCATTGTTTTAGTAAGGAATAAGACAGCTATCACGCTTCCCAACCATAAGACACCTACTACAACACCTTTTAGAGAATTTATTAAAAACCTTGAAGTTATGGGGATCTTAATATTACCCTTTTCTATTATTGAAACAAAAATAACAGAAAATAAAACTACTAAAGCAAGTGGTTTAAATTCCCACCATAATCGCATGTATGCCTGATTATTTGTTTGTATATCAGGCATAGCGGAAATCAAAACGGCCCCCAATAAAAAAGATAACTGTTTTTAAAATGGTACCTATCAACTTTCTCATTTCTAATACCTTCCTATTGGCGAGGTGTTTTATTGAGTTACATATTTCACAGGTTGGGCCAACTATGAAAGATCGAAGGGATCAATTCAATGTTTCCCGTACAACTCCAATATCAAATGCGTCTTGGCGTATTTGCGCCCAGATTTTCACATTATCAGCCGGGGTTTGAACCTCACCCAACATGGATTCATTCTCACCACTTACAGAAATGGGCGACATCTGCTGAATAAAGTACATCTATACCTTGCTCATTAATACATCTGTTTGAAAAGAACAAATTCCTATTAAGTTCAAGATGCTAGTTATTTACTAACTATAACCCTTCCATTATAAGTACTTAATTTGATTAAGTTCTCACCATTTCCAAATACAGCATCTTTCCGATTAGGCTCGCCGAAAACATTCACCTTACCATTTCCCACCCTTATATCAAAAGTGGCATTCTCAGGTTCTTTGGTCGCTTGAATCTCAATTCTTCCATTATCTGTACCCAAATCAATGGGACGATCCAAGTTATCCGTTATTAAAGAGATGCGGCCATTGCTCGTTCGACCCGATATCTCTCCCTCCACATCTTCAAGATTAATTCTGCCGTTGTACAACCTTGTGGTGAATGAAGCCCCCTTTATATCTTTTGCATCAATTCTACCATTGGCTGATTTAGCCCTCACTGAGGAACCCTTGATATCACTTAGTTCGATCCTTCCATTATCAATATCAACAATAAGCTCTTCAGTCTCCATTCCTTCCACATGGACCCTGCCATTATTGTTTTTAATTTGCATGGAGTCATATTCCTTTTCGGGCAAGTAAACTTTTAGTGACAGGGGAGATGTAGGATAAAAATCAAAATGAATGAACTTCTGCTTGTTTTTTAATCGAACACGAAGTGTGTCATGGTTCACATCTACATCAAATGTAAATTTCTCGCCTTTCCCTACTTCACCTGAAAGCTCTGCGGTTGCAGTGGAATCCTTTGTTGGCAGGATCTCAATCCTAGAGCTGTTTGTGTTAACATCGATATTTGAAAAATTGCCTTGGACAGTTTTGGTTTCAGACACTTCTATACCTGTCATTTTGTTTTTGAAAGTAAGCAAACTGCCTGCAAAGCCAACAATCAAAAGGACCAAAGCAATGATTGAAACCTTTTTAATCATGTTTCAATCCCCCTTTTATAAGCCTAATATTAAACCTCAAATAACGGACAAAGCCATTGATGATTCCACGAGTAGCGAAATACATTCCTATTACGATGAAAAAGCCGATACCGGAAAGCATGAAAGAGAAAAACAGATCAAACCATTGAAAAGTCCCTGAAAAAATGGCCGTGCTCACCAAGAGAAGCAGCGGTGAAACGATAAAAGCTATTCCCGATACCCAACCGCCTGCAATCGCTCCAATCAATCCTATGAAAGGTCCGAGAACAATTACAAGGTTGAAAAAACTTAAACCAATAACTGCCCAAACCGCCCGAAAAACATTCCCGGTTGTTTTGGTTGCTTCCACTTTTTCAAGACGATGATTTACCAACAACTCTTTGGCAATCTGCCGCGGTGAACCTAGGGAATCCGCGATTTCCTCCTCTGTCTTTCCTTCTTCCTTACCGAGGATAAAATGCTCTTCAAAATCCTGTAAAATATCTTTGCGCTCCTCTTCAGAAAGCTTTTCTAAAGATGATTCCAAAATCCGCATAAACTGGTACTTCGTCATTGCCCAACACCTTCTTTGATCAATTGATTGACACCACTTGTAAACTCCTGCCACTCTTGAAGCAGACGCTCCAAATGTTCCCTTCCTTGGAGCGTGAGCTGATAATATTTTCGTGACGGGCCCTCTGTCGACTCCTTTAAATAGGTAGTAAAATAGCCCTCCTTCGTCAGGCGTCTTAACAGCGGGTATACTGATCCTTCAGATATAGCAATCTGATTGGAAATCTTTTGTACAAGTTCATATCCATAGCGGTCTTTTTTGTATAATAATGAAAGGACACAAAGCTCTAAAACACCCTTTTTAAATTGAACATTCATTATGGCCCACCTCATCTCTTCATTGCACACTACTAAATAATATATAGTACCTAGATAAAAAAATAACCCTTAGCTGCAATCCTAGGATATCACACGGTACTGTTTATTGCAAGGTACTGTATATAACATTCCTTAATAAAAAAATGCATGAGAGCATCTTCTGCTATCCCATGCATTTTTTCGATTTATTCGTCCAATCCCATTTCTTCTTTTACAACTTCCACAATGCGCTGAACAAATTGTTCACACGCTTCTTCGGTTGGAGCCTCTACCATTACCCGGACCAGCGGCTCTGTTCCCGAAGGTCTAACAAGAACTCTTCCGTTACCATCCATTTCTGCTTCAACTTGTTCAATGACAGTTTTCACTTTTTCATTGTCTGTCACGTGATGCTTGTCCTTCACTTTGACATTTACAAGCTTTTGCGGGAATTTCTGCATCTCTTTTGCCAATTCGGAAAGCGGCTTATTCGTCAACTTCATGATATTGACGAGCTGAAGACCGGTTAAAAGACCGTCGCCTGTCGTATTATAGTCCAAGAAAATAATATGTCCAGACTGTTCTCCGCCTAAATTATAATCATTGTTCTTCATTTCTTCCACAACATATCGGTCTCCTACAGCAGTTGGCACGCTGTGCATCCCATTCGCCTCTACAGCCTTATAAAAGCCGAGATTACTCATAACGGTAGAAACAACTGTATTCTGCTTCAGGCGGCCTTCTTCTTTCAAATGCTTCGCGCATATGTACATGATTTGGTCTCCGTCTACAATCTCCCCGTTTTCATCAATAGCGATAAGGCGGTCGCCATCTCCATCAAAAGCCAAGCCGATATTAGCCTGCTTTTCTTTTACAAAAGCTGCTAGACTTTCCGGATGAGTAGATCCCACTTCTTCATTAATATTCAACCCGTTCGGTGACGCACCCATTGTGGATGTATCTGCATCGAGGTCTGCAAATAAATGGGTAGCAAGAGCAGATGTAGCGCCGTTTGCACAATCAAGAGCTACATGAATATCGGTAAATTCCTCATCAACCGTCTGCTTGAGGAATTGTAAATACTTCTGACCGCCTTCAAAATAGTCGTTCACAATTCCAAGTTTTGCTCCTGTAGGTCGTGGAAGATGATCCTCATTTAAATCGAGCAACTCCTCAATCTGGGCTTCTTCTTCATCCGAAAGCTTAAAACCATCCGGCCCAAAAAATTTAATGCCATTATCAGGAACCGGGTTATGGGATGCCGAAATCATTACTCCAGCTTGGGCTCCAAGAGCTTTTGTCAAATAAGCTACTCCCGGAGTTGAAATAACACCTAAACGCATGACCTCTGCCCCGATAGAAAGCAAGCCCGCCACAAGTGCTCCTTCCAACATATGTCCGGAAATCCGGGTATCCCTTCCAATTAGAACTTTTGGGTGCTCCGCGCTTTTTGTTAAAACATAACCGCCGAAACGGCCTAACTTAAACGCCAGCTCTGGAGTAAGTTCCGCGTTGGCTACTCCTCTTACTCCGTCTGTTCCAAAATATTTACCCATTTCGATTGTATCGCTCCTTCGTTCAACTATGTTTAAACAGTCATTTAACAGAAATCACCTAATAAAGTTGCCTGTTATGTTTAAACAGTTCCTTTTTCCTTTATCCGTATCTTCGCTGTGTCTGTCGAAAGTTCCCACTTAACGTCTTTTGGTCCTTTTACTTCCAGATCCACTTCGTGATCTCCAGCTTGAAGGCCCTCTATATTCATAAATACTTCAAACGCGCCCTCTTGAGCTTTTTTCAGCTGATCTTTGCTACCTTCCATCTTAATGGATACAGTTCCATCCTCGGGCGACACAAATTCAACATCTAATCCTTCTGCCAAACCTTTGCTATCAATCGGAACTTCACTCAAATTTGTCTCTTCACTTTTTTTCCCTTTGTCCGTTACGACTTTAACTTTGACTCTTTCCGGAGTAATTTTATTGACGCCTTCCGGGTACTTGATCGGAACATCCAATATATCGTCCTTGTCCACCTTACTGACATCTACTTCAACTTCAATTTCATCAATTGATTTTAAATTATCTGTCCACCCGAAAATCATAACCTCATCCAAATCAGGTTCCATTCGCTTGATGACAGTACCGTCAGGTGGGAATCCGACCTGTTTGATTTTGAGTGGAACTGTCTTTCTCGGATTATTTACCGGGACAGTCACAGTTACATATTCAGGCTCCACAAACACATCAAGCTTGTTCAATTCGCGGTCAAGAACCGTCACTTTTGTGTCTCGTTCAATGGTGTCTGTAATCAAGCCTTTAGCATCAATGGACGCTTTAACATATGAGATCTTTTCAAGCGTCTCTTTTCCTGCGGTGATTTTGACTTTATTCGGTTCCACCGTCGGAAACTCCGCTTCAAAACCTTCTGCCAATATATTGTTATTGAATTCTGGCTCGACAACGAATTCCTCTGTCACCTTTTCTTGAATGGAGACTTCTACATATACAGGCTCGACCTGTACCTTAAGCTTTTCAGAGAAATTTTTATATAAAATGGGAACCCGATGGTTTCCAATGCTCAAATCAGATAAATCCACATAGACGGTAAAATCTCTTTGCCGCTTTGTCGCTTCCACAAACCTTCTTTGGCCTTCGATTGTTACCTTTACCGTATCGGGCACGCCTGTTACAACGAGATTTTCGGAATCATAGTATTTCTCCAATGGCACATCGGCGATGGTTTCAACCTCAGTGTTTTCCATTCCGTTAGGCCTGGATGCTCCGTTTTTGTTCCCCATATCCTGTACTGATAGAAACATAAGAAATGCAAGCGCCATGGCTACAATTCTTACGAACCAGGGGTTATCCATGAATTTATCCATCCTGATTCTTCCCCTTTCTTTTCCAAAGTGATGAGGAAGACTGCTTCGTCCATTCCTTTTCCAAAAGTTCTTTGAATTCTTCAGGAGACAGGTCTCTATAAAGTTCACCATGCTGTGTTACGGATACATGTCCTGTTTCTTCAGAAACAATGATCGTCAAGGCATCTGTTACTTCACTGATTCCTACCGCTGCCCGGTGCCTAGTACCGAGTTCCTTCGAAATGAATGGACTCTCAGAAAGAGGAAGATAACAAGCTGCTGCAGCAATCTGGTTTTTTTGAATAATAACTGCTCCATCATGCAATGGCGTATTAGGGATGAATATATTGATCAGTAGCTGCGAAGTCAAATTGGAATGAAGCGGAATTCCAGTTTCTATGTAATCGCCCATACCGGTTTCTCGTTCGATTGAAATCAAAGCCCCGATTCTGCGCTTCGCCATATAACTAATGGCATCGGTGATCGCAAGCACCTTTTGTTGCAATTCCTCCTCTTCCTGAACACCGCCTCTTGTAAAGATGCTTCCGCGCCCAAGTTGCTCGAGAGCACGCCTCAGTTCAGGCTGGAATATGATAATGATGCCAAGGAAACCCCAGGTAATAGCATTTTCCAAAATCCAGCTCAATGTATGCAAATTAAGGTATTCACTGACAAAACGGGCAATGATTATAACAAATATTCCTTTTAAAAGCTGTACCGCTTTTGTGCCGCGTATAATCATAAGAAGCTTATATATAACGTACCAAACGAGGAAAATATCTACTATGCGGGACAAGTAGTCCATAATCGAAAGGTCGGCAAACGGCATAATCTTTCCTCCATCTATTTTTTAAGCGCTGACATCATGTTGAAAACAAACCAATTATAACATAAAAATAATCCAGAGGCATTTGCCGATAATATGTCAAGGCAGCTTTTTTTTGGAAAAAGAGAGAAGGAAGTCCTACTGCCTTGTGAGAAGCTCAAAACACATTTTGATGGTAGGCTTTTTGCCACTACAACAAATCCATTTACGATAAGTTTCTCTGAATCTGCAGCTTTACGAAGCGGAAATTAAACGCCTCTTTGACTAAGGTGTATTATTGACATACCTACTACCCCTTAACCCTTCTCTCCTAGTATTCGACCGACTCAATACCATTTTTTGTCAAACCCACTTTTTAAAAAAGACTGCGTAAGCAGTCGGCATTGATATTATTTAAATAGTTGGCCTACCTTTTTCCCGCCTTCTTTCACCTTATACCAAATCCATTCAAATATTTCATCAATTTCATCTATATCACCCGTCACGTCCCCTGCAGAAGCCATATATTGATTTCCATTAATGACGGTGACATTCCCATCTATCTGGCCTTCAATTCTTATATTCCCATTTTTCACAACGAGGTCTCCTTCGACCACTTCTCCTTTTGGAACAATCACTGTATCATTTTCAACAATTATATTAGGTTTTTTCGTGAACGCAAATTTTTGGTCATCATTCCATCCACTGACGAGACTGCCTGCCATTAATATAAAGAATAACGACACAGCAATCAGCATAGGGTGATGCCTAAACCAACGTTTGAACCCTACAATATTTTTCTCTTTCGGGAGGCGATCCATGACCTGATTTGTAAAGTGAGCGGGAGCTGCAATTCGGGAGACACTCTTCACCAACGCTTCTGTTCTTTTCAATTCTTGAAAATGTGATTGACAGGCCTCGCAAGTTTGTAAGTGTTCCTTCAATTCACGTTCTTTATCTTGTGTCAGATCCCCGTCCATGTATTCCTGCATATAGAGAACGATCTCTTCTGAACAAGCCTTCAATTTCCTTCTCACCTTTCTCACATATTGTGCAATCTTTTGCGAAGTGCTTCCCTGCCGCGGTGAATTCTTGTCTTCACCGTTCCAAGCGGCATTTCTAACACTTCTGCGATTTCATTCAGTGAAAGATCATCAATGTACCTAAGAATAATGACCGATCTATATTTATCCGGCAATCGCAAAATTTCGTTTTGCACAATTTCCTGAAGTTCCAAAGTCTCAACTTCTGCATCAGGCGTCTTCCCTGCTGCTGCCAATTGTGAATATAAAGTCAATCCTTCTGTTCCTGCAATTTCAGCATCCAGAAAATAATCAGGTTTTTTCTTTCTTATCCGATCAATGCAAAGATTAGTAGCGATTCTATACAGCCATGTGGAAAACTTACGGTTCAACTGAAAGCTTTCGATATTCACATACGCTCGGACAAATGCCTCTTGAGCAATATCTTCAGCCTCATGCCGATTTCCAAGCATCCTGTAGCAAAGGGAACAGATTCTATCTCTGTATAGCTCTACGATTTCCCCAAATGCTTCCTGATCGCCTTTTAAAACTTGCCTGATTCTTTGATTCACCAACTTATCCATCTCATTTAACCCTCCCGCCAGCGCGGTTCTCTTTATATACGTCCCATTTAAAAAAAGGTTTCAAATTTAATTATGTTTCTATCATAACAAATTTTTACAGTCGTAAGTGGAATTGGTTTAATCTGTAGAAAAATGGTTAAACAGTTATTACTAACCACCTTGTGAGGGATCCATAATGGAAAGGAAACAGAAAGCACTATTAAAGAAAATCGAGGAAAGAAGGAAAGAGTTGGTCAAATTGGGGCTATCCCGATCATTTGCCGATGAGCGCGTCTTACGTTTAAGCGATCAATTAGACCAATTATTGAATAGATATCATTTAATTGAGCAGAAAAAGACAAGCAACGGTTCACAGTAGAGCTGTTGCTTGTTTTCCAAAGTCTTTTTCACAAAAGCTTTTCACCAAATAATGACCCCATCAACGCGACAGCAACTTCTGCTGTCTTATTTTTTTCATCCAAGATAGGGTTAACCTCCACAAATTCTGCAGAAGTAATGAGACCTGACTCTGCCAGCATTTCCATCGCCAAATGACTCTCACGATAGCTAATGCCGCCCAATACCGGTGTCCCTACACCTGGAGCATCATGAGGATCCAAACCGTCCAAATCAAGGGATAGATGCACACCATCTGACGTTTCTTTCAGGTAAGCAATCGTTTCTTCCATTACTTTTGTCATTCCCAACCTATCAATCTCATGCATCGTATACACCTTGATGGAATGCTTCTTGATTAAATCCCTTTCAGCCTGATCAAGATCGCGCGCCCCAATGATTACAACATTTTCAGGCTTCACCTTCGGATGGAAACCTCCAACATCGATCAGTTCAGGGTGTCCAAATCCAAGGCTTGCGGCAAGCGGCATACCATGAATGTTACCTGAAGGAGTCGTTTCATCTGTATTTAAATCTCCGTGTGCATCATACCAGATCACTCCCAAATTTTGAAAGTGCTTTGCCACACCTGCAAGCGTTCCGATTGCAATACTGTGATCGCCTCCCAGCACCAGCGGGAAGCGACCCTTTTTTATAATGGAATCTACACAGTCGGCCAAACTTGAGGCCGCCTTTGTGATCGCTTTCAAATTTCTTAAAGTGGGTTGACCATTCAACTCATCATTTATTTGATCTACAGGAATATCCCCAAGGTCTTCAACCTCATATCCTATGTTTTCCAAACGTTTAACAGCATCCGCGTATCTCATGGCACTCGGCCCCATATCAACGCCTCTTCGCATCTGTCCCAAATCCATGGGCACACCAACAACCGAAAATTTCCTTCTCATGGACTCGCTCCTTCACCAACATAATGCCTATATTCTATCCCGATAACAACAAATGACTCAACTAGACAAAAAAGTGAATATATATGCAGAAAAGCGGAGGGCGACGTTTAGCGACGTACTGACTGGAGTGCCTTCGACGAGATAAAGGAAACACGCGTAACGAAGTGGAGCGATGTTGACTTATCGTAGGAGAAGGCGCGAAGTCTGATAGGCGCTGGAGCCCGGAGCTAGACAAAAGAAAAGCGGAAGCGCCTTGTTTAGCCCCGACAAGCATAAGACGATTCCCGAGGAGGCAGCCTTTCAGCCACCACAGGGAATTGGCTTATGACCTCGAGGGGCTAGTAGGCGCTGGAGTTGGACAATACAGAAAGGCGAAGGGGCCTGTTCATCGACGTATTGACTGGAGTGTCTTGGACGAGATAAAGGAAACACGCGAAGCAAAGCGGAGCGATGTTGACTTATCGTAGGAGAAGGCGCGAAGTCTACTAGTCGATAGGCACCGGAGCTGGACAATACAGAAAGGCGAAGGGGGCCTGTTCATCGACGTATTGACTGGAGGGCATCCACAGGAGAACTATTTTTGATTTGTTAATTCATAAAAAAAACCTACGCCATGGCATAGGTTTTTCAAAAGGATGGAGCCTAGCGGGATCGAACCGCTGACCTCCTGCGTGCAAAGCAGGCGCTCTCCCAGCTGAGCTAAGGCCCCTCGAAATATAAAATTGAAAAAGTGAGCCATGCAGGATTCGAACCTGCGACCCTCTGATTAAAAGTCAGATGCTCTACCAACTGAGCTAATGGCTCTTGGCTGGGCTAGCTGGATTCGAACCAACGAATGACGGAGTCAAAGTCCGTTGCCTTACCACTTGGCTATAGCCCATCGTATAAAAACATATTTAGTATGTTACCCAAAATCTCATTTTATATTCCTAATCTATGTAAATGGTGGTGGGGGACGGATTCGAACCGCCGAACCCGGAGGGAGCGGATTTACAGTCCGCCGCGTTTAGCCACTTCGCTACCCCACCATCAAAAAAAGGCAAAATAAAAAAATGGTGCCGGCCAGAGGACTTGAACCCCCAACCTACTGATTACAAGTCAGTTGCTCTACCAATTGAGCTAGGCCGGCGTATTATGGTGGAGGATGACGGGTTCGAACCGCCGACCCCCTGCTTGTAAGGCAGGTGCTCTCCCAGCTGAGCTAATCCTCCAAAGTACTGAATGTACAAGTGCATGCGTTGTGTGCTCTTAGCATGCCATCCGCTGTTAAATCAAGATGAGCGCATTTAAAAATCAATGGTGACCCCTACGGGATTCGAACCCGTGTTACCGCCGTGAAAGGGCGGTGTCTTAACCGCTTGACCAAGGGGCCATTTATTAAGCACAATAAAGAGTATAAATAAAACGGATAAATTTGTCAACACATTTCAAGATTTTTTTCAGAAAAAGTTTTTCCTTGTCGTTTTTTATAGTTAAAAGTCGATTCTTCCCTGACCAAATAGTCGAAGAGCACATTTTTTATCTAAATCCTAACTATTCTGCACTTGGGACCTTTTACTACATAAAATAATAACCAGTATACACGGGGAGGTGCCTTTACATGGGTGCAGGTGTAGGTCACGGCGGTGGCTTTGCGTTTGTTGTTGTTTTGTTCATTCTCTTGATCATTGTAGGTGCTGCCTTCACTGGCGGCTGTGGCTGGTGGTAAGCTAAACCAAGTATTTCCCAAGAGAAATATGCCTGATTAGACAGGGCTCCCAACTATGGGAGCCCTTAATTTTTTAAAAAGCTTCCAGCCGGGCTTGAACCTGCGACCTAGCCTATGGCTAGGTTGAATAAATTAAGATATGAAAGTATTATACATCAAATTAATTTGCTGTAAACAAAAAATTTGCCGCTACCCTGCCTGTTTAGCAAGAAAAAACTATTCTAATGATTCGTAGAGAATTTTAAAAAATCAGGCTGCCAAAAGCCGAAGTAAATTCGAAGATTCAGTAGCCTAACATAGGGATTATACAGTTTTCTCCTTTTATAAGCTTCACTCACTCTTCTACTCCAATTGTTCTAAAATATCCTTAAAAGCTTCATCCAAATTGTCGTTCAAATCTTTATTTTTTTGTTCGAACTCTTCAAGATATAATCTATTGATATCGGTAATTTTTTGCAGGATTGTATCATGAGCCTCATTAAATGCATCTTTATCTTCAAAATATTCATCTGAACTATTCATTTTGTCAAACACATGCATCATCACATTATACTCGTCATCTTTTTTATTCATCCATTCTCGTTGTAGGTCATATATCGCGTCGCTCACCTTCCCTTTAGCGGTTATTGCATCGTCGATTGCTTCAAATTTTTGATTTTCCCATGCCTGAACAATTGCCTCAATTGATTTCATTGAATCAGCAAAGGCTTGTGTATCTGCCACATGGATGTATTGTCCTTGTCCCTGTTCAGCTATTTTCTTCAGTTCATGTTGACCATTCATATCGACATTGAATCCGATAACATTAATGATCGGTTCAATATTTGATTTTCTTAATTGTTCAGCTTCTTTTTCTGGATCTCCATCGCATGTTTCGACACCATCACTAATTAAATAAATAAAGTTTGTATTCGTCTCACTGGAAAAGTCCGCAAAATCTTGAGCTGCTTGTTTTAAGCTTTCTCCGATCGGAGTCCATCCCCCTGGCTCCATTCCGGCGATTGTCGCTTTAATTTCTGCTTTATTTCCTGAAGCAATCGGGTGAGAAAGCTTTGTTGCTGAACATTTCGCTTCATCACTCCTCTCTCCCCCTCCATATACGCGAAGGCCGATATTTACATTATCGGGCATACCATCAATCAGTTCCGTCAATTCCTTCTGCGCGATAGCCATCATTGTTTGACCCTGCATGGCATTAGCCATACTTCCACTCGCATCGAAGATAATAAGGACGTTTAACTGTTCTTTAAAGTCGATCAATTTACCATTGATCATCGGCTTTCCAAATGAATGAAGTGCCATTTCGTCAACAATAAATTGCGGATCTTTAAAATCTTCTGCAATTAAATAGTGAAACGCGCTGAACCAGCGATCAATAAAGCCAGGCTCATCCAACTGTTCTTTCGTAAAAGATGGCAAAGCATTGAATACCTCTTCCACTAACTCCTCTTCAGACAATGTTGTTTTTCCCGCTTGCGCAGCATAATTTCCGTTACCGCTAAATGGTCCGACTGGGTACGCAACAATTTCCTCAAATTTTGTTGGTATCGGTGGGACATCGTCTAATAATGTATCTGATTGTATTCCCATTGGTTCATCATTATTATCTTTTTCTACTTCTTTCAACGTAGTTTCACTTTCTTTTTCCTTGTTAGCTTTCTCCTTTTCCGCAGAAGCTCCTTCTTCGTTTTCAACTTCTTTTTCCACCGGGTCCGCCTTCTCGTTGCATGCTGCGAGTATCAGCATAAGCAGGACACCCAAAATAATCGGTATCGTTCTCTTCACCTTAAAAACCACTCCTTAAAATTTTGATAAAGTCTGTAAAACCTTTTTTATCTACGGATCAGCAGCACGATAGTTTCGCAGGCCCAATGAAATGATCCTTAGGGCCCAATTGTTGCCGGGTCCTTTGTCTCAATAGTCCCACCATCATAATTAATTTCTTCAATCGCTTCACCCATAGAATTGTATAGACTTTGTAGTTGTCTCTGCCAAATTAATAATGTAAAAAAATTACTTACTACCACATTTCGCCGTTAAAATATCGCCATTTTAATACCGATTAACTACTGGAAATAATAAAAGCGACTCCCGGATTTTCCGAGAATCGCTTTATATCAAAGATTTATTAGTAAGCTTCCAGCCGGGCTTGAACCGGCGACCTCATCCTTACCATGGATGCACTCTACCAACTGAGCTATGGAAGCATGGCTCCGCAGGTAGGATTCGAACCTACGACCGATCGGTTAACAGCCGATAGCTCTACCACTGAGCTACTGCGGAATATTTACAATATGGGTAAGCCAACTCTTATTATAATCATTTTATGAATAAATTCAAGAGTCTTTATTAAAAAAATGGATGAGGCTCATATAGTAAGTCTGTTTGATATATGTCAATATATTTTCATGAGTTTCTCCTCCCCATCTTCCCTGCAGGCAGTATATATTTCATGCATTCCCTATGACCTGCAACACGCTTAAACAGCGAAAAAAGTATTTTATACCTTTCTTCCATTGCACGTTTAACAATGTGCTCAATATGTTCATTTTTTAAGTCAAATAGAACCTCGTCCATTTCGCGTTTCAGCAGATAAATGATCTCTTCTTTCTCCTGCTCCGTAATCAGCATCCCATACATGACTACACCTCATCGATGATTTTAGTATTCATAGCTATCCCCAAATCTTCCGGCTTCATACCCATTTCTTTTTTAGACCTTTTAGTCATATGTATCAATAGTTCAAGCATAGATTGTACAAGGATGGAGATTGAAGGTGATAAAGTGAATTTTTTTGTAACGGTAAGTGGAAGAAGGATTAAACAGGGACTCCTTATTGTGATTATTTCTTTTTTCACCGCACTTTTTTACTTTTCCCAATCAATGATTCAGTTCCCTGTCTTATCTGCAAAAGATCAGTCAAAAGCGATTTATAAAGGCGAAAAAGGAGTCGCACTTACGTTCAATATTGGTTGGGGAGATGTTCAGGCTGAGCCGATTTTAAATGTACTGGAAGAAAAGGAAGTTCGCTCAGCTACTTTCTTCCTGTCAGGCGCTTGGGCGGAAAGGCACCCAGAGGTTGTTGAAAAAATAAAAGAGATGGGGTTTGAAATCGGGAGTCTCGGTTATGCATACGAAGATTACACCGAACTGGAGGATCAGGAGGTTGAGCAGGACATCGACAAATCTCTTGAAGTCTTCAAAAAGCTGGATATCAAAGAAGTGGAGCTTCTTCGTTCCCCAACTGGGCATTTTGATAAACGCACGCTCAAAATAGCTGACGACATGGGGTTGACTGTTGTACATTGGAGTCTAAATTCACATGACTGGAAAAACCCAGGAGTCTCGGCAATCGTCCAAAATGTCAGCAAAGCAAAAAAAGGGGATATTGTTTTACTCCATGCATCTGACGCAGCGACTCAAACCGCTAAAGCCCTGCCGGAAATACTTGCCCTCATCAAAAACAAGGATGATCTGGTGACTATTTCTTATATGATTTCCAACGGAAAGGTAAAAACAACCTTAATACCTTAAAAAAGCGAACCTCAGGTTCGCTTTTCTTATTGGCGGGAAATAACTTTTCCCTTAGGATTTCACTGACTTATTTCCAGACATATTCTTTTTCGCTTCAAGCCTGCGGGCCCTATCCTCTTCCGATAAACGGTTATATTTAGGGAGAATCAATAGCTGGTAGATATTGCAAGCGATTAAAGGGAAAATTACTAAAAAGAGCCACCCCTCGTCATTCGCATTCAAAACAGGGAGCCATTCCAAAATAGTAATAACTACCATGAAAAACAAAGCGGAAACAAAGGTTGTCCTCGATGTCGCCTTTGCTTTGAAAAAGGCAGTAATCAAGCCGACAACCAAGATAAGGGTAGCCAGTCCGATATAAGGAAGAATGCTTTCCCCTTTACCTGCAAACGACTGAAAGCGGAGGTAAACCAAATCAAAAAGCACGATAATAATAAGAACGATTTGAACGGCATTCCATAAAGAAATGGAGCGGAATAACCCTAAACCAAACTGATGGATAAATAAATAGGCAAAAAAACCGACCTGGCTTACAACACTGAATGTAAAACCAACACCTACAAGCCAAATAAATGTTGAAATAATGGCTCCTATATTCATTTCTGTAAAATATGGCTGGAATTCACTCCACCGGATCAGAAAACCAAATATCCCGGTAATGATTCCCCCCAAAAAAAGTGTCGAAAAGAAAAAGCGCAACCAATTTCGGATTGTCACGGACCTAATCCTCCAATTATTATTCTTGTCTACCCGATTTTATCAACCTTTTTTCAAAAAAGCCATTGCTCGGGTAAATGTGCATAAATTCTTCACAAAGTCCCATATTAAAAATACGGAGAAACATTAAGAAAGGGGGAATGATCCTGCTGCTCCTCGTCTGCTCATTGTTGCTTGCCGCCTGCGGGGGGAAAGATGTAGATGTTGGACAGCCCGACTATGACCAGACGAAAAAAATGATCGTAGATATTTTAAAAACTGATGAAGGAAAAAAAGCTGTCAAAGATATCATGACAGATGAAGACATAAAGCAAGAGCTTGTCATGGATCAAGCCGCTGTCAAAAATACAGTAGAGAATACTCTCACCTCTGAAAAAGGACGGGAATTCTGGAAAAATTCCTTTGAAGACCCGAAGTTCGCTGAATCCATGGCCAAAAGCATGAAAAAAGAAAATGAACAGCTTCTGAAATCATTAATGAAAGATCCGGAATACCAAGGAATGCTTATGGATATCTTGAAAGATCCAGTGTTCCAAGACGATTTAGCCCAAGCACTTAAAAGTAAAGAATTCAGAGAACAAATGCGTGAAGTAGTAACAGATACGCTTGAGAGTCCGCTTTATAAAGCCAGATTAGAGGAAATCGCCCAAAAAGCTGCCTCGGAGAAAAAAGGCAGTAAAAGCAGCGGGAACGAAAAGAAACAGAACAATGAAAACACCCCATAATAGAGAACTGCCCTAAAACAAAAATCAGTCTGACGAAAAACAAAGCGTTTCGTCAGACTGATTTACTTTAAGAGCTTTATCAAATTCGCTTTGGCGTATTTCCGCCCAGAGTTTATCGAGTTCTCAAAATCTGCAGCATCCACCGGAGGCTTTCACTTGATTCAGCCGACGTTTGAATCCCCACTGATTGGAACACTAATACGCATTCATCTCACCACTTACAGGAGTAGGAGATTCCTGCTGAATGAAGTTTAAACAGCCCTTTCTCGTTGAAGGCAAAGCATTTTATTTCTCCAATTCATGAATGACATTTTCTGCAATTTCTCGATAAATCTGTCCCAATTTATGTGCTTCATCATAAATGGACGGTGCAAAGTCGTCTTCATTCCAATCAGGCTGCTGAAGCGGAAGCTTTCCAAGAAGCTCTGTGCGAAGCTCTTCTGCTAGCTTCTCTCCTCCACCTTGTCCAAAAACGTATTCTTTCTCGCCTGTCAACTTGCTTTCAAAATAAGACATATTTTCAATAACACCCAAAATTTCATGGTTCGTCCGAAGCGCCATTGCCCCGGCACGTGCTGCGACAAATGCGGCAGTTGGATGTGGTGTTGTCACGATGATTTCCTTCGTGCTTGGCAGCATCGTATGGACATCCAGGGCTACATCTCCCGTTCCCGGAGGTAGATCAAGAAGCAAGTAGTCCAAATCTCCCCATTCAACTTCAGTGAAGAAATTGTTGAGCATTTTTCCAAGCATCGGGCCACGCCATATAACAGGAGCATTGTCCTCCACAAAGAACGCCATAGAAATAACCTTTACACCGAACCGGTCCACAGGAAGGATCTTTTTCCCTCTAACAACCGGCCGCTCAGTAATCCCCATCATGTCTGGGACACTAAATCCGTAAATATCAGCATCAACAAGCCCAACCTTTTTACCAAGACGCGCCAATGCCACGGCCATATTGACAGAAACAGTTGACTTGCCAACACCGCCTTTTCCACTGGCAATCGCGATAAATGTTGTTTTGCTGTCAGGAGAAAGCAAGCCTCCTGCAGTCTCATCAGGCATATCTCCAGCTGTGCGGTGTTTCTCCAACTCTTCTTCTGGAAGATCAGTGAATCTGATTCCAACCGTAGCAGCTCCTGCATCTTTTAAAAGCTGTACGACTTTGGATTGAAGTTGCATCTGTTCCGGGGTTCCGGTCTTAGCCAACGCAATTTTTACACTGACATGCTCCTTCTCCTCTTTGATCTTCACTTCTGTAATCCCATTTGTTTCCTCTAACGTCTTATGTAAAAGTGGGTCTTTTAATTCTTTCAGAATATTGAACACCTGTTGTTCAGTAACCAATTTTCGCACCGTCCTTTATCGAATTGAACTTTTGATTCAGTATACCATATTCGTACTACTTTCTATGAAAAGACGCTCCATAACGAAAGAGAAGAAAATGTAAAAATCCACTATGAATAGTGGATTTCGCAAGCTTTCACAAAAACGATTCTACCTAGACCTTTCCCTACATCTTAATCTTTTATCTTTTCTTTCGTGAAATACCTCATAACCCCCCGATAAATCCCCGCTGCCACTTTTTCTTGATAATCATCTTCCTTTAAAGCAGCTCGCTCCCCTGGATTGGATAAAAAACCAATTTCAACCAAGGCCGCCGGCTTTTTGGAGTGTTTAATCAAATATATATTTTCAATTATCTTCGCTTGACGATCCGTGTTTTCTAGGCTGACAATCAGCTCTTCCTGAATCAATTTGGCTGCTCGCTTATTTTCTACTAAATGGGGAGAATAGAAGGTCTGCGCACCCTTCCATTTTGGAGAAGGAATGGAATTTAAATGGATACTTATAAATAAGTCCGCCTCAGATTCATTAACCAATTTGAGCCGTTTTTTCAAATCAGCCGTTTTTCTTTTACTGAGCCCCTTTATATCCGGATCTGCCAAATCGGCATCAGTTTCCCGTGTCATCAAAACAAGCGCCCCCTGCGCCTGCAGATAATCCCGCAGTTTAAAAGCTACCTCAAGGGCGATGTCTTTTTCAAGCGCTTCGCTGTCTCCAGCCCCTCCATCAGGGCCGCCATGTCCCGGGTCTAGATATATTACTTTTCCAGTCAGCGGGAGATTCCAAGTGTCAAATGAATCCCTCGGAATGAATTGATATTGGACAATTAAAAACATGAGCGCCGCACCGATGATGAAAAAAATAGTCTTCGTTTTCTTTCGCATGCGATCTTCCCCTTTGCCAAGGATTCCTCACAAAAGCATATGGGACAAGATCAGCATTTAGAACAAAATAAGGGCAAGAGCACCCCCTTGAAAAGTTTACTCATTTTAGGAAAATCAAGCGAAGATCAGTCTGTTAATATTCGCATCCTTCCTTTTAGTTGACCATAAATCAGTAGTACATCCCAAAAATGAAAGGCTGCCAATCTCCGGTTCAAATTGCAAAAAACGCATGAAACAGGATGGTACCGACCCGATTTTGAAATCCCATTTCATGCGTTTTATTCATTTTGAAAACCTTTGTTTAATCCAGCTCTTCAGGAAACAATAAGTTGGAATCCCGGAAATAATTCTCAAACAGCTCATTGGATACCGGCTTACTGAACAGATACCCCTGCCCCTGGATGCAACCGCCTTTGTTTAAATGTTCAAGCTGTTCTTTGCTTTCAACTCCTTCGGCGATCACACTAATGTTCAAAGTATCTGCAAGCGTCAAAATAGCGTTGACAATCGCTTTGCTTTCGACGTTTTGGTGTATATCCCTTATAAAAGAAGAATCTATTTTCACTGTATCAACAGGCAAATGCTTGATATAGGTGAAGGAATTGTAGCCCGTACCAAAATCATCTACTGAAATCTTAACGCCAAAACCACGAATCTCCTCCAAAATGGCTGCGGCATTTTCAAGATCGGCAAAAATACTCTCGGTGACTTCAAGTTCCAGCCACTTCGGATTAAGCCCTGTTTCATTTAAAACTTCAATTACTTCATCCAGCATGCCTGCTTGTTCCAGTTGTCGGACTGAGACATTCACTGAAACGGCTACTTTCGAATAACCCATATCTTGCCACTTTTTGTTCTGTTTGCAGGCTTCACGGAGTACCCACTCTCCAAGCGGAATGATTAACCCTGTTTCTTCCGCAATCGGGATGAATTTGTTAGGCGGCACTTTGCCCAAGTCCGGATGGTTCCAGCGAACCAAAGCTTCCATACCAACCAAATTCCCATTGGAGAAATCGATTTTCGGTTGATAGTCCAAATAAAATTGTTCCTGTTCAATTGCTTTTCTCAATTCGACTTCCAGTAAGATACGCTCCAAGGATTTCTCTTCCATATCGGCGTCAAAGAGGGCATAACCGCTTCTTCCTCGTTCTTTCACTACATAAAGAGCTGTGTCCGCTCGCTTTAATAATTCATCAGCGTTTTTTCCATTTTCGGGATAAATAGCAATTCCAATGCTGCACGAAAGGAAAATATCCTTCTCAAAAATGTCTACCGGTTTCTCAAAGCTCTTTTGAATTCTTTCCACCAATGACCTTACATCCGCTTCATCTTCAATATTGTCAAGAAGAACCGTAAATTCATCCCCGCCAATTCTCGCCACAAAATCGGTTGATCTGAGTGATTGTTTGATGCGCTTTGCTGCTTCCATGAGGATGTAATCACCGGCATCGTGGCCCCAAGAATCATTCACATATTTGAATCGATCCAAATCAATGAACATGACAGCCACTTTCGACGGCCTTTTTGTTTTAGCAATTGTCTTTTGGAGCTCATTCATAAACAATCTTCGATTCGGCAAATCTGTCAATGTATCATGAAAAGCCAAATGATATATTTTCTGTTCCGATTTTTTCCGTTCAGTTATATCTCTTGTGACAAGCATTACTTTCCTGATATCACCGTTATCGTTCAAGATGACATTCATCTTGGCCTCCACACAAATACAGTTGCCAGAACTAGTTTTCAAACGAAATTCAACCTGAGAATTGACTTCCTTCTTTTCCCAGAGCTGATCTATTGTCTCCTTTACTTCTTCCTGATCTGTTTCGTATACCAGGTCAAAGATGGTTCCATCTCTAATTTCATCCAAATCGTATCCCAGTAACGTAGCATGGGACGGTGACAGATACAAAAGATTTCCTTCTATATCAACTGTCGCGATTAAGTCTGAGGAATTTTCAGCAATAAGACGGTATCTCTCTTCACTTTTTCTGATTTTTTCTTCCATTTCCTTTCGGGAAGTGATATCATTCCGAATCGCAACATAACGGTGAGGTTTACCCTTTTCATTTAAAAAAGGGACGATGGTCGTATCCACCCAATAAAATGAACCGTCCTTTGCCTTATTACGGATTTCACCTTCCCAGACTTGACCATTTCCAATGGTCGCCCACATATTCTTGAAGAATTCTTTTGAATGGTAATTGGAATTTAAAATCCGATGATCCTGACCGACTAATTCACTGTGGCTGTATTTTGATATTTTACAAAGTAAGTCATTTACATAAAGGATTTTTCCCCGTTGGTCGGTGACCGCAACAATTGAAGACTGATCCAATGCATATTTGATATAGGCTAATTCCTTTAAGACTTGTTCAAGATCCGTCGGATCGGATAATTCATAGTCATGAAGGTAAAGCTTCGATACCTCTTCAACTGCCGAACCTGATTTATCCATTTTACTTCTCCTCCATAAATGCTAAAAGTGACTGAACTCCCATAAAAAAAGCTCCTTATTTTCTATGTTCTATCATAGCATGACGGGGCGAAATCTGGATACTTCTTCCTAGTCCCTAGGAATCAAATCCAAGAGGTCCCATTCACAATCTCGTCATATAAAAAATAGTCAGAAGTGATAACTCCTGACCAAGTTATTTCCATGTGAATCTCTGTTTCAAATATCCCTGAACATCAGCTATTATTACGATATCCGCCTTCGTTGATTTAAAAAATCCTTACCTACCTGCCAACGCACTCGTCAGATGGCTGGAGCGGGTCCAACGACTTTTTTGGGGACTTTCTTATAAAACTTTATTTAAAAAAGCTTTGGTTCGATCCGATTTAGGTTCCGTAAAAATTTGAGATGGGACATCCTCCTCAACTATGATACCTCCGTCCATAAAAATAACACGGTCAGCTACCTCCCTGGCAAATCCCATTTCATGTGTGACCACTACCATTGTCATGCCCTCAAATGCCAACTGCTTCATCACTTCCAACACTTCTCCAACAAGCTCAGGGTCAAGAGCTGAAGTCGGCTCATCGAACAGCATAATTTTCGGCCGCACTGCAAGGGCACGTGCAATAGCCACCCGTTGCTGTTGCCCCCCTGATAATTGTCTTGGATAGCTATTTGCCTTATCAGCAAGTCCGACTTTTCCAAGTAGCTCCATAGCAAGAGCTTTTGCCTCCTCATTACTGATTTTTCGTATTTTTTTCGGTGCCAAAGTAATGTTTTCCAAAACCGTCTTATGAGGGAACAGATTAAACTGTTGAAAAACCATTCCTACTTCCGTTCGTACTGCATTGATATCTGTTGTGGGGTCTTTCAAGCGATGTCCATTGATGACAATTTCCCCATCCGTCATTTCCTCCAGCATGTTTAAACAGCGTAGAAAAGTGCTTTTTCCTGAACCGCTCGGTCCAATGACGCAGACCACTTCCTGCAGCTCAATCTGACAAGTAATCCCCCTTAATACCTCAAGATCGCCGAATGTCTTATGCAAATTGTTGACTTCTATCATTATGTTTCCAACCTTCTTTCAAAAAAGCGTAACACCATTGATAAACTAAAAGTGATGACTAAATAAAATAGAGCTACTGTTGTATAAATTTCCACTGCATTAAAGTGGTTGGCTGCAATCAAACGCCCTTGAAAAATCAGTTCGGGAACAAGAATGACAGATAATAAAGACGTATCCTTGATACTAATAATAAATTGGTTCCCAAGTGGCGGGATCATCCGTTTAAAAGCCTGCGGCCAAATAATATGGAGCATCGTCTGCTGATGATTCAACCCAAGAGACCGCCCTGCCTCCATCTGGCCTTTATCTATTGATTGAACAGCCCCCCGTACAATCTCAGCTATATATGCCCCTGAATTAACAGCAATAACAATAATCCCTGCTGTGATAGAGTCGAGGTTTTTTCCGATAACCAAAGGAAGGGCAAAGAAAATCCAGATAGCCTGAACAAGTACAGGAGTACCTCGGATAACTTCAACATACAAAGTGGAAATCACGTAAAAGAACTTATTCTTAGCCACTCTTCCGATTCCAAATAATGCCCCTAAAGCAAAACCGATGAGAAGCCCCACAACTGAAATGAGCAGTGTGTAATACAAACCTTTTGTCAAATCCGGCAAGAATTCAATGACACCTGCCCAATCAAATCTACCAATCAATTACTTCACCTCTTAATAGAAAAGCGTCGGAAGCCCAGTCAGACGACGAACTCACCAGCTTCATACCATTTTGTAACGCGGTAAAAAACAACTTGCTAGCTTGTGACCTCAAGCCGATGACATCTAGACTTAAAAGCGCCACCTTTTGTGGCGCCAAAGCGAAACTAAGTGCTAACTTCTACGAACAAAAGGGTGTAACAAAAGTCGGTTACACCCTTTCCTTCAGAATCATGACCTATTCAGGCTTTTCACCAAACCACTTTTCATAGATGTCATCATATTTTCCATTCTCCTTTAACGTAGCCAAAGCTTCGTTAACCTTGCTTACAAGTTCATCCTGACCCTTAGCAAAGGCAATACCGTACTGCTCAGCTTGATATAACTCGCCAACCAGTTTCAAACTATCTTCCCCTTTGGTCTGGATGTAGTAAGCAACATTTGGAGAGTCATAGAGAACCGCGTCGGCACTTCCATTTTCAACAGCCAAATACACCTGATCCAATTGCTCGAACTGGCTGGCTTCCGCTCCCTCAATATTCTTTTTAATATAATCAGCGCTTGTAGATCCGAGTCGTGTTGCAACTGTTTTCCCCTTTAAATCCTCTATACCGTTAATGTCTTTATTGTCGACGGAAACCCCGATTCTGAGACCTGCATCATAATAAGGGTCACTGAAATCAACCGTCTTTTTACGGTCATCTGTAATCGTGATCCCAGCAATGGCAATATCAAAAGAGCCCGTCTGCAACCCAGGGATAATGCCATCAAAATTTGTCGTTTCCAACTTAATTTCAAAGCCGACCTCATCAGCAATCGCATTAATCAATTCAATATCGAATCCGACATATTCTCCATTTTCTTTAAACTCGAATGGTACAAAAGAAGTGTCACTAGCTACTGTATATGTATCTTTTAATCCACTCTTTCCACTGTTCTTGCTTTCTTTACTGTCACTGTCTGAACCTCCGCCTGTGCTTTCGGATCCTCCTCCGCATGCAGCCAGAACAAACGCCAGTGTAAGTAACAGTATCCCAAAAAGACCTCTTTTCTTTATTCTCACGAGACATCCTCTCCCCTTTCTCCATTGTAAGCACTTACATAATTAAGCTAACTATAACAAAGATTACTTTTTTAGAAAAGTTCATATTTTCCTTAAATTATAGGATTATTTGTCTTATCAAGCCTTTCATGACTCTTTAGAGCCATAATGCTTGCTATTATTCCGAAATACGAGTGGAGGCTGATGATTGTAAAACTGCTCATTTCAAAAGTCTTCCTACAGTTACAAAAGTCCCTATTTTTCAATAAATAGAGTCCATATTCCCGTTCAATACATCTCGTAATACATTTGTTACACAACTGAAAAACAAAGTCACAATTTGTCGTGGTATGCTATATCTATCATAAACAAGAAAATGTTGGAGTTTCAGGGGGAAAGTGCTAGAATGACGATGTTAAAAAAAGCTTTAGTTTCATTATTCGCCGTTATCACATTTGCAGCAGTGATCACTCAACCTATAGATACAGCTAGTGCGGCAGCCAAACCATCAGGTTCAGCAATTGTAAAAGAAAGTAAAAAACATTTGGGTGTTCGCTATTTGTATGGCGGAACAACTCCAAAAGGATTCGACTGTTCAGGATTTACTTCCTACACATTCAAGAAAAAGAAAGTCAAGCTTCCAAGAACAGCAGCTGAACAATATAAAAAAGGAAAATCCGTTAGTAAAAAGAATTTAAAAGCCGGAGACCTTGTATTCTTTAAAACTACTTCAAAAACAAAAATCTCTCATGTTGGGATTTACGTAGGAAACAACAAATTTATCCATTCTGCGGGAAAAGGTGTTTCCGTTACATCTATCAATGATCCGTACTATTGGAAATCTAAATATGCAGGTGCAAGAAGGGTATTATAATTCCCGTCTTTCATTAAAACAGACAGCGAGAATCATCGCTGTCTGTTTTAATGAAAAGATCTATTAAATCTACTCTTTAGCCGATTGGCAGCAGTTTTCAGCTGTCTTTGACTAGTTTGATAGCTTGGACCAAATTTAAGATAGATACCTCTCCTATTTTTGAGCTTTGCAGCGATACAAGCGGGGACAGTTTCCACCCACTTTTTCATAAAAAACAGACAGCATTTTTACATTGCTGTCTGTTTTCTTATCTATTAAGCTGTATAGCCTCCATCGACTGGAAGGTTAACACCTGTAATATAGACCGATTCATCAGATGCCAAGAATAATGCCGCATTGGCAACATCTTCAGCATATGCAAAACGTCCAAGCGGAACGCGGCTCAGAACCTTGTTTGCATTGGCTTCCATATCATCGTCTTCATCACGAGCTAAAAATTCCTTCAACATTGGGGTTTCCGTGAATCCCGGGCAAACGCTGTTGACACGGATGTTATGTTCTCCCAAGCTCATGGACAATGCACGAACCATGTTGCTTACGCCTCCTTTTGCTGTTGAATAAACAGGACTAAAGTAAGAGCCTACAAGGCCTGAGATAGACGAAGTGAAAATGATCGAACCACCATGATCTTTCATAAACGGCAGAACGTATTTTGTTAAGAAGAAACCACTTTTCACATTCAAGTCCATAGCAAAATCAAAACCATCTTCTTCTACTTGATCGACACCACTAGGCCCTGGTGTTCCCGCATGATTCCATAAAATATCAATCTGTCCATATTTATTAGTGATTTTATCAATAGTCGCTTTGATATCTTTCACACTGGTCATGTCTGTACGGAAAAAGTGAGCTTTGCCGCCGCTAGCTTCGATTTCCTTAACAACAGCCTGTCCACTTTCTTCATTGATATCTAAAATATTAACAATAGCCCCTTCTTTGGCGAATAACTTCGCTCCCGCTTTTCCCATTCCAGATGCTCCTGCAGTAATAATCGCTACTTTGTTTTGTAATCTCATAAGATGAACTCCTCTTTTCTATTATTTTGTTAAAAATGTACTCAACCATGGCACGTATAAGAGAATGATCGTTGCTACAAGCAAGGCCCCCAAATAAGGCATCGACCCTTTGATGACAACGCTCAGCTTTTCCTTAAAATGCCCGCTAACAACAAACAGGCTTAATCCAACAGGCGGTGTAATCTGAGAAATCATCATGCAGGCAATCGTCAATACACCAAAATGAATTGGATCGTACCCTAAGGCAACTACGGCTGGATATAAAATCGGTATTGTAATATATAAAATCGGCACAGCATCCAAGAACATCCCAAATATAAGGAATAGGACAAGGATTAACAGCATGATCAGCCATCCAGGCAGTGCCAGTTGAGACACATATTCTGTAATTTGCTGCGGAACATGCGCATAAGTCAAAGCTGTTGAGAACATGTTTGCTCCACCGAGCAGCAAATAAATGACAGTGGTTGTCACCATAGAGCTAACTAAACTTTTTTGAATATTTTTCTTGGTAAATTCTTTTCTATTAAATAAAAAGCTAATAATCAAAACATAGATAACCGAAACGGCTGCCGCTTCAGTCGGCGTAAATATTCCTGAATATATTCCTCCTAATACGATGACCGGCATTAACAATGATGGGAGAGCAACAATAAACGATTTAAAAATCTCCGGTGCACTGCTGCGTTTTTTCCTTTCCGTCTTGTCCTTAACACTGACAATGATGGCAGTGACAATCAATAAAGCTGCAATGACCAGTCCTGGAACAATACCGGCAAGGAAAAGCTCGGCAACGTCTATCTGGACCATTGATGCATAAATGATCATATAAATACTCGGCGGAATCATTTGGCCTAAGGTTCCAGCAGAAGCTACAACTCCCATACTGTTCTCCTTGGAATAGCCGAGCTGAATCATTTGCGGAATCATCATGGATCCGACGGCAACAACTGTAGCAGTCGCGGAACCTGACAGAGCACCAAAGATTGTTGCTGTGATAACGGCTGCTGCTGGCATTCCACCGGGCAAATGGCCAATCAAATGGTTAACAAAGCCTATCATTTTGTTGGCTGTCCCCATATAGGTCATTAAGTTACCAGCAAATAAAAAGTATGGAATTGCTAGTAATATCCACTTATCCGTTGCAATCAAAAATTGCGAAATGATCGCTTCCAACGGCAAGTCCAGAAACACAAACATCAGAATACCGCCACTTAATCCCAGTGAAAGCCAAATAGGTGCACCAACGATTAATAAAATGAAAAAGATAATAAGTCCAATCAGTAACATATTCGTACCCCCCTCCTAATTCGTCTCCGCTCGAAAAAGATTAAAGTCAATCAACATTTGCAAAAGAGCATAGACACATCCGAAAAACATACCGGCTACAATCGCAAATGCTGGTATGACCATCAGCATTTCACCAGAAAGTGTCATTAAATTCATGTTGTAAATGGAAGACATCCAAATGATGCCGGCATAAAATAGAATGACAAATGCAATAAACAAAATGATTCCAATTAGAAACTCCACAAGATATTTGCTTTTTCTGGATAAACGATCCTCAAGAAGAGACATTTTTATATGTTCATTCTTTTTAATTAAGGGGCCAACGTACGCAAACACCCCATAGACGATGGCGTAACGACAGATCTCTTCCAATAGTTGATAAGAAATCCCGAACTGGTACCTCAAAATAACTCCAGCAAAAGCCAGTACAACACTGATAATCAAGCACAAGACAGCTATGATCTCCAGCGCTTTATCCAAAAGTCTTGTCGAGTTCTCCAGTTTCTCGATTCGATTCATATTTTCATCTCCTTATACTCCACATCAGTTATCATCTCTCAACCTTTTCGCTTCTTTTATTAGCTCTTTAGCTCTAGGTTCACTTTTCATAAAGCTATCCCAAACAGGCTCAGTTACTTTCTTCCACTCTTCTATTTCTTCAGGTGTCGGATAATAGGTTTTAATTCCCTGCTCACTTTCAAGCCTTTCATTGACATCGGCAATTTCCTTGCTAACGGTGTCATAAGCATATTGCTCAAGGTCTTTTCCAGTTTCCACAAGAATCTCCTGAAGATCTTCCGGCAAGGATTCAAATTTCTTTTGTGACATCATGACAGGCATTAGGTAATTAACGAACGGATAAAGAGTTTGCGTTTTAACAGGAAGTTTATTGTCATACAAATACAGCGGAACAGTGATTAATCCATCTACCACACCCTGCTGTAAGGCAGTCGGGAGCTCTGTCCCCGGTATAGAAATACCACTGGCTTTAATCGCTTTCAAAGTCTGCGGGGCTACTTTTCCGCCTGGTGTACGCAATTTCAATCCATCTGCACTTGCTGTATCTGTAATCATCTTGCTTTCATCTGCGGTCCATAAAGTAGCGTATAAATCCGTGGAATCAAGTGAAAGGATCTTTAATCCTTTTTCTTCTGCCATCTTAGCTATTAGACGGCCACCTTTTTCACTATCGACAAATGCTTTCCGGCTATCCATATACACCTTGGGATCTTTCGGATCATAATCAAATAAAAATGGTAGATCAAAAAAATACCAAATGGGATCAAAGCTTCCCGCTATTGAAGTGAGAGAATGCGTCATGTCTATCTGCCCCTGCAAAATACCCGGTATTTCCTGTTCAGATGGCATCAATTGTGAATCCGAATAGATTTCCAACGAAAGGCGCCCATCACTTCTTTTTTGCAACTCCTCATCAAACCAGACCATATATTGATGATGGAGCGTGGCCTTTTGATAGGGATGTGAGACTCTTAAAACGTAGGAATCTTTATCCTTTGAACCGCTTCCATTTGAAGAACAAGCTGTCATTAAAAGCATAGATACTAGGAAAAAGACGAATAGCTTATATTTTTTCATTGTTACCTCCATAAATTGAATATTTTTACTTCTATATCAAAACCTTAACTCCGAGCGTTCCCTCCTCAGCCAGCAGAATGTTTGTCGATTCCTGTAAAAACGCTATCTTAATATATAGCAAATAGCATGCCAACTCATTAAATCTTGATTTTATTACGATTTATTGAAAATCAGTCCATTGATCGGTGAAATAATTCACCATTTCTTCAAAAAATACCTGAAGGAATCGCCAAAAAAATTTTTCTTATTGATATATAATTGGATGGTGAAATAATTCAGCAGTGTTTGAAAAAATTCACCACACAAAATTAAAGGATTTAAAAGGAGTGGAATTCTGGATGACCGTCCATAATTCATCGTTGGATGATCAGGCCTCCGCACTTGACCACTATAAAGACTTAGCTCATAAATTGGAAACAGTCATTGAATTCTCCACAGATGGCATTTATGTGGTAGACCGTTATGGAATTACTGTTCTGGTCAATCGTGCATATGAGGAAATGACCGGATACCAAAAAGCGGACCTGATTGGAAAAAGTGTATTAGACCTGACGGAAAGAGGATATTTCGATCGCTCTATTTCCGAGCTCGTCTTTAAAGAAAAAAAGCAGCTATCCATTGTTCAGAAAATCGGAAATGAGGAGAAACTTGGCGATAAGAAAGAGGTAGTAGTAACAGGCAGTCCTGTATTTGATGACGATGGGGAATTATCTTTAATTGTCATCAGCGTCAGTGACATCTCAGAAATTAGTAAAATGAAGCGTGAACTGACAAAAGCAATGGAAACGGCCGAATTGAACTCTCACCGTTTCGCTGTCCATACAGAGTTCGAAAAGAACCAAACCATTGTTTTCAAGAGTCCACAAATGAAGCAGGTATACGAAAAAATTCAACAGGTAGCCCCATTCCCCACGAGTATTTTACTGTCTGGGCCTTCGGGTGTGGGTAAGGAAATGCTCACAAACTTAATTCACCATTTTAGTCAGAGGAAAGACAAGCCTTTAATCAAAATTAATTGCGGAGCAATTCCGGAAAATCTCTTGGAATCCGAATTATTCGGTTATGAAAAAGGATCTTTTACCGGCGCGAGACAGGAAGGAAAAGCCGGATTGCTGGAGCTTGCTGATGAAGGGACAATCATGTTTGATGAAATTGGTGAGATGCCGCTTGCTTTGCAAGTAAAATTACTTCGGGTTATACAAGAGAAACAAGTACGCCGAATCGGGAGCAACAAGACAAAGGATCTAGATATACGGATTATTTCTGTAACAAACAAAAATTTGGAGCAACTTGTGAAACAAGGCTTATTTAGAGAGGACTTGTATTATCGTCTAAACGTTGTTTCCATAGATGTACCGCCCCTTTCGGAACGTCCAGAGGATGTTCAGGAATTACTCAAGTACTTTTTTTCCTATTTCTCGAAGAAGTACCACATTCAAAAAGAAATTGCGTACGAAACTATCCGATATTTGACATCCTATCATTGGCCGGGAAATGTGCGGGAATTACGAAATATGGTTGAGAATTTATTTGTTTCTACTTCGGAAGCAACCCTCGAACCCTATCACCTTCCCTTCCGGATCACCCAGGTTGAGCAAGACTCAAAAGAGGTCCCATTAAAGAAAATGGTCCAAAATTACGAAAAGAAATTGATTATGGATGCTTTGCAGAAAAAACAATCCCTTCGCCAAACAGCAAAGGAACTGGGCATTCACCATACAACATTACTGAAGAAGCTGCAGAGTTGGGGGATAAGATAAGAGCGAACAGCTTATAAGAAAAACACAAGCGGGGACATTACCACTAGCATGTTCCTGCTTTCTTATTGCTATTTCTGCAGGAGTGCCCAGTGACAATTCATTGGTCTTTGCTTTTACATTGAACCTTTGCGGATACCTATTATGAAACAGGCTTCTTCTGATTTTTTGATAATCCCACTTTGTGAAAAATGTTCATATTCCCCTTTACAAATTTCGTGTCCCGAAGTATAATAATGTAGTTGGTTACCTAGGTAAATATTAGAGGTGATGCCGATGAATCCTGTAATTCATGAAATTTTTCAAAAGACGCGACTGCTTACCAAAGAGCTTAACACTACATTGAAAAAACACGACTTGTTCGCTTCCCAGTGGACAGTCCTTTATTGCGTTTATCAGTATGGAGAAATGCCGCTGACAGACATATGTAAATATCTGAATGTAGAAGCACCGACAATCACTAGGACAGTCAAACGCTTAGAAGAACTTGGCTGGCTCAAAACATGTGCAGGGAGGGACCGCCGCGAAAAAATGGTCCGGCTGGCTGAAGAAGCAGAAACTCGATTGCCTAATATTAAAGATTCCATTGAGCAGTTTGAAGAACGGACAATGGAAAAATTGACCAAAAAAGAGCAAACCGTGTTAATGGAGCTCTTGAAAAAATTAGATATGGAAGGAAGATGATAGTTTGCCGAAATCGCAATCCATTTGGACAAAATCATTCATTAGCTTGTTCTGCACGAATCTTTCTGTTTTTATCGTGTTTTATGGTTTAACGGCGACACTGCCGCTATATGCAACAGGGATTTTAAATAAAACAGATCAAGAAGCTGGTCTGCTCATGTCAATCTTTTTACTTTCCGCTATCATCGTTCGGCCGTTTACCGGAAAGATTTTAGACTTGGTCGGAAAGAGAAAAATGCTTCTGATCAGCCTCGTTTTATATTTGCTTTGCACAGTTCTATATTATTTCGTCAATCCATTCAGCTTGTTACTTGCCTTGCGCTTTTTGCATGGAATTGGATTCAGTATTGCAACCACCGCATGTGGGGCCATTGCAGCAGATATCATTCCGCCTGCACGCCGCGGTACAGGGCTTGGCTATTTTACCATGTCAACGAACCTCGGGGTTGTCCTAGGGCCGCTCATTGCCTTGTCTCTGATCCAAGCCTACTCCTTTGACATGCTGTTCATTATTCTCAGCCTTTTAATGGTAACAGGGTCGCTTTTTTCCTTGATCGTCCCTGCCCATAAGCAGCAGAACGGCGCCAAGGTAAAAAGAGGGATGTCTTTTAACGACTTGTTTGAAAGAAAGGCTGTGCCTGTAGGGTTTCTTGCTTGCCTGACCGGCCTTTCATATGCGAGCATCCTATCCTACTTATCCATTTATGCCCAAGGGAAAGACCTGTTGAGTATGACTAGCAGCTTCTTCTTAGTCTTTGCCGCTGTCATGCTACTTGCAAGACCGTTTACTGGAAGATTGTTTGATCTGAAAGGGCCTCAATATGTCTTGTACCCCGGATTAATTTTATTCATCGTCGGACTGGTTATGCTCGCCTTTACCAATTCGGCTACTACCTTTTTACTCGCGGGAGGTTTCGTTGGACTTGGCTACGGCTCTTTGGTACCAAGTATGCAGACGCTCGCCATCCAATCTGCTCCTATCGAACGAAGTGGCTATGCTACCGCTACCTTTTACACTTTCTTTGATGGTGGAATCGCTTTGGGATCGTATATTTTCGGAATCATTGCTACAGCTAAAGGGTACCAATCAATATACCTGATTTCCAGTGTACTTGTTTGCTGTGTCTTTCTATTGCTCATGGTTTTAAAACCAAATAAACAAGACAAGAAAACAGCGGACGCCGTAAAGAAAGTGGAGAGCTTTTAAGGAACGGACCAAATATAGCCATCCTATGGTTGAGAACAAAATGCAAAGAGACAGCGACCCATTTGAGTCGCTGTCTCTTTTTTAATCAAATAAAGGATACACCAGGCAACCTCACAGTTCAGGTAGTCGGCAGAACGACTTCCTCTGACGGGAGTGATTGCCAGGTACTACCATTCTGACCTTCTAGGGCCTTGCAAGATGCTTTAACAATAGCTAGAATTTTCTCCATGGCTGCATATTCTTCGCCTTTTAACTTTACAAAGTAATGCATGGGAGGAATCATTGTCCAGATAAAGCAACCTGGAAATGGGATCAGATTAACTGTTAATCGTTGGTCACTTATCACAATATTGACCTGTTCAAAATCAACTGTTCGAATAAGGGATTTTAATTCTGTATAATCATTTAAAGTCGAGTTCAGTGACGTAATTTCTTTATTCTTGGATTTCCATTGTTTTTTATAATGATCCCACATAATCTCTTCATCGTCCATATTGATTGGAAAAGAGTAAGAAACCTGTAGTTTATAAATTTTGCTGATCCACGACTTTTGCAACAAATAACGAAACGACCATACATCCTCAGAATGCCTTATTTCATAGTGAAAAGATTTTACTTTCGTTTTTGGCTGTTTTACTTTAAAGTCTTCGACGAGGGCGGAAAAAATCTTTTCTGCTCTTGAAGAAACATTTGCCCCGATGTTTACCTTCAAGAAGGCCTGAACCCCGTTGAATATCGGAAGATATCTAAGATTGGATCTTAACTCAATATGCTGGAACCTGAATCGAAATAACCAGCCTTAACTGGAACGCCCCCTTCCAAATTGCGATTGACAGGGGGTTTTTCTTTATTGATTTTGGTAGTCGCGGCCTCATCCAGCCAAGATTGACACTACCATCAAAAGCAGTCATGAATAGCAATCTTTCGCACGATTCTTCACCCCTATTTCTATTCCTACTCATGTCGGTCCCAAGGCTTAAATTTTGCAAATGGGCAACTTAATAAGAACCAAGAACTGCAAACCACCCTGTCAGAATTTGTTGATTAGGTTTATCTTGAATAAGCACCTGACTGCCTGTTAAACTTGTCATAGATTCATAAAGTAAGGGAGAGTGGAGTAGAGATGAGCATAGTTCAAGAAAAAGGTTATTTTGGCCAGTTCGGAGGCAGTTTTGTACCTCCAGACTTGCAGGAAGTAATGGATCACTTAGATGCACAATTTGAAAAGTATAAAGATGATGAGGAATTCATCCGGGAATACAATTATTATTTAAAAGAATATATAGGCAGGGAAAACCCGTTGACTTTTGCTGAGAGATTAACGAAGGAGCTCGGCGGTGCAAAGATTTATTTGAAACGGGAAGATTTGAACCATACAGGCGCCCATAAAATCAATAATGCTCTCGGTCAAATTTTACTTGCCAAACGCATGGGCTTGAAACGTATTATTGCTGAAACTGGAGCGGGTCAGCATGGTGTTGCTACAGCAACCGCTTGTGCAATGTTTGATATGGATTGCGTCATCTATATGGGAGCTGAAGATACAAAAAGGCAGGCTCTGAACGTATTCCGCATGGAATTACTGGGTGCCAAAGTTGTTGCAGTTGACAAAGGACAAGGGCGTTTGAAGGATGCCGTGGACGAAGCATTAGGTGACCTTGTACAAAACTACAAAGATACTTTTTATTTGCTTGGTTCTGCGGTCGGCCCTCACCCTTACCCAACGATTGTAAAACACTTTCAATCAGTGATTAGTGAAGAGTCCAAGAAACAGATTGTTGAAAAAGAAGGTAAATTGCCTACTGCAGTTGTCGCCTGCACCGGCGGCGGGAGCAATGCGATTGGAGCCTTCGCCCATTATATCGATGAAACTGATGTGCGTTTGATCGGTGTTGAACCAGACCAAGCGCCATCTTTAACAGAAGGCATTCCTGCCGAGCTTCACGGATTTAAATGTCTAGCTCTCATCGACGATGAAGGCAATCCGAAACCAACTTATTCGATTGCAGCCGGTCTAGACTACCCTGGTATTGGTCCTGAACACAGTCATTTGAAGGAATCTGGGCGGGCAGAATACCACACAGTTACAAACGAAGAAGTCCTGGAGGCATTCAAAATACTCTCGAAAAAAGAAGGAATCATTCCAGCACTTGAAAGCGCGCATGCCATAGCATACACATTAAAATTAGCTCCAACACTGAACAAAGATGACATCATCATCGTCAACTTGTCCGGCCGTGGAGACAAAGATGTACAGCAAGTATTTGAGATGGAGAATCATCAATAATAGGATTCCCTATTGCTTGCAGAGAAAGAAGTGACTTTCTCTGCAAGCTTTTTTATTTTGGTCTCCAATACAGATCAAGATTGCATAATTTCAAATAAAAAAGTAAGCAGACGTTGAGATCGGGCTTAGTACCCGTTCTTTACTGATTTTAGTAAAAGTGGACGCTATAATGCGGCCATTTCAAAGGTAGAAGAAATGCCGTGGCTTCCCTAACAGCCTTTTCAGCATTACTGATCAAAAGAAGTTTTCTTCTATCAAACTTTTTTCTGATAGACTTTTTCTCCACCCAAATACGTTTCTTTTACGGCCATGCCGCTAATTTCTGCTTTGTCCACCTGCAAAATATCTTTTTCTAGGACGATGAAGTCGGCATGAAACCCTGGAACAAGCCGGCCAACGAATGGGATTCGGGCAACTTCCTGTGAAGCTTTCGTATATAGTTCAATCGCTGTTTCAATCGAAATGGCCTGTTCCTGCCCGATATCCCACCCATTATATGCCTTCCTGTTCACGGATGCTCCCAGTCCAACAAATGGATTTACTGGATCATCCCATGCTGTCGCTGGTGCATCTGATGAAAATGCCAATTGAATCCCCTTTTCCAAAATGGTTTTAACCGGATAGGCATTCCCGGAGCGCTCTTCCCCTAAATTATTGAGGTAGCTTTCGATTTCAGCAAATAAAAAGATAGGCTGAGTTACAAAGGCAATTCCAGATTCGGCCGCACGCTGTAATGCCCTTACCGTCGGTAGTGAGGCATGTTCAATCCGAACCGAAGGCGCTCCCTCCAGCCAGTCCGCCCTCTTGAAAAAAGTATCTACGACCTGATCAATGGCCTGTTCACCCATCGCATGAACAGCTAGTTGGATACCATATTTTTTCGCCGCTTCTCCTGCTTTGAGCAGTTCCTCTCTGCTGGTTGTGGAAATGCCAGCGTTTTCGTCGTCCCCGATAAACGCCGGATGAACCCAAGCCGTCTGCCCAGAGATGCTCCCGTCCGCAAATAGTTTTATACCAGCAATGTAAACAGCCTGTTCCCTGTCAAAAAGAGCCTGATCATTAAAATCAAGCTGTTGAAACTCGTCCCAATTGTAGTAAAGAGCCGCTCTTTGCTTCATCCCTTTTTTAGCAGCAGCTTTATATATTTCAAAATGATCGATGGGCCTATGATCCGCCATCATCTCAGTAATACCCGTTATTCCCTTCGCAAGAAATGTGTCGCTGTATTCCGCCAAAGCTCCCGCTTTTTCTTCAAGACTTTTCACTGGCATCTTATTTTTCACAAGATCTCCTGCACTCTCACGAAGCACTCCGGTCGGTTCCCCATACTCATCCCGGTCAATTTTTCCACCTGGTGGATCTGGAGTATCCTTGGTTATCCTCGCAATTTCTAATGCCCTGCTGTTCACTGAAAGGATGTGAGTACATGTTCGGGTTAAGACAATTGGAATATTTCGGGTAGCCTGATCCAAATCATGCCTGTTCGGTGTCCTTCCCTCTTCTAGTTTTCCCTCATCATACCCCCATCCTTCTATCCAAGAATCAGGGCTCTGTGCCTCACTTAGCTTCTTCAACGCTTGAACCATGCCCACAATTGAAGTCACACCTGGTGACGTGCAGGCAAGCTGCCTTGATGTTTCAGCAAGCATTAAAGGATGCAAGTGAGCATCAATAAATGCCGGGAGTACTCGACGTCCTTGCAAATTAACTTTTTCCCCCATTACAGAAGGCATATCCTCCTCTTTTCCAATCCAGGAGACTTTTCCCTTACAGATAATCATGGCATCCGCTTCCCTATTTTGCCTATCTGCTGTGAAAATTTTACCGTTTGTAAAAATCCGGGTAAAACTCATAGTTACCCACCTCCATGAATGCACAAAGATTCTATGTTCATCTATTATAACAAAAAGCGATGGCTTCAAATGCGGGCAATCCAAAGCAGTATAACCTACAAATCAAAGTTTGCAATTCTTTCAAAATCCACTACAATATAGATTAGAAATTAAATCGGCGTACCAAGGGGAGCTTTTTGCTGAGAGTGGACTCGTTCCGGACCCTTTGAACCTGTTAGATAATGCTAGCGCAGGGATGGTATATTGACGGCAATGATATTTTCATTGCCTTGTTCCCCTATGGTTACGATCGGTTAACACATCATAGGGGGTTTTTTTATGGTAAGAGGAAAGATGTCATTACGTGCGTTGATTGAGGTGGCAATTTTTGCGGCATTTGCAATGATGCTGGATATGATCCCATCGATCCAAGTTACTCCGGCAATCAAGTTTTCAGTTGCCATGGTACCTATTTTTATCGTTTCACTTCGCTGGGGAATAAAGGCTGGGTTTGCTTCTGGTTTTTTGTGGGGATTACTGCAAATTGTGACAGGGGAGGCTGCGGGACAAATATTAACCCCTCTCCAAGGACTGATTGAGTATTTTATTGCATTCAGTTTTATTGGCGGGGCTGGATTGCTTGCGCCTGCTGTCAAAAATACCTTGCAATCTGAAAGAAAAATCACACTGATCTTGTTATTATTTTCCGCTATATTTATAGGCGGTTTTGCAAGATATATTTGGCACTTCATTGCCGGAATTATTTTCTGGGGTCAATATGCACCTCCGGGGCAATCTGCTTTTCTGTACTCGCTCATAGCAAACGGGACTTCCTGGCTTGCCTCTTCACTCGCTTGCTTCATTGTAATCGCATTGCTTGTCACAACAGCCCCTCGCTTACTGCAAGTTAAATAAAGAAATAATATAGGAGCTTTTCATCCCCCTTAGAGACATTAATCGTAAAAAGTCTTTCAAGGGGGCTCAAAGTTCCAAGTTGATCTTAAACAACTGAAAGAACTCCCATCAACAACAAGCTTTAATGAGCCCGGGCCTTAAAAAAACTCTCAGCACTAGCTGAAATTTTCATTTGAGTTTAATTAAAGTCGGACTTGCAAGCCGGCTTCTTTTAGAGATGTATTTTGGAAATAAGGGAGTGATTAAATGAGTCATTACTTAAAGGATGAGATCTCGTATTTCGACAAGGTTAATTCTATAATTAAGCTAAACAAAGGCTTCTCCGATGATGAGAAGTATGTAATTAATGACCACTATCTTTTAAGAGTTTTTCCTCATGACGAATTAAATAAAAGAAAAGAAGAATTTGAAACTATCAACAAGTTGGGGAAATATTCTAATCTTATACCTAAAGGTTTAGATTTTGGTTCTTTAGAAAAGAGCGATAGGGCTTATATGCTCCTCACGTACCTTCCTGGAATCGATGCAGAAGTTGCCCTGAAGAATTTAACCGAGAAAGAACAGTACTCAGCAGGTTTTTTAGCAGGAAAAGAGCTGAAGAAATTACATAAATTATCAGCACCCTTAGATCATCCATCATGGTTTTCATTGAAGAAGAACAAAAGTGATAAATATTTGACGGAATTAAAGGCAATAAATCTTGATGAAAAGCTAAAGGAATTGCTTGAATCTTACATAAAACACCATGAAAATTTAATGAAAGATCGACCAAACAAGTTTCAACATGATGACTTTCATCCGTCTAATCTTTTAATAAATAATAGAAGCTTTTCTGGCATTATTGACTTTCAAAGAATGGACTGGGGTGATCCGATCCACGATTTACAAAAGCTAGGTTTCTTTTCAAAGCGTGTTAGTATTGATTTTACAAGAGGTATTATTGATGGTTATCATGAAAATCAAAAATTGGATCATTCGTTTTGGGAGTTGTATACATTATACAGTGCTATCCATATTGTTTCAGCTCTTGTGTGGGGTATGAAAAAGGGCAAAAAACAATATGAGCTTCTCCTAGAATATTCTCTTGATGTAATCCGAGATCATCATCAATTTCGGTGTATTGTGCCAGATTGGTACAAACAAAAACAGTAAAACAATCAGCTAATTAATAATAGACAATATCTTTCGATGATAGAAGACTCTTTTATCTACTAAAAAAATCCACTGTTGACCGCGTTTTTTGTGTCAACAGTGGATTTTTTTCATCAATATCTTAACTATGTGCAATCAGTACGTTACCGAAATGATAAAAAGTTATCTATATTATTTTTTCTTCATCATCATGAGCATTGTGATTGTAATGATTGTAAAAGCAGTAAAAGCCAAGAAAGGAATCGTAATAAAACCGATCCAGTTTATATACTGACCAGAGCACGGAATACCGCTTGTACATGTAGCAAATTCATTTAATGAAGGAATTTTTTGCAATGCGTAATGATAGCTGGAAACGATCATACCGATGACCGATATCGGTAACACATACAGGTAAATTTTCTTATCATTACGGTAGAAGGCTATACCCAGAAAAATAACAAGCGGGTACATTAAAATCCGTTGATACCAGCAAAGTGTACAAGGTATAAAACCCATCTGCTCGCTAAAAAATAAACTTCCGCCCATCGCTATGATAGATGTTATCCATGCGAGTAAAAGATTTTTATTTACCACCTGCAGCCGCCTCTTCCACCATTGTGAATAAATCCTCCATGCTCTTGCCATCAAATCTCTCGCCATTGATATAGATGGTAGGAGTAGATGTAATGCCTAAGCTATTGGCGATGCCCAAATCTTTCTTTAAGGCTGCTTGTCCTTTTCCTTTATTATAAGCATTCATGACTTTTTCTGCTTCCTCTGGACTTGCAACCTCCGTTAATACGTCTTCTAAAAATTCATCCGATAAAGTATTCAACTCTCCGGATTCATTCGTTTGTTTCTCGAACAATAAATGATGAAAATCCCAAAACTTTTCATTACCTAGCTCTTGAAAAACTGTTTCAGCAAATTGAGCAGATGTTGTTGAATCAGCACTAATAAATGAATAGTTGATAAAGTAGAACTTTGCTTTCCCCGTTTCAACTAATTGTTCATCAATCATTGGTAAAATACTATCATTGAACTCTTTACAATGCGGACATTTATAGTCTCCAAATTCAACAATATCAACTGGTGCTGTCTCTTCCCCTACAAACGGCTGACCCTCATAATCAATGTTGCCGGCCGTCTCTTCTTTTTGAACATCTTTTAATACAATAATCCCTATAATACAAATCGCCAATATACCAATAAACCAAAATATTTTCTTTGACATGTCCACACTCCTAATTTCAAACTACGACACGTAGTGTATTGGGTAAAAAAATTTACGCAAGTGCGTAAATAAAAAGTCCGCAAATGAGACTGAAAATGAACAACGAAATTAATGTTATTTTGAACGGAAGCTGCAACTGCACTTCCTTTAATGGATTCAGGATATATTCAATTCGATGATTTAACGATGTATTTGCGAATGAAACATAAGTAAAAGGCATCTTTTCCTGCTTGCCTATTTTTAACATTTTCAACAGAGCGTTGCCCAGGTTTACATATGTCTCTTGCTGTTTAATAGCAAAATCATCTGCGAGTATTTCCTGAATGACGCTGTATTTATGATGAAACCACTTCTGAATGGGAATGTACCACATAATTGATGAACTAAGTGAAAGTAAAAAGATTTTTAAAGGATCACGATGTTCTTTATGATACATCTCATGAGAAATCACTGCTCGCAACTCATCGTGATTTAAAAGATTGATTAAACCAGTGGTGACGATGATTTTAGGGCTTACAAATCCCATCGTAAACGCCATAGGATTGGGATGTGAGAGAACCAACAGCTCTTCTTGTCCAATTCCGAATACACGACTCATCTCGCTCGTGAGTTTTTCATCTTTGTATTCCTGAAATCTTTTTTTCATTCTGGTCGTTTGAATCAATTGCGAACCTATTTTCCATAATGAAAATAGGAGCGTATAAATGACCAGTCCATCAAGTGCGTATTCAAGAAATGACAGTCCAAACGCTTTTAACCAACTGTGGCATACGGCAACGAGGTTAAACTTCACATTCCAGCCTGCCAGCATTGAGATTACATATAACCCCATTTGAAATAAAATTATACCTGAAATGGCAAAGGATACGACAAGCATAAGAGAGGATTGACGTTTAGACATATGTTACATACCCTTTTTCAATTCTATAATTTTGTGCTCAAGCTTAGCAACAAGATCATCGTCAGCTTCTTCAAGTGCATCCAGCATATGACTCACAACGACATTTCCAAATTCATCCATAAGCTCGTTCGTCATTTCCTTTGACTGAGTATTTAAAAACTCCAGTCTTGATTGAACAGGCCTATAAACATATGATCTACCTTCTGTCCTCTTTTGAAGAACGCCCTTTTCAACTAATCGATTCATAACAGTCATCACTGTGTTGAAATTCATCGGTTTTTCCCGTTCAAGAGCTTGCTGAACATCTTTAATAGTCATTTCATCATGACACCATAAGATGTCCATAATTTTTGCCTCGAGAGGTCCAAAAAAACGGTTCAATCCACTTTCGTTTATTTTAAACTTCCAGATTTTCAAGATTGCCCCTCCCCACATTACTCATTGTAGTGTTATGAAGAATGCCCGTCAATAAAAATCAATTTACAAATTTATGTTAAACATGCTTAAAAAACCACTAGATTATGTGGTTTATTTCACATTTATTCCCAACCAATTTGATATACCCTTTTCAGATGAACATCATATACAAGTAACTGAGATATCATAGCGGCAAATTCTAATTCTCCAAAACACTACTGCCTGTCAGCTTGAACGAAAGAGTAACGCTCAACCTGAAACGCTGTTCCTTTGAATGACGCATGTCACATATGATAACGTTATATCTCCAAGCTAAGAATTTACCAGAACCAAGAAAGGGAAAAACTGAAACGGATTCGAATATAAACTGATATATATGATCTGTTATCTCTACATTCTGCCACCGTTCCCTGTTTCTTCTGCATCTAATTCTTCTATTACTTAATCCTGCTTCGGAATCCATTGACTCAGCTGCTGTTCGATGCGGTCTAGCGTTTCCTTTTCTTCCGATGATATACTCTCGCATGATAGACGGCGATAAGCTAATCGGTGTTGTTTATATCTCCGTTCGACATATTGAATTACTTCATCGCCCGCCTCCTCAAGTGAAATCATCGTTGTCCCATCAATAAATCGGGCAAAGACCAATACATCTTCACCATCCAACGAAACAGTGAGAAAAGGAACATAAACCTCTTCAAAGCCCAGCGATAAGTCTTCTTCAGATACCGTATAGATATTCGAAGAAAGATCTGTTACTGGCTCAAATTCCTGTTTCTTTTTGTTTCGTTTTTTCCAAAACATTCACATCACCTGTTTCCTCATTTGTACAAAACAATGAATAGCTTCTTACCATTATCATCGTTCCTTCAGACGCGGTGTCCCCTTTAATTCTAAAATTGTCTGCGCCCCGATTCCGAACATCGCCATCCGAAGTTCCATTTCCCGAATCTTCATTACTTCAAGGACATCTTCCGGGCTCTGGGTTGCTTCTTGCAGTATCGACCGTCCGAATCCAACTAGGTCAGCACCCAACGCAATGGTCTTGGCCCCGTCCAGCCCCGTCTGCATCCCGCCGCTGGCAATCAGCGGACAGCTCCCAATCTCCCCTTGGACTAATCTGATCGATTCCGCTGTCGGAATACCCCATTCGCTGAAGCTTTGCGCGGCAACCCGCCGGATCGGATCTTTAGCGCGGAACTTTTCCACCTGGCTCCAGGAAGTGCCTCCAGCTCCGGCTACATCGATAAACGCAACGCCGGCCTCACTTAACTTTTTGGCTATCTGACCATCAATTCCCCATCCGACTTCCTTAACCCCGACCGGAACCTCCAGCGTGCTGCACAGTTGTTCAATCTTCTTTAATAATCCTTTAAAATTCGTATCTCCCTTTTCCTGAATCACTTCCTGGATGCTGTTCAAATGAAGTACAAGCATATCCGCCTCGGTTATCTCAATAATTTTCCTGCATTGCTCGACACCGTATCCGTAATTTAATTGAACAGCGCCTAAGTTTGCAATGATCGGGACACTCGGTGCGTATTTCCTCATCAGGAAAGAGGAGGAATGTCCTTCGCTGTCAAGCAGCGCACGGGTGGATCCGAGCGCAAGCGCCCAACCCCTTTCTTCAGCCCCTGTTGCCAGGTTCCGATTAATCGTCTCGGCGAGGGCCGTCCCGCCCGTCATGGAACTGATGAGAAACGGCGTTTTGCAATCAAAACCGAGAAATTTGGTTTCAATAGAAATTTCGTCAAAATCAATTTCAGGGAGCGCATTGTGGATGAACGTAAGCGACTCCAATCCTGTAGAAATTGACTCTCCAGTAACCTTTTCGTTCAACGTAATTTGAATATGTTCAGATTTTCTTTGCTCGATTGAGTTGGCCAACGCCAACACCTGCCTTTACCATCAAGATTCTATCAAATGCACCTTGGCGTATTTGCGCCCAGATTTTATCGAGTTCTGTTCGATAAGAATCCTCAGAAAATCTGTGGCATCCGCCGGAGGCTTTAACTTTATTCAGCCGGGGTTTGTACCCTGCTGAATGAAGTTATAGATTTCGCCACAAGTCCATGTTGAAGTCAGAAGCTGCAAATAGAAAAGTATCCTTTCTACACCAGCTAACATGGAGCTAATCGATTTGAACTTCTTCCACCGTTTGTTCTACTTCTGCACGCGTTATTTTTTCGCGTCCCTCTTTCATCGCTTTTAACGTTTTGTGAGCTAAAGCAAGCGGTAGACGGCAGAATAATAGAATGCTTTTCTTTTTGATGGACTTCATATATTCATCTGCTTTTCCTAGGTTTTCATCTGCATATTCGAATAGATCGGCACGAGTCCACCCATCGGGTACAAAGCTAACACCACGTTCGACCAAGTCTTCCTTCTCGTTCCGCAAAATGTTTACGACCTGAAGTCCCCGCCCATAACCGATGGCAAGTTCCCGATCTGTTTTTTCTTCGCCATAGTGCTCCCAAAGGTCCGAAAGCATGACTCCAACCAGTCCTGCAACATAATATGTATAGTCATCCAGATCTTCGCGAGTGTGGATATTCCAATTCGCTTTTGCCCATTTTGCCATACCATATGACATTTCACGAGCAGCGTTCGTAACTATCGGCAGGGCATCATTTGGACAAGCCTGCAGCCACTCTTCTAAACGAAGTGTCACTTCGGGCATTCGAACTTCTGTCTGTCCAAGTATTCTTAAATATTCTTCGTTATCAAATGGTTGTTTAAATAATTCGCTTACTTGCATTAAGATCGTATATTTTACATCACTGTCCAATTCTTCATGATCCTCAATTTCATCAATTGCTCGAAATACTAAATAAGCGACTGCAACCGAATACTTTAACTCTTTCTGTAAAAACGTTATCGGAATGTAAAATGTACGACTCGTCTCTTTTAACATACGCATTGCATCTTTAGGAAACGCACTCATCCTTCTTCCGTACCTCCCTATTTAAATCTGACTAACATCATCGTAACTCAATTTTTTAAAAAATACACTAAAACTTACAAAAGCAACGGAGCATTAGATAAGTTAAGATTTCTTATATTCACCGTTCCCTAATCTGGCGTCATATCTATGCCTCTCTCATACAAGGATAAAAGGATATAATAAACCACTCTCTGTCAGAGGAGTTCACTAACCATTTTTCACCAAAAACGGCTATCCCGTCATCAATGAGCTAGGATGTAAACGTTGATATATCAATATTTTTACAAATATTAACGTTTTGAGAAATACGTTTACAGTTTTCACATATAATAAGGCCTTTCTGAAATCGTATCAGAAAGGCCTTGTTTTGGAAAAGTTATTTACATTTAACTCCCGAATCAAATTCGCCTTGGAGTATTTTTGCCCAGACTTTATCGAGCTCCGCTCAATCAATCCCCTCTGAAAATCTGTGGTATCTGCCGAAGGCTTTAAGTTTATTCAGGGTTTTGAACCCCCACTAAATGGAAGACCAAGACGCATTCATCTCACTATTTACAGAAGTAGGAGACTTTTGCTGAATGAAGTTAACCCATGACCAAGTGCTGCTTCATTAGCCAGCCATATCCATGTCCATATTTTCAGTTGATTTTCTTAACATCACAACAGCAAAAATAGAAATAAGACAAGCAAGAACAAGATAAATGCTGATAGGTACAGTACTATTAAAGGTATTTAATAAATACACACATAGTAACGGAGAAACCCCTTGAACAGCAGCTGAAATTTGATATCCTAGCGAGGTTCCGCTATACCGAAGCTCGGCAGGGAAGCACTCTGCAATTAATGTAGCCAAAGGACCATACACAGTTCCGGCACCGACAATAGAAAAGCACATTGCCAGAACAACCAGTACTGTTGCTTTTGTATCAAAAAGCCAGAAGAATGGGAAGGCAACCAATATAGTCAATAAGCTTCCAACATAAAATACGATTTGTCTATTAAACTTGTCCGATAGATGTGCCGCGTAAAGAATTACAATGATCTCGACTATCGCTACTAACAAAATTGTATTCGTCAGAAACTGTTTATCCATTTGCAATTTTTCTGTCCCATAGCTTATCGAAAAAGTAGTGAAAACATAGAAAGGAACCCCTTGTGCTAAGCTGGCTAAGACGACAAAAAATATTGTTTTAGGATATTTTTTCAATACCTCTACAACTGGTTTTTTTGCTAGACGATTTTCTTTCTTCATTTTTGTAAATTGGGGAGAATCCGCTACCCCACGACGAATAATGAAACCTATAATAACAAGTATGATACTAATGAGAAAAGGAATCCTCCATCCCCAAGTATAAAAATGATCTCCAGTCAAATAGATAGTAAGGGAAATAACACCTGAAGATAAGAGTAAGGCAATAGGCGAAGCTATTTGCGTCATGCTTCCCATTAACCCCCTGCTTTTCTTGGCACTCCATTCAACAGAGAGTACAACCGATCCTCCCCATTCGCCTCCGGCACCGAAGCCTTGGCAAAAACGGAAAAACACTAACAGAATTGTGACAATAATACCCGCATTTTCGTATGTGGGTAATAATCCGATGAGTGTACTGCTGATTCCCATTAACAGAAGAGTCGTTACTAAAGTGGCTTTACGCCCAATTCGATCTCCAAAGTTACCAAAAAAGGCAGCCCCAAGCGGACGGGCAAGGAATCCTATAAATAATGCTGTGAATGATTGTAGTAACCCTATGTATGGGTCTGACCCCGGAAAAAATAGTTTTGGAAAAACCAAAGCAGACATCGTTCCATAAATAAAGAAGTCATACCATTCAATGGTCGTTCCAACAACACTGGCAAGCCCAGCTTTTCGCGCCTGTTTGCTGCGCTGTTCTTCAGTTAAATTATCATGGTTCATTATATTTGACATTTTTTCTCACCATCTCTTTGATTAAATTCTCTTAGTACTGAGATAAGTCCTAGCCGATCTATGGCATGGACTTCACTCTATCTTTCCACTATGTCCCCCTCCATTATTTGGCCGCTATAGCCACACCACTTAAGTAGAAATGCTGCGTATGTTTTGGTCACCCTTTTGACACTCTCAAGGTCAACCCATTCATTTGGAGCATGAAGTGCCCCTCCTGTTGGACCATAACAAGTGGCAGGTATTCCGTAGTACAGGTTATAAAACCTTGCATCTGTTGTTGCTGTGAATGAAAAGAATTCCAGAGGTTTCTCTTCGGTAATCATATGTGCATCGTTTAAAATATCAAATAATTCCTGATTCGGATCAATTGAAAACCCTTCCGCATGAAAGCCGTAAAATGAAACTTCCGGCGGATTTTCGCTTAACCATTCATCCTTTTGTGCAGCGGCTAGTAAATATGCCTTGAGATCATTCTTAAGATCTTGCGGTTTAACCCCTGGTGGAAACCCGACTCTAGCTTCAATAATACATTCGGACGGAACGGTTGACGGCCAATCTCCTGAATGAATTTTTCCGATATTGATGTTATACGGATGGGAGTGATCAGTGAAGTTCTTATGTTTTTCTTGGCTGTTCAATGCTTTTTCAAAGTCCAAAAGGGCATTGATCATTTTATAGCCTTCAATGATTGAGTTTACAGCTTTGTCAGCCCTTTCAGTATGTGCGCCCAAGCCCTTGACTTTAACTCTGACCCAGATTACACCGACCTGAGCGATGAGCCCTTTTTGTCCAAGTGGTTCAGGAATTAAGGCTGCATCTGCTTTGACTCCTTCTTCTATCGCTGCAAGCGCTCCATTCCCCGTGCATTCTTCCTCCGTTACTGTTTTAATCGTGACATCTGATGACAACTTGATTCCCGCATCGCGCACTGCTTTTAGTGCAAAGATCATAGCTGCTACACCTGACTTCATATCGGCTGTACCACGGCCATACATTTTATTACCAACGATTTCAGCACCCCAAGGATCATACTTCCAAAATGAAACAGGTTCCGGGCTTACAACATCTATATGTCCCTGAAAGATCACACTTTTGCCTTTTTCCTTGCCTTCAGAACGATATTCACCGATGACAACTGGCCTTTCATCATACGACCAATCGCTTTCTGAATAACCAGGATGCGTAGATAGCTTTTTTGGATCAGGAATTACTTTTGATACAGCCAATCCCACTTCATTTTCCAAAAAGTCAGCAATAAAGTGTTGGACTGGTGCTTCGTTGCCAAGAGTTGATGGAAATTGGCAAATTTTTTGTAAAAACTGGACTTCCTCCTCCCATGATGCGTCTACCTGTTTGAATACACTTTCTAAGTCTGTTTTCATAACGCTTCACTTCCCCTTACCATTTAATCTGCTTTTAAGCTTTGAACCAGTTCGAGATAACTGTACATCTCATATTATCAGCAGATCCTTTATATCTAGCTTTCTCTCATTCATCTAAAAAACGTACATAATCCCTATCCTTAATATTTAATGTTTGTTGGAATCGAATGGGCTACAGCTTTAGATTCGAGCATAATTTCAATGAATTCTCCATTTCTGCGCACCCTTCTCCTAACCGTCATATTTCCCGCATTTCATTGCTATCAAAATAGGAACCGATTACAATAGGAGGAGTTTGGAGACGTAGTCCACACCTTTTCCTTACATCATCGCTACTAACGCCCAAATGGCCGTCCCTCACCTGATCTCCCACACCTAGCTCCAACCTACCCCGGCCTTCAGTTGGAATCGTACCATCATCAGCCCTACTTTCTATGGTAGATAGCAACCACCCTTTATCAACCTGATATAACTGTTCTTTTATGTTTGAATTGATGGAACTATTCTCCAGTTTTTCGTTTTTCATCGTACGTCACCTCCCAATGGTTTAACATTGCAAGATGTGTGCCAAATAAAAACTTATGTTTAATAGCTAATCTGAGGGTTTAACGCTTATTTCTCAAATATTAATTGAAAATCTCGCAGTAAAAAGGTAAAATTTCAAAAAAACAACTCATCCGATTCGTTATCAACTCACTAGTTTTATCGAATATATATCTTTTGAGTGTCGTCGAATCGAAATAGACTCGGTTATAAGAGTGGAGGGAAAAGATTTGGAGAAATTGTTCGAACTAAGCCATCAATACCCAGCACTATTTCTTGATATTTTGGAATCTATTAAAGATGCAATCTTTATTTCAGATCATGTAGGAACAACGCTTTGGTTGAATTCCGCAAGTGAAACGATGTGCGGGATTCCTAAAAATAAAATTACTGGTAGAAACGTAAGAGATTTGGAAAAAGAAGGTCTATTCAAACCATCCGTATTGCGTATGGTTCTTGAAGAGGGTAGAAACGTGAGTACTGTACAAACAGTGGGTGAAGGGAGGAAATACATTGCAACTGGACATTTAGTAAAAAACAAAGAAGGCCAAGTAATTGCCGCTGTTGCCCATTTACGCGATATTACAGACGCAGTAAGAAACACATCCAAACTTCGTGAAATTGAAGAATTATTGGAAGAGTATAGTGTCCAAATAAGAAAGCTGGCAAAGATGCAAACAAATAGAGATGGTTTGGAAAATGTCAATTTGGGTGGAAAAAGCAATAGCCGCATAATAGCTAAAAAAATTATTGAAAAAATCGCCGCTGTAGATACAACAGCCTTAATCGTGGGTGAGACAGGTACAGGTAAAAGCCTTGCGGCGGAAAAGATTCATTTGTTAAGCAAGCGAAGAAACGGGCCTTTTGTACAGATTAATTGCGCTTCCCTACCTGACTCTCTTTTGGAGTCCGAATTATTCGGGTATGAAAAAGGGGCATTTACGGGGGCAACTTCAAAAGGAAAATCAGGATTAATTAAAGCTGCTGAAACTGGCACCCTGTTTTTGGATGAGATAGGAGAATTGCCATTACATCTACAAACAAAGATTTTACATTTTATTCAAAAAAAATCATATATGGCCATCGGTGCAAGAGAGCCAAGACACGCGGATGTACGGATTATTGCAGCAACTAACAGGGATCTAGAACAAATGGTTGCAGACGGTACGTTCCGGTCAGATTTGTTTTATCGAATGAATATATTGACGGTGAATATGCCTACTTTACGTGAAAGCCGTGACGATATTGAGAATTTGGCTATTGATTTCTTAAATATATTTAATGAGAAATATAATACAAACAAACGCTTCTCAAATGGTGTTTTAAAAAATTTCATTCATTATTCCTGGCCGGGAAATGTACGTGAGTTAGAAAATTTAATAGAACGTCTAGTGATTTTGTCAGAAGATGAATTTATTGAAGAAAAAGACCTGCCCCAAAAAATGATGGAGCAACACAGTATTCCCAACTCAACGTATAATTCAAATCACACAACAATGCCAGAGATATTAGAAGAAATAGAGAAAAAAATGATTATCGATGCCATTGAAAAAGAAAACTCGACAAGAAAAGCGGCTAACTTTTTGGGTGTTACGCAGTCATTGCTCATGAGGAGAATACGAAAGTATAATATCAAGCTGGTGGTTGAAGAGAGTAAAACCTTTGTAAAACAGCATCACGAGGAATCAGAATAGGATATCGGGGAATGCCCTTTATATGGCGAATGTAAACTTAACTTCTTCAGACAGATTTGGTTTTACTCATAAATACTCGCTTTTTTAAACCACTTGAAAGAACAAAGACGGATGAATGGAATGGCTGTGTAAGTGGGAGAGCGTGCGGCTCTTGCTCCGTAGTTTAGTTTTAATTGGTAAAATAAATTTTAGGAAAGTGACCAAAATAGGAACATTCCCTGTTAAAAATGTGTATTTACACATTAAAGAACTGGAAATGGCGGAGCAACTGGGCCATGGTCAGGAATCAGTTGCTCCTTCATGATGAGCTGAAAGATAGGGTTTTAAAATACCTTGAGTAAAGTGTACTTACACACTTTATTTGCAAACCCCTATACCCAGCATAGAGAAGGATTTCTCCCTTTCTGTGCTGGATACAGCATCATTTTAAATCCCTTAGGATTCGTCTTTGAATCTAGTTTTTATAGATGTAATTTCTCTTTGATCTCATCAGACAAATCATCCGCTTCTACCACCTCAGGATCTCCGGTATACCCTTCGACACTTCTAGGCACTCGTAAGACCGTTCCTATTTCATATGGTTCTTCAACATAAAAATATACAACCTTTTTATTCCCTTTTTCATCGATTCCTTCTACGTTGTAAACATATTGCCCCTCATTATTAGTTTCTTCTGGCTCTTCATCGATTTGTACATAATAATCGTTTTCAAGTATCACCTCTTTTTTACCGCAACCAACTAACATAAAGGCTGCCAGACAACTCAATATGGCGAATGCTTTCATTACTTTCATGTTACTCCTCCTTCGTATTTATAAGTTTCTTTTCTTTTCTTTTCAGCAGCTTTTTTTGTAGTGCTGGGGCATTTCTCCATATATGCCGATACGCCATATTAATTCGATCGGCCTCTTCTTAAACCGCTTAAGCCAGATGCTGCTGAAAACCATTTGCAGAATTAATATTCTTATAGCAATCAAGATTAAAGTTGTTTAATGAACATGATTGTTCAAGTTGAATATGGAAGCAATGGATATGATCAAGAAAGTCTGCATTATCTATCCAACAGTCTAAAAAACAGGATGGGAAGAGGATGTTAAGAACCCTCTTTCAGTTGTTGTACGTATTAATTGACTAATTTATTTAAATAGCTCCGTCGGATGATGAAAAAACTTATAACAAACAAAAGTAAAAATACTCCTACTCCGATCGCTGTCATTTGATAGAAGGTTGATGAGATATAGCTATGCATACCTAGCATCGCTACAAATAAGACAATAGCTGCGATGGTAAACGGGACGAAAATTAAAGCCGCCAGCTCCTTCGTTACAATAGAAGAAAGTTCTTTTATAGAAAGGCCGATTTTTCGAATTCCTACATATTTTTCCTTTTCTCCTGCAAGTGACGTTTGCAAATAGAAATAAAGAATACTCATTGCTGCGCTCATAAAGATCAAACTCAACATAAATCCAATGAAAAACATGATACTCTTCACAAATTTTTCCGCATCATATAAATCAATTTTAGAAGCTGTTAAGTAAAGATCAGGCTCCGTTTGAACCCGTGATAAAATGGTTTCAGCTAATTCTACCTTGTCCGTCCACTGATCTACCTCATAGGCAAACACTTTATAAACGGGATAATCAATTGTTTCGTATACTTCATCTGGAACAATAAAATACGCCTTTCGTAAACCCGCCGATAAAATATTCTTTTCTTCCAGACCGGCATAATGAAGCTCACCAAACGGGTATTTATGAATGGCTTCAGTATCTGGATGCACACCTTCATTACCGGCTGCAACATAATACTCGTTGTCCTTAAGGCCAATCGGCTCATGCCAACCAAGTGCATTATAATTCGAAACGGACATAAAGCCAATCCAGTGCTCATCATCAGCTTTGAAAGCTGAATAATCAGCAGTATATTTTCCTTCTTTGTCTAATGTACCTTCAATAAACGCTATATCTTCCTTCTCGGCCTCCGGTGTGTTTTTAGGAAGGGAAACATATTGGAAGCTGTAAGGATATGCGGCCTCAGCATTTTTCTTCACATTATAGTAGGAGCTGTATAAAACGCTTGTACATACAAAAACACCAAGCAATAAAATCGTTAAAAGGTACATAATATGCGCATGGGAACGTCCTTTTGCCTTTAAATTGGACACAAACAGCATATTCGTTTTTTGAAAATATGATGATTTTCTCTGCAATAGATGAATGGCCAACAGCACACCTTGAGTAACTACGAAATAAAGGGTTAATAATAGGCTGACAAATAGAGCCGTATATCCAAGTGTTTGAAAAGGCGCTATCCAACTCATTTCCTTGATGATTGACACGAATAAAAAGGCACTGACAATCGTGGATAGCACTAGTTTCAATGGAGCTGATGTAATGAGCTTTTCCTGTATCACATCTGATTTTAAGAGCTGTACGATTTCTTCTCTTTTAATAAAGCGTGTCATCCATTTGGATACGACAATAAATAAAATAACAAATAAAACAATCGTTAACATGATGGCTTGCAAGGGTACATACATACCAAAGCTATCCGCACGTAATATTTTTTTAGCCACCATTAAAAATAACGGTGCGATGATCAGTCCGAGTGCAATCGCTGTGATAATGGCTGCCCCGGCAACAAGCATATTTTCTCTAAATACCATTTTGCGAATTTGCTTTAGGGAAGCACCTGTCATCATAAATACGCCAAGTGTTTTAGTCTTCTTCTTTAAAAAAGCAAATAGTGAATAAATGATAAAGACAAACGAGAAAATATAAATAAAGAAGCTGGCAAGCATCATTGTTATTCCCAGTGTGCTTGTGGTATCAATTTCTGACATCATCGGATGGAAGGCTGTTGTTGAAAAAAGGAAAAAGATGAGAATCGAGAACACACTGCTTAAAAAGTAAGAAATATACGTCGATTTATCTCGTAAAATATTTTGAACGACAATATGATTAAAACTCATGTCGACCACCGCCTAAAAATGTGAGAGTATCCATAATTTCTTGGTAAAATTGCTGTTTGATTTCACCTCGGTGTATCTCATTAAAAAGCACTCCGTCTTTTATAAAGATGACTCGCTGCGCAAAACTGGCAACATACGCATCATGTGTCACCATTAATATGGCTGTGTTAAAAGACTCGTTAATAGATTCAAACAGCCCCATTACACTATTGACCGCTTTTGAATCCAGATTTCCAGTTGGCTCGTCCGCTAATAATAAACTAGGTTCATGAATAACCGCTCTTGCAATCGCCACGCGTTGCTTCTGCCCACCTGAAATTTCAAATGTACGCTTTTGTAAAATCTCTCCGATCCCTAGAAAATCGACAACTGTGGTTAAACGCTCTCTCATTTCTTTCTCATCTATGGAATCAAGTGTCAGCGGCAATAAAATATTCTCTTCAATTGTTAATGTATGAACCAAGTTAAAATCTTGAAAAACAAAACCAAGTTCTGATCGTCTGAATTTCGCCAGTTCATCATCATTTAACTCATATGGGTTTTTAGAATTAATCGTAATGACGCCATTAGTAGGCTGATCAATTGTGGAAATACAATTAAGAAATGTTGTTTTTCCACTGCCAGATGGCCCCATTACAGCAACAAATTCATTTTCCTTTAAATGAAAGTCGATCCCCTTTAATGCCTTATATGTGATTTCTCCTGTATATTCCTTTTGAAGTTGCTTTACGTTTAAAATTGTATTTGCCATGTGCGACCCACTCCTTTGTTTCTTTCGCTGATTTTAGTATAACCGCCCTCTCCTGCTCCCAAAAATCTTTGAACATGACAGCAAGATGACAAAATTGTCATCTCCAAGTAGCTGCTTTCATTAGCACTTGCCAAAGAAGTAAAGGGGATCTATCAAATGCGCCCGGATTTTGTCAGGCCCCGCTCGATAAATTTTGTATGAAAATTATTTCCGCTAGAAAGCAATACTTAAGTAAGCCCTCTATTCCTATTTTTTAAA
>NZ_JACSPV010000019.1 GCF_014836955.1 Bacillus norwichensis
GGATTGTACGGACGGAGCAACACAGAAAAGTCTCGAATATGCTGGGGGCCGAACCGTTGACCTGTCCGGTTGGATGCCGCCGTGTCAAAAGGAACACCAAGCACAGCGAAGTCAATATCATCAGTTGTTCTGACCTGTTCCAATCTCATAAAAGTCCTATTGCCCACAAAGCGTGGAGATTGGGATGAGTCTATCGGTCTATACTTTGGCATCATTAGAGCCCTCCTTGTAAAAAAATATGAAGTTAAGATTTTTTCTAACTTACGAGTCTTACCGATTTTGCTCTTATTCTTCAAATGCCTCTTCTATAATTTCCAGGTACTCCTCTTCGGATATTTCTTTAGCATTGCTTTCATCCATTGGAGTTTCTTTTGCTACTTTGGCTAAATGTTTAAAGTCTTCTGGAGACACTTTTTTTAATTCACTAAACTTTGGTAAGTTCAATTTTTCCCTCAATTTCATTATGAGGTTGAATCCTTCTAAAGCAGCCTCTTCTTCGGATGTAACATTTTTATCGGCTCCCAATAAATAAGCGATCTCAGCATGCCTGGACCAATCAGCTGTAATATTACGCCTAAATACAAAAGGTAAAAAGATACTATTTAAAACACCATGTGGTAAATCGTAATAACCGCCTATCGCTTCGGAAAGGCAGTGTACACTCCCTACATTAGAATTGTTAAAAGCAATTCCTGCCATCATGCTTGCATTTAACATCGCCTGACCGGCTTCCTGATTCTTTGAATCACTGACCAAGTCCTCAATATTTTCCTTAATCATGACGATAGCCTTATATGCCAACGCATCTGTCATCGGTGAAGCAAAACGGGACGTATAAGCTTCTATTGCATGTGTCAAGGCGTCCATTCCCGTACTTGCCGAAACAGAAGGCGGAAGGGTTCTAATTAAATCAGAATCTAATAGCGCCATTCTTGGAGCTACCTTTGGATCAACAATTCCCATCTTAAAGTTCCTTGCTGTATCTGTGATAACTGCAATCCATGTTACTTCACTACCGGTACCTACTGTAGTAGGAATACAAATTAAAGGAGTGATATTTCGTTCAAGCGTAAAATCGCCTTCCCAATCCTTTATGCTGCCTTCATGAGTCAGTAAAACACCTACTCCCTTAGCAAAATCCATTACACTGCCACCACCAACAGCAATAAGACCATCAACGGAATCCTCCCGCGCACGCTTGGCGACAGTCTCAACTTCTGTATTTTTTGGATTCGGATTGACATGGTCAAAAACGGTGATGTTTAAACCTTCCTGTTTTAAACTCTCGTAAATTCCATCCAACAGACCGGCATTAACAATTGCTTGATCTGTCACAATCAGTACATTCTTTGCACCATATTCTTTTAAATAAAATCCGGACTTCTTAGCTACACCCGGCTCAGATAATACGTTTGTTTGCATCGTAAATTGAAAGTTCATTTATATACAGCTCCTTTTATGTTAACAATCTATCGCAATGGCCCTCACAGGCGATCCATCTCCATGAGAAATTTTTAACGGGAGTGCGACAATCAGCGGATGATCAAAAGTGATCTGATCAAAGTTCGTAAAATTCTCTCCAATAATCCCATTCACCATTGTAATGGTCTCGTGCGCCAGAAAACTTTCTCCACTTGGCGGATCAATATTCAAGGCATCTATTAAAAAGGTGCGGACACCCAATTTCAGCATTTTGAGTATGACTTCAATATCAACGTAAGGGTGATTGAAATATTCCTGTTCACCTAAATATCTTGTCCAACCAGTATGAATTAAAGCTATTTTTCCTGGTCCGAGTTTATCGAAATATGGAGCAGCATCCTCAACTGTGATCGCCTCCCCACCTGTTTTATGGGTAGCGGGAATCAAAACTCCTTCGCCAATAAAACTTTCCAAAGGAAGCTGGTCAATACTCTTACCTTCTTTCCTGAAATGAAAAGGAGCGTCCACATGTGTTCCAGTATGTGAACCTATATCCAAATAAGAAGTATTATAGCCATGTTTTTCAATCGTGGTTGCTGCCCGGATATTTGGTCTCGGATCCCCTGGGAAGATTGGAAGATCATTTTCCAATGACAAGGTTAAGTCCACGATCTTTTTAATATTCATCGCGTTTTCCCTTCCATTGAATCTCATATAAATCTATCCGTTCATCGGAACGCATCGAATAAAATTTTTCTTTAAGCTCCTGCCTTTTGGCGATATCTATCTCCGCAGTAACAACGCTGCCCTCCTCGGTCTGGCTTCCACTTATTCTTTCTCCATCCGGACCATAAACAGCAGACCTTCCAAAAAATTGAATATCCTCGTCCTCACCGGTATAGTTGCACGTAGCCAAATAAACTGTATTATCCATTGCCCTTGCCGCCGCCATTCGGCAGTAAGAACCTTCATAAGGCCTCTCCCATGCACTTGGTGCGAGAATGATGTCCGCCCCTTGTTGTTCAAGCAAACGTGCAAGCTCTGGAAAGGCCATATCCCAACAGATCATAAAGCCGAAATTCCCCAGCTCAGTTCTTACGGTAACAAGCTTGTTACCCGCTGAAAAAAGATGTTTTTCCAAAGGCGTAAGGTGCATTTTTTGATAAGTTGCCAAAAGATCACCTTCAGGACTAATAAAATTCATGGAATTAAATAGTTTGTCATCCTTTTTTTCAATAAAGCCGTAACCAATGTATAGTTCAAACTTTTTCGCTAAACCTGATACGAATCGAAAAGAAGGGCCGTCTGCAGACTCAGCTTTGTTTCTCACGTGCTCTTCCGAAAATATATAACCGGAAACTGCCGCTTCCGGAAACAAAATTAGCTTTGTTTCCGGATGCTTTTGCACGCAGTCCATAATATGTGACTCCATTAAAGTTAAATTTTCTCCGTAGTTGAAATCATCCTGTACTACAGCTAGTTTCCATTTCTTCATACCGCTTTTTTACCTTTCAGATTTTCTATTGAACTTGAACGCATCACTTTTGTCAGTACAACATAAAGAATTCCAGATACAAAGAATGTCAGAACCGTCGAACCAATTGCCAGTGGACTTACATACGTGAAGAAGAGAGCAAAAGCAGCACTCAATACATAGGCAACATATGCTGCCGGATGAACACCTTTTACATAGCGATATAAGCCCTTAGTATTAAAAGCAATATCTTCTGCGTCATAGTTTCTCTTTTTTACGATATAATAGTCTGCCAAAACAATGGCGAAAATAGGAATATATAATGTTGCGATAAAAAGGACAAAATCAAAGAAATGTGTCATCAATCTCTCTTTGAGCAGTGCACCAGCTACTGTAATGACGCCTAGTACAATGGCCGTCTTCCAAAAGGACGTTTTTGGAAACACGTTCAAAAATGACATATTGGCGCTATAAAGGGCCATCGCATTCGTTGAGACGACAGATAGGAACACCACAATTGCAGCAATTAACCCGAATCCATGAGCCGCAAGCAATACCACTGGATCATACGTCTGCTCCATTCCAAGCACTAAGCTGAAACCACCCACAGCTGCACCGAGACCAAATGCTACCATTGAGGCCAGTACATACCCTATATAAGTGGCAATCATTCCGCTTGTTTCCGACTTAGCACTTCGGTTGTAATCGCAAACAGAAGACATCCAGGAAAAAGCGGTTGCAATAACGATATCAAAAGCAATGATGAATGTTGTTTCAGGGTTTTCAGATAACTGAAGTTGAATCAGAGCATGGACATCATATGCCGTAAATAATTTATAAAAGACCATAAATGACAATATGAGCATGGCTGTTGAAATAAAGCGCTGTGCTGTATCAATTCCGCGTATACCATAGATTGTAATTAGCACAACTATAGCCTGCGTTAAAATAGTAAATAAATTAATATTGCTGTACCCTGTTAAAAATTGAACAGCATAATCAAAGCTCAAGCCTGCCATATATGCTTGAATCCAGCTCCAGCCGACAAGTATGATCGTATTGGCAGCTGCCGGCAGAAGGGAACCTTTCTGACCAAAGGCTGCTCTTGTGATAACCATCGTCGGCAGGCCAGTATTTGTACCGACCCTTCCCATCAGCGCAATTGGGATAGCTCCAATGGCTGACCCTAAAAAAATAACCTTTAGTGCATCCAAAAAGGATATGTCGGGCAGCAACAACATCCCAGTTAATATAGTCGTAATCACAAAGTTAGCTGCTACCCAAATTGAAAAAATACCAAAAAATCCTACTGTTCGCTGCTGCATTGACAGCGGGCGGATATTATCATTTCCCAACGCGGCCTGCAAACGAGCCATCTTCATTCCCCCTTTTATTTACCTGAATATATTTTTTTCTGCCTTCCTTTCTAACTAAATATCGCAAAAAACGTGCCAACAAAAACAATTGGTTAGATGGCGTTTACATTCTCTTTTGATTCGTTTTTGGATTAAAACAGATATTATCGATGCATCAATGTATTTTAATTTAAATTTGAATTAAACATATTCATTTATTTTCATATTCATTGAGGCATAAATCATGTTGTTCACCAACAATTAATCCGGACTAGCTATCTTGATTTCCAGCAAGTTCTCCTTAGTGTCCCATCTTCCTATGTTTTTCAGTAAAAATCTTTTATACGGTGACCAGACTAAGCCTAGCCAACCGAGATAAAGGACAAAGCTCGACTTACAGAAGCACCTAGTTAAATTGCGAATTTCATGCTGAAAATACGCAAACCAAATGCGCCTTGACGTATTTGCGCCCCCACTGAGCTAAGATGCTAATGCCACTTACAGAAGTGAACTTTTCGAATACAGGAGCAAATGAAGCTTATGAAGCACTTTTTTGTTTTTTATTGCTTCCATAATAACCGCCCAACCCTTTTGGAATAACAAAAAATTTTGTAATTAAGTAATATAGGATGCCCGCTAAAAGCATAGCCGGCAATGTAGCCGAAGCATAATCAAAGAATGCTGACCCTTCAAGACTAATCGGATCAAGTATTAAAAAGTATATGAACACCGAAACAGCAACTGATACGACAGGGGTAATATTATAACCTCGAACAAATTCATAAGGCTTTTCAGGTGTATCGATATAAAGCTCTCTCATGTTTACATGCTGTTTTCGTAAAATATAGTAATCCACAAACATAATAGCTGATAATGGCCCAAAGACCGTTCCACATGCTGCTAAAAACAGGCTAAAGTTCCCATAGATTGCGTCAGGGAAGAATACAAACACAGCAGTGCAGGCTAAAAATATCAATGTTAGTTTTTCCCACTTCATTACTCTAAAAAACTTTATCTGCTTTAAAGCTAAACAAGTAGAATAGACAAGTGATGTCATAGAGGTAACATTGGCAAAAGCAATAAAAACTAAAGCGATCAAACCGAGTATCGGTCCACCTATCGGAATCATCCATGCTGTTGGATCGCTATCCCCGATGGCGAGTCCAGCTAAGAGTCCAATCATCGTTCCCAAAACCGCACAAATATTAATCCCTACCATATTTGGCCATAAGGAAGCACGCTCAGATTTTGTTAAACGTGCCAACCCTCCCATGATCGGCCACCAGGAAAACCCTGAACCAAGGCCCAATTCAAACGCAACTATATAGTTGTGTAAATCGCTTGAAAAGGGGCTTATTGGCTGCAACGCTAACATTTCACTAAAACTGTATTGCTGAGACAGCATGTAAAACATCACAATTAACATAGTGACTAACAATGGGGCGACAATACGATTCAACCAATTGATGGAATTTGAACCCCTTGAAACAATTGCCCAGCTTATCACTATTGCTAAAAGAGCAAAAATGATGACAACTTTGTTAGAGACTGGCGGTGTATTCGTGACGGCACCATATACATTACTGCTTGCCTTTCCGAACATGACAGCCAACGTTGCCACCCATCCAAATTCTACAATTACCATTAATATAACTGGAATCTTGGTTCCTTTTTTTCCAAATACACTTCGTAAAAATACATACTGATCAATTCCGTACCTGCTTGACGGTATCGCGTTTGATAAAGCAACAAAAAGAACAGAAATCGTGTTTCCTGCTAATGTAACAATAAACCCCATTTTCAGACCAACGAAAAGTGACAACGTACCTCCAATTAAAAAGCTCCATGTTGCAATAGCAAGTCCAATATTTACCATTGAAAAGTCAAAGCTGCCCCAAGTTCTCTCTTTGGGAAGAAGAGGCAGAAGATCGCTTTGTCCATTAGATTTCCCCAATTTAAAACACCTCTTTCGTTATCAATAACTCCTTTATATCTGCCAACCGAGAAATAATAATACAATAGAAAAAATGCCAAAAATCCATATTAAAACATAATCAATGCCCTTTAACCTTTTCTCAGGTGTATCTGAATCATTTATTATCTCGATTCTTCTTTCCAACTCTTCCACAAATTCTTGATCGAATTCAGAAGTGTTCATCCTGTCTCCCCCCAACTCTAAATATTTCAAATGAAAGCACATTCAAACATGCAAAAATTCGGAAAAATATTATTTAATGGATTCTAATCCTTTAGTACCTTCAAGCTCATTTCAGTAATTAAAGCCTGATTTTGATAATCTTTAATACGAGAAACTAATTTGTAGTCTGGCATCGGTTTCATTCTCTTTAGAAAAACCTTTCTTTTAAAATTGCAAGGATCTTAGTCAGCACATGACCTTTTCAATACATATAACATTCCTCCCAAAATGAAGCGTATACAAATCAGTCCACTCATTCTTACAGCGTAGATAGTTCTTTATGCTTACTTTCCAATTTATAATGCAAATAGCATGCCAAATAAAATAGCCCTTCACTAACCCTTATGTTGACATATGTCGAAAAAGGGCAATTCAAATATGAATCCAAACTACAAAACTTGATTTATTTTTGCATTTTAATTCATATTTGAATTAAAATGCAAAAATAAAGAGCGCCCCGCCTAAGCGAGCCGCCCTTACTTAATCATTCGAAGAAAACATATACTTTTTAAAATGGTAACGGATAGACATGATGATCCCGATCGCCAGCATATTGGAGAGCAGCGAACTTCCACCATAGCTGATGAAAGGAAGCGGAATACCTGTAATCGGCAAAAGTCCTATGGTCATGCCGATATTTTGAAAAACGTGAAATGTAATCATCGAGATAACCCCAACACAAATATAGGAATAAAAAGGATTTTTCGTATCAAGACCGACTCTTGTAATCTGATAAATCAGCAGGAAAAAGAGACTGATGACGATGCTTCCACCTATAAAGCCGAACTCCTCTCCAAGCGTACTGAAGATAAAGTCCGAATGGCTTTCCGGCATGTATACTTCCCTGTTTCCAAATCCTTTTCCGCTTGTCATCCCCGAACCGATTGCCTGTAGTGATTTTACAAGCTGGAAACCTTCATTCGACTGATATGTATACGGGTCAAGCCAAGAATAAATCCGTTTGAACTGATATGGTTTTACGCCAAAATACTTTAAATACTGCGGCATTTCAATCGCAATATAAAGAACCGTTCCCCCTAACAGAGTAACTCCTGAAAAAATAGGGACCAATAGTTTCCATGTGATTCCAGATACGAGAACCATTCCCAAGAAAATGGCCAAGAATACAAGAGAAGTTCCGAGGTCAGGTTGCTTTAAAATGAATAACACAGGCACCGCTATCGCAAACCCAAGCTTGAGCAATAGCCAAAAATCCGTTTTCGTCGTTTTATGGATAAACTTCACATGATGATCAGTAGCAATTCTAGCCAACACCAATATCGTAAATACTTTCATGAATTCCGATGGCTGAATAGCTCCAACTTTAGGTATGAAAAACCAACTTTGTGCGCCGTTTACCTTTCTTGTAAAGTCAATATTATCCGGCGCAAGAAATAAAACAATCAGCATAAAAAGCCCTATTCCATATAAGTACCAGGAAATTTTTCTCAGTTGTTCCGAATCAAACTGCATAACAAAAACAGCCACAGCTGATCCGAGTGTATACCAAAATACCTGCTGAAAGACGAAGTTTTGTTTATACTGCCCCGTTGTCTGGGCGCTATAGATAATGACCAAGCTTGCGATCATCATCAGCATCAAAGTTAATATGATCCCGTAATCGATTTTGGGAATTTGTCTTCTCTGTGAGGTCATTCCAATTCTCCTCTTTAATGAAAAAATAACGCTGTAACCATCTTAACATTATACTGAATGATGAATGATTTAAAAAGCAACAATTTATGTCGATTTCCGATAAAATACGAAAAACGGAATTTTTTTAATAGCACATTTTACTTTCAGCAATGCTTCCAAAGACTACTACCTTACTTTAACATAAAACAGTGCTAAGTTACCGATCAACTATTTTTATAATGCCCTCTATCCGCTCCCTTAAACGACGGAAAAACCATACTTTTCCTATCCTATTACACAACTACTGCATCCTGCTTTTACCAAAAAGAAAATGTTTTAAATCGACTTGTACTAGGTAAACATAAAATATCAAGTATCCAAACGAAGGGAAGTGAAAAGATGCTTTGGACAATCATTGGTATATTGATTGTATTATGGATTCTAGGCCTTGTCGCCAAGATCGGCGGAGCACTCATTCATATTCTGCTTGTAGCGGCCGTCATCATCTTTATCGTTTATTTGGTTATGAGAAGAAATAAAGCGAGGTAATCAGATTTAAACTCAGTCACAATATGAAAACTCCTTGGTAAGTGTAAGAAAACACAATAAAGATTTTTACTGTAGCTGAACAAATGCTATAATCACAAAGTACTAAAAAGAATGAACATGAGGCATCCGCCGAAGGCTTTAACTTGTTTGATCCTGGGTTTGAACCCCACTGAATGGAATACCAATAGGCTTTCATCTCACCATTGACAGAAGACCTTTGCTGAATAAAGTTAAAACTGGTCTCTAAAAAGCTCCTAAAATGAATCAGCCGAAAGCAATTTCATCGGCTGATTTTTATTTTGACAGCTATTTTCTATTATTGTGACCGTTTTGACTAAAAGCGATTTAAGATGGGCACGCCAACCGTACCCCGCTTAACTGTAAACCGCTTAAGGTCCGCACCTGCCTTCGCTCATTAAGTAATGAAAAAACCTTTCTGGCCCTCCCATTTCATGCTTATTCAAATTTCAGGAGCATATCAGCATGCGGAATTCCCTCGTCCAAATACACTTCTGAAATTTTTTCAAATCCGAAAGAACCATAAAAGTTTAGTAAATATTCCTGAGCCTGTAACCTAACCGCCTCTACCTTCAGTTCTTCACGTATAAAATCCAGAGCCTTGGTCATCAATTCAGTAGCCAAGCCGCGTCCTCTGTATGACTCTTTAACCAACACTCTTCCTATGGACAGCTCCTGATACGCAGTACCTGTAGGCAGTATTCTAGCATAGGCAGCAATCTCTTTCCCTTCGCAAGCATATAGATGATATGAAGACTGATCAAAGTTATCGATCTCCCTATATGCGCATTGCTGTTCCACAACAAAAACATCCACACGCTCTCGCAATATGTTATAAAGCTCATCTATGCTCATTTCATCAAAAGCTTTTAATTTCCACTCCATCTCCGGTATCATCCCCCTTACTATTTTTATTGAATTATAACAGAACCCATTTATAGTGGTGGGTTATTAGGACTTTATTAGTGCTATGCTTAATGGGATAGATCATAAATTTAGTAAGAACCATTAACTTTCTGAAGATGCGATCATGCTAGTAGCAAGGCATTCAGCTTAAAATAATCATATTTCTCTATGAAGATGCATATTTTACTATGACTGAATAGATTTGAAGCTATACAATATCCTTCATCAGTCCTAGGAATAGCCCATACGGCTCATGTGTTTAAATTAAAAGATTGATATAGTGAAAATAACTTTTTTTCGACACCGACAATTCCCTAAATAACTTCACAGCAACATGAACCCAAGGATGGTGATTTGAAAATTGACAGCTTTATTAGATGTACAAAATTTAAAAACTCACTTTTTTACCAATAAGAAAGTAATCCCTGCAGTGGACGGTGTTGACATTAAAATCAACAAAGGGGAAACTGTTGCCCTAGTCGGGGAATCCGGCTCTGGAAAAAGCATTACCTCCCTTTCAATTTTGAAATTAGTTCCAAGTCCACCAGGAGAAATCGTAGATGGTATCATCAATTTTGATGGCATTGATTTGGCAGCGCTTCCGGAGGATGAAATGTACCGTATCCGTGGAAATGATATATCTATGATTTTTCAGGAGCCAATGACCTCTTTAAACCCCGTTTTGACAATCGGCGAGCAAATCACCGAGGTGTTGATCTATCACAAAAAGCTATCCAAAAGAGAGGCGGCTAGAAAGGCTGTCGATCTGCTGAAAATGGTGGGATTTCCCCGTGCCAAAGAGATGCTTGCTGAATATCCACACAGACTGTCTGGTGGAATGAGACAACGCGTTATGATTGCCATTGCCATGAGCTGTAATCCGAAATTGCTCATCGCCGATGAACCAACAACTGCATTGGATGTAACAATTCAAGCTCAAATCCTCGATTTGATGAAAAATTTGAGTGAGCAGTTTCAGACCTCCATCCTATTGATTACTCATGACCTTGGTGTCGTTTCCGAAATCGCCGACAAAGTACTTGTTATGTATTGTGGACAGGTTGTAGAAGAGGCTTTGGTTGATGACTTGTTCAACAAACCATTACACCCATATACTGCCGGCCTCATGAATTCAATACCATCAATGGACAATGATTCTGAAAGACTTGTACCGATTCAGGGTGGCGTGCCTTCCCCTGAACACTATCCAAAAGGATGCCGCTTTGCTTCCCGCTGCCCTCATGCATTTGACCGTTGCATTCAGGAAAACCCCAACCTGACAGCAGCTGAAAGCTCCCGGTTGGTACGCTGCTTTTTATACGCCGAGGAGGAGAGCACATTATGACGACAAGCCTGGAGAAACGGATGCCTTTGAAGGAAAATGAAACAGAATACCTGCTTGAAGCTGTTAACTTGACCAAGTATTTTCCAATTAAATCAGGTGTCTTTCAAAGGACTACCGGGCATATCAAAGCAGTCGATGGGATCTCCCTCTTTGTAAAAAAAGGCGAGACACTGGGGATTGTAGGTGAATCTGGCTGTGGAAAATCAACTGCTGGCCGTACATTCATCCGATTGTATGAGCCAACAGAAGGAAAAATTCTTTTTAAAGGGAATGATATTTCACACCTTTCTGAAACCACTCTCAGCCGTACTGTCAGAAAAAATATTCAAATGGTTTTTCAAGATCCATATGCATCCATGAATCCTCGGAAAACGCTGAAATCAATTTTAAGCGAGCCGCTTATCACACATCAATTATATGATAGGAAAGGCCGCGATGAGAAAATTTCTGAACTATTAAATCGAGTGGGACTCAACCCTTCCTTTATTAACCGTTATCCACATGAGTTTTCAGGTGGACAGCGTCAGCGGATTGGGATAGCGCGGGCCCTGGCTCTTCACCCAGAATTGATCATAGCAGACGAGGCAGTTTCAGCCCTTGATGTCTCCATCCAAGCGCAAATTATTAATTTAATGAAGGATCTGCAAGAAGAATTTAGCCTTACGTATATCTTTATTTCCCATGATTTGAGTGTTGTCCGCCATATAAGCGACCGGGTCGCGGTCATGTACCTGGGAAAAATCATGGAGTTTGCACGAAAAAAAGATTTATATGGAGAGCCGCTCCACCCTTATACGAGAGCCTTGCTTTCTGCTGTTCCTGTGCCTAGAAAAAGCGGCGGGAAAGATCGAGAACGGATTGTTTTAAAAGGGAATCTGCCAAGCCCGGCTAACCCGCCCTCTGGGTGTGTCTTCCACACAAGATGTCCAGCAGCAATGGATGTATGTCGGAAGGTCACGCCTGAATTTCAAGAGTTGGAAACAGAGCATTTTATTGCTTGTCATTTATATCAGTAAAGCTGATCTCCAATACTTGAAAGGGGGGATTCACGACAGATTGATTATCTATTGAATACAAAAATTTTGTAATAGGGGGATTGAGCAATGAGAAAACCGGCTGGGTTAATATTGTGCATGATGCTTGTTCTTTCGTTGTTTCTGGCCGCTTGCAGCAACGGGGATAAAATAGAAACGGACGGGAAGAAATCCTCGAACAATGGTCAAGCAACTGAGAATACAGAACCAGTGGATGGCGGAGACCTTGTCATGGGGTATTCGGGATCACCTACTATGTTTAATTCGATGTACTCAGATGATACTGCAAGCGGGGATGTCGAAGACTTGATTTTTGATAGGCTTGTAGGCTCGAATAAAGAAGACTTCACGCCCAATACGGATGAACTGGCTGAGAGCGTCGAAGAATCCGAGGATGGATTGACGTATACGGTTAAATTAAAAGAAGGTATCAAATTCCACGATGGTGAAGATTTGACAGCAGATGATGTCGTGTTTACTTACAACATACCGCTAAATGAAGATTATGACGGACCCCGCAAGTCCTATTTCGAAGCATTGAAAAGCATTGAGAAAGTTGATGACTTAACTATTAAGTTCCATATGAAAAAAGTAGATGCACAGTTCCACACTGTCGGATTGAGCTTCGGCATTTTACCGGAGCATATTTTAAAAGACGTTCCTGTCAGCGAACTTGGAGAACATGAATTCAATACAAAAAATCCGATTGGTACAGGTCCCTTTAAATTTGTGGAGTGGAAAGACGGCGAATATCTAAAAGTGGAAGCATTTGAAGACTACTACCAGGGCCGCCCACATTTAGATTCAATCTCAATGAAATTTGTACCGGATGCTAACGCCATGCTGACACAGCTCCAAAATCGGGATATAGATTTCTGGGCAGGAGTCCCCCCTTCTGATATTGATACAATAAAATCTTTCCAAGATGATATTGGCATAAAAATTGAAGAGGGTTTGGCACTTTCCTATACATTCTTTGCAGGAAACTTAAGAAATGATTTATTTAAAGACAAAGAAGTGCGTCAGGCAATCACTCATGCGATTGACCGTGAGACGATTGTAAATGAAATTATGGAAGGCTATGGGGAAGTGGCTCATGTTCCCGAAAGTCCATTGAGCTGGGCATATAATGAGAACGTACCGCATTTTGACTACGATCCGGAAAAAGCGAAGAAAATGCTGACAGATGCCGGCTGGAAACCAGGTAGTGACGGCATTCTTGAAAAAGACGGTAAAAAATTCTCCTTCGAGGTAAAGACAAATCAAGGAAATAAAGTAAGAGAAGACATCGTTGTGCTGCTTCAAGAGCAACTAAAGGAAGTTGGCATTGAAGCGAAACCGAAAGTAGTAGAATTCAGTTCCCTTATAGCCGATGTGGACCCTGGAGTCTGGAACTTCGATGCAGTCGTCTTAGGCTGGGGTCTCGGAACCGATCCAGATCCAAGTGGGCTTTTCCATACGAAGGAGATTGAAAAAGGCTTAAATTTTATCGGTTACTCAAATCCAGCGCTTGATAAATTGATGGAGCAACAGCTTCAGGAGAAGGATAGGGACAAACGAAAAAAATTAATCGGTCAAATCCAGACCAATCTTGCCGAAGATCAACCGTATACTTTCCTTTATTATCCAATAGAATTCCGAGCGATGCCTACTGAATTAGAAGGCTACGAATTCCATGCTAAAGAGGTTATTTACAAGCCGCAGCAGTGGTGGCTGAATAAATAATAACGCTAGGATATGGGAAATGAGCACCCATTTCCCATATCCTTAATTGATTAAACAGCGAAAAGGAGCATAGCGAATGATTTCATATATTATTCGGCGGATCCTTATGGCCATCCCTTTGATGCTCGGGATCACCATTCTGTCATTTGTGATCATTAAAGCCGCTCCCGGAGGACCGACAGCTTTGCTAATGAATCCAAATACAAAACCTGAGGACAGGATAAAGTTTGAAGAAAAATACGGATTGAATGATCCTATTTATGTTCAGTATGGAAAATGGCTTGGAAATATGGCTAAGGGAGACTTTGGTACATCACTCATCCGGAGAGGGGTGCCCGTCAGTGACATGATTTTAAATAGACTGCCAAATACCCTGCTGCTAATGGTAACCTCCACAATATTAGCATTCCTCATTGCCGTGCCGCTCGGTATTTTTTCCGCTATGAGACCCTATACGAAACTGGATTATACTGTCACGGTAGGTTCTTTTCTTGGTGTAGCCACCCCGAATTTCTGGCTTGGTATTATGTTGATTATTCTCTTCGGTGTGCAACTTGGGTGGTTTCCTACCGGCGGCGTAGCGACACTGAACGCACCATTCAGTATATGGGACAGGCTTCATCATCTGATTATGCCGGCATTTGTCCTGGCGGCAGCAGATATGGCTGCATTAACCCGCTATACGCGTTCCAGCATGCTCGAAGTCCTGCAACAGGATTATATCAGAACGGCTAGAGCCAAAGGCTTCAGAGAACGAGCTGTTGTATGGAAACATGGTTTGAGAAATGGACTTATCCCTATCATTACAATGTTCGGTCTGATGTTACCCAATTTCATCGGAGGAGCCGCCATAACCGAATTGGTTTTTAGCTGGCCTGGTATTGGAAGATTGTTTATTGAATCAGCCTTTACACGAGATTACCCTGTAATCATGGCATTGACAGTCTTAACAGCTGTATTTGTTGTCATCGGAAACTTGTTAGCAGATATTCTATATGCCATTTTTGATCCGCGGATTGAGTATTAAGGGGGGATTTTGTATGGCACAAACAAACTATGATCCGACAATGAACAACCTAAATATGAACCCCGAAATAAAAGAAAAGCCGGAAACTCTTACAAAAATATTCTTCCGGAAATTTACAAGAAATAAATTGGCCGTATTTGGGGCGATCGTTTTGGCAATCATCATTCTTTCTGCTATTCTTGCCCCATTGATAGCTCCATACAATCCGGGAACCACCGACTTAGCGAATAAACTGGCTCCACCAAGCTCGGAAAACTGGCTTGGAACCGACCGTTTTGGAAGAGATATTTTTACAAGGTTATTATTTGGTGGCAGAATCTCTTTGCTTGTAGGCTTTGGATCTGTAGCAGGAGCTTTATTGATTGGAACGACGATTGGTGCCATTGCCGGTTATTACGGTGGAATGATTGATTCTGTCTTAATGAGATTTGTCGATGTCATCATCTCCATTCCTACGATATTCCTGCTGATCACGATTGTAACGATTTTTCAGCCAAGCGTAGACAAACTGATTCTTATTTTTGCTATTACCTCATGGACCACCACCGCTAGAATGGTACGCGGAGAATTTTTAAGCTTGCGGACAAGAGAGTTTGTCCTCGCCTCCAGAACCATTGGGACAAGTCCAGTAAAAATTATATTCAGTCATATTTTACCTAATGCAATGGGACCCATTGTTGTCACGGCCACATTGTTAGTAGGCACAGTCATATTATCGGAAGCTGCCTTAAGCTATTTGGGCCTGGGCGTCCAACCTCCTACTCCAAGCTGGGGAAATATGCTTGAGGATGCTCAAAACTTCACGGTTTTACTTAAAGCCCCTTGGTATGCGGCATTTCCCGGATTGATGATTTTGATTACAGTCTTGTGTTTTAATTTTGTAGGAGACGGTCTAAGGGATGCGCTTGATCCTAAGGGGGATTAAAGTAACGAGTCCTCAATAGGGTAAAACCAAAAAAACCGGTTCTGTTCATGAGCAGAGCCGGTTTTCACATTTATCGTTTAAAAATCATGGACGGTGACACAAAGCTGGATAACGATTCCAAACGGATCGCGAATAATCGCATACCCGGGGCTAAATACATTTTCTTTAAATGGTGTTAAAACAGTCACTTTCTCATGCTGAGCGAGAGATTCATATAGATTTTGAATAACATTCTTATCTTTAGATTGTATACACAATGATGAGCTATTGCCTAATTGCCAGGGGCGCGAAGTATCCATTTCTTCTTCCGCCATCATTAGTTTATTCGCACCTATTTCCAAAACAGAGTGTGTTATATATTCATCTTGCCCCTCCTCATAACTAAAACGAGGATTCATTTCCTTCATGTCTTTGTAGTTTTTCTTAAAAAGAACTTTAGCTCCTAAATATTTTTCATAAAATGTAATAGCTTCAGCTGCATTGCCATTCAAAGATAAAAATGGGATTACTTCAACATTCATTTTATTGCCTCCCTCACTAATTTTAATTACACTTACAAGTATAGTGAATAAAGGTGACAATTTAAGGCACCTTTAAGGGGTGTTTTTATGAAAAAATCAGAGCGTCTCAATCAAATGCTGCGCTTCATTAATCGGCAACAACATTTTACCCTTCAAGATTTAATGCAGGAATTTCAAATTTCAAAAAGAACAGCATTAAGAGACGTCGCTTCATTAGAGGAATTAGGAGCGCCAATTTATGCAGAGTATGGCCGCTATGGAGGATATCGCCTGCTTCATCAAATGCCGCTTCCTCCCATTTCTTTTAGTAGCCAAGAAATCTACGCACTTTATTTTGCAATGCAAGCCCTTCGAAGCTTTTCAAATTTGCCGTTTCAAGTATCTTTTCATTCCATACATGCAAAATTTATAAGCGAATTATCGGAAAGCCAAAGACAAGAAATAGAAAGAATGCAAAATAGAATATCTTTTCGGCATACTGAGCAAATCAAGGATAGTGCGCATTTAGAAATGTTATTAATGGCAGCTGTGAAAAATAGTGTTTTAAAAATAGAGTATCAAAAAGCTCATCAAAAGAGCACTCGTCACATTCAGCCGCTCTCTATTTATTCAATGAAAGGCTATTGGTATTGTCAATCTTATGATATTGATAAAAAAGCTTACCGTGTTTTCCGTTGCGACCGCATCATGTCCGCTGAATTAACGGATATCCCCCCTTTAGAGAATTTAAATGAAATGAACATGCAAAATGCTCATTCACTTTGGAAACCATCCGAACAAGCGCTTCAATTGAAATGTACGGTCACTCAAACCGGGATAGAACACTTTCAACAAGAACATTATCCTTCAATGAAGCTAGTCCATAAAACAGAAAGTACATTTATTATTGGTTGGTATGAGCCAAACGAAGTTGACTTCATCATCAAATACCTTGCAGGATTTGGAAAATCCATACGTATTATCGAACCTACTATTTTAAAAGAAAAATTAAGACAGTACTATAGAGACTTACTCGATCATATTTAGAACTTCCTTGTGAAAACTTCTATTAATAGAACAGCAAATTGATGCGGCAATTAATTAGATCAAAGTGCGCAGCTTCCAATAGCGAATTAGCTTCCCAGTTTTATTTTTACGAATAGGACAATATTCCTAGTAAACCGGGTCATATTTCGAGTTTCTGGGCAGTACCGCTTTTTTCGGACTTGATTTTTTCGTTGTATTTCAGCATCTACACCCACATTTGTTTAGTATCCTTCCCCACTTAGTCTTGCCTAAATAGGAATGCGAAAGGTCGCGAAGCCTTAGGACAAGCACAAAGATTGCGAGGAGACAGTCTCTTAGCCATGACTTGATCCCTGTGCTAATAGCACTCGGCCGGCTCAAGTAACGACGTCCTGTCGCCTAGCTTGCACTAGTACTTCCTGTACGTTGGCAGGCTCAAGTCGCGACGTCCTGTCGCTTCGCTTGCACTAGTACTTCCTGTACGTCGGCAGGCTCAAATCGCGATGTCCTGTCGCTTCGCTTGCACTAGTACTTCCTGTACGTCGGCAGGCTCAAATCGCGACGTCCTGTCGCTTCGCTTGCACTAGTACTTCCTGTACGTCGGCAGGCTCAAATCGCGACGTCCTGTCGCTTCGCTTGCACTAGTACTTCCTGTACGTCGTAGCTGGACAAAGTAAAACTTCCCTTGAATTTTCCGAAATAAGTTTTACTCAAAAAAAGCCGAGGGCTACTTTACCCGCGGCTCGTTTCCTTTTTAGGTTCCTGCGTCCCTCCTGTGTTCATGGATGGATCTGCTGGGGCTGGTTCGTTTTTTTCTAAATGGCTGACATCTGTCCCCATGCCCCTTAGGAATTCCAAAAGCAGGGTGATCGACCGATTGATTTCAGGGTCACGTAATGCTCGTGCTATACCAAGATAGCCTGTTTTTTCTGCTTCTTTCTCTTCTATTTCCGCAACCCTGGCGATTCCTGCATTTATTTTTAATAAAATTGGTTCAAGTTGGGTGACGTTAATCATGCCAATAGTTCCGATAAGCAAAAGGAGATTTTTGATAGAATTCTTATTTTCAGGCATGTTGGCTAAATTGACTGCAATATCGAGAACTTTGTCCCCTTGTCCAAGTACCCCTTTGGCTATGTCCAGAATCCCTCGTTGTTTCAAGTAACCAATGACTTCGATGACTTCCATTATGGAGTCTTTATTGGTCAAAAGAGCTTCTTCAATTTCCAAAAAATCCTTCTTTTTTTGGGTTTCCTCGTCAACCTGCTTAAATTGGATATTTTTTAACGGCTCAGCCATTTTTCTCCAGCCCCTTCCCTTTCACAAAATGACCAGGGAAATTATAATCATCTCTAGCCCATTTCCTCTCAACCTCCACCCCTTTTTGAGGATTGGGATTTCCAAAACGGTGATTGATTCTTGGTAGAGGGTCTTCTCCCTTCTTCTCGACTATTTCCATTTTCACCATGATATCTTTATAGGCTGGGGTATCCGTATCCTTATCTGCGAAGCTGCTGGTTAATAGGTTGATGGCCGCATTTCCGGCATCATTCATTGGCAGATATACTTCCTTTCGTTTTACGCGGTCCGTCACATGACATTTGACAACTGCCTGTCCATATGGAGATATAAGCCTGACAAGTGTTCCACTTGCAACCCCTCTTTCTTTTGCAAGCTCGGAAGAGACCTCCAAGAAAACACTTGGTGTCTTTGATGAAATCCCCTTGGAACGGTATGTGAGATTTCCTTCATGGAAATGCTCCAGCAAACGTCCATTATTCAAATGGATGTCGTATTCATCCTCATATTCAAGCGGCGTTGTCCATTTGACTGGAAAAAGCTTTGCTTTTTTATCCGGGAATGGAAAACCGTCTGTGAAAAGAAGCGGGGTATCTGTGCCATCCTCTTTTACAGGCCATTGGAGCGTATTATATCCTTCCAGTAATTCGTATCTTACACCAGCAAATAAAGGCGCTAGCTTTGCCGTTTCTTCCATGATTTCACTTGGATGCTCGTATTTCCAATCTGCCCCAAGCTTATTGGCGATTGCCATGATGATTTGCCAGTCAGGCTTTGAATCTCCAAGTGGTTCAAATGCCTGATACAGCCGTTGGAAACGCCGTTCAGTGTTTGTGAAAGTCCCTTCTTTCTCCAGACTTGGAGAGGCTGGCAAAATAACATCGGCGTATTCAGCCGTTTTTGAAAAGAATATATCCTGAACAACGAAGAAATCAAGTTTTTCAAACCCGGCTCGGACGTAGTTAATGTTGGAGTCGACCAAAGCCATTTCTTCTCCCTTTAAATATAGAGCCCTTAATGTTCCGGCATGCATCGCGTCCACCATTTCATGATTGTTTAAGCCCGGGTGCTCGGGAATCTCTGTCCCCCAAGCCTTAGAATATTTGGCACGCACTTTAGGATCAGCCACTTTTTCATAAGCTGGAAACCTATCCGGCATACTGCCGAAATCGCTTGCTCCCTGCACATTATTGTGGCCACGCAGCGGATAAGAACCAGCTCCCGGCCGCCCGTAATTTCCTGTGATAAGCAGCAGATTGGAAATCGCTGTACTTGTGTCACTTCCACCTATCTGCTGCGTAACTCCCATGGCCCAAAGAACCGCAAGACTGTCGGATTCATGGATCATTTCTGCAATTTGGACTAAATCATCTTTGGAAATCTCTGTCACTTGTTCCGCATATTCCAATGTATATTCTTCCAGACTTCTATAGTATTCATCATAACCGTTTACTTTTTCATTGATAAAATTTTTATCAGCCCAGCCTTGATCAATGATATATTTCGTAACGGCCGATAACCAGACAAGATCTGAAGATGGTTTGGGTTTAATAAACTTGTCGGCCCTCTGGGCCATCTCGTGTTCTCTTAAATCTGAGACAACAAGCTTTTGCCCCTTGAGCTTATGCGAGCGTTTGACCCTGGTCGCAAGCACAGGGTGTGATTCTGCTGTGTTTGAACCAATAATCAGCACCATACCTGCTTGTTCGATATCTTTAATGGACCCAGAGTCTCCGCCATAGCCCACTGTGCGGAACAACCCCATTGTGGCGGGCGACTGGCAATAGCGCGAGCAATTGTCGATATTATTCGTTCCAATGACTCCTCTAGCAAGCTTCTGCATTAAATAGGACTCTTCATTCGTACATTTGGAGGAGCTGATAAAAGCCAATGAATGGGCGCCTGATTCTTTTTTGATAGACGTCATTTTTTCCGCGATCAAGTCCAGTGCTTCATCCCATTCCGCTTCACGAAAAGCTTCTCCTTCACGGATAAGGGGTTTGGTTAGACGTTCTTCACTGTTCACAAAATCCCAACCGAACTTTCCTTTAACACATGTGGAAATTCCATTAGCCGGGGCATTAACATTCGGTTCCACTTTTAAGATCTTCCTGCCTTTTGTCCAAATATCAAAGCTGCAGCCAACCCCACAATACGTACAAACTGTTTTCGTCTTTTTGATCCGCTCTTCCCTCATGGCGGATTCCATATCTGAAATAGCGAGAATAGAACCATAGCCCGTTTCTATGTCCTTTGTCAATTCAATCATTGGGCGCAGAGTTTCTCGCTTTAATCCGGTCAAATACCCCGCTTCTCCGACCATTCCTTTTTCCATCATAGCATTGCAGGGACAGACCGTTGAGCAGTGTCCACACGAGACACAGGATGATTCATTGATTGGAATATCATTGTCCCAAATGACACGCGGATGTTCCCGTTCCCAGTCAATCGATAATGTTTCAGTCACCTGGACATTTTGGCATGCTTCCACACAGCGGCCGCAAAGAATACATTGATCAGGATCATACCTATAAAAAGGGTGTGAGTTGTCCACCTCGTAAGGCTTAGGCTCAAAGGGGATGCTTTGGTGATTGATTTTCATATCTTTTACAGTGTTATGTACCTCACAAGTGCCATTATTGTAATCGCAGACGGTACAATACAACTCGTGATTATGCAAAATTTGATCCATTGCAATGACTTGTGCATCTTTAGTTTCCTTCGTTCCCGTTTCTACTACATCACCGCTTTTTATTTCCGTGGAACAGGAACGAACCAAATTACCATTTACCTTCACAATACAGGTGTTACACGTTTCAATTGCACCAAGGCTTGGGTGGAAGCAAACATCTGGAATAGGTATATTAAGCGCTTTCAACATTTCCATTACAGTACCTGACCCTTTAACCTGTATCCGCTCACCATCAATGGTTACTTTATATTCCGATGCCAAAATCCAGCTCTCCCTTCATAAATAATTCGAAAGTTCCGATTATATTCGAGTCTACCATTTTAACGCGTATTTTTCAAAAGAACGGTAATACATTACATCCAGCTTTACCTTCTTTAAATAATTATAAACCATTTGGAAAGACGCAATATTGCAATCACATAACGAGTTTCAATAGCGCCTGTTCCATATAATTAATTTTATCTAACAACCCTCATTGTAGAATCCATACAAAAAAAGACCTTCCCTCCATTTTGACAAATGGAGAAAAAGTTCTTAACTTGGCAGCTTCAACAAGCCCTCTGCCTGGCTTTCAGTTATATTTTTGATTAAAGACAGTTCACTAGCAATCAATCTTTTCGCGTTATTCAGCATTTGTTTCTCGCTGGTGTTGAGCGGTTTTTCCTTACTCCGATATTCGAGATCACTCACCACTTCAAGACCCGCTTCAAACGCCCCAGTCTTTATTTTTTCCATGTTCGAACTAAACCTTTGTTTCCATGGGAGTTGGGGTTCATGCTCTGCGTGATAATAATTCTCAAGCATCATCTTTGCCGCCCGCTGGTCAATCACCGAACGTAAACCCGATTTTGATGCTTTTTTTATAGGTAGCATTACATTCATTTGACTGCTTGGAATTGAAATTGAGCAATATTTTTCCAGCTCTCCCCGAAATTCTTTTTCCTCAATGGCTGTCACAATACCTGCTCCGTGCATCGGATAAAAAACTTTATCACCAACTTGGAACAAATTGTCCACCTCCAAATTTACTTACCTGTTCATTATATCACAAATAAGTAAATTTGTTAAATTTAATATTTTATCATGATTTTTTTATTGAATCAATACATTTGATTAAAAAAATATCATTTTTTGTTTACAATTATAACTAAGCTTTTTCATGTCATTAAAAAAAACAAAAATAATTGGCCGGACAATCTGTTCGGCTAACTGTCTTTGCATTTTCTAACGGAAACAGTAAAGAAAGGGCAAAAGCCCGCTCTACATCCATTTACCTTTCGGATCGCTGCACTTTTTTATCAATCAGTAGCGCCGCTTGCAACATCGTGATCAGCAAAGATGATTTTTTTCTATATGCCAGATACTTCGGTTCCCAAGCATTTACATATTTTTCTTTAAATTTTCTCAGCCCTTGAAAATGGTAGAAAAATTGCCCATGAAGGTAAATCTGGGCAGCGATCTTTTCACCTAAAAATGAATACTTGGAAAGACCGACATTCGAAAGAGGAGCCATGCCCAAATTAAATTTTTTATACCCTGACTGCTTTGCCCATTCAAATAGTGAGAGAAAAATGAAATCCATTGTTCCGGAAGATGAACCACCCTTGAATCGCATCAAATCAACCGAGATCGTTTCACCATCATAGACTGGCATTAAGCTTGCAAATCCAATAATTTGCCCACCAGAATCCTTTAAAATAGCAATATCGGATTTATTCAGATAGCTCTCATCAAAAAAGCCTAAGGAAAAGCCTTTTTCCTTTCTGCCTTGAAGCCATTCATCTGAGGTCTCTTTTAAATCATCAAACAATGCCCGGCTGAAAGGCGGTTTAATAATTTGAAAGTCGCCCCCCTCTCTTTTCACCTTGTTGAAGACAGCGCGGGCTCCCTTCATTTTTTTACCTGATAGAGAGAATTCCTGCAAACCGACAAATCCTTCTTCTCCTAATTTAAAAAAGTCAAATCCATTTTCGTGAAGGTACGGCAGCATATCCATACTCACTTCATAAAACACAGGTGTATAGCCGTAAAGGTCTGAAAATCGTTGAATCTCCTCAATTGCGTCCGGAAAATCCACGTATTCTCCAACCGGATCCCCGAGAATCACCAGTTTATCTGCATAGAGTTGATAAGAGAATAGTACCGTTTTTTTGCTGTTCCAAAATATATATTTGTCATGCAAATAAATCAAATGGGTCAAGACATTTCCTTTGAACTTTTTGACATGTTCAAAAATCTCTTTTTCCTGGAATTCGGATTTTTCCATCACCATTTTCCTGGATCTGCCTAGTAAATATCCCGCAGCAAAAACTGCCAAAGCAATCAACAATCCGATCGCAGCGCTAAAAAACAGGTCTTGATAATCCGTTATGACGTAAGGCATCAGCTTTGTCGGCATACTTACCTTTGCTGTCGGTAAACTGAAGTAACCGACTAAAATATAGATCGATGTGATGATAAGAATCACAGCTATATCAAAAATAGTTCTTCCCCATGTCAAAACATAGCTTTCCCGATAAAAGCGGTTCTTTGAAATTCTTAATAGCAGTATCACCACGAGAAGAAAGATTGTTTCTTCATAATCTAGTCCCTTAAACAAGGAAAGTACAGCTGCACCAAACAATACCGCTAAAGTAATTTTATATGCCCACTTCACTTTGTATTCGATTCCTCGTGACAGACCAAGGAGAATAAAACCGGCAGCCACTGTTAACTGATGGGACACATTCATAATAGGTAGCGATAAGAACTCTTCAACCGCTCTTAATCGTTCTAGAATTCCGGGAACTGAAGCGGACAAAAGCAGGATCAAACCAGAAACAAAGACCAATATAGTTAGGGTAAAGTGACTGATTGTTTGAATAACATTGTTTGGAACATTGTTCCAGGCCACATTCCACCTGTCCCAATAATCCTTAAGAAACAAGATCCCTGCAATAATAAAAGGTATAAAAAAGTACCCAATCCGATACATCATTAAAAGGACCATCACTTTCTCGTCCTGTATCCCCAAATAATCAGTTCCCCATATAAAAACAAGGTCGAAGGAACCCAGACCTCCCGGAATCATACTTACGATGCCGGCACAGCTGGCCACAATAAAAATGGGAAACAAATCATGAAAGCTAATATGTATATGAAGCGTTCTAGCCAAAAACCAGATAACTACAAAAATGGCTCCCCACTCACAAAGAGAAACAAAAACCAATTGAGTACGCACTTTTATATCCATTTCCGTATGCTTATGTTTTTTATGAACGAAAAACAACAGAACTGGAAGGTATAGCGCGACTCCAATCACAGCTAGATAAAGCCACTTGGTATTCACAAGCAGCGGAATGTCCCTATATCCTATAAGAACTATCCATGAAAGGACTGAAACTCCAGTCAGGTAAAACAATGATACTGAAGCGATCGTCGTTAACAGAGTCCTCTTGTCCATTTTATGATCCCGATAAAAATAGGTTCTGATCATTAACCCGATGAGTCCGCCAAATCCGATTAAGTTAGAAAAAGTATTCGCAATCAATGACTGTTTCACGAGCTTTTTTTTCGGCGTGTTAACTCTTAACAGTTTGACCATGATTGCATCATAAAAAAACATGGGAATGATCGCGGCAGCCACAACCAATAGAGTGACAGCCATGTCGACAAATTGAATTTGGGACATTTCTCGGCTAAGTAACCCATAATCCAAGCCTTTAGCAAATTTTTGAATCTCATACCCAGCTAAAACGAGCAAAGCCAGCGGGAAAACGATCTTGAGAAAAGAAACTATCCTGTTAATCATCATTTTTTGCATGTCTATCCCCCGCTTGCCAAAGTCTCAAATATTACTTCATGTATAGAATACCCTAAATCCAGCATCCATTTCCAATAGAAAAAAGTGGCTACTCCAGAAACGGAAGGCCACCTTTATTGTTAAAAATATGGCAATATGCTCCTAAAAAAGTAAAACCACCAAATTATGTATTTGGTGGAGACGGTGGGAATCAATTAGGCGGTTTTCCCATCGGTCTAATATTAAGCTAAAAACCTTTATATTAAGTGTTTAGATTAATTGTCAAATACAAGAATAAGCGTTCTGTTTTATTGGTTTGTTACCAAATATGTTACCACAAAACGAGGAGACTGAACATGAAAAAACTACTCTTATACAAAGAAAACGACGAATTCGTACTCGAACACATTAACAGTTTCGGACACTCATTCAAGCGATATTTTATAACCAAACAAGGGTTAGAGGAAGAACTAGAAATGTATGACCCAGCAGTCGAGAATTACCAAGTCATTTACCAATTATAAAAATAAAAACAAAAGAGCACAGCGTGTGTAAGTGGTGTCCCCACACCCTTACACCGTCCGCCTGCAGTACCAGGCAAACACTTGCTGTACCCTTATGAACATTTTACAATCATAGGGTTTATTTAGCAACGGTTTGCTTACACAGGCCGTTGCTTTTTTGTTTCCTTAAAGGAGACAGTATGATGGAAAATAATTATCACTTTGGGCATTTAGCCGAATATGCAACATTTAACAGCGTAGAGGAATTAAATCATCACGTTAATGGATTCCGCGATAAAACAACGGCAACTGAATTTAAAGTCCTATGGTTTATTAGCAAATATGCTGTGAAGTTTATTGGTGCTGCCCATTTAAAACTAGCAACAATCGCTGACGGGATTGGTATGTCTATTAAGACTGTTCAACGTGCGATTAAGTCGCTAACGGAAATGGAAGCTATTAAAAAAGCTAAGACGACACGCCCTATTAAAGGTGGGCAAGGAGCCAATATTTATCAGATTCTACCTTCTTATGACCTTGATGTCCAGGCGCAAATGTCCAACCGTAAGAGTGGAGAAAAACCGCATTACGACAACGTTCAGCAAGGAATTTCAGAAAATCAAACAGCTTCTTCTTTAAGCTCTAAATCTAGTTCTTTAAATAAACGTAACGACGGTCCCGCTAATGCTAATTTTGTTGCACATTGGGTACCGGAGCGCTTCGCTTCTTTGGTCAGCTATTTTTATAAAGACGCATCAACCATCCAAGAATTTTGGAAGGTTATTAAGCAATGCAACCGTGTTGTAGATTTCTTCACTGGCGACAGAGCATTTAATAGTGACCAGGAGCTTACTATCGGCATCAGAGCGATAAAAGAATTTGTGATGAAGGTTAAAGCAGGCGTGCGAATGAATAACAAATTTGGTTACTTTAACGGCATTGTCAATAACTTAATGGACAAGCTTTATTTTGATCGGGAGTTTATGAGCGAATGGTAAATGTTATAAAAATAATTAACATTTTAGGAAAAATTTAAAAAAAGGAGGAGAATGTAAAATTTTGTCCAATTAGTTAATATATGGGGGCTTAAAAATCTAAGGAGGATATTATGAAAAAAATATTTTTAAATTACTTTTTAATCGGAATTTTGGCATTGCTCTTGTTGCCACAAAACGCCTTAGCCAATGAAGTTAGCGCAGTGGGTCAGGAATTGTCACCGCAAACAGATGTACAAGAAATAAAAGATAATACTGCGGATTTTGAAACTGAAGAACAAGAAGAACCTCAACAAGATGATGTGTCCATAATTAGAAATATAGAAATACTTCAACAAAATAATTCTACTTTAAAAAGTATAACTCCGATGGCAGCTGCTGGTGGCGGTACACTTTCTTGTAAGGGCTATACTGGTAAATCAATTTGTGATATAGCTCTTTTCCCCATAGATCCAGTTTATGGTGGGAAAATTACAATATCCTATTATACGGTTAAAAATGGTGTCAGATCATTAGCAAGTTCAAAATCAATGACATTAAAAAATCTAAGTCATGCAAGAGCAGTATATCGACAAGTAGAAACCAAACATGCAATAAAAGGTACATATGAAGCTAGAGTTGAAGGATACTTGTTAAGCTATTATCATGAATTGCCTTTAACGGTGAAATCTATTTGGTCAGCGAAATTCAAAGTAAAATAAATAGTTGAGGTTGAAGGATAAATGAAAAATTGGACAATCCAATTAACTAATGATGATTATTTCAAGATGTCCTCTCCAAGACCCCAAGAGAGACCAGAAATCAATCATATGCAAACTATAAAAAATAAGAAGAACAGATTGTTCGCGAATAGAGATTTGTCAAGTACTGAACAGTTTCTAATAGCCAAGTACTATATATATCCTGGAGATTCTTCTGAGTTATTAAGTAATCCCCAAAAATTTGGGATTAATAGAATTCAACAATATTCAACCCATTTTGAAGAATCCCTGTACCTCTATTCCAATGATGAATTAAAATTTATTCAGTTAATGAACGCGACCAAAGAATCATTGATACAATTCGAAAAACAAAAACAAAATTTAAGCATTTGTAGATTTGTTAAAGAACTATATTTAAGCCCTCATAATAAATTTAAAGATTTAGGATACTGGGAATTAAATAGAACAAAAAATATTTTTTTCCAATTAAAAAAAGGCTCAGTGAAAACACTAGAATATGATGAACTTAACCAAGAAAACGAGCTTATAGAATATCTGACAATCTGTCAACCTGAATTTGGAGTTGAGCCAAATGGATTATTGTTCAATGAAGATTTACAAAAAAATTATGTAATAAGATTATTAGCTAGTGTTTTTAAAGATATATTCTTAGTTGTTAATGAGCCAACAAATAGAGTTGTATCTATTGTCACAACCCTGTAGACTTGCTGTTAGGGATTGAAATAAATATATGAATGAAGGATTCAATTCAATGGATTGCGTTTCAAAATATTCACTAAAGCCCGGTCAACGCCGGGCCTGTTTTTATTTAACAAAAAAGCGCCCCGTCCATAATTGGATAGGTCGCCCTCTTAGGCAATCGATGCCCTAATACGTTAATTATAACATATTATTTAACCCTCAATCGTTGGCCAACATTAATCTTATTGACGTCTTTAAGGTTGTTCCAGCTTTTAATCTGAGCTTGCGTTACCTTATTTTTAAGAGCCAAGGCACTCACTGTATCACCGTGCTTGACTGTATGGTAAACAGCCTTTTGAGCAGGTGCCGCTGGTGCAGATCCAGACAGTTTAATTGTTTGCCCAACACGAATAACGTCAGGATCCTTAATACCGTTAATCTTGACCAGTTCGGCGACAGTCGTCTTGTATTTTTTAGCAATTGCAGACAACGTGTCCCCAGCCTTGACGATGTGAGTATTAGTAGCTGGTTTTTTATTGGGTGTCGGCTTGGAGGCCGCGGGTTTATTAACAGATACGGTCGTTTTCCCAATGAACCAACTTAAAGGCTTATTACCATTTATTAAATTAAAATCTAGACCTCCGTTATACCAACTGACTTTACAATGCTGCGAATACTGCCATAGATCACAAGCATAGTTCGGCTTTAAATGAGGCTTACCGTTATCTTTTCCGTAACGCGGCAACCAAAGAAAGTCTGCTTTTACCTCGTCCAGTCCATATTTTTTATACAACTCATGAGACACATAATAACCTGTTTTGTACCCAGCGTTTTTTAATGTATCAATAAATGCTTGTGAAGCCTTTGAAAGGTTTTTAGTACCACATGATTTGACTGTATCACCTTCAACATCCAAAGCCAAAAATAAGGCGTCTTTATCGGCTCGTTTGATAAAGTCATTCGCTTCTACAATTGCGTCGTTCACAGATACATACATGCCGTACGCGTAATGCCCAAAAGGAATGCCGTGCTTTTTGCAATTGGCTACGTGATTTTTATATTCTCGGTCAATGAGGTTAGACCCATACTGTACTCTTATTATTACCATGTCCACTTCTTTAGCGGCTTTCACCCAGTTTATAGCGCTTGACTTCTGATGATGTGATATGTCCATAATAATTCCCATATTAGTTTTACCTCTCCTAATAAATATTAAAAAAGAGCAACGCTTATGCGTCACTCCTTGTCCTTGCTAAATATTTTTTTAAAGAAATCTATAAACGGATCCATCGTCTTATCATCCTCGGCCAGTTTAAAATGATTAAGTACCGAGTTGATTTCGCTTGCCAAATATCCAATGTAGAGCACATATAATGCACTGATCCCGAGTGGCTCTGGCATCAACAAAGCGACCGGAATCGAATAAACGAGCAAAATAAATAAAAGCAACTTCCGGGCGATCCCAAAAATTGCTTTGCTAGATGAAAATTTTATTTTTGGATTAAGCTTTGCGTTAATCCAGCCCACTGTAAAATCAATAATGTTCGCTCCCATAATGAGCGCTAGGATGTAAATAAGTTTAGTATTATCTGTTTCCAAGAAGCTCGACAACCATTGTATCATGTCCATCTAACTCACCCTTCTATTTAATATTTAAGCAAAATAAAAGCCCTAATCGGGACTAAATGTATGCTTTACCACGCCATTGACAACAAAAAAGACATAACCATTATCATTAATGGTTATGTAGGTATTATCACTAACGCCAAATCTGGCGGAGTTTGATGTGCTCGATACATATGCCTTTTCGCCTGCTTGCAGTTGCCTTACCCACCATCTGTCCTTCTGGGCCTGAGCGATCAATTGGCTTGTGTCTTCGCTATCATTATAGATGACTCCAAATGTTCCAGCCTTTCGTGCGCCCGTTTCACTTCTGCCGCCAAAAAACAGGTGAGTGTTGTGCTCTGTCGGCGTCTGCTCAAAAACCATACAAGCCTGGTCTGTACGGCGATTATTTTTCCATAACTCGGCATCCGTGTATAATCCCAAAAAACTTTTACCTGCCCATGCCTGTGGACCAGCAACGGCTGTATAGTTGTTGTCTATATTAAAAGCTGCTGTTCTGAATGCGAAATTACGGACATCATTCCGTAAATGAATGATGTCAAAAAATGAGTTGGCAACAAGCAAATTAAGTCCCCGGGCATAGGTTGATCCATTGCTCATGGGAATGGTTCCCCGTCCGAAACTTCCGATCAGACTCTCATCTGTATGGTAAAAATCTAATGAATATTGACCAAAATTCATCGTCAATTTATTTCCAAAATAAGACCAAATTGAACCATCAGAAATATCGATTCGCTTATTGCCACCTGCTGTTATCGTCCCAGCAAGAATATGCTCTGCTAGTATGCCTCGGCCAGTAATAGCGTTGCGGAATGTCTTACCACCATCCTGTGACACGCCTAGCCCGGCGCTTGTAAGCATAACGACCAGGTTAGGGTTGTAAGGATCCCGGGCAATGATGCCATTTGTAAAATCAAGTTCCGTTTGGGCAGATAAAATGGCTTTGGTTACGTTGGCAACCTCGCTAGCTAACGCATTTAAAGGCAGTTTCTTTCTACCGTTGAAAAGCTCATTTACTGTCTTTGCCGCATTAGAAAGACTCGCCTGATGCCGTTTGACAATATCCTGTGATCCAAACGTCAACCGAATATCAAGTATATTTCCGCGCCAGTCCCTAACTACTGATTTATTGACGACACGAACCTCTTCATTTAATAAAATGCGTTCATCGATGAGAAATACCCTGTCACCAACATTTGTCTGGGCGATAGGGTATTTTTGCTTGGTTAGATCGTGTATGTCAGCGGTCACGCTGATTTTCAGTGATTCATCCACTAGCCTTTTTAAATTGGCATCCATCACAGAGGCGATTTTAACCCGTCCATCCTTTATAGGCGGGGCATGTCGCTTGCCAATACCAGGGATATTTGCAATGGGAGAAGTGTATTCCCGAATAAGTTTAGCATCTTTCCAATCTCCTGCTTCTTTGTCACCTTCGTAATCACCGTATCCTTTGGCATATGTCCAAAAGCTCGTTGCGTCAGTCTCTTGTACGATATTTGAGGCATTGAGCCGGTGACGATACATGACGTTTAAGTCCTCACCGATTAGCTTCTTTATGAAGACAGTTTGTCCCATGACGGTGAACTCTGCTCCGTACCGGTTGAGAGCGTCCTGGAACATTTCTAAGCGCGTGGATCCACCACCAAACCCTTCCCAGTCTATTGCATAATAGTCGCCTGACATTTGATAAAAATAGCCACTGCCAGCAAAGATGATGTCAAATGCAACTTTCGCTGTGAGCGATCGATTATATTCCTCATATACCCGGTCATTGTCAAAGTCATCGTAAAATGATGGAATGGCTCTGATCTCTGCGGATAACAGTTTCCCTTCCCCTTGCTTTTTAACAAAGGCGACTTTGTAAAAGTTCTCGTCATCGTCTACTAACGTCCACATTTTTTCAAGGTTTTCCAAAAATACAAGATTGGGTTTAGTGGGTTTAATGACCGCAGATAAAACTTTGTTGCCGTTTAATTCTTCCTCAATCTGATAAGTCATTTGAGTGACATAATGCCGGTTGTTTAAGTCGGTCAGATACAAAACATCACTCCTTTACGCGTAACCTCTTGCTTTCACAATCCGCTGTCCTACAGCGCGCGCAACCGCTTTGGCTGTTGTATTATGTGAATGCAACATCATGAGGTACAAAGCATCTTTAAATGTAATGCGATCACCCTCATTAAAGACAAGCGAATCTTCAACCTTGTCACTGGCTTTAAAGCTGAACGATTCGTTTAAATCGGGAACACTTTCGATTAAAATCAAACTTGTTAAGATTTTCGTCGTACTTGCAGGAGATTGTCTCTCTGTATTTCCTTTAAGAAAAAGCTCATTTAATGGCGTCCCTGTATGCAATAAAGGATTCGCAGGCAATAAAATAGCACAAGCCCCTACTGCGTCAATGGTAGGACTTGCGCTTCCGTTATTTTCTATAATTTTTATCGCTTCATCGAATAACTGTTTCATTGCGATCCATCGATCACCGTCTGCCTTTAATATTGTACCCGCTAATACATGGCCTTTTTGCTTATGCTGTACGACTAGACATAAATTGTGGACCACACCTAAAGTTCCAGTTTTTCCACCTAAAATCGTATAGCTTTGTTCAAATGCAGCATCTTGCACTGACGAAGTAATATTAATAGTTCGTGCACTGGATCCTTTAATGGCAACCTCATAATTTTTAGTTCCCCAAACTTTGGTTAACTCCGCAATCCCTGCAGCATGTCGAGTAATCAATGTCATATCCTTCGGGCTTGTCAATTGGCCCGCAGCTGATAACCCGCTTGAGTTCTTAAAATTTGGGTTATCACACCCTAATCGAGCTGCCTTTTTATTCATCTCGGCAATGAAGACTTGTTCTGCAACTTCATCAGAAACAACATTACTATCAGGTGGGCGGATATCTGCAACGTCTCTTTCTATTTCCTCAAAACGTGCTTTAATGTTTGTAAAATGCTTACCTTTTGCATCACTTGTTTTAGCTTCACTTACATCCTTAATGTCAATTCCGACCAGCGTTTTCATATATGGTTCATAAGGCGTTAATGCATTACCTTCTTCAACCTGTAATCCACTGGCTAACGTCCGATTGACTGAAATTCGGATATATACTGCGTTATTTTCCGTTTTCAGCGTATCTCCTTTAGCAACGTATAAAAATCTAATGAAACTTTTATCTTTATCATACTGTGCCGTATAGATCGGGTTATTCGTTATATATGTTTGCCCCTGTTTGATCAATTCATAATCTGCAGTAACATTAACTCCATCGTCGATGATTTCACCGGTCACACTAACCCGGCCACTGACTGTATCATGTTGATTAAATAGATTTTTTCCTGCTCTGATAAAACTGGTTTTATCGGTTGTGATCGCCCCAGCCGGTATATAATCTGATAAATTTTGTTTAATTTCACTTTCTATTTCTGTGCCGAGATCAAACAACTCTCGAAAATTATCATTAATATTATTTCTAGTTTCCCTATCCCATAAAACGCTAATTAATTTTATTGCCATTTTTCTCGCTCCTTTTGACATACAAAAAAGAGAGGTAGCTATCTCCCTCCCACAATCTTCTCTATTGGTAATAAAAAGGAAAATCGAATGCAATCGTAGCACTGTTACAGTTGTAGATTTGGAATAAGTTCCAGCCTGGCGACAACTCAATAAAATTTTTCCGAGTGTCTCTTAAAAACGCTAGACTATTCCGTGTCACGTTTGGTCCGTCATAAATTACTTTGTCCGTATTTTTGAGTGGTACATCGATCCTTGAACGGCTGCCATTAGTCAAATTCACCAATTGGAATAACTCTGTGCTGCCGACCACATTACTAATCGTTATTTTCAAGTCCTGCTCAAACGGATGGATAGGCACGTTACCAGCATTAAAAATCCGGAAAGTGTTGCCGGCAATTGCATTATGCGTGTAAATCAACGTATCGTCTACAGATTCAAGCCCCATACCAAAGCCCCAGAGTCCATCATTTGCATTAATACCATTTCGTTGTATGTCCTGAGTAGTACCAATGGACTCGGCGAACGGCAGATCAACCATTTCTAATTGAATTCCAACTGATGCTACTTTCCGGTTAACCCTTTCTGGTATGAACGGTTCAACAGCAATCACTTTATACCTTTTACCTGGTTGATATTCCTCCGATACATAAAAGAAATCACCTTGACTGTAATAGGCAAACACTTCATCCCTTAATAGCCTATAATCTTGCGTGTTATGAGCTTGTAGCCGAAAAAGCAACTCAATATTCCTGGTTTCTTGCGTATGTCCTTTATCAATATACCCATGTCTACCTTCCACAGCCTCAGTTTCTCTCTTTTTTCGGATAGAGGATATAAAAATATCAAGAGGTGTCACACCAGACGGGAAAGGCTTCAAGTTCATGTTTTCGTCATAAACAATAAACAAGTAGACACCTCCTAAAAATACCTTCCTATATTATCAACTGCGTTATTTTCATTAACAATTCTAGTAACAGTGTTCCCGTCGATTTGGATGATCTTCCCGTCTTTAATCCCTTGTACAATGTCTTTTAAAAGCCTGACGACTGTAGCATTGCCATCTGACATAGCCTGCTGGTTGTTTAATTGATTGACCACTCGATTGGCTTCACCCGGATCCCTAGCACCTGCGGCATACCCAGGCAGATTGTTTAAAGCCCTAAGAATCTTTTTGGATTCATCATGAGTGAATACCTCATAACCGCGTGGACGATCATACAGACCAAAATTGAGTAACTCCCATCTATTACCAAGACGGCCAAGCTCGAATCCTTCTTCACCCGCAAGGAACGCCCCACCTTTATGGCCTCCTAATGGTGTTCCGTCTGCATATCCTAATAACTGAAATGGAGATAACGCTAGTTTTGCAGCTGATACAGAAAGGTTAATAGCTTTTCTGACGGGGCTACTTAGAGCTTGGTTTAGAGCATCAACCGATGGATTAGTATTCACATTCACATCTTTTTGAACATTTTTTCCTAGCTCATTGGTCAAATCCTGTGCCTTCCCAGTACCTTTGTCTATTTCTGCATTTGTACCTTGCTGTGCAGCTGCCATTTCTAGCATTCTTTTCAAGGAAGACTTAAGTAGACCATCGTTAAATCCTAATATCGTTTGAAGGGCTTCTTGTTTTATATTAAATTCAGCTTGGTATCCTGTTTCTTCCAGGATTTTTTTCTTGATTGCTTCATGTTTTGATATAGAATCGTCCAATAATTGAATCTGCTGATCATAAAGCCCATTGCGTTTTTGCTCCTCGGTAGCATTCGTCATAAGCTCCTGGCGCTCATTTTTTAAGCTTTCTATTTTCTCATCTAGCTTTTTTAGCCCTTTACCTTTTTCGAAATTAATATCTACCTCTGCAAGCAGAACCTCAGCCATTCTTGCATTGATTTGATCAAGCTTTGATAATTCTTCTTCGTTTAACTTCTGCTTTTTATTCAACTCCTTGCGTTCTCCCTGTAACTTTTCAAGGGTTTCCGCTATAGTTCCATTTTTTATGGCAAGTAATATTTGTTCTTCTCTTCTTAACTCCATTACTTCCTTATGAGAGTTTAACCCATGCTTTGTATTAACATGTATTTCTTGTAACCTTTTATTTACTTCTTCAAGGGACATATCACGCTTATCAATCAATTCTTTAATGTCTGCTTCAACTTTGCTGGCTTCTTTTGCTAAAAACTTATTTTCTTTTCTAAGCTCTTTTTCTCTTTCCAAAGCTTTGACTTGTTCTTCTTTAAGTTCTTCAAAAGCCATTTCTCTTAAAGAATCTATATACTCTCGCACAGCTTTAGTAGATTCAATTATCGCATTACCTTTATCAGTGAATTTCTGTTCAACCGTTGGAGCTTGTTCGATAATCGTGCTGTTCAATTCAATCATTTCATCCAGTTGTTCGTTTGACAGTCCACTCTTTTCGGCTAATTTATTATATTCTTCTTGTAATTGTTCTACTAATGCTGGATTTTGTGTTTTGTTAAGTTCCGACTGTATATCAAGTAACCTTCCAAATTCATCTGCCGTAAGCCCACTCTTTTGTTGTAGAGACTCATACTTTTCGATGTTTGGCTCAAGTGCATCTGCTTGTTCCAGAAGCGAATCTGCCACTTCTGTTGTAACTTTTTTCGCGTCTTGACTCTTTTTAGTAAGCTTATAAATTCCATAACCTAATGCCCCTACTCCAGCAATTGCAAGTCCAACTGGCATCCCTGGTCCAGAACTCAGTAACCCGATTCGGCCAATTAATCCGGCTCCTCCAACCTTGCCGAACATTTTTGAAACATTACCGCCAACCTTTAGCACTCCACCGATTGTGCTAGTCAATCCTCCGAGAGCTACAGATGCAGGACCGATCGCACTAACTATGCCTAACAAACTTAATACAGTTGCTTGTTGCTCCTTATCCATTTCAGAAAAGCTCTGCGCACCGGATTCAATTTTCTTAATCAAAGGTTCTGCCGCATCTATCGCGTCCATAACAGCAGGAATGAGAGCTTCTCCTAGTGTAATTGAAACGTCTTTTACCCGGTTCCAAAGAATTTTCAACTGCGATTCGGTGGTTTTATACCTTTCCGCAGCTTCGTTTGTGAGCGCCGTATTTTCTTCCCAAGCTTTACTACCAAGTTCAAGTGACTCCCGGAATAAATCTCCTGCACCAGCTGCCCTTAAAAGAGTATCCCTCACACGAATCTCAGACAGGCCAAGATCTTCTAAGACACCAAAGACGTTCTCGCCTTCCTTCTTCATTCTGTCAAGACCTTCAACAAAGGCAATAACAGCCAACGCTGCATCGTCTTTAAACGCTTTTTGGAAGTCTTTTGCAGACATACCGGCAACATCTGCGAAATCTTTAACGGCTTTATCACCCATAGCACTAGCGTTGGCAATTTCAATCATAACTCGGGAAAATGCGGATCCACCCATCTCCGCCTGAATACCAACTGAAGACAAAGCCCCTGCAAATGCAACAATTTGATCCTCGGTAAGACCGATCTGTGATCCAGCACCTGCTAAACGCAAAGACATGTCAACAATCTCAGATTCTGTCGTGGCAAGGTTGTTACCTAAATCAACGACAGTTGCCCCAAGCCTATCAATATTCTTCATAGGCATCTGCGTGATATTTGCAAGACGGGCTAATGCAGTAGCAGCTTCTTCGGAAGACATGTTTGTCGCTACCCCAAGGTCCACCATTACTCGAGTAAATTTGAGAATATCTTTCCGCTTAATACCGAGCTGTCCAGCTACTTCCGCGACACCAGCAATCTCGTTGGCAGAGGCAGGCAATTCCTTGGCCATATCTCGAATACCCTGTTTAAGTTCGGCGAATTGATCTTCTGTAGCATCGACAGTTTTTCGGACCCCTGCAAAAGCAGTCTCAAATTCAGAAGCTGATTTGAAAAATGCCGTTCCAGCTGCAACGATCGGAGCAGTAACTTTCATGGAATAAGACTTACCAAAATCGGTCATTCCCTTCCCGATTTCTTGCATTTTTTCACCAGTAGAGGTCATTTTATCGCCAAGTCGGGTCCAAGGGCTAGATTGCTCCCGAATAGCTTTATTCAAACGGTTCAACTGATCTTCTGTTCGGTTCATCTCAGAGACAGCATTGTTGTATTGAGCCGCCAGATCTCTTGTCTGGTTCGCATCTTCGCCTTTAGCTTTTACCGATTCGTCATAACGCTTCTTTAATTCGCGGACCCGCTCTTGCTGGGTCTTAAAGCGCCGGGAAAGAATATCAGACTGTTCCCGCATCCCTTTCATGCTCTGTGCATACTCGCGCCCCTTTGAACGGGCAAGGTTCATTTCAGAGCGCAGCCCCTTCAAATCTCGCCTAAACCCTTCTAGGGACTTGTTGGCTCCCTCGTCTTCCCAAGATAGCCTTGTCCGTAATTGACCTATATCTCTGCTTGCCATTTTCTCACCTGCCTTCTACCAGATCTCACTGAGATAAACTTCTTTTTCTTGTGGTTGCAGCTCGTCATCATCAAGCAACATCAAATCATCAAAAAAATGGACGTCCATCTCATCAATTTGAGACATCGTCCATCCTGTTCTTATTACTGGCTGTCCATAAATATAGTTAGGTGACGGAAACATAAGTTTTTTGTACAAACTTAAAAGGGAAGTGTACGCTTCTTCCCACGTCACTTCCCCTGATCGTTTCCCTCTTCACTTTTCTCTTTGGACTTATTAAATATCGCTTCTGCTAATTTTTTGTACACATATTCATCACTTGCACCATCGTAAACTTGGTCAACTGTAAATTGCCCTCCAAATACGACATTAGCAAGGATGCCGATAATCTCATCCTCTTCGGCCATTTGTTCTTCATAAGACGGTATATAATTTTCATCTTCTCTGGCCTTTTTTTCAGCCTCCATCTGGACTTTAAGATACAAACGTTTGGCACGCAGTGGTACAAATGGAGTCGTAAACACCTTTAATTCTCCATCAATATAAAGTTCAATTTGCATTAGGGAGTCGCCACCCAATCTTTATCAATTACTTCATCAAACCATTTATCAAAAATGCTTTTATCAGCAATTGTTGAATCTTGATCCCATGCTTTAAACTTCTCTTCCCCATCGTGTAGACGTGGAATTGCTTCACCAGTAAGGTTCGGCGTTTGGTATGAAGGAGTTTCTTGCAATGTCTCTTTACTTTCTTCTGCTGGCGCCAATTTCACCCGATATATCCAAAAATACTCATAGCCACCGCGGGCAGTCAGTGCCTTTCCGCCGATAGCAATATACGGAGCATCATCCTCCACGTTGTCACTTATACCGCCGTTTGGATGAATAGTTTTTCCGAGCACATCAGCTTCAACTTCTTTCTCCAAATATGCCGTATTTACGGCCACTGTGATTGGTCCTTTTGCTGAGTCACTGAATAAAACTGCATCATCGGCGCGTAAATTCCCGCGGTTAATGGATGGTTGCAAATTCAAAGCCATTGCTGGTCCAAATGGTTTTACCTCGCCGTAAATGGTTTTTTCTTTATCTTCTTCAGTAATCACTGCGTAATGAAGATCTTTCAAGCCTTTAACTGCCATATTTATTCCTCCCAGATATTTGGTTCGTAATTGAACCGCAAAATTTTCCTATACTTGTTCATGTCCTCGTCGTAGGTTTCCGATTCAAACATCCGGCCAAAGCCTGCTTCTTTCATTCGTTTTTTCACATCTTTAACAAGCTGATTGTAATTTCCACTTGAAAATACATCGACTTGAAAAAAGTGCTTGGAAATAAGTTCCTTGTCATCGGCATTGATCCTAGGCGCCTGGTTATATTCGATAAAAACGATATATGTGTCAGCTGTTTGGTTGTATCTCGCCTTCGCTACTGGTACACCAAGAGGTTTTAATGTATCCATAATTAATTTATCAAGATTCATCGCATACCCAACCCCTTTTGGAACACTTGAACATATTTGTCCAAAATTGGCCCCTTGCTGTGTTCAAAAACAATAGAGACCATTGGCAATGGCGCTATGAATCTCTGTGCTCGAACATTCCAATATCCAAACTCATGCATATAGAGATAGAAGCCAGGCTGCTTCTTCCCGCCTTCTGTACCAACAAACAGTTCTCCACCTTCTGGGTCGGTCCTGGTAATTGCTTCTTGAGCTTGCCCAGATCGACGGTGCAAACCATGTGAATATACCTCGGCTTTTATTCGATCGCGGAGATAGTCTCCCCCAGCAATCAATGCTTGGTCTTTCAAGTCTTCTGTCAAACCCTCGATGCGATCAATCTCTGCAATAAGCTCGTCAAGACCTTCAAATTCAAGATGCATGGTCATCACCTTTTCGATGGCAAATGATTTCTATAATTTCACCTTTATCATATGTTCGATAGACCGTATAATCTTTATCGTTATATTTGAGCTGTTCTTCCCCCTCATATTCGATGGAGCGAACCTCAAACATGTAGGAGAGAGTAACTCCTTTTTGTTTAGCAGCATGAAATTCCTCAGACCTTACAGACTTTCTATTGGCATATACTTTGCGTGGTTCCCCAGGAGTCGGATGATTGTTTTCAAATCCTTCATCATCCACGCTCTTTTCTAATGCTATTAAATAAATCACATCTCCCCAGTTAGCCACGATAATCACCCGAATAGGACAAATGCTTTTTCAGTGACTCGTAGGATTGCCAATAGCGCTCTGCGTGCGGATTGTCGATGCCAAACTGAGATTTTGCATAAAGAATAATTGCCCTCTGAATTAGTGCATCCTCATCCGATTGCGCTTTTAACTTGGAAACGCCCGACTGAATCAGATCCAACCGGGCACTTGAAATAAGATCAGTAATTTCATCATTAATGCCGTCATCATTTGTGGAGACACGTAATGCCACTTTCACCTTTTTCAGCAAATCAAACACCGCTTTCTAGTGCTTTAAGAGCATTAGCCTTACCTTTTACCTTTTTCCCGTCTGGAAGCTCGTACCAACCGCCACCAGTATGCTTGATTTCTGGATTACTCTTAGCCTGCGGTGGCTGCTTATTTTTCTTTTCCAAATAGCCTTTTTCAATTAAAAAAGCAATCCTTTCCTTATTTTCATAAGTGTAAGGATCGCCTTCTTCATAATCTTTCATGTCCTGGTGACGTTCGCGAAATCTCTTTTTTACTTTATGGAAGTCCAATTATATCCCTCCTGGTATTTATGGCGTTGGAGCACCTTTTTTAAGAACTACCAACGAATTCTTATCAACAACTTTCCCGTCAGCAATCATGATTGCCTTTGTTACCATATCATCAGTTTCATTGTCTTCATACTTCTTAACACCCATTTGATAGTTCGTGTTCAGGACGTAATCAGAGAAGTTGAACAAGAATGCGAATGGAGAACCTTCCTCAGCTGTTGAAAAGCTATCAAGGTAGTTACAAAGAATAACAGGGCGTCCAAGTAATACACGCTCTGGCTTTCCGCTAATACCATAGTTGACGCGTGCAATTGGTTGTCCATCAGCATCTTTGATACCTTGGTATTTCATAAATGTCTTTTTGGTCATGCAGTAAACAGCATTTGCCTCATATTCCAACGGTAATGCCGCTTCTGCATCAAGCAATGTTTGATAAGTGATTTCATCCACATCTAAAGCCTGGCCATCTTCAGGAGTTTCAGTCAAAATTCCTTTAGGTTGGCCTGTGCCGGATCCGGAAATAATCGCTTGCTCAATGGCTTTAGTCATGGCTTCTACAACATTATTGATAAGTGTTGCTTCAAACACCGGAAGGGCCATCGTATCGACTTCAAGAGAAACTGCGACCGCACAACGCAATTTGTGATAAGCAAATGTGATGGAGCCTGTTGATTTCTTCTGCTTATCGCTGCCTTTTCCTTCCGCTACCCATGTAGCCACAGGTTTTACACTAGAAGTCGGAAGGGTAACCCCGCCTTTAATTGCAGTGCGTGTAACCAGCGGCAAAATCATTCCAACAGCTTCGATTTTTTCAATGATTTTATTTAAAACTGTTTCCGGAATGACGGAACCTACATCTTTCGTGTAAGTCACTTGATCAGCACGGAGTTCAGCAGGGATTTTCTCGCCTTTCAACACATAATCCATGAACGCTTTCCGGTATTCAATGGAGTCAGTTCCAAGTTCACGTTTTTCATGGTTGTTCCCATTAAACGTCTCGATGGTACGCCCTTCAACTTCTCCATTGTTAAGCTGTTCAGTTTCCTTCATCAATCGTTCACGGGTCTGTAGTTCTTCCAACTCCTCATTCAACTCACGAATTTCCGTTTCAAGAGCTTTGTAATCCAAATCCTTGCTGCGCTTTTCGTCTTTCAACATTTCATTAATTTCTGCTTTTCTTTGTAAAATTTCTTTAATGCGATTCATATTCATATCCTCCTAAATGTTATTTAAAACATATAATTTTGAACGTAATTCTTCCTGCTCCTCGGCATAATGCTTCATCGGATCATATCCACGTGCGCTTACCTCTGAATCGGGATAGGCGGGAAACGCAACTGCACTGACTTCTAACAGCCTAGCCTTTTTGACCGTTCGTAATGGTAAATCGTCATCCGGCTCTTCAATTTCATGGTCTTCCATTCGAAATCCAAACGAAACACCGTCAACATCACCACGTTTTATAGATTCATAGGTATCATTACCAAGGGTTGTTTTAGGTAAATCGAGTTCAAATCGCAACCCGATAGAATCCTCTTCCAAGCGTAATGTATTATTTTTTGTTCTACCAAGAACCTTCCCAGTGTCATGTGACCACAAAAAACGCTGATCGTCTTTTGAAAGAGAATCAGCAAATGCACCTTTTTTAAATTGTTCGCGAAACTTGTAGAAATAACCTAAAACCTGTGATTTTCTCTCCCATTTGACAGCATATCCGGACAACGTGCGGTTCCCGTCATCATCTTCCCTGATTTCAATCTTACTCGTCATCAGTTCCCTTGTTTCCGTTTTTTCCATCATCCTCACCCCCTTTATCTTGATGATCGTCCACTTCGGCGGTATCCAATCTGCGTATTGGCTTGTCTCCTCCTTCAACTGGCGCTAAATTGAGTACCTCTCTCCACTCGTTAGGTAATAACGCCCCTCTATCCACCATTCCTACTAAGCCCAACTTCGTACGCATAGAGGCGTATTGGAGGTTTAATGATTCGAAGACAATTTTATTTCCATGTCCCCGCTCTCTCCTGGTAAATAGCTTTCTTGTAAATTCTCCGGCCAGCTGCAATGCAACTGGTTCGATAACAGATTCATAGTAAGCATTCCATTCATCTTCGTTATATCGACTTTGTACAATTTTTTCATTGGTATTGAAGAAATCATAAATGCGCTTTGTTGTCGTGGTGATCTGTTTGTCATCCGGAACAAAATTGTAATTTTTCACTTGCTCCAAATCATAACGCGGATCAGATGGAACAGCTCCGCCTTTTTTTTCGATGTTCAGATAGCTGTCTATAAACTCATCGACCTGCATTTCGACATCTTCTTTTTTCAATACACTTTTAAACTTTAAGATCCACTTAATTAGGGCACTGCTTTTAATAGCCTTTTTCATGCCCTGGTCAATCGTGGTTACAACGTCCATCAACTCAACGAGTGCCTGGCCAGGATGATCTCCAAATAGATTATGATTATTAAAATCCTGACGTAGATGGATGACATCTGAATACGGGACAACCATCTGTTTACCATCCGAAAAATAGAATTTTAAATACATATCTCCTTGTGGACCTTCCAACATGTCCACACTCATGGCCGGCACCGGATATATTTCATACGGAATGAATGTATCCGGATCTCGTTTAATAATCGCAAAGGCATTATTGTTTAAATCCAATTGCGTGGCCATCTTTTCGCGGAACAGCTGCCCTGACATTAATGGATTTGGCTCTTCAAGCAAAAATTTTATATTTACATCGGGATTTACTAACAATCCTTTTGCATTTTCCCGAATATGCTTGGCCATCAATTTTCCAATAGCCCTGGCTTTTGGACGAATGCAGGAGCGAACAATGTCACTTTTATAGATGCGCCCATCAAATGTATAAAATCCATCGCCCGCATCCGTAATGATTTTGTAACTGGTTGTTGTTTTCGGTTCTGTTTGTTTTTTTCCAAACATCCAATCGAAAAAACCTATGATCCTCACCTCCCGTCACCAAGTGTAAGGTGAATTATTTATTAACCATTGAATAAACTTGCGCAACACTATTTATCATTTGAATCCTTGAAAAAGGATTTTCTATCTTTGAATCAACTTCTTTTAAAATGGCAAGTAGTTGATTGTTAATTTCAGTTCTAACTTCATTCATCGGCTAAACCTCCCTCAAATCATATTTAGATAGTCATTCATTTTATCCCGCAAGACAACATAAGAGTTTAATAGACAGGCAGTCCCATCAATTCTCTTACGTTGTGATTTGCCTTTTGACGGCTGGATATTATCATTTTTATCAATGTCAACGCTCGTATTTGAGAGGCACCATTTTGTAATTGGATTATTACCGTAGTTAATTCTTTTAGCTTCGAGATCAGCCCCCATATCCTTCATAGGTCCTGAGAGAGTTTTCTTTCCTTGGATAACCGGAAGCATAGCATCTACTCCGAATTGTGATTGCATTTCCTCAACCCAATAAGTTGCTGACCAGCTGTCATAACCAATCCAAGGTAAATACAAGCCGTATTTATCCCTTAGTTCCACAAACCATTCAGTTACAAATTTATGGTGAACTTTATTTCCGGGCGTTGTTCTCAAAAATCCTTGTTCTTTCCAAACGTCATAAGGGACTCGGTCCTCTGCCACCCTCTTTTCAAGCAATTCCTCCGGGAGCCAATACATATGGGCTGTGTAAATATTTTGGTTGTCTGGCAGCATAAATGTAGCACAAGCTGCAGTTAAATCAGTTGTGCTGGATAGGTCTGCTCCTCCAATACCGTAGCTTGGTTTTAGTACTTCAATATCAAACGTCTCCTGGTTGTCCAGTTGCTCAAACGTGAGCCATGCCTCTGATGAAGTCTCTCGAATGTTAAAATCCTTCGTCAGCAAGTTTTTCACTAACAAAGGATTTGCTTTTGCTTTATTTACTTTTCTCTCAAGTTCAGCGATATTTTTTATTGTGCCAAGACCAGGATTCGCTTTTTTCCAATTAGTCGGTTCCGTCCACTCTTTTCGACTGTCCAACTCATAGACAATCGGAAGGACGTGCTCATCTTTATAGCCGTTCGGGTCATCGAAACCATTGATAATTCGTTCAATTTCCTCATACTTAATATCAAAAATACCTTCACGAACTGTTCCGGCTGTTGTTGTGATAACGGATAGCGGCTGCTCCCTTGCGCTCATTCCATCAATAATAACGTCATAGAGGTTCTTATCCTCAATAGCATGGAGTTCGTCAATAATTGAACAATGAACGTTCAGCCCGTCCAGTGTATTGGAATCAGAGGATAACGGCTTGTACGACCCATCGTTGAAGTCAGAAAGCAATTCCGCCACCAAGGAACGGATCCGTTTGCGAAGTGCGGGAGATTTGCTGACCATCCGCTTAGATTCCAGCCAAACAATTTTCGCTTGGTCTTTTTTGGTTGCTGCCGACACGACTTCCGGGCCCGGTTCTCCATCTGCCACAAGCATATAGAGAGCAATCGCAGAAGCGTAAGCTGACTTCCCGTTTTTACGTGCAATAACTAATATAAGCTCCTTATATTTCCGGAGCTCGTCAATTTTATGGATGAATCCAAATGCTGCAGCGGTCATCGCTTTCTGCCACAATTCTAAAATAAACGGCATTCCGCCCATTTTACCTTTTGAATGTTTGCAGTAATTCTCTACAAACTCGATGGCGTGGTTCGCCCGCTCTGCCGAATACTCATACTCGGAAGAATGGTCATGGATATCATCCACAAGTTTCTTGTAAACTCTTCTGACTTTCCTGCTGACAATTTCCTCACCAGATTCAATCTTGTTCCAGTACTCGATGATTGGATTATATGTAAGTGGATATCGTTTCATCGTCTGTTCACGAACGCTTCAAATCCGTCGTTCTTATCCTTGTTGTTTGGTTCAGGTTTTGGCAAATAGTCTCCTAATTGTTTCATTATGCTTTGGTAGTTTTTGTTCATTGCGATGTAACGTCTTGCGTTTGGTCGCTCCCGCTCATATGGTTCTTGGTTTTCAGATTGCGAGAACATTTCATCGTATCCGTTCACATCCAAATCTTCGCGGATATCTTCTAGTCTTATTCGCATGTCAGCTGCCTCTGCAATCAACCCCTCGACAAGCATGAGGGTATCTTTAGGCAAGTCTTTGTATATTCTTTTAAGTCTGCGTATTTCCTTTTTTACCCGTTCTTCTTTTGTTAGCTCTTTCTTTTTGGCCATAAAAATAGCACCTCATTTCTTGTTATTTGGGGTAGGGGGTCACGCGAAACTTCCCGTGTATTACGTTAAACTTGGCGCTCGCTCGGCCGTGCTCAAAAAAATCCCCGCCACCTAGGGGGGATGTCCTTTTTGTCAGAATTGTTCACGTTTTTGACACAATTAAATCTCCGTTTTCATCGAACCCAAATCCTTCACGAATCGCAAAATGTTTCCGGAAAGTCTTCTTGTTGTGACAAGAAAGACAAAGCAATTGAAGGTTTTCCCAGTTCAATGTGATCCAAATATCATTGACATTCTCACTTGTGATTGGTTCGATGTGGTCAACAATGTCCCCTGGACTACCACACCATTCGCATATACCATGTTGACTATCGTAGTATGCCTGTCTTAACAGCTGCCATGCTTTACTGTCATAAACTTTCTGGCCAATTCTTTTGTTACGTTTAGTCACAGATCAGCACGTCCAAAGTTTATTAAATTATATTTAAGTAGAGACATTCTCTCGTTGATCTCTTCTTGCAACTCCAAACGTTTAGCTGCATTGCGTAATCCCTTGATGCTATCCTTCTTACGCTGTAGCTTCCGTACTCTACCGTCTGTCACAAATGAAGTGTAATGATAATAACAGTGCTCACATTTGAAATACGTTTCCTCTATTCTGTTCGGATGATGCTTCATTTTGAAATCAACATCAGTAATCTTTTCACAGTGATTACAAAGTGCGGTTAGTGGTTTGGTCATGATACTACACCTTCTCGAATTGATTTCTTCACAGCAACCACTTTTTCTTTTGTAGGTTTATCATAGTAATCAATGATAATATCTGTACTACCATAAACATCAGTCCTTGTTGTCCACTGGAAATTAATAAATTCCTTCATCGTAATCTCTTCGCCTTTATAAAAAACTCTTGGAACGCCACCTAACTCATCTAACGTTATGACAAGGTACTTATCTCTCTTCTGGTCCTCCAGTTCCTTTAACGCTTGTGTGGCCTTTCTTGCTTCTCGCTGTGCGGCTTTTAAAAACTTCATCATATCTTCGCGCGACTTATTGTCCGCCATGATCAACACTCCCCTTTTATAAAATGAAAAAGACACTCACTAAAAGTGAATGTCTCGACATATATCTTTTATTGCATCTCCCCGTTAATATCAACCCTCGTGGCGTTCATCGCTCCTGCAACGCCAACTACGTTGTCAACCCCTAAGTCTGATGAAGCATACCCATCACCGGATAAAGGACCCCACACTTCTATTTCATCGCCTGCAGAAGCAGTCATCGCATACGGTGGAAAGATAGGCATTATATACCCATTATCATTTTTAACCAAAAAGGCATCTTCCATATTCCCAAATAGACCTTCAACCTTTTCAATTTTGACTAACTCACCTTTGAAATGGTAGTTCATACCTTTAAACTTTTCGTCTGTTTTATCATAAAGCATGGCACCAGGTTTCGCAGGATATTCCTCAGCATTTTCTTCTGCTTCTGTTACGAAGTCTTTTTCTTGCCCTTCTTCCTCGATCCCGTCAACCTCTTCGTAGGCATCCAAGTGATCCGTTTGCTTCAATGTCTCTTTCTCTTGCTCTTTCTCTTGCTCTTTCTCTTGCTCTTGCAGTTTTTCTCTTTCTTCGGTTGACACTCTTTCAACTGAACACCCGACTAGAATTATAGACACTAATAAGAACATAATGATACGTTTCAAGACATCTCCCCCTACACATATATATAGGGATATCTTACCAATTAAATTAAGTTAGCGCCATCCCTTTTCCATCAGGACAGCGCCGATGACAGATACATCAACACAATTTCGCGTGTTTCCGCACGCTTATAATTGTTGCATACTATCATGTTAACACATAAAGAATGCTACAAGTGTGCCCTCTTTTTGACGTCAACTAAACTTCACCCCCTCAACGCCAAACATCAATACTGCCAAGGTTTTACACGCATTATCTATGTCTTTATAAACAGTTCGTTTGTGCACGGAGTGCCCTGCAGCAACTTCCTCAGCTGTCATTTTGGTATCTGAAATGTAGAATTGATAGATCGTCTGATATCTCCGAATCTCTTCTGGATCCCCGGACTGCTCACACATCACTTTGTAGACAGCCAGCATTTTATCAATGTACCGAACCATAACCAATGTTTTTTCCTTGCTACGTTTAATAGATTCCAATTTGAATTCATCAGAATCCAAAAATGCCAGTTCAATTTCTTCATTGATGTCATCGATCTCTAACTTTATATCTTTACAATGTTTTACAAAAAAACGGTAATTTCGGAGGAGAAGTTTTATATTCCGTAGGCGTCTGTCATGCCTCTTTTTCTCCTGTTGCTTTTTATGATCCTCGTATGCTTCTATGGCTGTTTTAGATATAAGTACAACGTATTCGTCAGTTAGTTTAGGCATTGCTGTCACCCCTTTATGCTACGCATTAATAAGCGCTTGTATCTGACGTAATTTTTTAATATCTAAATCTACTACCGATCGTCGGATTTCGCTGCATAAAAGCATTTTTTCTTTGAGAAGTGCAATCTTATCCCAATACTCTTTTTCCGTGAAATATGCTTTATATGTTTCGCAAAAAGAATTATGGATCATTGTCCTTTTATCAAATCTGCGTTCGGCGAAATCGTCGCCTTTTCTATGAGCATAGAAACTCATTGTATTTACTTTCGTTACCACATATTCAGTTAAATTAGGCTCGGATTCCGTAAACATGTTACTTACACTGACATAAATTGTTTGACCTATTTCTACACTCATTCAAACCATCCCCTGCCTGTCGATGCGCTCACAATAAAGTTTGTATAATTGATCAACGTTCATCCTTTCCAACGAATCGCGGTCATAGCCGTTGCTTGGCATTTCTAATAATTGTTTTACGTACCACTCTTTGCTTTCGTCCGTTTCGTTCACAGAAATCATCCTCCTTGAGAAAAATCTTCAAGCCATTGGTACAGCATGATCATTTGTTTTTGTGCCAATGGATTATTTTTATATTTATCGCAAAGCTCACCTGTGGAAGTAGTAACCCAACTCCAAAACTCTTTGCTGTTTAAACCATGCTTCATAGCCATGTGATTGCTTTGGTATATCCAATCAGCTACCTCTGCATAAAAGGCTTTATAATCCATACACTTATACCTCTTCGATTTTGATATAAATACCTGGAATCTTGGCCCAAAACTTTTCAACAATCAAACTAGCAATCTGTGCATCATTTTTATAAAAGCCTAAATCCTCCAAGCAATCTTCGAGCAATTTATTCATATTTCCGTTATCAGGCTTGGTATCCTTGTATTGTCCATCTTTTTTATTTTCTGTAATTGGAAAACACCATTTAGCAATCAACCTAACCGGTCCAGTATATTTTTTGTCGGGAACATGCTGACTTAAATGAGCCATCAATTTCGCACGCGCTGCCTTCAAATCTTCCGGTTCATAAAATACTGGTTTACCGTTTCGTACAGTCACCTGTTTTTGTTGATGTGTCGTTGTTGGCGGAATCATGGCCATAAAAAATTCAGTCATTCAAATCAGCTTCTTTCACGAACACGCCATTAACCATTTTGCCTTTTCTGTCTTGAATTTCTTCATATGCTAGTAACGCGCATTTCTCTATGCTTGTTCCTAATTGCATAGCCAAAATTGTAAGTACAACATACATGTCACCTATGGAGTCTTCGACTTGATGAGGCTTATCCTTCGCCATGCCCTCGCATAACTCCCCAAACTCTTCAGCCAACTTTAAAATCTGTTTGTTAGGATCCGCTTCATGAAGGTTTCGTTCAGTGGCCCATTTTTTAATTATTATCGTTAAATCGTCCAGCATATTTTTTCCTCCAATATTTTACATTTTGGATTTTGTTCATTGAAATTTTTCTTTCGTCAAGGATAGGGGAAGTATGTCGTCGTGCGATAGCTTACGCACGACTACTTACCCCCTTGACCTTGAGGGAAAGGGAAACCTTTATATTACGTAGTAATATACTTTTTCCTTTCCTCGGGAAAAAGTCGATATTTATCGAGATTTTCCCTCATAGAGAAAGCGGGGAAAATGTTCGATAATTTCCCTAGAGAAGGAAAGGAAAATATTCGACTTTTTCACTATAGAGGGAAAGGGAAATTCTTCGAGTTTTTCCTTTTTACTTTCTTCCTATTTCTCCGTCATCAATCCAAAAGCCACCATGGTCTTTTATCCGATTTCGGACAGTTTTTTCAGACACTCCCATGTATTCAGCAATGGCAGTTAAAGTAATTTTTTCATCAATACTACATGCTTCAAAGGCAGTTTCGAGTGCTTCGTTTCGTTCCTTTTTCCGTTCTTCTGCGCTCTTTTTCTTGGAGAAATTCTTTTTCCAAGGTGGCGCTTCTCCTTCTGGCTCAATGTCTTTTAGGCTGCCTACTTCATCCACCAAGTGGACCGGATAGCTAAACCACATATTGACCGGATCAAACTTCGGATACTCGCGCAACGTACCTTCAACACGCCATGCAGAACGGATGCGGACCTTATTCATAGCTTCTTTTACTACTTGCTGTACATTCGGTAACTGCTCTGGAATTGCCCGTTTTGCGTGTGCTTCCATAGAGACTGCGCTCAATAGATCATCCTGGGAAACATGTTCGTCCAAATAATCAAAGTTATGTTGTTCGATTGCTTTTTTATAAATATCGCAGACAACCTTATTTTCTTCCTGTTGCATTAAAGCGTCCGTCAATTCAAGCTCTACTAAATCTATTAAGGCATCTGGGTCCCTAGCGAATACCCCGGAACCACTGGCGCGGTCCATTGATTTTTTATTACCTTGGGAACCCTTTGAATGGTGATGACAATAAATAACACTGGACCCTAGTTCCGTACAAACCTTGTCAAACTGATTCGTAAAATGGGCCATCTGATCAGCACTGTTTTCGTCACCAGTCAATACCTTATAGATCGGGTCAATGATGATGGCAATATAATTCTTTTTGGCTGCACGTCTGATCAGCTTGGGAGCCAGCTTGTCCATAGGGACCGACTTCCCACGTAGATTCCATATATCAATATTTGATAGATTGTTAGGCTGCCATCCAAGGGCCTGGTACACATCTTTGAAACGATGGAGACAGGATGGACGGTCAAGTTCCAAATTCACGTATAAAACCTTTCCTTGGGTACATTTCCAACCTAGCCAGCGCATGCCTTCAGCAATAGCAATAGATAATTCAATTAAGGCAAATGACTTTCCCGCCTTAGACGGTCCGGCCATCAACATCTTATGCCCCTGCCGTAGCACTCCTTCAATTAACGGAGGCGCCAGCTCCGGCATGTTATCCCAAAACTCTGTTAAGCTTTCAGGATCCGGTAAATCGTCATTCACGTCTTCGATCCAATCATGCCATTCTTCCCAACTGCTTTTTCCGATGTTCGTATCAATTAAAAATTGTTTCTTGCCATTCCGTTCAACGCCCGGCATCCGAGACAACCGGGAAGGATTCCTGTTTTGGTTATCAATGTTCAGGCCATTCTTTTTACAGACGTTGTAAAGATAATCAACGCGCTTCCGGTATTCTTCATAATTGGCAGCATTGATTTTTACAATTGCATGAATGCTCTTTTTACCGGAATAAACCAATGCAGCAATAGGCAATTCCAATTCTCTGAGAATGGCGTTTTGCTTTTCCAAGTCCATCGTGTCTGACTCGACCAAAGCGTATTTATATTCCGTGACGTTTTCATTTTTTACGCCTTTACCATCAAGCGGGTTGAACCGGATCCAAGCGCCTGCTTCTGGGTTATAGTCACCAAGGACAGCGCCAATGTCTCCATCTGACTGATTTAAGGCTTGAATAAGCTCACCAGCTGTCCTATCCCAATTTCCTTTCGTGGGCAAAAACTTCCCTTCATCGTTTTGCCATGTGGAAACGACATATCCAACACTCTCTGATGCTTCGAACAATGTTTCCAGATATGTGGTCAATTCCCTGACTGGATTCCAGTTTGTAGGCTCTCTGATTTCCATACCTTCAATCCAGTTTTTATCGATGACGACATAATCATCATTACCGGTAATTTCGTCATTCCAATCAAGCTCGTGATCTTCTTTTCTTCGCTTCGGCTCCCAGCCGTTTTCTTTGGCCATTTGCGTGATTGTTGCACCTGTCACGCCATTACCTTCAAACGTGGTCCATTTTTTGAAGCATTCACCAGGACTGTAACGTCCACCATCCCGTTTGCTCCAATCGTCCCAATCATCAGCTGTATAGCCTTCATGTTTCAGGGCCATTCCAACATTGACCCATTCTTGATAATCCAAAAAAGTCGGATCAATATATTCCAGTAATGCTATTAAATCCACCTTTATTTCCAAACGTTTCACCAACTTTCTCTTGCGACTTATGTCATACTTTCTCCGAACTGTGCGGTTAACTTTCTTCATTTTCTACTTTTACGAAATCGACGGATTCTGAATAATAACCGTTCGATTCTCCAAGCCAGCGAATAGTCACATAACCTTTATTTGTTGCAAATTTGTAAAACGTCCAAGTTTGACTTCCCCAGTCAGTTTCACCTTGGTTAGTGACTTCTTCTGCCATAGTGATTGGCGAATTAATTAAATCACCTAAATCTCCAATAATCTCTTCAATCCCCACTGATTCACAACAATCTTGATCGTGATACATTTTGTATTTCTCACCATCAGTTGTATAAAAAAGCAATTCGTGATTGTTGTTATTCTTGATTTCGCTCAACGTTTTACCTAATAACACATCAACATTTAAGTAATTTCCGTACATTTGAATTCTCCTTTTTTTGATTTATTTGCTTCACAGTGTATATCTACTCAGCGCGATATTCCTTTGGATTTATCCCAGCTGGTGTGCGCCAGCCATTAGCGGCAATTCGATCAATTAACTTTTTGGCGGTTTCAAAAGGCCATGTTCCCACATGTTGGAATCCACGTTGTTCCAGGAACCTTATTTGCTTTGGAGTAGTCAATCCTTGTTCTTTACGCCGATCCAAACGTTCTAATAGTTTGGTAGCCTTGCCTGCATTGTCGATTTCGTCAGGAAGGATGCCCAGCTTTTCTAATTGCTTCACTTGCTTTTCACTTGGCGGCCCCATTTCCCAGCCGAACGCTGGCACATAGCTTGATAAGTCTTCGGCTTGGATACTCATTTCGAATTGAAGAGGATCCACCAGTTTACGCTTGCGCTTTTTCATTTCAGCTAGTTGTTTGGCAAGAGCTTCTTCACGTTGAGCAATAACGTCTTCCTCGGCTTGCTGTTCGACAACTTCTAAATCAAGCGGAATGCCAGCTTCTTCAATTTGTTTCGTCATAGCTTTGGCCACTTCTTCATTTTCAGCAATCAAATGCGCTGGATGGCATAACTCATGCCGATCTGTATGCCAAAGGAAATCAAGCAGCAATAATTCAGTTTTTCCTTCAAACAGCCGGGTACCACGCCCGACCATTTGGCTATAAAGAGAACGTACCTTTGTTGGCCTTAACACGACAACGCAATCAACACTAGGGCAGTCCCAACCTTCCGTAAGTAGCATGGAGTTACAAAGCACGTTATATCTATCATTATCGAAATCTTCCAATATCTCCGCACGATCTTGCGACTCTCCATTTACCTCAGCTGCCTTGAACCCTTTCTTATTCAAGATTTCGGTAAACTTTTGACTTGTCTTCACTAGTGGAAGAAAGACGACAATTTTACGATCCTTGGCATTTTTCCACATTTCATCAGCTATTGATTCAAGATAAGGATCCAGTGCTGTGCCTAAATCACTTGTCTTAAAATCTCCTGCCTGTTGGCCGACACCTGTTAAATCTAATTCAAGTGGGATCGTTAAGGCCTTGATCGGGCTGAGATAACCTTCTTTAATTGCTTTGGGCAATTGGTATTCAAATGCTAGTGATTCAAAATAAGAGCCGAGGTTCTTCATGTCTCCCCTGTCTGGTGTAGCCGTTACACCAAGAACATTTGCCGACTCAAAGTAATTCAACACACGTTGATAACTGTCTGAAATACAATGATGGGCTTCATCAATGATGATCGTGTCAAAGAAATCTTTACTAAATTTTTGCAGACGCTTTTCCCGCATCATCGTCTGTACGCTACCTACCACAACACGGTACCAGCTGCCGATTGATGTTTGCTCGGCTTTTTCAGTAGCACATTTTAAGCCTGTACTTTTCTCCAATTTGTCTGCAGCTTGTTCCAGGAGTTCGCCCCTGTGGGCAAGGACGAGGACTCGCTCGCCCTTTTTCACTCTATCTTCAATGACTTTGGAAAAGACAATTGTCTTTCCGCAATTATGAGTAATTGTAAAATCATCCATCAAATAACGATTGTCATCATCAACAGTTATTCCGACATAATTACCCGGATCTAATTTATCAATACGAAAACCTGTACGAAGGACATCTTTCTTTTGTTTTCTCTTCGTTGATTGCTTTTTCTTTACTCGGCATGGAATAATTGAACAGTCACCACTAATCGATACTCTAAAATATTTGCCAGAAAAATCATTTTGACAACGTTTGGTTGTTTCTTTGACATATGCCGCTAAACCAACCGATCGACACATAAATGCTAAATCGTTGGCTAATTGACGTGACTTTGAAATAAAATCATATCCTCCAACCCTGTAATGGCCATCTGTGTCTAAAAGCCCTGCAATGACTTCTAAGCGATAATCGATAGGTAATGTTTTATATTTTTGTGGTACGAACTTTTCGCCAGCCCCACATCCTCGTAATCCCAAATCGGATAAAACCTGATGTAATTTACCACCTTTGCAACCGACTTGTCCGCCTTTAAAAACGTAAGTTGTAGCCTTTCCAGCTGGGAGTTCTTCTAACCACATTCCCCAATGATCAGCCTCAAGCTCTAATTCTTTTGCAATCTCTTTATAAGGCGTCGTTACATTTATCGAATACTTCATCCCGCCATCACCGAGCATTACGCCAAGTGTGTACGGTGCTAAAGGCAATGTGTTTTTCTCAGCATCAGGAAAATTGTTAATCGCCGAACTGCGAATCAATTTATGCAAATGTTTCTTATTTTTGCTCCAAGACAGCCAATCTTCTACTGTTACATCAACCAATTCTCCGGTTGACGTGTGAACTAAAGTAAGTTTATGATCTCTGGTAACAACAAACGATTCTCCCTTAACTGGAGTCACTCGAAATAAATCCGAGTGACCTTTTTGAATATGAAGAACGTTTCTACCCTTTCCATCTAACCCAAGTAGTCGATCTCCTAATCGAATATCTTGGACTTTAATACTTTCTCCGTTGGCCAGTAATAGCTTTTCATCTTCTGCATGGCATCCAGTAGGAAGAACAAGTAAAGTTTTCTTAATGTCCTTTTCCCACTCCATTTGAATAGCTTCACGCGCAGCCAGTTGGTAATCTCTAAGTTTCATCGTTTACCTCCGTATCTGTCGTTTCTGTAATATCCAAATGTTCCCCACAAGAAGGACATAAAGGACGATACATTGCTCTATCAACACCAAATTCAAGAACACAATCATGACATTTATAGGTTTCAACAAATGATTTCATCGTTTACCTCCTAAAATTGCCCCGGTGTAAATCCGCCTTGTTGCTGTTGACCTGTTGGAAAAGGCGTTTGATTTTGAGCCGTTTGTTGTTGCGGCTGCTGTTGCTGATATTGTTGCTGTGGTGCTTGATACGTTTGTTGTGGCGGCTGCTGATTTTGTCCCCCACTATGCTTTAAAAATTCTTCATATGGATAAAACTTTTTAATTTGGTTATTAACACGTTCTTCGCCTTTAACCGTGTATTTATTGTGCTCTAATTGACATCTGCCTTTTGCACCTGGGACAGTATTCCAGTTCATTTGTAATCTTTCACCTTTTTTCTTTTGGCCAATTCCAGTAAAGAATTCAGACAAGAATCCTTCTGTTTTTGTGTGAAGGTACAAATTATGAAAAACCACTTGATCACCATGTGTAGGGCAGTGAATTGTTATTTCTAATTTTGCTTGGTTACAAGCTGGAAGATTAGCACTTCCTTGAAACCTTGCTCTCTCAAATTTATTTACAGTAAAGTTATAATCACCTTCTGGAAGCAAGACGAATTCAGGACCATCTTTTTCTATTTGGTCATCCCAACCTAATTCACGTTCTATTTCTTGACTCATGAAAATTCCTCCTAATTAAATGGTAAGCTTTGTCTAAAATCCTGAACCATCCCGAATACTTGCGCCCATGCACCGACTAATACTCCATCAATGAAGCTTGGATCATAATTTGTGATTGGCGTTTCCAGTGGGTAGTATCCCTTTTGACTAACGACTGCTTGAATTTCTTCTTCAGATACACCGTTTTGTGTCATTAAATCACGCAATGACTGTGGTATGGCTGGATTCAATTCAGTTGCTGATACGTTTTGTTGTTCAGGTGCCGTTTGAATTGGCTCAGGTGTCGTTGTCTGGACTGGATCCACTGGCGGCTGTATTTCTATAGGTGGTTGTTCCTGTGGCTGCGGCTGCGTTTGTGGCTGTTCAGGCGGTACCTGTGTGCCATTATCAAAAATATGAGCGATATGAGCATAGTCCAAAGGAAATTCGTCCGGTAACCCATGGCGGTTTTTAGCGTCCCAGGCGGGATGGTGGGTTGCATAAATCGTTCGGACCCCACCTTGCCCCTTGTGCTTTCTTCCTTTATCGTCTACGGCAACACTGAAAGTCTTATAGTTCATAAACAAGACCATATCAGCCCATTCTTTTGTTAAAGCTGCAGTTTTAGCGGTGGTTTTATTTCCTAACTTTAATTCCCAACGATCATAGGCTCCCATTTCGTCTGGTTGCTCAAATTTAGTAATTTTCGCATGAGCCGTTAAGACAACATTGATTCCAATTTCAACTAAATCTGATAATCTATTTAGGAATTTGCCGAACTCTTCTTCTAATTGGATAAAACCCTCACCATATCCAAAACTTGTAATACTATCTTTGTTTGCTCTACTGGTCACAAATTCAATAGCTAATCTTTCGGCCCAATCAACCGTATCAATGACTAGGGTTTTGCAAGGGCGGTTTTGTTTAATGAAATCAATTTGTTGATGCAAAAACGTCCAGCTGCTTGGTTTATCAAGTCTTGCCACGTCCATATTTCCGGTACTACCTTCCGTATCTATAAAAAGTGGATCCGGGAATTGTGCTGCTAAAGAAGATTTTCCGATTCCCTCCGGACCATAAATACAACACTTTTGAGCCTTAGCTACTTTTCCTTTAGTGATATTCATTTGATGACCTTCTCCTTTCTTCTCCTTCTGTTATTCGCTTGTGTTTTGGCATCAACCCATCTACAATTCCATGGAGCATAAGGAGCATTGACGTCAATTCTGTCTAATGTACATTGCATATAAGGAGCTTCACCGTCATATCCGTTTTCTAATGCCCACTTTTGAAAGGCGGAATAACTGTCCTTCCATTCGTCACAAACAGTTATCCCTCTACCTCCATAAGCATGGTAATCTTTACGATTTATGTCATAACATCGTTGTTTCATTCCATGCCATACTCCATACAATCTACTGTCAGCGTCACCATGTGTCCTGTTTTTGCGGTTTCGTTTCGCTAGTTGTTCAGTATGGATACAACCACATGATTTTGTGTTTCCGGAATTCAGCCTGCTTGTATTAACTTCCGCGGTATTACCACACTCGCATTCACATAGCCATAGTGCTGAACCTCTTTTTGTTCCTATTCTTTTAATTGCGGTCAGACGGCCGAATTTATTTCCAGTTATATCAATAAATGCGCCCACTTTTTAAAATTCACCAGCTTTCCATGTTTTCTGTTCAGGTGCAGATGGTGCTTGAACTGTTGGTGCCTGTTGCACAGGTGGCTGTACTTGCTCCTGTCCAGCGACATAACCATCCTCAATAATGATGGAGCACTCGTCACCAGTGGATACCCTAGTAGCAATCGCCTGTAGACCTTCCTGTTCAAGCCATTGGCCAAACTCATTTAGTGTATCAATATCCATCTGTTCCAATTTGTCTAGTAGGATAAATCCGCAGTCTGGTTTCAATTTACGGACAATCGCTGTGGAAACTCGTAACTGATCAGCTCCACTCATGTTGTCCCATTTTTGACCTTTATAAATTAAATCTCCATCCTCTACTGATAGACCTTCAAGTGGTAAATCTGCATTTGCCAGTAATTCCGTTTTCTGCTTTCGAACATCTTCAATGGTAGTTGTCAACTTTTCATATTGCGCTCTGTAATCATTCGCATCTGTTTCAGCTTTATCCTTATCAAGATTGGCCCTGACTTTTCTATTAATCTCGTCAATCTGTTGGATATTAGCTTCAAGCTGTTCTGTAGATTCATCCACCAAATCAAGCGCATCTTTTTGGGCAATCGCTAAATCTTCACCTGTTTTTGCATAAGCGGCCTTCGCTTTATTTAACTGTTCTTCTAGCCTTTCGATTTCTTGACCTTGGCTGGCATATAAAGCCTGTATTTGTGAAAGGTTTTGACGTTTCCTTTGATTTTCTCCGTTCCGTGCCAAAATCTCCTGTTGTTGAGCAATCAAGTCAGATGCAGAAATCAACTCTTTGGGGGCATCCGGGAAATAAGGCTGTTCCTTAGCAAACTTTGACTTTTGGTCAGCGATCTGTCCGATTGTTCGGCGTTGATTGTAGACTTCCTGCTCCTGTGTTTCCAACTCATGAAGCTTGGCCCCTACGCCAATAATGCGAAGTAAGATTTCTGCTTTTTCTTTGCTAGTTGAATTCATGAACTTTGGTAGATTAATAGCCAATTCTTCGACGAAGCTATCAAGCAGCTGCTGCCCTGCTTTTTGACCGTTAGGATCAATCACCTTTAAATCGCTATTCTTTCCTTTACGCTCAACTACCAGTCCATTTGATAATGTGACTCGTAAATAAGGTGGTATAACAGAACCCTCACGCCCTGCTTTGCTTGGACGATATTTATTACCACCCAACGCCCATGCGATCGAATCCAGCACGCTTGTCTTGCCTTGATTATTATTGCCCCCAACGATGGTAAGCCCGGTGGAAGTAGGCTCTATTTTAACTGCCTTGACGCGTTTTACATTTTCTATTTCTAGTTTGTTTATTTTGATCACAGTTTTTTCTTCCTTTCTATTAAGCGATTATAGTAATTCTTTCATCATTGATTTCATCTGCAAGCTCCTCAGATAGGTAAGCTCTTATATTTTCAATCGCTTGATTTCTCCATGCTCCCCCATCTGCTTCAAAAATGGCACCACGTGGACCGTCTTTCATTCGGAAGATAAAATCACTTTCCGGCTGAACAACTTCCAAGAATGTACGATATGGAGCAAGTGTAACTGGATTTGGAACCAGCACATCATCAGCTGAGGCAACTCCTGTTTTGATAGTAACTGCTTGTGCGATTCCGTTATCTCCCGTTTGGCGCACGTTTTCTTCTTTGACGTTTCCTATTACCTTTAACAGCAAGTCGCGATCTTTTGTTTTAGTGAATTTGGATTGAAGGGAAATAATAAGCTGCTCAGAATCAAGAAAATAGTCGTAATTGAAATCTGGAACAATTGCACGTGCAATAACAAGTGTTTCCCTTTTGCCATCTGACTGAAGTACACCTGTCAGTTCTACTCTTTCATGATCAACAATGTGCAAAAAGTAAGGAATGTCATGGCGCTCTACATTTGATTGGATATAATCAACCAAGCCTGTCAATGTATTGATGACAAGAGCTTCTTTAGCAAGATAATTCAACGATGCTATTTCTACTGGGCGCCCGTCATCACTGATGATAATATTTCGTAAATTTCCATCCTGATCCATAAAATTAAGCTTTCTTTCAGCTGGCTTTATGCCTAAATTGGTTACAAACTTAATCGCTTCTTTAATCATTTTTCATTACCCTCTCTCTGCTTGTAGATTAATGACTTTCTTTCTATCCAACTCTTGCTCTATAACATCCACTGGCTCCCCTACATCTGTTCTAGGTGTCAGATCATCGTCAAAGTAGGTTTGTCCAGGTACACTTGACTTCAATTCCTTAGCAGCAATCTTTCCATTGGACAAGTCTCTGTCTGTTAAGACAGTTACAGCAACGTCACGAACATTCGCCAGCTTGACGGATATATTTGAATTGAGCTTTACGGTTTGACGGTTTTCATCTGGAACAAATTCCAGTTTGATTGTGACAATTCGCTTATCTTCTGCCTTTGTATTCGGGTCATGGATATTATCAAAGACTTTCTTTAATTCACCATCCAACTTTTCTTGGATTGCTCCGTTGGCCAATGCGCTCAACGGAAGATCAATTGACTTTTGCGCCATTTAATCAAAGCCCCTTCCGTGGTATAATGTTTAGGATCACAGTTTTTTCTTTAGGTCACTTGGCAGAGTGGCCTTTTTTTCTGCGTAAATTTCTTCCAAACGACTGCATCGCCATTCCAAAGATAAGTAAGGCTTTATCCTCTTTATCAAATGAGTTCCAATCTTTCGCTTTGATGATCAATGTGTTTCACCCCTTTCAAATACCAGCTGCAACCTTTGGTTTTCTTGAACACAACTCCGGCAAGTTTGCCCTTACCAATGCCTTTGCAAACGGAGGAGGTACAGCATTACCACAACGAGCCACCTGCGCTGATTTCGGATACTTTTTCCCTTGGTGATCTCGATCGATGATATAGTTTTCTGGAAATCCCTGTGCTGCAAATAATTCATGTGGCTGAAGCATCCTCATTCCAATATCGACAATTTGATAATCTTGGCCCGCTACAGTTACTAGGCCAAATCTGTCTTTAGTTGGTATGGTGTGGAGCGCATCGTTTAAAGATTGTCCAACTCCTTGCCCGTAATATTTCAACAAGAATGCTTGCACCAAACTTGCCTTATTCACCGTTGTGATTGTATTTAATGGCTTATCTACTCTATGTCCAATTGAGCTTTTGAAGTGCTGTGCGATGAATGCTGTCACTAAGCCAAAACGATTTGCTGTTGGTATTGTTGCAACTGGCTCTTTTATCGATTGCCCTCTCACACCGTTTTCCGTTGTCTCGGTGTAATAAGTTGATAAAAATGGAGTAACTAGACAATGTTCTGCCTTTGTTGTAATCGTAGTTAGTGGTCTATCAAGTTCATATTGCAATCGATCCCCGCCGAAACCCGTTTGTCCAATTCGGACGATATAAGGCTTTGGATCATTAAGCACAAACTTTTGAATCCCTCTTGCAATCCGCCTCATTGTGTTTTCAGCTAAAGGTCTTTTTCTTGTGAAGATGCTCGGTGCCGGGATAGACCAGTCGATAACTTCGCCTGCTGTCCGGTACGGTTTTTTAAGTCCAAGCTGAACATTTACACTGTCCGGCTCTCCATGAGTTGGGGAAGGCCATATGATTGGTTTGTCATCGCACCTAGCAATCAAGAACAATCTTTTTCTAGTAGTGGGTGCGCCGTAATCACAAGCTCTTAATTCTTTCGTAGCAACCTTATAACCTAACGCTTTGAAAGATTTAACAAATGACTGGAACGTCATACCTTTTTTATCAGGATCAGGTACCCATTCGCCTTTTGCGTTTATTTTTAACGGCCCCCAGGTTTTAAACTCTTCTACATTTTCGAGCATAATGACTCTTGGTCTTACTCTAATTGCCCAATTAATTGCCACCCATGCTAAGCCTCTAACTTCTTTGCTAACAGGCTTACCGCCTTTTGCTTTGCTGAAATGACGGCAATCCGGTGATAGCCAACATAATCCAACTTTTCTACCTTTGACGACTTCTTTCGGTTCAATATCCCAAACCGATTCACAATAATGCTCTGTATCCGGATGATTTGCCTTATGCATTGCAATAGCAGCTGGATCATGGTTTATTGCTATATCAACATTTAACCCCGTTGCCATTTCAATTCCTTCGGAAGCTCCTCCCCCTCCGGCAAAGTTGTCAACGATAATTTCTCGGAATAAATCCATCTGCATTATTCGCTCACCCCTTTCAATCCTCGTTTAAGAAAGTGACATACAGACTTCCAGCGCAAATGCAGAGCAGTACAAGGAAAATCAAAGCCACTGGATTAAGGTACATTTGGTTCACTCTCCTAGATTAAGAATTTTTTATCTCCCAAATACGATTCAAGGTTTTTTCCAAGAATTTAATCTCCAACAACTGCTCTTTGCGCGCTTCTATATCGTACTCATCGCCAGTATGTGAATCGTCAATATCTTCTTTTAAAATCTGGTACCTATCTCTCAATTCCTCTTGAAGTATTCCAAGTTTGCTTTTTGCCACTTTCATTTCACCTTCCTTTACCACTTGCAAATTAGTACAAGACTTGTGCCCCATAGATCACACTCAAAGACAAATCCCCTGGTCTGAAAGAAGTTCTCGAAGCGTAAAGTGCAGTTATACTTGTCCCATTGCTCACTTGGTTGGACATCAATCCTTGCTCCAAAAAAACCAAGCTCGACATTCTCCCGAATCTCTTTTTCCATACTTGTGATGGCTTCCTCTAATTGTCGATCTGCTAACCTGTCAGCATTTTTCTCGGCTAGTTTTCTTGCTTCGGTTGCGTTCATTTTTGGATGACCTCCTTTTTAATCTTGAAATAAATCATTCAAAGTGCAGCCGAATAAATTGGCTAGCGCTTTTGCTTCCCGCAGTGAAAAGTCCTTTTTCCCGCATTCCTTTTCATGATAGGTCTGCGGATGGATACCAATTTTTCGGGCAACATCTTTTTGATATAGCCCCTTCTCCCTGCGAGCGATATAAAGTTTGTGGATCATGAGACCCCCTCCCCCATCACTACGAAATTTTCGCTGTTTCCATTTCGGAAACTATTTCAGTAAAAAAAATCTCCATTTTCTCTCTTGTTATTCCGAGTTTGTTAGATATTAGGGAGAAATCTTCCACTGTCAAAGCTATTTTCCCATTCTCTTTTTTGGAATACGCACCTTTAGAAATACCAAGAACGTCAGCCATTTCTTGAACAGTTAGACCTCTGGCAATTCTTTCTGCTTTCAAACGATTGTAATTGAACTTCATTTTCTCACCTACTTTCGTTTACTGTTAAGGCTATAATAATACCAAGTTTCCAACTTGTCAACTATCTGTCGAAAAAACAAATAAAATAATATTTTTCCTGAAGTATTGTTTCCTAATAGGAAACATGTTATTATTTGATTGAAGGGAGGTGATAGTGTGAGAAATTCAGTTGAAATAGCACAGTATATAAAAAAGATAAGGGAAAGAAAGGGTCTATCTGCGGTAGAACTCGCCAATAGGGTTGGTGTTACAAAAGGAACTATCTCAAGATACGAAAGCGGAACAAGAAAAATTCCGATGGACGACATACCTAAATTCGCAAGTGTATTAGATGTTTCTCCTGTTGATATTTTGATTGAATCGGAAGATGAACCAGTAGTCAACTCAACCGAATACCCATACTACCCTATCGGAATCTCAGCTGGTCTTCCACTGTGCATAGACAGCATAGATGAGGACGATCTGGAATACATCTCTATACCGGACAACCTTATGGGCAAATGGGCAGGCAGAAAAGACATCTTTATGATGCGGGTTAATGGTGACAGCATGAATAAGGTAATCACACACGGTTCATTGATTGCTGTTAAGCCTGTGCCACTATCTGATTTAAAAAACGGCGACATCGTTGTCTATAGTGATGGTGGAGATTATGCTGTTAAAAGGTTTCATCAACGTGAAAACAAAATTATCTTTAGACCAGATTCAACCGATGATATGTTTTCCGACTATGAAACAACAAAAGACAACTCCGATTTAAAAATTCATGGGAAAGTAGTTATGTACTTAGTAGAGTTAGATTAAATGTTTGGCCAAGCATCTTAATCTCAGGCGGGCTAGCTACCCGTCTGTTTTTAGAAAGGAGAAATAAAAAGATGCCTGTCTATAAAGACAAGGAAAGAGGAACCTATTATTTTGTAACTCGTGTACCTAAAAAAGGCGGCGGAACGAAGCAGATAAAAAGAAGAGGGTTCAAATCTCGGCCAGAAGCAAGAAAAGCAGAGGCACTCGTGATTGCAAATGAGGAATCATTTGAAGAAGAGAATCCTACGTTTGAATTCATGGCAAGGGAATATTTGAAATGGTACAAAAAAAGAAGAAAGGCATCGTCATATTTGAAAACAAGTAGCGTTATTGAAACTCACTTAATTCCAAAGTTTGGGAACAAGAAATTAAACAACATCCGATCACGTGATATTATGAGATTTCAAAACGATCTACTTGACCAATTCGCTGTCTCGCACGTCAAAAAAATACACCAAGTGTTGTCTGCTGTTTATAACTTTTCTATAAAACAAGAATACACAAAAGACAATCCTGCACGATTGGCTGGCAATGTAGACATCGAAGAAGATCAGCACATTAACTATTGGACACTGGATGAATTTAAAGCTTTCATTAAACATGTGGATGATCAATTGTATTATGCTCTATTTATGACGCTTTATTATAGCGGTATGCGGAAAGGTGAGTTACTGGCTCTCACTTGGGGAGATGTTGATTTTGATAATAACATGATAAATATAGACAAGACTGTATATAATCGAAACGTAACGAAACCAAAAACGACGTCTTCTATAAGAAAAATCATGATGCCGACACACGTTATGAGATTGTTATCTCAACTTAAGGCTGATGTTAATCCCAAAATGACGTACGTGGTATTTGGGGAATTCCACGAACACATTTCAACGACAACTCTGGATAGAAAGTATGATGTTTATGTTAAGTCAGCCAAAGTTAAAAAAATCCGGTTGCATGACTTTCGACATTCACATGCCAGCTATTTGATTAACAGAAACACAATACCTTCTGTTGTGGCAAAAAGGTTAGGACATAAAGATGTGGGTACGACGCTTAACACTTATAGTCACCTTTACCCTAGCACAGAAAAAGAAGCCGTCCTCAAAATGGAAGACGACTTCAAGCTTGCTGAGATTGTTCAGTTCAAAAAGGCTTAAATGTTACCACGAATGTTACCACGATTACACAAACCTTATCAAATCAACGCTAATTAGTGATAAGTGGAGACGGTGGGAATCGAACCCACGTCCAAGAATATCGTCACTCAAGCTTCTACGAATATAGTCGATATATTAGCGCTTCGCATCTTCTTCGGCCTATCGACAGGCTTCCAAAGTGCTAGCCTGATTAGTCTCTTCCATAGTCCCCAGGCGGAGGACGTCCGGCGTAGCCCACTGAAAGTGAGACCCTTACCCTACCACATGGGCGATGGAGGGAGGATCCGCGTTAGGCCTTATTAGGCAGCTAAAGCGAGGTTATCGTTAGATTTGCCAGTTATTATTGGCTTTGACGTTTTTTACGAGGACGATCCCCTCGACTCGCAACTCAAGCTCGACCTATCCCTGTCGAATCCAAAACGTCCCCATGATAAGAGAAAAACCTTTTCCATTCAAATGCACCTTGACGTATTTGCGCCCAGATTTTATCGAGCTCCGCTCAATAAATTTCCTTTAAAAATCTGTGGCATCCGCCGGAGGCTTTAACTTTATTCAGCCGGGGGTTGAATCCCCATGGAATGAAGTTTAAAAAGGTTCGTTTCGAGATACAGCTTATATTATAGCAAAAAAGGACTAAAAATCAAGAGGAAGGATTATCCACCGAACTGTTTATTTATAAAAATCCCTATATTTCCATGCACCTTCCTCCAGCTCTTTCAGACTGAATGTTCAACCTTCGATTTCAACATAACCAACAGTCACATCAATTGTTCTCTACTGACAATTAGATACACACCTGCACCTCGGCTTATGTTCATCCGCTTTTTGCCAGCTTCTTAAACGGTTCTTCAGATAATTGTATAGATTCTGTTGGACAACCCTCATATGCATCCTCAACGTCATCCTGAAACTCTTCTGGAACCTCTGCTATGCCCTGATTATGATCTAAGATGACAAAAGATAAACCTTCCTCATCATAAGCAAATATATCAGGAGCAGTATCCGCACAAGCCCCGCAGGCAATACAAGTATCTTGATCGACAAGAGTATACATTTTCATATTCGTACCTCCCCCACTTATTATTGAATTGAAGTGGACCCGCTCTCCTTACGCATATACAGATGTTGGTTCTGTTGCAGGTAAAAGGATTTCATCCGTTTTGACTTCATACAATCCATAAGGAACTAAGCGCAATCCCGGCAAAAAATCGCAGGTTAAGAATAATAAAGTGTACAATATATCATGAAATGGAAAACCTCGGTCTTGCATAAAAGTTAACAATCGTTCATGTTGCTCCACCGCTATATCGAACGAAACATCTGTTGTCATCATTCCTCACCAATGAGATAAAAAATACAACTAAACGACTAAATTCTTTTTCAATCAAAAAACTAAGAAGAGACCAACTCTCTCAATCGATAGCGCTGAATTTTCCCAGTAGCTGTTTTGGGCAGTTCATCAATAAATTGAATCAACCGTGGATATTTATATCCAGCCAGTGTCCCTTTAACAAACTGCTGAATGTCCTCTCCCAATTGATCGGATGGCACAACATCCTTTTTCAAAACGATATAAGCTTTCGGGATCACCAAATTATTTTCATTCGTATCCCCTACGACAGCAGCCTCCAGTACCGCTTCGTGATTAAGCAGGCAATTCTCAATTTCGTTCGGCGATACCCAAATGCCCCCGACTTTTAGCATATCGTCGGCACGACCGCAATACCAAAAATATCCACTTTCATCCATATAATATTTATCACCAGTGTTTAACCATTTCCCCATAAATTTTTGTTTATTCTCTTCGTGCATATTCCAATATCCGTTTGCAATACTACCGCCACTGATAACTAAATCACCGATTTCATTTGGAGGCAGTTCAATCCCCTGTTCATTGACAATCTTTGCTTCATAACCAGGGACAACCTTACCGCTGCTCCCCTCTCTAATATCATCCATTCGATTGGATATAAAAATATGGAGAGCCTCTGTCGACCCTATCCCATCCAAAATGTTCAAATCGAATAATTCTTTCCATCTTTCAGCAAAGACTGGTGGCAAAGATTCACCAGCCGACACGCAAATTCTGAGTGACGAGAGATCGAAGCTTTTCCTGCTCTGTTCCGCATATTCAATCATTGCCCCAAATAATGTTGGAACACCGAAGAAAATGGTTGGCTTATACTTTTCAATGGTTTGAAACATAATATCAGGTGTCGTTCTTTCCTTAACCAAAATAGTTGACCCCTTCATCCCTAATGGAAAATACATCCCTCCGCCTAAACCGTATGCGAAGAACAGCTTAGATGCCGAAAGAGAGCGGTCATTTTCAGTCATTTTCAACACTTTCTTTGCATAGCTATTCGTTGACACTTCCATATCATGCTGTAAATGAATGACACCCTTTGGTTCCCCTGTTGTCCCAGAGCTGTACAACCAGAAAGCTGGATCGTCATAACAGGTATATGGTGATTGAAAGCCGATTTCTTGAGAATCCAATAATTGTTGAAAATCTAAAGTATCATCGCTGAGTTCTCCCGCATTTTCTGAAATAACGATAACATGCTTTAGAAAGATAAATCTTTGTCTTAAATGGGATATTTGTCTCCAAAGTATCTCATGGATAATTAAAGTTTTTGCCCGGCTATTGTTTAAATAATACTCGTAATCATCAGGCTGCATCATCGTATTTACAGGGATAGGAACAATGCCTGTGCGAATTGCCCCAAAAAAAGCATAAATAAATTCTGGAGAGTCATAACAAATAATCAGCACCCGGTCTTCCATTTCTAAACCTATTTCATTGAACATATTGGCAGCTTGGTTGACACGATCTTGCAACATCCCGTATGTAACCTGCCCTCCTTCATAATAGAGAGCTGGCTTATCTTCCAAACCGGATTTGATATTTTCATTAATAAATTGGTTGGAAGCATTATACGGCATGTCAATCCCACGCAAATCCATCTCATCATCACCTTACCGTTTATTTTTTAACGTTTGAGTGAGTAATGTGTAGGTCTAGATGTTATTTGTTGAAAAAGGAGCTGCACAAAGGAAGTTAAAAAGAAATCCATTTTCTTTTTCTTTCTTTTGGGCAGCTCTTATTGGTCCTGAGTATAGAAAGTAGAACTTTTATTCAAAGGAAGCTTTTTCTTTGTCTAAATGCAACCTATAGGAGAGTACTAGTGCTAGCGAAGCGACAGGACGTCGCAACGCCTCCCTCTCTTGAGGTACAAGCCTCTTCCCTCTGGTGACTGAGAACTGTCTCCTCGGTTAGCGTCTTATTTCTCCGCGCTCAAGGGCACTTTCATATGATGTTCAATTATTTCCCTTTCCAATCAGCTGGACGTTTCTCAATAAAGGCGCTCAGCCCCTCCATTGCATCCTCTGAGCGGAATAATAGATTTTGGAGCTCTCCCTCATAACGAATGGCTGCATTGAGCGGCATTTCCTTTCCATTCATGATGGACAGCTTAATGTTAGATACAGCATAGGTCGCACTTTCAACAATTTTTCTCGCATACTCCATCGTTTTTTCCCTTGTTTCAGTTTGAGGGTACACCCTGTTGACGAGACCAATCTCTAAGGCTTCCTGCGGTGTTAATGTCTCCCCCGTTATGTTCATATCCAGAGCACGGGAAAACCCAACAAGACGGGCTAAACGCTGAGTTCCCCCTGTTCCTGCCAAAACTCCCAGGGAAACTTCCGGAAGGCCGATTTGTCCCGCTTCATCCCCCATGAAACGGAGGTCACATCCCATAGCCAGCTCCAAGCCGCCTCCTACTGTATGACCTTCCAAGCATGCAATAAAAATTTGCGGAGAGCGCGCCATTTTGTCCAGCGTTTCGTTACAAAGCAGACAAAACTGGGTTTTGAAATGCGGATCAGCTGATTTCAGGAAATGAATGTCTGCTCCAGTGGAAAAGAACTTCGGAACATCACTTACTAGGACAGCTACCTTGATTTCCTTATCAAAACGGATTTCATCAATCGCGGCATTTAATTCTTGATAGAACTCCAAGCTGTACGCATTGGTTTTACTGACATGAATATGGATTGTCGCAATCCCTTTTTCTTTTACTACCGTTACATTTTCCTTTTTTGTTTCTGTTTTAGTTGTCATTATAAATTCCTCCCTTTATTTCTTGTTCATTAAGAATTATCAATAAGTTTTTCTTAGATTTAATACACGACAGCCCGATCATCTAAATTTAGCTTGTTTAATTCTTCTTCGAACTGGCTGCTTAAAGAGACGTCGTTAACAATATAATAACTATCCATTATTCCTGTTGTCTCTACTTCCTTCAGCCACTGTTGCACTTCAGGGAGTAGGGTATTCAAGGACTCTTTAAAGGTGATCGGGATGGCCCCTTGATCATTCAATAGCTGGTGAGCCCACTGTTGCGCATAAACGATATGTTCTTTTTGTTCTTTTATCAACTTTTGAACACGGGATACCGTTTTATCGCTTCCTTTTTCCGAAATGGAACTTAATACAATATCCACTGCCGTAACGACTGTATAAAGTGATGCCATTAAGGTGATCCAATTATGAGTCTCTACTACACCTTTAAATGCTTTACCAGTCTGCCTCTCTATATTTGGCTTTTTTGACTTTAATCCTTTTAATTCGAATATCCAGTTGTATAAAAGCCGAGCATGCCCCAGTTCCCCTTGCGCCATTGCAACTGCTGCTAATGTTGCTTCAAGGTTCGGCCCGCTTACTCCAATTTCAACCAACCGATCACCTAAAATAAATTTATTATCCGCAATCGTTTCTAACAGCTCAATAAAGGAGCCTGAATTTCTCATATCTTCCGCCATTTTTCTTACGCTCCTTTTTTGGCAAATAATCCTTCAGTCTTTTTCGCCCAATGAAGCTGTCCTCTTTCTACCACACACATTTCGGTCCAGTCCTCTTCGTCATAAATAAAAACAGCATATACTTTAGCCAATTTTGGAGACTCTGCTTCAACAGTACCGATCTGAACTAAGTCATCTCCCCGTTTGATTCGGGTAAAAATGTCAAATGTTAATTTTTCATTTGGCTGTCTACTCACCTTGAACTGACCCCCCATCGTTTCATCCTTTCACGGCCTTCTGGGCTCATCCGATCAACTGTCCATGGTGGACTCCACACCACTTCGATGTTCACTTTTTTGACTTCTGGCTCTTTCAGAAGGCGTGCCTCGATGTCTTCTTTCATCCAATCCATACAGGCACATGAAACAGCTGTAAAAGTCATAGTCAAATTAATAATGCCTTCATTTGTTTGAATACGATAGATCAATCCCATATCCACTACACTGATTGGAAATTCAGGATCATTCACTTCTTTTAGGACATCCCAATATTTTTGGGTATTGTCAGCAATCGCTTCCATTTATACCACCTCTTTCCTCAGCAGCTCCATTTCTTCTGCTCCCCGCTGAATTCTCTCAACAAATTGTTGGTTTTGCGGACCTCGGCTTTTGAATCTTTTAATGACATTCTGCCATGTATCCGGCTGATCAAATAACCACCTTTTGTTTTCGACATCAAACTTACAAGGAAATGGTACATCTATCACATATTTTTCTTGCTCTTCATCATAATGTGCGGGGACTTTTACTCCAATAGATTCGCAAAATGGAACAGCTGTTGAAAGCCATTGCTGCCGAAGTCCGTCATTTGTTTTCCCTTTTAGCTTATATTCCAATTGCTGTGATCGGCTTTTTAGACTGTCTTCAACTCCGAAAAATTCCAGAGCCATCAAAAACATCCAGTCTACAGCCTTTTGGACCTTTTCTTGGAGTTCTGGATCTTTCATGGCTGTTTTCATGATAATTTCACCGTTGCGGAGATGAAACAACTCTTCTTTGTCCACCTTGACCAGTGCACGCCTCCATGGTCCATATGAGGTGTTTTTTCCGGCATCACCCAGTAATGTATATCCAGCCCGATCAAACAATGCGTTAAATACGCCCAGCTCAATCCAATTTGATAATTCAAAATCAAACGCATAAGGATTCTTCCAACGATTTGCCTCTCTCTTATACAGAAGTTCGTCAGTATCCTCTCCCAAATCTTTCAGAAGACGAAAAGCTATATGCGCATGACCAATTTCATCCTGCATAATGGCCAACGCAGTTATTTTATTGTTTAGTGTTGGAGCCTGATTGTATACCGTTAACAATGGGGGGACACTTAATAGTTCTGTATCGCCCACAATCACTAGAGTTTGTTTCAAAGCCTTTAAATACTCATCATTCATATCGTCTAAACCTTCAACCATAAATCCATTGCGCACTTTTTCTTTTAACATCTCGGCGCTCTCCATCCCATCCACCTCTCTGTTATGTTTATTTAACTATCGTCTTATTAACGTAATAATAAAACACTCTTTTTCACCTGTCAAGGTTATTTTCTAAAAAGGTTATTTATTCTGAAAAATAAACCGTTTGATATACTCCATTTCATATTAATAAGAATAATGGGAGAAGCTCCTATCTAGAAGATTTCCTCGAGGTTTAACAAACTGGTCTCTTGTCACTTCATTTCTTATCTTTTGCGCTTTAAACTAAGAACCTTGTCCGCATTCGTAAGAGATAACACACTTGTCATCAGTAAGCCCGAAATATAAATAAAATAAGCGCACCTTTTCGGTGCGCATGCCAAACAGCCGTCTATTCTTATGTTTTTC
>NZ_JACSPV010000001.1 GCF_014836955.1 Bacillus norwichensis
GGGAGCCTTTTTTAATACATCGCTATAAGCTCTCCTGAACCATACGCCTAGCGTATGGTTTTCATTTATCCAAAAAAATGTCCGGTCTATAGACCGAACATCATGATCACGATAAGGATTGCTGCAGATATGCCTATAAAGTCAGCAAACAGTCCGACTTTGATTGCATCTCCCATTTTTTTGATTCCTACTGCTCCAAAATAAACTGTCAACACATAAAAGGTCGTATCCGTGCTCCCCTGTATGGTTGAAGCCATCCTCCCAATAAGGGAGTCTGGTCCATGAACTGAAATGATATCACTCATCACTCCTAACGCTGCGGTACCAGAAATCGGTCTTATAAGAGCCAACGGTACAACCTCTGCTGGCACTCCGATCTGATCTAGGATTGGTTTGGCCAGTCCTATGAAAAAATCGAGGGCTCCCGATGCTCTAAACACGGTAATGGCAACGAGCATTCCAACCAAAAACGGTATGATGGAGACAGCGATCTTGATGCCTTCTTTCCCACCTTCAACAAAGGACTCGTACGTCGGAATCTTCTTCCATGTTCCATAAAGTAAAATATAGGCGATGATAAGTGGAACAATCCATAACGAAATAATCGAGATCATCTGCATTGTCATTTATCTCCCTTTTTGACCCTGCGGTGGTAAAAATACCTATCAAATATGATAGCTCCGGCGGTTGCACAAATTGTGGCCACCAATGTAGGTCCGACAATATCAGTTGGACCAGCGGAGTTATAGTTCATCCTAATGGCAATTACCGTCGTTGGTATTAAAGTCAGACCTGACGTATTTAATGCAAGAAATGTAATCATTGATCGGCTTGCTTCGGATTTCCCGCCATTCAATACTTTCAACTGTTCCATCGCTTTAATCCCAAGTGGAGTTGCAGCATTTCCCAAGCCAAACATATTCGCGATGATATTTGATAAAATATAGCCAACTGCGGGGTGATCACCTGGCACCTCCGGAAACAGCTTCAGTATGATCGGCTTAAATAAATTGGATAACTTCTGAAGCAATCCTGCATCCTGCGCTATCCGCATCATCCCCAGCCAAAATACAAGAACACTGATTAATCCGATACAGAGTGTTACCGCCTCGTTAGCTGATTGGAAAATCGCTTCATTGACTTCTTTCATCTTCCCATTAACCGCAGCAAAGATAAGTCCAATCACGGTCATGGCGACCCAAATAATATTGATCACGGTATGATTGCACCTGCCCGTCCAAAGAACAGAGCTTTAAGTTTTTTGGTTAAAGATACTTTCTCCTGCTGTTCCTCCTCTGTAATATAAACCGGTATTTTTCGAACTGCATGATCCTGTAAATAAATGACGGCCCTGCCAACCTCCCCGCCTTTCGTTTTTTTCATGTCCTTAGGCGAAAGGAGCTTATAACGAATGCGTACATCTTTGTACTCTTCTTTCATCAATGGATAATATACAGAATTCTCTACATATAAAGTTCTTTCATCCTTTAACGGCCGTACGTCCTTCAATGGACCTTCAGGCAAAATTTTCTTCATTTTAAAATGGCTAGAGCCATACTCATACATGGAGATATGGTCATTCCAATCATCCGAAGCATTCAATGTCACGGCAATCATATCGTTGTCCTTTTTCGTGGCTGTTGTCACAAGTGTCCGTCCGGCTCTTTTCGTATAACCCGTTTTTCCACCCGTAGCATATTTGTATTTTTCGGTCAGAAGCCTGTTCTTATTTTTCCAGTGCTGTGAATGCTCTTCCCGTTCGAAAGAGTATGTTTTTGTTCCCGATATAGTTTTAAATGTTTCGTTATGCATCGCATAGCGCATAAGCAGTGCCATATCATAAGCTGTTGAATAATGTTCTTCATGGCTGTCCAACCCCGAAGGATTAGAAAAATTGGTATTCTTCATTCCGATTTCTTTTGCTTTTTGATTCATCATAAAGACAAACCCTTCCATGCTTCCTCCAACATGCTCTGCAATGGCATCTGCTGCATCATTCCCAGATCGAAGCATCAGCCCATACACTAGATCCCTCAGTTTTATTTTTTCACCCGGGACAAGATAAATGGATGATCCTTCCTCATAAGCCGCTTTGCGGCTAACCTTTACTGTTTCATCCATTTTTCCGGATTCAATGGCGAGTATGGCGGTTAAAATTTTTGTAATTGAGGCGATTCTCCGGACTTCATGGGGGTTTTTTTCAAAAAGAACCCTGCCTGTATTCTGCTCCATCAAAACAGCGCTGGAGGCACTGACTGGAAGATCAGGATCCTCTTCGGGTGAAAAGGCGGTGAGCATCAACATTACACTGATGATAAAAATGACGAACAAACCTTTCAAAGACGACATCCTCCCGCCCCTCTCGTGCGTTTGTACAAGTCTATGCGCCGATCAAATTGATATGATAAAAAAATGGTTCCCCGAGGGAACCATTTTTAAAGTTAAAGTATCAAAAGAGATGAAATTATTTTATTCGAATAAAGCTATTAATGTTTGACTGCGACGTACAGGATGTACTAGTGCAGGCAAAGCGGCAGGACGGCGCGATTTGAGCCAGCCGACGTACAGGATGTACTACGGCGCCCCCTGAACTTGCCGACGGACAAGATGTCCTTGTGCCAACGAAGCTGACCCCATCAGCGCAAAAAACAAGCCACGCGGAAGTTACATGCTCCTGTGGCACAGCTTATTCACTCGTACTGGCTGTCAAATCAAAGAGGGGACCTGCTTCAGAAAGCTTCGGATTTTGTTTAGCCGGCTCCGGCAGTGGCGGCAATTCTTTTATATCTGTCAATCCAAAATAATCGAGGAATTCCCTCGTTGTTGCGTATAAAATAGCCCGGCCAATCCCTTCTCTCCTCCCCGCTTCCTTGATTAATCCCTTCGTCAAAAGAGTTCGAAGCGGGCGCTCTGTTTTTACTCCGCGGATTTCTTCAATTTCCACTCTAGTAATCGGCTGCTTATACGCAATGATTGCCATCGTCTCCAATGCAGCCTGAGAGATGGAATCTGTTTGTGTATTTTCTACAAGTTTTTGCAGAACAAAGGAAAATTTTCTTTTAGTCACTAGCTGATAAGTTCCAGCAAGTGTCGCAATGGTAAGTCCCCTGTCTTCATTTTCCTCATATTCTTCGCGAAGCTCTTCAATTAACTTGCCAGCTTTGCTCTCAGAAATGTCAAGCGCGGTTCCTATCTGCTTTGGAGTCAATCCTTCATCCCCCGCAGCAAACAGCAAACTTTCCAGCGCTGCTTTTAAATTAACTGCTTTCAAGAACTAATGACTCCTCTCTTGATGTTAAATATATTTCTTCGAAATTTTGACTTTGCCATACTATAATCGCATTGGATTTCATCAATTCCAGCATGGCCAAAAAAGTGAGAATGATGAATTCCCTGTCCAAGAGATGGAAAAAAGATGAGAAACTAAGCTCCGTATCGCTTTCTTCAATCATCTCCAACAATTCATCCATCCGCTGCTGAATCGTTATCCTTGGCCTAGCCACCTTGGCTGATAATGGCTGACGGATTCTTTTCCGCCTTAACAGCTTATTAAAAGCTCCAATCATATCATAAATCGTTACACCTGACGGCTGAAGCTTGGGCAGTTCATCAGCGAAGTGCGAAAGGTCACTGGGTGGTTTTGTAAAAATCTCGCTTCTTACACTTTCTTTTTGCCGAAAAAGCATAGCAGCTTCTTTAAATCTTTTATATTCAATCAGCTGCTCCACTAATTCTGTTCGCGGATCTTCATCCTCATAAATCGTGTCGTCTTCCTCCACCTCATCATTTTTAGGCAAGAGCATTTTGCTTTTAATTGAGAGTAAAGTTGCGGACATGACAAGATACTCGCTTGCCTGATCAAGTTCGAGTTCGTTCATTGTATGTATATATAATAAATATTGGTCCGTGATTTCGGCCATTGGAATATCATAAATATCGATTTCCATTCGCTTAATTAAATGAAGAAGGAGATCAAGCGGACCTTCGAACACTTCTGTTTTAATTTGGTAAGACATTAAATATCACCAATTTCGACATAAACATTGATATTTCCACCTTATCATCATACAATACTTTCTTCCGAGTGTGGTCAATATTTTTTAAAAACTTCGATTTGATGTGTTAAACTGATAACATAACGCTATTGAAATGGAAGGTGTCATCACTTTTGATTTTCCCTTTATCATATATTGAATTTCTTACCCATTTTCATGGGGACAGAGATTTCTTTGAATGCCACGAAGTTTTGGAGGACCACTGGAAAAAAAACGGTATGAAAAAACACTCGGTGTGGGTCGGATTAATCCAAATCGCCGTGAGCTTTTACCATTACCGTCGAGGAAACAGGATAGGCGCAGTCAAAATGATGAAAAAAGCGCTTGAAATTTTAGATAAAAATAGAACCGAAATTTATTCTCTTGGAATCAGTCATGATCAGTTGATGCCGATGTTGATTCGGTGCTGCCATGAGATGCAAACAGGTTCGTCATATAAGCCTATTTCGTTTCCGATACTGGATTCCGAATTATTGACTGTATGCAAAGAACGTGTACACTCTCTCGGATTGGTATGGGGCGGAGACGATGAACTAGATGAGTTTATTATAAATAAACATATTGCCAGAAGAGACTTTGATAAAAGCCGCTTCGAAACAGTAAAAGTTTAATAACAGATGAAAAACCCGGAGCATTAATCATCCGGGTTTTCTTCATTCAAGAAGCAACATTTTTCAAAAAATGCCAATGTCTCTTCTGTTGGGCGCAGCTTTTTGTCCTCATGGAGCTGTTTCATTGCTTTTACCATACTTTTCCCTATTCCTTCATGTCGATGAGAAGGATTGACACAAATATGCTGGATCTCAATCGTGTCGTCTTCAATGACTGCACCAATTAATCCAATGATATCATCTTCTGCTTTCCACAGGTAAAGCTGCCAATTATCGCCTTCTTCATATTGTTTCATTGTTTGCTGCAGCTTCTTTAAGTCTTTTTCATTCGGCATGAACGATAGAAGACCCATTGCAATTTTTTCAAAGGCTTTTTTATAGCGAATTAACATCATTTACCCCTCATCATTTTTATTTCGAATAGTATTTCATTTATTCGGCACAATAAAAAGCCAATAAATCAATCCCCATACAAACGCCATGCCAAATAGAATAGCAAATAAAATAATGTTGTTTTTGCGCAAAAACAAACACTCCCACCAATATAATGATCAGTTATATAAAAATAGTAATCAAATGCTCCTTGGCGTATTTGCACCCAGATTTCATCGAGCTTTCGCTCGATAAAATTCCACTAAAAATCTGTGGCATCCGCCAGAGGCTTTAACTTTATTCAGCCTGGGTTTGAATCCCCGCTGAACGAAATACCAATAGGCATTCACATTCATCTCACCACTTACAGAAGTCGGATACTTCTGCTAAATAAAGTTAAATCCAACACCGACCATTTTACCGATATTCATGATTTAACGCAAATGTTTGTCCATTTACAAAAGCCTATATGGTTGATTTTTCACTGAGCGGGATATCAAGTCGGACAAGGTCCTCATACGTTTCTCTTTTGATAACGATACGGCTTTTTCCATTTTCTACGAACACAACTGGCGGTCTTGGAATCCGATTATAATTATTCGCCATAGAATAGCCATAAGCTCCTGTACAAAAGACAGCCAAAATATCATTTGTTCCCGGCTCTGGCAATGGAAGATCCCAAATTAGCATATCTCCGGATTCACAGCATTTTCCTGCAATCGACACAACTTCATCTTGCTGGTCAAGCGGTCTGTTGGCAAGTACTGCTTCGTATTTAGCATCATATAAAGCTGGCCTGATATTATCGCTCATGCCGCCGTCTATCGCAACATATTTTCTTACATTTGGCACAGTTTTTTGGGAACCGATCGAATAAAGTGTTGTACCGGCATCACCAACAAGCGATCTCCCCGGCTCTATCCAAATTTCCGGCATCGGGAGCGATAACCGTTCTGTTTCTTTTCTCACTTCAAAAATCATTTCTTCAACGTACTGCTCAGGAGAAAGCGGAGAATCCTCCTCCGTGTAACGAATTCCAAAGCCTCCGCCGAGGTTTAGAACCTGAGGGACAAATCCATGTGCTTCATTCCAATTGCTTAGTTTCTCCAGAACTTTTCTTGCAGCCATCAAAAATCCAACCGTTTCAAAAATCTGCGAACCAATATGACAATGGATTCCTAGCAAATTCAAATACTCGCTGTCCAAAGAGACGGCAAGTGCAGTTTCCGCTTGGCCGTTTTCCAAATCAAACCCAAATTTTGAATCTTCCTGGCCAGTAAGGATATAGTCATGGGTATGTGCCTCAATACCAGGTGTCACACGAAGCAAAATATTCACGCTTTGTTTTCTTTCCTGACAAAGATGATGAAGCATATGAAGTTCATGGAAATTATCGACTACGATACAACCGATTTTATAATCCAAAGCCATTTCCAATTCTTCTTCACTCTTATTATTCCCATGAAAATGAATTTTCTCTACTGGGTATTTTGCAGCTACCGCAGTGTACAATTCTCCTCCAGATACCACATCTAAAGAAAGTCCCTCTTCATGGGCAAGCTGAAACATCGCTACGGACGAGAACGCTTTGCTCGCATAAGCAACCTGCGATTTAACTCCATTCTTTTCAAACATCTTTTTAAAGGCACGCGCCCGATTTTTGATTAACTCCACATCATACACATATAAAGGTGTGCCGTATTTCTCAACCAATTCCACCGTGTCGCATCCGCCAATTTCAAGATGGCCTTTTTCATTGACTGATGCCGTTCCATGTAAGTACATCTTTTTCCCTCCAAACTAAAAATCAGAACAGCTAAAGGTGCCAGCCTATCAACACATTACAAAGCCAACACTTAAGAAAAGCGCAAGCGCCCTTTTGACGACATACAAACCAAGCACTCCGGAAATAACAGCACGAATGGTAAAGTGCTCTAAATCCAGTTTTTTCGAAGAAAGGAGCGCAAATATTTGTTGGTCGCTGGGGCGCTGAAGCTAGATAAAGCGAAATATGTTATACAATATCCGAGTATTCACAAAAAACTCTGTTTCCTTTTAACAAAGTAATCAGATATTAGCAGATGACGTCGCCAAAAATAAGTAAGCATTACTTTAACATATTTTATGCCTTTTAGCAACGGTCTGTCACGGCTTGTTCTCTGGCTGGCGAAATCGGTTTCGCGGATGGACAATGCTTGGCCTAAGCCTGCTTCCTGGAACAGGTCTTCTGACAAGCACTTGGAAAAGAGCTATCGGATTAAATGGAATTAACGGCCACATGTAAGGTGCATTTAATGGGCGCAGCGATATCAAATACAAAGCATAAAGCGTGCATCCTATTATGAATCCCGGCAATTTAAATAAAGCAACGGCAATCAATAGAAGCATTCTGAAGATCTTATTTGCAACACTCAATTCATAGCTCGGAGTAGAAAATGTCCCAATCGCAGCAATAGATACATACAGAATTACTTCTGAATGGAACAAACCAACATCCACTGCAATCTGTCCAATTAATACCGCTGCAATCAATCCCATTGCCGTCGAGAGCGGTGTAGGAGTATGAATAGCTGCAATTCTTAAGAACTCTATCCCTAAATCAGCAATGAGCAATTGGATAATCAGCGGGATGTCCGATTCTTTATTTGGCCCAATATATGCAAGATTTTCAGGCAAAAGCGACGGCTCTAATACAAAAAGAAACCAAAGCGGTAATAAAAAGATCGATGCCCAAATCCCTAAAAACCTCGTCCAGCGAACGAATGTTCCAACAGCGGAGGACTGACGGTACTCTTCAGCGTGCTGAACATGGTGAAAGTAAGTTGCCGGAGTAATCATCACGCTGGGGGACGTATCGATAAAAATTAGTACATGCCCCTCCAAAAGGTGGATGGCCCCAACATCTGCTCTTTCTGTAAATCGGACAAGTGGGTAAGGGTTATAGCCCTGTTTCATTAAATACTCTTCTATTGTCTTATCCGCCATGGCGATCCCATCAATATCTATGCTAGAGATCTCTTTCCGGATCGTTTCGATTAATTGCGGATTTGCCACATCTTTAATATAGCCAATCGCAATATCCGTTTTCGAACGTTCACCAACTTTATACATTTCAAATCTTAAATTCTCATCTCTAATCCTTCTTCTTGTCAATGCAGTATTAATAATGATATTTTCCACATAGCCATCCCTGGATCCTCTGACCACTTTTTCAGTGTCTGGCTCCTCCGGCTGCCTTCCTGGATAGCTCCGTACGTCAACTATCAGTGCTGACTCTTCACCTTCTATAAAAATTGCCGTCAATCCGGACAATACCTGATCAGTTACTTCATCGAGGGTTTCTACGATTTCAATTGATTCATGTACAAGCCTGTTTTGGATGATGTCAAAAACATTTTTTGAAGGCCGCTCATGATCATTTAAATTAACAAGCTCTTTAATTAATTCAATGATAAACTCCGTATCACAAAGGCCATTCACATAATACATTTGCACATTAGTCTTTAATATGACCAGTTTCCGCTGGCCAATATCACAGCTTGTTCCCAGACCGACCCTATCTTTGAAATACTGCTCAACGAGGCGAAGGTCTTCAGGAATCTTTTTAAAGTTATTTCCTAATTTTTTTTTCATCATGGCAGCTCCTCTACAAATAGCTTCAAAAATTCACAAAAACCAACCATTGGAATAAAGAACCCGCTAGTTTTCCAATGACTAGAGCCATAAGCAGGCTGATAAGCGCCCCTTCCATCCCTATCCTCTTTGATAAAATTGGCAGCACATTGAGGACTTCGGTAAGAGCCGCCGCAAGCATGCCGATAAAAATGCCACTGGAAAATCCTATCGGGATCAAAATGCCAGCGCCAATTGGAAATGAAAAGTTATTCAAATCCGCAAAACTGCTTAAAACCACACTAATAACTACTGCCCATTCATAATATCGTATATAGTCACCAGTTTTCGTAAGCTGTGTCAGCCGCGGAATCACGCCAAGTACAGTCAAAAATGCAACAAACCCTATACCAACAGCCACGCCTCCAGAAAGGCCTGTAAATATGACTGCAATGGCTTTAATGATCATCACTGTATTTCGTACTTTCTTTGTGTTTATTCAAAACCACGTACTGATCAAGGTCTTGCTGGTAATTAAACATTTCTATTTCCAAAGGACTCGGCTCTTCGTTGATCCTTTTCTTGAACAAATGATTAAAAAACAGAATCATACCCAGCCCAAGGCCAAGCGAATAAGGAATCTGGACAATATACGGAGTGGTATTTATTTTTCCCGTCATCATCCAGTAGATTTTTTGATGCATTGTCTGCATACTTGTTTCCTCATGGAAGTTCATAATGGCCAGCCCGGACCCAACAAAAAGAAGCAACCACACAAGAACAAATAAAAAGGAAGGTACTTTCTTCCTTTTTTCCAATAATTCAATGATTGTTTCCGATGGTCCAATCACTTGAATATCTGAATCGGGATATCGGCTCGTTATTTTATTGATCACTGTCATAACATCTAAAACAATAAATTTTTTTTGTATATCAGAAGTCTCGGGAAGCACTACCATTTGATACAAGTCCTTCATTCCATCTGGTACAATGATTTGTGCCATCTCCCCGAGCTTCATACCGGAGCCCTTGTTAATTGTCAAACGGCGCTTCATTTGAATGTAAACCGTATTCTCCATCATTCCACATCCTGCATGTTGTTTATGTATTTTTTATTATGCTACATTACATTCCAGCCATTCATTATTTATAGGAAGCTGACCCTTCATTTTTAATAAGAGCTGAACGCGATATAAAGTAATATGATTTCCATACCTTACGAAAAAAAACGTATGGATCACCAACAGCTAAGTGGTATCCATACGCTCTTTCATCTGTTCAAGTATTTTCTTTTCCAACCTGGAAACTTGCACTTGTGAAATTTCCAGACGCTTTGCTACCTCAGACTGTGTCTGATCTTTATAATATCTCAGGTAGACAATAAGCCTTTCCCGTTCATCGAGCCCGCGTATCGCTTCTTCAAGAGCGATTTTATCGAACCATTTATGCTCGTTTTGATCCGCCAGCTGATCCATTAACGTAATGGGGTCACCATCATTTTCATAAACGGTTTCATGTATGGACGCCGGAGTTCTCCCTGCGTCCTGGGCCATAATCACATCTTCTAAGGGAACATCGAGATGCTCTGCAATTTCTGAAACAGTGGGCACTCTCCCATACTTCTTCGTGAGTTCATCCTTGGACCTTCGGATTTTATTGCTCAATTCCTTTAAAGAACGGCTTACCTTTACTGTTCCGTCATCGCGGATGAACCTTTGAATTTCACCAATTATCATCGGAACGGCATAGGTTGAAAATTTGACATCATAAGATAAGTCAAACTTGTCAACGGATTTCAACAAACCGATGCTTCCGATCTGAAATAAGTCATCAGGTTCATAGCCTCTATTAAGAAAGCGCTGAACGACTGACCAGACAAGCCTCATGTTTTTCTCAACAAGAATATCTCGGGCTTCTTGGTCACCATTTTGGCTTTTCCTAATATATTCCTTTACTTCGTCGTCTTTTAGAAATGATGTGTTTGAGTCTTTTTTAAGTTCCACATCCATAGGCGCGGCTCCTTAATTGCACAACGCTTTATTTTTCGTTAAATGCTTGACTAAACGTATGGTTGTGCCTGTCCCAGGGTGGGATTGTATTTCCAAATGGTCAGTGAAATTTTCCATAATTGTAAAACCCATGCCAGAACGTTCCATTTCGGGTTTTGTTGTAAATAACGGCTGTCTTGCCTCATCAATATTCGGAATGCCAACTCCTGTATCTTTGATCACAAGGTCGACCTTTCCATCCTCAATGACCGCTGAAATATAAACAACTTCTGCAGGATTTTGCTCGTAACCGTGTATGATCGCGTTTGTAACAGCTTCAGACACTACTGTCTTGATCTCCGTCAACTCATCCATGGTCGGATCTAATTGAGCGATAAATGCAGCAACTGTCACACGGGCAAATGATTCATTTTGGCTGAGCGCACTGAACTGAATTTGCATCTCGTTTCTCATTATCAGGCAACCCCCAATCTTTCAAGTGCAAATTTTTCAGAAGACTCCAAGCGGACGATTTTGAATAAACCAGACATTTCAAATAGCCGTTTGACTGGCGGAGAAATGGCACAAACAACCATCTCTCCCCTCTTCAATTTAATTTGCTTATATCTCCCGAGGATTACCCCAAGACCAGAACTATCCATAAAGGATAGCTTCTCCAAGTTCAGGACAATGTGCAAAATATCGTGAGTTTTCATTTCCCTAGTAATTTGTTCACGTAAATTTTCCGCCGTATGATGGTCCAGTTCGCCGGAAAGCCGGATGCATAGAACATCTTGCTTTACTTCCATATCAATCTTCAATCCCACATGCACAGCCTCCTTATATGTCGTATAGGGATTCAATTCTACCTCTATGCACCCGAATCCTTCTTCATGACAAAACTAGAACCGATTCGCTAATCTTATTGAATTTTCATCATTTTGACTGCGTAAACAGTCCGAATGATCTCTTGTAAAGCTGCCACCAAGAAGCTTTCTTAACGGTCTTCTCTGCAACCAAGGTCGATTCAGCCAATTTCTTGCCGTCTTTTTGAATCACGATCTTTCCCACTTTTTCACCTTTTTTTACAGGGGCTTTCAAATTTTTATCCAGCTTCACTTCAGTAGTGAAATCTTCAGCTTTGTCTCCCTTTTTGGTCAATAGGGAAACCGGCTCGCCAGTCTCTGCATGAATCTCTTTGATATTCCCTTTGCTCACTTTGACTTTTCCGAGATTCTCTCCTTTTTTATAAAGGGGGTGAGTAGCATACTGTGAAAAAGCGTAGTCAAGCATCTTGGCAATCTGGTCATTTCTGCTTTTAGATGTCGGGGCACCAAAGACAACGGCAATAACACGCATACCATCTTTTTTCGCTGTGACTGTAAGACAGTACTTCGCCTCACTTGTAAAACCTGTTTTCAAGCCATCGACCCCAGGATAAAATCGAACCAGTTTGTTCGTATTAACAAGCCAGAATTTTTTCTTCGAGTCTTCTCTTAAATAAGATTCATATAGCTTTGTAAAATCAGTGATTTGTTCATGTTTCAGTAGTTCCTTGGCCATAACAGCCATATCATGAGCGGTACTGTAGTGACCCTTTGCGGTCAAGCCTGTCGTATTTTGGAATTTGGTGTTTTTCAAGCCCAATTCTTTTGCTCGTTCATTCATTTTCGCAACGAAGGCTTCTTCACTTCCTGATATTTTTTCGGCCATCGCCACCGAAGCGTCGTTGGCTGAAGCAATGGCAATTCCAAGAAGCATTTCCTTTACCGTCATCTCTTCTCCAGGTTCAAGAAAAATCTGCGATCCACCCATCGAAGCTGCATAATCACTCGCCCGTACTTTTTCTTTCATGGATATCTGTCCGCTATCCAGCGCCTCCATGATAAGAAGCATGGTCATTACCTTTGTCATCGAAGCTGGCGGCAGTTTTTCATCGCTGTTTTTGTCATACAGAACCTTTCCTGTATCCCTTTCTATTAAAATTGCCGACCGAGAATCTTCTGACAATTCTTTTTGCTTCTCCTCCGCCGATACTGGCTGTATTGTCAATGAGAATATAAGCAAGAAAGGAAAAAATATACCAGCTAACTTTTTCATCCGAACCCCTCCATTTGTATGATAAAAAAACGGTAATGTTTACCAACTATCACCATTGTCTCCCGGAAAGGTTTTTTTATACTTTTGTTTTTTATAAAAAAAGTACTCAGCTTTAACCACAATATGTCAAACATGGCAGAAAATATCGAACCTTACAGTGGATCTCATCTTACTATTGACTTGTGACCCTTTCACCGCCTCCTCTTGCCAAGGAATTTAGACAATAAAAAAGTTCCAATCCTAACAGATGATTGGAATTTTTTTAAATTAGATAGCATGCTAGTCGTTCCCACAATAATTCGTAAACACAAATCATCAGACAGACGAGTATATGAATATTTTTTTATATGCTCTTTTCTTTAATGTACCGGCTTTTTTCCTGTTACGAAAAACTGTTATTAATGTAGAGAGAAATATTCAAAAATGCTCACTCATACGGACCAACTCAAAGATAAAAAGAAAGACCCCGCGGCTCAATTCCCGTAAGGTCTATCACTTTTTCACTTTTCAATTGTTAATTCAGAAAGGAAGCTCTCTCCAGCACCCTTCCAACCTATACCGAAGTTATGTGCTATTGTTGCACCGACATCAGCAAATGTTTTCCTGATTGGCAGCTCCCCACCGCCATTAAAACGTTTGGAATATACAAGTAGAGGTACATATTCCCTTGTATGATCAGTCCCATGATGCATAGGGTCATTCCCGTGATCTGCTGTAATAATCAATAAATCGTCCTCTCGCATTCTTTCAAAAACCTCAGGTAGCCGAGCATCATACTGTTCCAATGCAGCTCCATACCCTTCCGGATCCCGTCTATGACCAAATTTCGCATCAAAATCAACGAGATTAATAAAGCTGAGGCCTGTGAAATCTTTTTCCATTATTCGAATCAGTTTATCCATGCCATCCATGTTGGACTGAGTCCTGATAGACTCCGTAATCCCTTCGCCGTCATATATATCATGAATTTTCCCAATGGCGATAACATCAAGTTTATTGGAAGTCAGCTCATTCATCACGGTCCGATCAAATGGTTTCAGGGCATAGTCATGGCGATTGGCTGTACGCTGAAAATTGCCTGGAGAACCGATAAACGGTCGTGCAATTACTCTGCCTACCTTATATTCTTCAGCAAGGGTCAGCTCTCTCGCCTTTTCGCAAATACTGTACAGCTCCTCCAGCGGAATGATCTCTTCATGAGCGGCAATCTGCAAAACAGAGTCTGCAGATGTATAGACAATTAACGCTCCGGTTTTCATTTGTTCAGGACCAAGTTGTTCAATGATTTCCGTTCCGCTCGCAGGAATATTTCCTATGACCTTCCTTCCTGAAGCCTCTTCGAGACGTGAGATTAATAATTCTGGAAATCCTTTTGGAAACACTTTAAAAGGCTGGGTGGTAATGAGGCCCATGATTTCCCAATGGCCAGTCAGTGTGTCTTTTCCTTTTGATGCCTCTTGCATCTTCGTAAAAAAAGCGAGTGGCTTTTTGGCCTTCTCTATCCCTTTTATTTCCCTGATATTAGATAAACCGAGTTCCTCCATATTCGGCATATTCAATCCATCTACTTTTTTTGCAATATGCCCTAAGGTATCTGCACCGCTATCGTCAAAATCCTTCGCATCCGGTGCTTCACCGATTCCCACAGAATCCAGTACGATTAAATGAACTCGTTTAAATGAAGAACTTCCCATAATCATCCCTCCGAAATCAAAGCTAATAATGTCTAATCGTATCATACCTATTTGCAAACGTTAAAAAAACCGCTTTGAGTAGCGGTCCTAGGCACGAGGATGATACTGTTTGTATACATCTTTTAATCTTGATTTGGATACATGCGTATATATTTGTGTAGTTGAAATATCTGCATGGCCCAACATTTCTTGGACAGCCCGCAAGTCCGCACCATTTTCAAGCAGGTGAGTTGCAAACGAATGCCTTAACGTGTGCGGCGTCAATTCCTTTTCAATATTTGCCTTGGATGCAAGCTTTTTTAAATTTTTCCAAAAACCTTGCCTTGTGAGCCGCTTGCCATGATGATTTAAAAATAAGGCATCTGTTCTGTTCTTGTCTTTTCGCAGCTTTGGCCTGACATCTTTTAAATATCTTTCAATCGCTTTGGTTGCCTCTGCCCCTATAGGAATAATTCTTTCCTTATTCCCCTTTCCTCTGCATCTGACAAAACCAATAGTAAGATGGATGTCATCAAGGTTTAAATCAAGGAGCTCACTGATCCGTGTACCTGTCCCGTACAAAAGCTCAAGCATCGCTTTGTCGCGAATGCCAAAAGGAGTGGACAGATCAGGAGCTTCAAGAAGAGCCTGTACATCTGATACAGAAAGGACTTTCGGTAAATTCTTTTCTTGCTGAGGCGTTTCAATATGTATAGTAGGATCATGCCCGGCAACCTTTTCCCGTAATAGAAACTGGTGGAAGGAACGGATCGATGCAATATGCCGGGCAAGCGTCCTGCTAGATTTGCCTTCACCTTTTAGCTGTCCCAAAAATTGTATGATGTGCATACGAGTAACGTCATCAAAACAAGTAATTTTCAACATGTTTTGAATATAGGTAAGATAGTTCACCAAATCACGTTCATAAGCCTTTATCGTGTTTTGAGATAATCCTTTTTCCACAATCATAAAATGAATAAAATCTTGCAGACGGTCTTTCATATTCTTTTCTACTCCCCATTTGAATAAAAAAACAACAGGCGAGAGAACCAGTCGCTCTCCGCATCACTTTTATGTTGCTGAATTACTTTGACGGCTGTTCCCTCAGGCTCGTCATATCTCCGATAATTTTCATACTCCTGACTAACCCATATAATACCATAGTAAAACATAATCGTACATGCTCCAAAAAGCAGAAACACCCTCAGCATCTGGAGAATCACCTTAGCCGCATTCCTCATCTTCATCAAACCCTTTTCAAGTATTCAGACTGCTTGTACCAGTAATACATGATATGCAATAAATGCCCGGATTTATACATATCAGAGATGATTATTGATGTAAGAGGAGAATCTTGTAAGAAAAGCGAAAGGTGCATAGCCTTGCTTTAGGTGACAAGGCAAGGCGAATGTTGATGAGTGGATTCCTTAGCTGCTCCTTTCAATACATTATGAAAAACTTCGTGGAATAAGCTATGCCGTAGATGCATATTCTTCCTGAATAAACTTCCACATGCCTTGATTCTTACGCCGGATGGCACTCGCAACTGGACAACTCGATGAAGGCCGCCTCATCCTGTCACTTCGCTTGCACTAGTACTTCCTGTACACCGGTGTTGACTTAGCGCAGAATGAGTGAAGTCTGCTGATGGGTGCTAAACCCTGGACGTAAATAATTGCCTAAACAACCAAAACACCCATCCTCTGTACCTTATAGAGGATGGGTGTTCACATTTCATTTCTTTTTGCTGGCTGACGGTTCTTCCCGTTCATTCTCCACTTTATCGTGACAGCGCCAACAAATGCCGTGAAATGTCAGCCTGTGGTCTTTAACTTTAAAATTAAAATCATGTTCAACTTTTTTCTCAACATCTCCGAGAAGATCTTCCTGAATCTCATCCACCGAACCACATTCAATACATATCAGGTGGTGATGGAAATGATCGGCACCTTCCTGTCGCAAATCATATCTGGAAACCCCGTCTCCAAAATTAATTTTGTCGACCACTTTCAACTCGGTCAAAAGCTCGAGGGTCCTATATACTGTTGCCAAGCCGATATCTGGAGACTTATCCTTAACAAGCAAATAGACATCTTCCGCACTCAAATGATCTTCCTCATATTCAAGCAACACCCTAACCGTGGCTTCACGCTGGGGAGTAAGCTTATAGCTTGCGGAATGCAGTTGTTTCTTAATACGATTAATGCGACTTTCCATCAAACAATCCTCCCTCGCCACTATCCCTTTTATTATAACAGACAGTGTACAATAATCAAATTAAAATCATTATAAAAATGGGAGGTTTCTACTTGAAAGTCATTATCATTTAGTAATCGACACGATAATGGATTTCATCAATGCCGGTGCAATAAATGCTTCAATACTGGCAGCTAGTGTGATGACAGCCATTGCCGCGATAAAAGACATAAAATATCGCGCAAACTCTGGAACAAAATGAAAGGAGAAACCCTGTCTTATAAAAATTTTCCTCATGAGTTTAATTGAGAATGCTGTCGAGATAACAGCAATAAATATATATATAGGTATAAACAGCAGATTTTGTGGCAGCAAAGTCACAAAAGCAAGCAGCAATCCATGCCAGCCCATTTGATTTACAAGGAAGCCGACCGAAAATCCGACAACGACCCCTTTTAAGAACAACAGGATTAAAATTAATGGAAAACCGATAATGGAAATTCCAAGCACCCACATCAACCCGATGAATTTGACATTATGGAAGAAGCTTAGCTTTAGCAAATCTTCCGCCTGCCCCGTTTTTCCATCAGCCACTTGTCCAAAAAAATGATTCAAGTAATGAAACAGATCTTCCTTCTGCGCAATTGATAGACTATTGACAATGACCGCTCCAAAAATGATCCCCATAATAAACAATACCATGATAAATGAATAGATAGAAGAATAGGTTCGAATGTGTCGTGTGATATAGCTAGTATACATTTTTTTCCGCATATGCTGCTTCCCCCTGTCCTGCGATTGATACATCTTATGAGGTAAAAGCTATGCATATGACTCGTTTCTCTATCATTTTCAAGTTAGAATTATCTATCATTTCGCAACTTTTCCGTAGCGCCCTCCCCCACCTTCTACCAGCACCATATCCCCTGATCTGGCTTTCACAATCAAATCCGCCAGTCCTTCCTTCAGTACACTTTTCAATTCGGCCTCAGAAACCTGATGCAGAATATTCATTTCGGATCCGAAATAGCTGTATAGTTTCTCCCTTGTTTTCGTCCCCAATCCAGGTAAAAAATCGAGCGGCACTTGATGGATATACGGTGGTCTTACAGGAGGTTTGCTATCATGATCCGCCAACTCTGCGATTCTTTCGGAAACTCCTTTTGTAAATTTCTTCGAACCGCAATGGGCACATATGTCTCCTTGTTTCATTGTGAAACACTTGGCGCATACTGTTCGGTAATATTTACCCAAAAAAGGATTTAAGCCATAATTTTCGTCGATTTTATTTCCTCCTGAACCATGCAAGGCTTTTTTAACCGCCTCGAAGGTTGGGGCTTCAAGAGTCATTTTCTGATATTCTCTGGCCATTTTGGGCAGAGAATGCGCGTCGGAATTCGATAGGAACGTAAATCCATTTAGTTCACTGATCTGGTCAGCCATCATTGTGTTAGAGCTGAGTCCTAGTTCCACACCATCTATTAATGTTGGATTCAGAACTTCCTTCAACGATTGCTTCACACCTTTTCCGTAAAGACTTTTAAAAGGTGTAAAAACATGAGCAGGAATGAACAAACCGTCTAAAGATTTTACTTTCTCTTGGATATTCACAGCTGTTTCATATACCCTCTGTGTGCTCAGTTGAAGGTTCGTTACACGCGTCGAAAGCCAGTTGGAAAATTCCCTAAGCTGTTTAAAACCCGGGAAATAGGCAAGCAAATGAATCGGGCCATTACAGCTTTCATCCAGAACTTCCATTTCCGTTCCTGGTATTAATGTCACTTCATTCTCAAATTGGAAACCGCCCTCTGCCATTTCTATTAAACGGCTTTCTTGAAGGAGCTGTTCCATTTCTGCCATGACTTCAGGGGAATGACAATCAATTACTCCAACAATATCAAGTCCTTTAGGAAATTTGGCTGTTTGCAGGATATTGGTCAAAGTCAAGCTTTTAGCTGCAGTGATTTTTACCGGTTTTCCTGTAAAAGTCCTGCCTATATGAATGTGCATGTCCACAAAATACTGGTTCATATCATTTTTTCTCCATTAGCTGCAAGAATTGGACGGCAAAAACAGTTTTGGCATCATAAATCCTTTCATTCTTGATACACTCAAGTGCCTCTTCAAGCGAAAGTTCCATTAGCTCAATAAATTCATCTTCATCACCATCTGCCGGATTTTCTACCTTCTCCAATTCAGTCGCCAAATAAAGATGAATGATTTCATTCGCAAAACCGGGCGACGTATAAAAAGAGGAAATATACTCCATTTTGCCTGCGCGATACCCAGTTTCCTCCTCAAGCTCCCTTTCCGCAGTGACCGCTGGTTCTTCTCCTGGCTCCAATTTTCCCGCTGGAATTTCCAACAAAGATCTTTCTAACGGCTTTCTATATTGTTCCACCATGACTATTTTATTTTCATCAGTTAATGCAATCAGACCAACAGCGCCGGGATGGCGAACAATCTCACGCTTTGCCAGCTCTCCGTTTGGAAGTTCCACTTCATCTACTTGTACACTGATGATTTTCCCTTCAAAAATGGGTTCCGTGTTTACTGTTTTCTCTTCAAACTTATTCACTATGCTCAGCTCCCTGTTCTATTTCATTTGCTGATCATCATACATTTTACCATACATCAGGGAGGGATCATGATGAGATTGAACATTAGTGAAGATCGCATTATTTTGATTGGGAAGGCATGGGAAATTCAAGGCTTGCTTCGAAAATATGCAAAGCAACATAAACTTGTAAAAGACTGGATAGAAGCCTGCACAATGGTTGAATAACTCCGCCAACTTCAGATAAAATAGAAAAACAAAGAAAGGCGGGATTTATATGGAGAAACGCAGACTGGGAAAATCGGATTTATCAGTATCAAAAATGGGTCTGGGATGCATGTCTTTAGGAACCGATTCGGGCACTGCTGAAGAAATTATAAAAACAGCTTTGGATGAAGGTGTTAATTATTTTGATACCGCCGATTTATACAATTACGGTGTAAATGAAGAAATAGTTGGGAAAGTCCTCTCTTCCAAACGTGATCAAGTAGTCATAGCCACAAAAGTTGGAAATCGTTGGGCAGAAAATAAGGACGATTGGAGCTGGGACCCTTCTAAAAAATATATTAAAGAAGCAGTAAAAAAGAGTCTCAAACGCCTTCGTACGGATTATATTGACCTATACCAGCTGCACGGCGGAACTATCGATGACCCAATTGATGAAACAATTGAAGCTTTTGAGGAATTAAAATCCGAAGGTTTCATTCGCTATTATGGCATTTCCTCCATCAGACCCAACGTCATTCGTGAATACGTAGACCGTTCTTCCATTGTAAGTGTTATGATGCAATACAACCTTTTCGACAGACGCCCAGAAGAAGTCATGGGTTTACTGGATGATAATGAGATCAGTGTTGTAACAAGAGGGTCTGTGGCGAAAGGCTTATTAAGCGATAAAATACTGGGCATTAAAGAAGAACAATGGGAAGGGAAAGAATATCTTGACTACTCTTCAAATGAGATAAAAGAACTCATAGAAAGCATTCAAGCTAGACTTTTACATGGAGAAAGGTCTCTGAATGAACTGGCGCTACAATTCAATTTAGCCAATAAAGCCGTTGCCGCTGTTGTAACAGGAGCCAGCACCATTGAGCAGGTAAAAGACAACGCCCGAGCAGTAAACTCAATGGCCCTGACAAAAGAAGAACTGGCTTTTTTACAAATGGTTACACGCCAAAGTCGCTATACATCCCATCTATAGAAATGATCGTTCGCCAAACTTTTACTTTTTTACTTACAATTCTACATATATTTTATAAACATATTTTACTATAATGGGCATAACGACTTACTTATTCCTTTCATTGGACTTTTCTGAGCTAAATCGACAGGTTTTTCTGTTGATGAGTGAGTATCTGTTTTGTTTAGCCTCTTCTTGTCAACGACAATTTTTTCAGGACTATGACTTTGGAAACGCTTATACTAAGTTCACACTGAGTGAAAAAGGCAAATCTGTTCGAAAGTCAGAGACGCAAAGCCACAGGCCTAAGGTTCATTAATGAACTATGGTAGCTGGGTTACCCGAATACATTCCGTATTTATGGGAGGTAACAATGAAAAAATCAGTCGTAATAAAGCCGGAGAAACTGGACGAAGAATGGGTAGAGCTCATATTGTCTGCGCTAAGCGCAGGAATCAGTCCCCAGGAGATTAAGGAATTTTTTAGGGAACGTCTTTAGTACATAATCATGACCCTTCAATCGGGAATTTTGCTCTATTCATAACCTATTAATTTATGTTATAATGGGCGAAGAGTAGGTGACGGTGTATATGATAGGTCAACGAATAAAAGATTATCGCCTTCAAAAAAAATTATCACTATCTGAATTGGCGGACAGAGCTGACATTGCCAAATCCTATTTAAGTTCGATTGAGCGCAATATCCAATCCAATCCTTCTATTCAAATACTCGAAAAACTTTCATCTGTGTTAGACGTCCCTGTCCAAGTTCTCCTTCATGGAGAAACAGGTAAAATCGAGTTGGATCACGATTGGGAAGAGCTCGTTCACGAAGCAATGTCTTCAGGTATTACAAAAGAAGAATTCCGCGAATTTCTGGAATTCAATAAATGGAAAATGAAGAACAAATAAGCGTTCCATGACGAAAATCTCGTCTGGGCGTTTTTTATTTTATTTAGAATGCCGCCTCATAGTTTGAGAACACTGAAGGAAGACCGTTGTCTCCAACTGAATTTGCATTTTAGGCTTTTCGGATAGTACTTCTTGGATGCAGATAGTTTTTTTCTTTCTAGACAATATTTGCCGGATTATAGACAGTATTAGTTTAGAGTAGACAGTATGCTTAAATTGCACTGCGTTTTACCCTCTTCGCTCTTATTTCATCTTTCATAGTTTTTGCTCCTATTAAAAAGCTCGATTTCCACTGTATTTTCTCAATTAAGAACGTTTTTCTTTCAAATACAACTGTTTTCTCGTTTTTACTTACTATTATCCGACTTTATAGAGAACGAATCGTTCCTTATAATGAACATAACGATCGAAAGGGGGTTGTGTTCTGTGATTGGGCTTTATATTAAGGAGATCAGGGAAGAAAGGGGGTACTCTCTCTCCAAACTTGCTGAAAAGGCTGGCATATCAAAATCATATCTAAGCTATATAGAACGGGATATGCAAAAAAATCCTTCTTTGCAAGTCCTCTCCAAAATCGCCCGCCCTCTCGGTATTTCGGTTGAGCAGCTTTTGCAGGAAAGCACTCAAAAGGAGATCAAATTAGACCAAGAATGGCAATTGCTGGTGCAAAAAGCAATACACGCCGGGATGAGGAAAGAAGATTTTCTGGAATACTATGAATTCATTCGTTTTAAAAACCGCCATAAGAAAAGATGAATTTTTATAAAGGAGAATAGCCCAATGGTAGATGATAAAGGGGGCAATCAATACCTTAGTTATCTTGATGACGAATGGGTTTTACTGTTGCATGAGGCGAAACAAATGAAGATTACAAAAGAAGAGATTTTCTTATTTTTTAAAAGTAAAAGGATTGAAAAAAACGAAAAAATAGATTGCTAGAGAGTGGAGAACACTCTCTTGCGCAGATGGACTCAGGCCTCCGATTCAGTGGCTTAGCGTCCCGTACATTGGAGCTAGAAGTTATACGAAGATCTTGTAGAGTAAAAGGCCTGGTTCTAGCACCACCAGGCCCGATTCCTAGTATGCTTCCATCATAATATCTTTACTTACAGTCAGCTCCGGTTCCGTTGATTGTTGAATGTCCTCAACTGAATAGCCCGTAGCCACTTCCTTTAATATCAATCCTGCTTGCGTTACATCTATGACTGCACGATCCGTGATAATCCGATCCACGACTCGCTTCCCTGTCAAAGGCAGAACACATTCGTTTAGGATTTTCGGTTCGCCGCTTTTGTTGACATGCTCCATGATAACGATGATTTTTCCTGCGCCATGAACAAGATCCATTGCTCCTCCCATGCCTTTGATCATTTTACCGGGGATCATCCAATTCGCAAGATCGCCAGACTTTGAAACTTCCATTCCGCCCAAGATCGCCAGATTCACATGTCCTCCTCTAATCATGGCAAACGATTCGGCGCTGTCAAAATAGGAAGCCCCCGAAATAGCGGTCACCGTTTCTTTTCCTGCGTTGATTAGATCGGCATCCACCTCGAATTCTGTAGGATAGGGCCCGATTCCGAGCAGACCATTTTCCGACTGGAGTACCACCTGTTTGTTGTCTGAGATATAGTTGGCCACAAGAGTTGGCATTCCAATACCAAGGTTCACATAATATCCGCTCTTTATTTCTTTTTCTGCTCTTTTTGCAATCTTTTCCCTTACAGTAGCCTTACTCAATTTGACACCCCCATTCTATGAATTAACCGTCCGTGAACTGACTGTTCGTCTTTCAATCCTCTTCTCAAGTTCTCCTTGTATCAATCCCTGCACATAAATACTCGGGGTATGGATCTGACCCGGATCAAGTTCACCAATATCTACAAGATTTTCAACCTGGGCGATGGTAACTTTTCCTGCTGCTGCAATCATTGGATTGAAATTTCGGGCAGTCTTTCTGTAGACAAGATTGCCCATCCTATCACCTTTCCAAGCATTCACAAGGCTAAAGTCCGCTATCAGCGCCTCTTCCAGCACATACTCCTTGCCATTAAATTCTCGGATTTCCTTTCCTTCCGCAATAGGCGTGCCAACCCCGGCTGGCGTATAAAAAGCTGGAATACCTGCACCGCCAGCCCGGATTTTTTCTGCGAGAGTCCCTTGGGGAGTCAGTTCAACTTCAATTTCTCCCGCCAATACTTGACGTTCGAACTCCTTGTTCTCTCCTACATACGAACCGATGATCTTTTTGATCTGCTTATTTTGAAGCAGCAGGCCAAGCCCCCATTCATCCACTCCGCAGTTATTCGAAATGACGGTTAAATCCCTCACACCCTTATCAACGAGTGCCATGATTAGGTTTTCTGGAATCCCACACAGGCCAAATCCTCCAACCATCAGGGTAGATCCATCACTGATATCAGACACCGCCTCTTGAAATGTCGCAAATATCGTTTTCACTCCGACCCAACCTCCTTTTGAATTATTGTTCTGCCAGTTCAACAATCGTTGCCACTCCTTGGCCGCCGCCAATGCAAAGAGTAGCAAGTCCCCGTTTTGTTCCTCTCCTTCTCATCTCATATAGAAGTGTGACTAAAATTCTCGCTCCACTGGCCCCGATCGGATGTCCAAGTGCAATCGCTCCTCCGTTAACATTCAAGATGGACTTATCAAAATCCAGCTCTCTGTCCACCGCAAGCGATTGGGCCGCAAATGCTTCATTTGCTTCAATAAGTCCTATATCCTCCATTGAAATACCGGCCTTTTGCAGCGCTTTTTTCACAGCAGGCACAGGACCGATTCCCATAAAGCTTGGGTTGACCCCCGCATTTGCATTAGCGCTAATAAGAGCGAGTGGTTTGATGCCCAGTTCATCCGCTTTTTTTCTTGATATAACCAAAACGGCCGCCGCTCCGTCGTTAATACCGGAGGAATTACCAGCTGTGACGCTCCCTTCCTTGTTAAAAGCGGGCCTTAGAGCTGCAAGCTTTGCAGCAGTCGTACCCTTGCGTGGATATTCGTCTGTATGAAAAACAATCGGTTCGCCTTTTCTCTGCGGGATTTCAAACGGTACAATTTCCTCTTTGAACCTGCCTTCCTCAATCGCCTTCACAGCTTTCTCCTGACTCCATGCCGCAAATTCATCCTGCTCTTCTCGACTAATATGGTATTGCTCACATAAATTTTCAGCCGTGACACCCATATGATAATTATTAAAAACGCAGGTTAGGCCGTCACTTGTCATGCTGTCAACCAGATTTTGGTCGCCCATTTTGAATCCTTCCCTGCCATTATTCAAAAGGTACGGTGCTTGGGACATACTTTCCATCCCTCCCGCAACAACTATTTCCGCATCACCAGCCAAAATAGCCTGTGTTGCCATATGAACGGCCTTTAAACCAGATCCACACACTTTATTAATGGTCACAGAGGAAACGCTTTCAGGAATCCCAGCCTTCATCGCCGCTTGCCGTGCAGGGTTTTGTCCAAGCCCGGCTTGGAGAACATTCCCCATTATGACCTCATCTACAGCATCTGGTTCGACCCCTGCCCTATTTAATACCTCTTTGATAGCTGCTGCTCCCAAATCAGGAGCTGACGTATTCTTTAATGTTCCTAGAAAACTTCCGATAGCTGTCCGAACTGCACTAACAATCACCACTTCCTGCTGACTCATTCTTTTTAGCCTCCTTTGAATAATACCTACTGTAACCTTTCGGTAAAAGTTACAGAAATCCTCTTTTTAACAGAGGAATGGATGAAAAGCAACATTCTTTGCCTTTCAATAAATCTTTGAATTCCTTATAATGATAATGAAGATATTGAAACTTCTACTGGCGATAACCGTATATAAGATAAAAGCAAGTTTGGACAGGAGTGGATGCAGCTTGAAATCGTTGTTTTCTTTTTTTCTCGGAATGTTTACTACTGCTGAAGCAGTTCTTATATGGCTTATTTTGTTCTTAGGCTTTGATATGAGCTTCCTTGCCTCATCGGGCATCTCGGTCCTTGCCGGTTTTGTGACATTCTACGGGGTCAAGCTCATCTCGGACTACCGTTTTTTAAAGAAAAACCGACTGACCCGAAAAGAATATGCTTATATTCAAAAAAACTTGTTGGAAGCCAAAAGAAAAATAGCTCGCCTGCAAAAATCATTTTTTTCGGTCAGGACGATGGGAGCCTTCAAACAGCTGTATGAACTAAACAGACTGGCGAAAAGGATGTACTCCATTGTTCATAAAGACCCGCGGAGGTTTTATCAGTCAGAGCGCTTCTTCTTCTACCATCTGGACTCAGTAGTGGAAATCTCTGACCGGTACGCTCGGCTTGCTGCCCAGCCAGTGAAAAATGATCAAATCTATCTCTCACTGAAAGAAACTCAAAGCACTCTCGAGGATTTGAATGAATCCATCAAAAAAGACATTTACCACGTACTGTCTTCAGACGTGGATGAATTGCAATTCGAATTGGATGTTGCAAAGCACTCGCTGAAAAAACTGGAGTATCACCCCCTTGATGACGAAAGGAGTACTAAAAAATGAGTGAACCGATGAACGAAAAAGTATTAAAAGACGAATTTACAGATGGGTTGGATGATTTACTTGCCAATCCGTTTGGAGAGCAGGAGCTCTCTTTACAACCACAAACGGAGACAGTCGCCCCCAAGCCCGTTAAACTTGTAGATGCCTTGCCAGAGGAGAGTAAAAAACGAGCATTGGATCTTGCCAAGCAAATTGATCCATCCAACCATCAGGCAATCATCTCATACGGTACACAAGCACAGTCGCAGCTGCTTAATTTTTCAAGCTCCATGCTGGATCATGTTCAAAATAAAGATATCGGACCGATTGGCGATGTTTTAAATGAGTTGATGGGAAAGCTGCAATCCGTCAATCCTGAAGAACTGTCTCCTGAAAAAAAGAATTTTTTCTCTAAAATGTTTGGCAAAATATCGAACTCCATTCAGGAAGCGATGTCCAAGTACCAAAAAACCGGCGCTCAAATCGACCGAATCAGCATCAAGCTAAATCAGTCAAAAGATGTGCTCATTTCAGATATACAGATGCTTGAGCAATTATATGAGAAAAACAAGGAATATTTCCATGCTTTGAATATTTTTATCGCAGCAGGCGAGCTGAAGCTTGAGGAGATTCGGACAGAGACTGTTCCTGATCTGAAGAAAAAAGCAGAAGCATCAGGAGATCAAATGGCATTTCAGGATGTAAATGATATGGTCCAATTTGCCGACCGGCTCGAAAAAAGGTTATACGACCTCAAATTAAGCCGACAAATCACGATTCAAAGTGCTCCACAAATTCGGATGATCCAAAATACAAACCAGGCTTTGGCAGAAAAAATTCAGACATCAATTGTAACATCCATACCTCTTTGGAAAAATCAAATTGCGATTGCTCTTTCCCTTTTACGCCAGCGGCAAGCTGTTGAAGCGCAGAAGCAGGTATCGAAAACAACAAACGATCTGCTTCTTAAAAATGCTGAAATGCTGAAATCCAATACATTGGAATCTGCCCGAGAAAACGAGCGCGGGCTTGTCGATATTGAGACATTGAAGAAAACCCAAGCCAATCTAATCTCCACACTGGAAGAAACAATCAAGATCCAGGAGGAAGGACGAACAAAACGTGCTCAAGCCGAGCAGGAGCTTGTCACAATGGAAAACGAATTGAAACAAAAGCTGCTTAATTTAAAATAAGCTGATGCAGATTTATGATGGGCATCCCCTTCATAAATCTGCATCCTGCATAATATATTCAACAATAAGAAAAGCACAGGGTGAATTTTGAGTAAGAGGGTTCCTCTGCCACCGCAGGAATTAAACTTGATCCTTGCGCCGACGCGCCTAGCCGCCTCAGATTGCGGCACTCTGTCGCTTCGTTATGTTGCGGCTAGACAGATACTGCGAGTTAAATATTTCATTTAATTTTATACTTCTTACTCAACTACGAAAAACCGGACTTTACTGTCCGGTTTTTTATCTAAGGAGGTTTTTTCATTGAACTTACCGGCAAAAGTGACCATCATTGAAGTCGGACCGCGGGATGGTCTCCAGAACGAACAAAGTTTCGTGGAAACCGAAGTAAAGAAAAAATTTATCCGACAGCTGGTGGAGGCAGGAATCAAAGAGATGGAAGTTACTTCTTTTGTTTCTCCTAAATGGGTCCCTCAAATGCGTGATGCGGCAGAAATTGTTCAAGCAGTGCCTGCCGGGGTCAAAAGTATTGTCCTTGCACCAAATCGACGCGGCGTGGACCGGGTAATGGACACTTCCATCAATGCTGTTGCAGTTTTTGTTGGTGTTAGCAATACGTTTAACACGAAAAATATCAATAAGCCAACAAAAGAAAGCATGGAAGAATTAAAACCCATCATATCCGAATTGAAAAAGAAGAACTATTTCGTGAGGGCTTGTATCTCTACCGCCTTTTATTGCCCTTATGAGGGAAAAATAGAGGAAGCTGATACCTTATCACTCTGCCAGGAATTTGCTGAAGCGGGGGTTGATGAGCTGAGTGTGGCGGATACGATCGGCATGGCTGTACCGACTGAATCATTTTCACTTTTTTCAAAGATTAAACAGGAACTACCTAAATTAATGATTGCCGCGCATTTCCACGACACTAGAAAAACAGCCTTGGCCAATATATATGCTGCACTGCAAGCTGGTATCGACCGCTTTGACACGTCTGCTGGCGGACTTGGCGGCTGTCCTTTTGCTCCTGGAGCGACCGGAAATGTGGCAACGGAGGACGTCGTCTATATGCTGCAACGCATGGGAATCGATACTGGTATCAACCTTGAGAAACTGACAGAAGCAATTGACCTAATTGCTCCCGCAGTCTCAAGGCCAATCAATACTGGCTATTACCAATTAGCCAGAAAATCCAACTAATCAAGCAGGCTCATTCTTCCGTTGAGGATTTCGTTTGGACTAGATAATTGAAAGGCATGACTCTGTTCGGAAAAATCAATTTCCAGTTGTTCATCCAAAAATAAAAGTTTAGATTGTTCCAGCCAAATTGGCATTTCGTTCGTCATTACCAATATCTCATCGCTTCCCCTCTCCTGCTTGTCTGCGAGCCTGAGAGTGGGAATGCCACTGAGAGAGCAACCTTCGATCTCATACATCAGCTTCACATCCAACTCCCTGCCTGCAAGCTTTTTTTTAATTTGCTCAGTTGCTATTGGAGTAAGAGTTATGTTTATCAACTTTTCTTTCATCCTTTCTATTGATTTTAAAGAGCTTTCAAAATAAAAAGCTAGTTTAAAATCATATAATTAGGTGTCAGTTCAAGAAAAATAATCACCCACAAAGCATTTAATCCGGGGGTACAACGGACTTCTCGTTTCAGTTTTCAAAACTTCCTGTTTCTTCTCCATCAATTTTTAACTTCCAAATCCCTTTTTCCGGAAAAGATAATTTCCCGCCGTATATATAAATAGAACTGTTTGTTGAAGCATCAATCTGTTTAGTCTCTTGCACAAATATATGCTCCGATACCGATTTTCCATTCTCGTTTATTAATTGTACATCAATTTTCTCTTTATCTTTCCCCGAACTTTCTATCGTTATATTTGTTTTATTACCAATTTCCATTTCTTTTGGAGATTTTTCAAGTGTATAGTGCTCAGATTTAGGGAATGGGGGCAAAACTTTCAATGAAAACTTATCGAATAATTGACCGTCCACGTAGAACGAGAGCTGCCATAGCCCTTCCTCGGGAAAAGGAGTAAATGATGTCAATATATGGGCATCATCTCCATTAAGCCCTTGCTGCGATAAAACCCCTTTTGACAATAACAGGCTTTCGTTATGATTTGCCGCTTCTATTTCGTATTCTTTCCCGGCTAGCTTCTCAGGATTTCCCCAAAAGAAAATCATCAGCTTGGCAACCCTTCTCGGATCTTCCGCAACGAAGTAGTCAAAGGGATTTAAAATTCCGACCCTTCCTTCCAATCCAAAAACCTCCTGCTTCGTATCCGGGAGAATAAATGACTGCCCTTGCGACACACTTTCAAGCTCCGTATAACTCTCAGCCTTGTCCTCCATCGAGGTTTTCATTTGAAGAGATTGACTTTCCTCTTGAGCAATTTCGCGGCCTATCCCCCCTTCAAGTAGTGAAAAAACAAGTATCAATAAAATAACCGAAAGAAAGAGGATCGCTGCAGCCGGCTTAAATCTGTTACCTTGATGAGTCCTATTTTGTTGCAGTTTCGATAATATATTTTGCCGCTGCTCTTTCGATAATGAATATTTAGGAAGGCTCTTTAGACTTTCTTTGATTCGCTCCGTTTCCCTCAAGATCAAATCCCTCCTCATTTAAAAATTCCTTCAATTTTTTCAATGCACGGTGATAAGTAACATTAACATTGTTTGGGCTACACTTTAAAATTTCACCAGTATCATTAGAGGACAGTTCCAAAATCCCCCGCAATATGACCACCTCTTTTTGCTGGGATGAGAGTCTATCAATGGCATCATATAATTGCTGCTGTTCCAGGTTTTGGATGACGATGTCCTCCGATCCAGGGGATTGCTCCCGATCCGTGATGAAATAGTGCTTGATTCTCTGCCATACTTTTTTTCTTCTATAACGGTCGATTACAAGATTTCTAGCAATGGCTATCAACCAGGTTTTTGGATGGGAGTTTCCTTTAAATTTGGGTAATTTATTCATTGCGATTAAAAAGGTATCCTGAACTAGGTCCTCCACATCTGTAAATCCTGTATAGTAAATAAGGTAACTTGTAATATCTTTTTCATATTTTTCAAACCAGTCTTCAATCGAATATTCCCTCACACTGTCCCTCCTCTCCTTTACATATTAGACGATTATAGGTGAATTACCTTACACTTTTCCCAAAAAAATAAAGAAGGATTTTAAAGGCAAGATTTCGGAGATAGAACGGATAAGAATGCGAATTTTGATGAGGGTGTTCCTAATCTGCCACAGCAAAGCTCTACATCGTAAAAAACTTCCTTATAACTGCCACATCCTATGGATTCGGTGACAACTGCTTCTTCCTGTTCGTCGACAGCCTCAAAGCGCGACGTCCTATACGTCGCACCTAGACATATTGAACTTTCATTCGAACAAAAAACGCGGAGATAAATTATCTCCGCGTTTACATGTCTTTCTATTTAATTCGCTTTTGACATATCTTTTGCTGCTTCTTTTTTAATATAATATTTTCCTTGGGTCGCAACTGCCAATATAATCGTTAATACGAACGCCAATATTCCTGCGAAGAAGGCTGCAAACCCTTCCAAAAAGCTGCCCATCAATCCAAATGCAGCAATTGTTCCAACGACGCTGGAAATAATCAGCGAAAGAACACCTACCGGATTCCAAGCGTATAAATATTCCTGGCGGTATTCAAAATAATCCGGACCGATCTTGAGCATTTTTTTAACGACAAATGCATCGCAGATGACAATCGCTGCCCAAGCAAATAGAAATACACCCTGGAATGTCAGCAATGGACCGAGATGATCCATGACGCCGGCCAGCATGCAGGCAACTGCTGCTGCGGCTGTGAAAAACACCCAAAAATTCCTTCCTGGCTTGAATCGGAAAACATTTTCAAAGAAGTTCGCCAACGAGAGTGAACCACTGTACAGATTGGTAATATTAATTCGCAATTGCGTAAGGATTGTAAATAAGGCCCCAAAAATTCCAATCAATTGTACAAAATAAATGCCTGGGTTTTCCTGCATGAAACGCGCACCAAACCAAATTCCAATTAGCCCCATTAGGAAAAAGCATACGAGCGCTGGGATGAAACCTACCATGAAAACGCCCATTTTAAACTGGCTTGGTTTAATAAAACGTGCATAATCTGAAATAAGCAATGCGATAATTCCCACCAGACCATTCATGATACCGATACAAGTAACAAAGGATGATCCTCCTACTGCCATACCCTCTGGAAGCACACCCCAAAGACTGCCCACATATTCAGGCTCAATTCTTGCAGCAACAACAATCCCAGCCCCCATCAAAATAACAAATATCGGCAATGTCCACTTTTGCAGCTTATCAAGCTGTTTCACCCCAAACCAGTTGAAAGGAACAACAGCCAATCCGAAAAATATCATTAGAGCCCAAACAGGAATACCTGGAATATATTCATGAACAGCATAAGCCATGATAGCCCCTTCGATGGCACAATACATAATGAAGTTCAAAGCGTAAATAAGAGATGTGATGGACGCTCCAATATAGCCGAAGCCTCCCCCTCTGGCCATTAAGTTCACATTCAGTCCCGATTTACCCGCAATGTAGGCGATTCCAATCCCCAAAACACCTGCAACGATGGTGGCATAAACTTCAGCGAGCAGAGCGTTCACCGATCCAAAGCTCACTGTCATCAGACTCCCCATTTGCATAAATAGCATTGCTGTAGCCACACCCAGCGTCACATTCGTGATGCTCCACCAGTTCATCCGGTAATGTTCAGGTACTCGCTCTAATGCGTAATCCTCTTTTTTCTCTTGCTTCTCTATGATCTTTCCATCATTTTTAATTACTTCCGCCACACTGTTTCCCCCTCTTATTTTTTTACTCATGTAATTTTTCCTAAAAAATAGTTTGATTCCTTTTTCCCAGACACCTTCCCTCCTTTCTCAGCGAATGGTAATCGCTTACATCAAAGGGGATACTTGACCACCTTGATGAAGAACATATCGCAATAATCATACCAACATATGAATTTAGGCCTAATTTTTATAAAAAGCGACAGAAACCTTTTGCTTATCTGCTAAAAGGCGAATATGTGATATGAAATGACAGATTCTGTCATCAAGGATAACCATTCAATTTCGCAATACACTTTTCACTTTTGCAAAAAATCTAATAATTAAATGCACTCTAAGGAGGTTTACTGGAGGAAAAAAATAAATAAGAGGAACGCAATTTTATACAAATTCCTGCCATTATCGCTAATCAAATAAGTTCGATGCTGTTCAGTAAAACACGCCCATTGGTTCATGATCTGGAACCTTTTTTGCAAATTATCAAAATGACAAATTGTGTCTGGCAACTGAATGGAGCTCTTTTTGGATCGCTATTAGTGAAAACCACAGCTTGACAGGCATCTTCTCCACCATTAGAGACCGCTTTTTTATGAGAATAGCAAAGAACGGGCACTAAGCCCGTTCCCCTCGTTTGCTGAATAGCATATTCCATCTAATTAATACTAAAAACTAGACATCTTTAGAAATTTCTTCATAACGATTTCGATAGAAAGATACTCTCCTAACGCTAACCGCAAATATTATTCATGGAGTTGGTTCTCTGACATGCCGTAGCTTTATGAATCCGGGTTATTTATAAAAAATTCATTTTGTTCATTTACACCTAAAACAAAATGATTATCAAGTGTTATTTTCAGTGGGAAAATGTTAGATTTTTTTTCCGAGAACAACCACCTTCTACCTACGCTCGTTAAAATAATGAAAACTCCGTTTTTGTTTTCTTGCATGAAATGTAGGGAAGAACGAGTAATTGGTTCATTATCACTTTCCAAAATGTTGATTGCTTTCAGTTGTTCGCCGACCTCAGGCGCATCTATTACAACTAACCCAATTTCACTGATATTCAGAATATGATTGACCGTAAATGGGGCTTCCTTTGTCGGGTTCTCCTTGTAGCGTGCAATAAGTTCAACAATATTTCCAGATGGATCCTCAAAATAACAAGCATGTGCTGGCCAGAATGAAAAATCTGCCTCATCTTCCCCATCCTCTAATAACAGCGTTGTTTTTCCTTTCAACCAAGCCTTTGCTTCTTGAAATTGATTGGATGGAATATTGAAAGCAAAATGATAATAAGGAGCCCCTGACACATTTTCATCGGTAAATTCTAAAATACTTGTTCCTACTTGGATTTGAAAAGAATTTGGACTTTCACCACAAAGAGCAAAGCCTAAGCATTCCACATAAAATTCTTTCATTGTTTCTAATTGAGCACTTTGTAACATCAGCAACTTGATTTCCATAAAAAATATCCCCTCCTAAAATTCAAGCGCTAAATATTTGCTTCTATAGTCTAATATCCATTGAACTTCCCTTTTAAGCAAATTTTTTGATTTATTGAACTCTTAGCTTCTCATCTTATAAATAAAATACATTAATTCCCAGTATTAAACGAACATATATTCCCATATAATATAGATACGAATATATGTTCTGTTTTAAAGGTGGGAGATAACTGAATGAAGAATAAAGTGATTTTCCTTACAGACATCCAGTCATTCTACGCATCAGTTGAAAAAGTTCGTAACCACTCATTAAAGGATAAACCTGTAATTGTCGCAGGAGATCCAGAACGCAGAAGCGGAATTGTTTTAGCTGCATGTCCATTAGCCAAAAAGTTTGGCATTACTACTGCCGAGACTTTAGGATCTGCAAAGCTAAAGTGTCCTCATGTAGAAGTGGTCCGTCCTCATATGCAGATATACATTAATGTATCTATTCAAATCAGCCAAATTATGGAAGAATTCACTGATTTAATCGAACCATATTCAATAGACGAACAGTTTATGGATGTCACAGGTAGCCAAAAAATATTTGGCCAGCAGTTTGAGATGGCAAAAAAATTGCAAATGAAAATATTAAATGATATAGGCGTCTACTCAAGAATTGGCATCGGTCCCAATAAAGTGCTGGCCAAAATGGCATGCGATAATTTTGCCAAGACAAATAAGACTGGCATTTTTCGATTAGATCAAAATAATATCGATCAACTATGGGAATTACCAATTGAAAAGACACTTGGTGTAGGTAGAAAAATGGGGAAACACTTGCGAGGAATGGGGATTTCTACAATTGGAGGACTAGCTAAATTTCCGGTTGAATTACTGAAGAAAAGATGGGGCATTAATGGAGAGGTTTTATGGCAGACAGCAAATGGGATCGACTATTCTCCCGTCACTGTCAAGACGCATAATCAACAAAAAGCAGTTGGCCATCATATGACTTTGCCCAGAGACTACACGAAAATAGAGGACATAAAAATAGTACTTCTTGAGCTATGTACCGAGGTCGCTCGAAGATCTCGAAAAAAAGGGTATATGGGTGTAACCGTATCATGTAACGTCAGGGGTGCGGACTTTGACTGCCCTACTGGATTTAATCGACAAGTGACGCTGTCAGTTCCAACCAATTACGATCTGGACATTTTTCATGCGGCATACAAATTATTTATAAAACATTGGGATTGCCAACCCATCCGAAGCTTAGGAGTGTCTCTGTCTCATCTTCAGCCGGCTCATCAATATCAGATCGATTTATTTGACAACTACCTTCATCGAGAGCAGTTGAATACAGCGCTAGATAGCATCTGGGATAAATATGGACGTACTGCTATATATAGAGCCTCATCTATCACAAGTGCCGGGCAAGCTCATGAGAGAGCGCGCAAAATTGGAGGTCATTATAAATGAGAATCAATAAACTCACTCCCGGTTACAATTTACGTTGGGAATCAAGTAGAATGATGCTGCCTGAACATCGAGAGCAGTTATTGGAGGAAAGGCGAAAACAGCAAGAGTTTATCCCTGCTATATTAGACAACGATCAGCTCCAAGAAATCGATCGTGTAATCGTTAAATCAATTGAAACAAGGCAGGCTATTACGATTACTTATGCAACAAAGCATGGGCCTGCACACTTTTTTGGCTGGATTCAAAAAGTAGAGATACATGAAGGTTGGTTAAAAATGGCTCTCAATGAAGAGACTCTTACTATTCCCTTCAAGAGAATTATAAATGTCGAAACCAATTAGTGGTTAAGCTAATTTGACCTGTTTAACATTATTTGCAGGCGAAAGCGCTTGGCTTTGCTGAACAAAAGATCAAAATTAACCTCTCTATAGAAAGCTTATTATGCTATAATTTTCCTCATACAATAGAATGGCTCTCTCAAGGGCGGCCTGGCTCATCCCCGATGAAAGGGGGTGATGCTTATGACGGTATTTGAAGCTTTATCACTCATGATAGCTTTTGGCGCATTAATCGCCTTACTGTCGCAAGAAAAAAAGAAATAGACCTCCCTTGAGACCTGAACAGTTTTAGGGATTGGTCTATTTCGTTGAACAATCTGAGCCAGCCGTCCTTAGATAAGGGCGACTATTGTACAAGACCGTAAGTGTTGGTAGCACTTGCGGTCTCTTTTTACCTTGAGTAGTTCTTACCTTTTTTATAACATATTTTTTCACCAAATACAATATGCCTACAATAACTGAGATATGGCTTGATGTCTCAAAGCAGTAGGCGACGGAAGTATTATGCCTCTTTCATGTGGACTTTAGTACAGAACCTTTTTGACTAACTCAATTTGGATTCCCGGACCAAGTTTTCCTGCTCATTTTTTTAGGATTGCGTGCCTTCACAACTTGGAACCTCCCGCCCAATATCGCTTGCAACTGGTTTCTGTAACTAGCATTACAGGTACGCAGAGCGCCGAATTACTTTTTGAAAAATGCTTTTTTTCCAAGGCGTTCAACAAGACCTGGAAATAAAGTGTACAGGATGCTTCCTGCGTTCATCCAACCCGGTAAATTGATCTCCCTGCGTTGCTTGAACATCACATCCACAACCTGTTCAGACACCTTTTCAGTGGAAAGTATATGCCTACCCAAATTCTTTACATAGTTTCCACTCGGATCTGCGAGTTCAAAAAAGTTCGAGGCCATGGGTCCCGGATTAACAGCGGTCACAAACACACCATCTCCAGCCAGCTCCATCCGCAAGCTGTTTGTGTAGCCCAAAACCGCATGCTTCGTTGCCGAATAAACACTAGATTTCGGAGTGGCCAGCTTACCTGCCTGAGAAGAAATATTAATGATATGCCCGCTTTTCCTTCTTCTCATGGAAGGAATCACTTCTTTCGTGCAGACTATCATGCCCACAACATTAACAGCAAACATTCCCTCTACATCCGCCGGTGTCACGTCTGTTGCCTCCGCAAAGATTCCGTATCCTGCATTGTTGACCAAAACATCAATGTGACCAACTTGTTCAAAAATATTTTGGAACACTGCGGGGATATTCTCATGCCTGGAAAGATCCAGTCTTAAGGACAAACAGTCTACGCCGTACTTTTCGTGGATATTTTCAGCTATCTGTTTCAACTTTTTTAGATTGCGAGCAAGCAGTACAAGATTGGCACCACTTGCTGCGCATCGATAAGCAATCTGTTCTCCCAGACCGCCTGAAGATCCAGTAATCGCAACCGTTTTCCCCTTTAAGCGTACATTTTCTCTCATTGTTTTATTCTCCATTAGGCAGAAAAATAAGCCGTACCATCATCGTTTATTCGCTTCGTAATTGCTTCGTTTGAGATAAGATAGTCAAGCTGTGCTGTCGTCTCAGATAATGTTAAGCCAAGTTGTTTTTCATAGACAGCAGGAAATAGGATTTTCGTCAGTTCAAAGGTTGTGAGCGGCTTCTCCTTCAGAATCTCCGCCACTTGCATGGCTCGGTCGTGCTGTCTGGAAAGCCGGCGTTCAATCAGTTCATGCGTCTTTTTCACTTCAGGGCCGTGACCTGTAAAGGCTTTACGAATCCCCACATCCAACATTTTCCGAAGAGACTCATTATATTGAAGCTGCGGCTTTGGACGCTCTTTCAAATGGTCAAGAGGCGGTTCAAGCAGCGGATTGGAAGAAATCGTTGCCAAAATATGATCCCCCGCAATCAACGTTTCATCCTCCTCACGGTAAAAAACTAAATGACTTTGTGCATGTCCCGGTGTCTCAAATAAAGTCCAATTTTCAAATCCTGGGATAGCATCCCCTTCTTCAACTTCATAAGTCAAAGCACGTTCCGCCGAATATCGTAGAGGTGATTTCAAAGCTAAGAGCATCTTCTCAGCATCTCCCTCTATTCCAAATTCGGTAAACAGCCGACTGTAAAAGAGATCATAGGATTTTAAAAAATCATTGTCTTTTTCAATCCATGGTCGAACGTACGGATGACCGTATACGGGAATATCTTCCGGCAGCCATTCAAGCAGCCCGACATGGTCTGGATGGTGGTGCGTTAATACTACCTGTTCAATATCTTTTGGCTCATAACCTATTTCTTTGAGTTGCTTCTTAAATGATTCCCACGCTTCTTCGGTTTTGACACCTGCATCAATCAAAGTCAGAGAGTCCCCTTTGATAAGATAAACATTAACGTCTCCAACTGCAAATGGTGTTGGTAAAACCAGCTTGTTAATTTTTTCGCCCATACATACCCCTCAACTTCATTATTTTTAAAAAAGAATGAATAACTTAAGTATGTATAGTTTATCTATTTTTTCCTATAATGTCATTATATTTGGATAGGAATAGAGAATTGTGCTTCAGTACCCCTTGACAATTTTTCATTCTGTCAGCATAATCATATATAAAATTAAGTTGAAATAAGCGATGATCGGGATTAGTAGATAAGCAATGATGAAAGAGATTGGAGTCCAGCGGCTGGAAGGCTCCATCATCCACTATTTTATCGAACCTGCCCAAGTGAGCTGTCAGCCAAAACTGACCGTCCCCCTTCGTTACAGGGTTTTGAGATAACTGTCACCATTGGCAGTTAATAAAGGTGGTACCGCGAAAGTCAACCCTTTCGTCCTTTGACGGATGAAAGGGTTTTTTGTTTTTAATTTAGAGAACATAAGTTAGAGGTATTAATTTCAGCCCCTTTGGTAGCTGAAAAATCGCTTCTTAGGGCTTTATTGAGATGAACAGGCGTTTGCGCATTTTCAAATGGAGGGAAAAAAACACATGAAAATTTCATTCATAGGAGCCGGATCTATGGCAGAGGCTATTATTGCCGGTTTAATTGAAAAAAATATTTGTCGAGGTGAAGACGTCTTTGTCACGAACCGTAAGGACCGAGAAAAATTAGAACAGTTGGAACGCCGTTACGGAATCCGGCCGACATATGATATGGAAGGACTATTCAAAGGGGCTGACATGGTCATTTTTGCTGTAAAGCCAAAGGATGCGGAGTCCGCCCTTCAAAGAATCCAACCATACATCCAAGAAGATACTTTTTTCATATCAGTCATGGCTGGAATATCTATGGCCTTTATAGAAGAAAAATTGAAAGCTGAATGTGCTGTTGCAAGAGCTATGCCGAATACTTCCGCAAGCGTAGGAAAATCAGCTACAGCTGTTTCATTCAATCAGCTTGTAACTGATAATCAAAAGGAGCTTGTGGCTACAGTATTTTCATCTATCGGAATAACGGCTGTTGTCGAAGAAAACAAACTCGATGCCATAACTGCCCTTTCCGGGAGCGGACCTGCTTACATTTATTATGTGGTAGAAGCCATGGAGAAATCCGCCTGGGAAATCGGCCTTGATTCAACAATGGCAAAACAGCTTATTCTCCAAACATTGGCCGGGGCCGCAGAAATGCTGAGTTCCTCGGATTGCGATGCTGCCGAGCTGCGCAAGGCGGTAACCAGTCCAGGTGGCACAACAGAGGCCGGCATCAAAGTGCTCCAACAAAATAAAGTGGAAGAAGCCTTTATCCAATGCATCAAAGCAGCAGCGGAGCAATCAAAACGATTGGGTCAAATTCACGAATCGAAACACCTTGTCTGAAGCCGGCTATTGGGTTTCTTGTTCCCCTTCTTGTTATAATAATAAGACAAATAACGAAAGGGGCTTTTTACTGAATGGCAGTAAAACTATTTGAACCGTATGAAATAAACAATGTAATTTTGAAAAATCGCATTGTTATGTCTCCTATGTGCATGTACTCCAGCCATAATAGAGACGGCATGGTCAATGATTGGCATTATATCCACTATACGAGCCGTGCCGTCGGACAGGTTGGTTTGATTATCCTGGAAGCGACTGCAGTCACTCCCCAAGGAAGGATCAGCCCAAAGGATTTGGGTATTTGGAGCGATGAGCATGTAGAAGGATTGACAAAGCTTGTAAGCATGATCAAAGCACAGGGAGCGAAAGTCGGTATCCAAATCGCTCATGCTGGCAGAAAAGCTGAGGTTGAAGGCGAAATCCTGGCCCCTTCCGCACTCCCCTTCAATGAAAGAATGAAAACACCAAAAGAAATGAGCATCACTGATATAAAGAAAACGGTGAAAGCGTTTGGAAAGGCTGCCGAACGGGCCAAACAAGCCGCTTTTGACATCATTGAAATTCACGGGGCTCATGGCTATCTGATCAATGAATTCCTCTCCCCTATTACTAATCATCGGACGGACGAATATGGCGGGACCATGGAAAACCGTTATCGCTTTTTAAAAGAAATTATCATAGAAGTGAAAGCCGCATGGGACGGCCCGCTCTTTGTCCGAGTCTCAGCCAATGACTATCTTGAAGCCGGCTTAACCCCGTCCCATTATGTAACAATAGCAAAATGGATGAAAGAAGATGGAGTCCATTTGATTGATGTCAGCTCGGGAGCTATCGCCCCGGCAAAAATTTCAGCATATCCCGGTTATCAGATCCCATTTGCCGAGAAAATCAAACATGAAGCAGATATCCCAACCGGTGCTGTCGGTTTGATTACCACGGGAATCCAAGCAGAAGAAATACTGCAAAATAACCGTGCCGACCTGATCTTCCTTGCACGCGCCCTTTTAAAAGATCCATACTGGCCAAGAACCGCAGCTGAAGAACTTGGTTACGAACTTCAGCCGCCTGTGCGATATAAACTGGGATGGGGATAAGAAAAGCGGAAGCGCCTGTTCATCGACGTACAGACTGGAGCGCTTCTGACGAGATAAAGGAAACACGCGGAGCGATGTTGACTTATCGTAGGAAGGAGCAGGAAATTTGCTAGTCGCTGGAGCCCGAGTTTAGCGACTGAATGATTTTCATTTAAAAATAGCCATACCTTCATTCAGGAGGTATGGCTACATTTGCAAAATCGGAAACTACTTTTGTTTCATGGAAGATTGACTGCGCTTCTTTCTCCAGCCGAGCCCAGTCCTCCTTCATATATCTGGAGCTAATATGGGTCAGGCAAAGCAGCCGGACATTTGCCTCACGGGCAATAGCAGCCGCTTGCAGCGTAGTAGAGTGAAAGTATTCGTTTGCCATTTCTTCATTTTCTCCTGAAAAAGTGGATTCATGAACAAGCAGATCCGCATCTCGCGAAAGTTCAATAGCGTTTTTACAAGGGCGTGTATCTCCCAATATAGCGAGAACACGGCCTTTTTGAGGCGGTCCGACAAAGTTGCTCCCATTGACGGTCCTTCCATTGTCAAGTGTGACCGTCTCCCCGTCTTTCAGCCGCTTATAGATGGGGCCGGGTGCTATACCCGCTTCCAGGAGCTTCTTTGCATCTAGCGGACCTTGTTTGTCTTTTTCGGTAATCCGAAATCCAAAACTTGGAACAGCATGCTCCAAAAGTAAAGCCTCGATCTTAAACTGAGAATCTTCGAAAATCGTGCCATCAGTGAACTCTATGATGGTAAGTGGGTATTTCAAATGTGTTCCGCTCACTTTGAGCGAAACCTCGAGAAATTCCTGAATCCCCTTCGGACCATAAACAGTAAGTTCTGATGTCCCGCCCTGAAAAGAGCGGCTTCCCAATAATCCCGGCAAGCCAAAAATATGGTCACCATGAAGGTGGGTAATGAAGATTTTTTCTATTTTTCTTGGTTTTAACGATGTATGCAGGATTTGGTGCTGCGTAGCCTCGCCGCAATCAAATAACCAAACTGCATTTCTTTCTTCCAAAAGCATTAAGGCCAGTGCAGATACGTTCCGCAATTTTGCCGGAACCCCAGCTCCTGTGCCAAGGAAAAGAAGGTTCATCTGTTCACCTGCTTTCTATACTTATACATATGGATGGTGGGCTCACCAGCATCAGGCTGAATTCACCCAGAACATTTCAACGGAATATATTATCGCGGAGGTGTTGTTCATGAAACGCGCCAATATCGAAGACTATTTGGAAAAAGGCATGTACGGCACGAAGCAAACAAAGCTTGAAGAACGAAAGAAATTTCTCGGTACTATCAGGGAAAGGATAGTCGTCGCCCTTACAAAAAGCCAGATAATGGAACCGGGCATCTATCCCGAGGTTGAAAAAATGATGAACGAACATCCGAAAACAACCCTCTTGCTAAATGGAGAATTAAGTTATTCCTTTTTATCCGATTATATACAAAAGGCACGCCAAAAGAAAATCCCCTTTTCTATAGTAAAAGATAAAGACCATTACACGGATATTGGGCTTGTTCTTACCTATCAGCATGCTATTGACAAAAAGGATATTTATATCAAAAAGCGTCCACCCAAAATACCTGAGTCCCAAAAGAAAGCAAAGAGTAAGAAAGCTCCTCTTTCTTTCATTAAGCGGTTATTTAAAAGAAATTAATCAGGATTTCTTTTTATTTTCAGGGCCGGAGTCTTGCACACCGATATTCAGAATCGAAGAGCCAAATTTCTTTTTCATCTGATGGATTGCATCATAAAGTGGCTCTTTTTTTGCTTCTTTCTCATAAGAGAATAAGCTTAATTGTTCAAAAGCATGATCCGCTTTTAACAAATCTTGGCCGGTGATTCCCAAAAGCCGAACTGGATGGCCATTCCAATTTTTTATAAACAGCGTCTTGGCAGCTTTGAAAATATCATGGGGTTCAACAATAGGATTTTCAAGCATCCGGCTTCTCGTAATGGTCTCCCGATTTTTATATTTGATCATGATAGAAACATTTTTGGTCACATACTGCTTCCTCTTCAATCTAACCGTCACATTGGCCGAAAGTTTTTCCAGTACAGAAAGAAGTTCGGATTGATTGGAAATATCCCTTGGCAGGGTAATCGAGCTGCCGACGCTTTTATTCACAGTTGCAGCTTCTGGATCGACTTTCCGGGGGTCTATTCCGTTTGCCCGTTCTTTTAGCTGAACACCCCGGATGCCAATGACAGATTGAAGCTGTAAATCATTAGCATGAGCCAGATCCCTGATCGTTTTCACTTCGATTGTTTTTAGTTTTTCTGCTGTTTTTTCTCCGATCCCATGCATTTCAATAACTGGTAAAGGCCACAGGATGTCCGGTATATCCCTTTTTCTCAAAATAGTGATCCCCAGTGGTTTTTTCATATCCGAGGCCGTTTTTGCAAGAAATTTATTAGTGGCAATTCCAATACTGCATGGCAGATCCAATGTATTTATTAAATCCTTCTGGATCATTTCAGCGATTTGGACCGGACTCCCCAGCTCTTGACAATCGGTAATATCAACATATCCTTCGTCAATGGATACAGGTTCAACGAGGTCGCTATACCTTCGCAAAAGGTCGAAAATAGCTCTTGAAACGAGCCGATAACGCTCGTGGTTTGGTTGTTTGACGATGAGCTTCGGACAAAGTCTCTTCGCCTCCCAAAGCTGCATCGTCGTTTTAACGCCGTATTTTCGTGCTTCGTAACTGCATGTGACAATAATCCCTTTTCTTTGTTTGGCATCACCTGCTATTGCTAAAGGCTTACCTTTCAAAGAAGGGTCATCTGCAATTTCAACCGAAGCGAAAAAGCTGTTCATATCCACATGAAGAATTACCCGTCCACTTTTCGGATATAACTTCTTCATCTCTTCATCCATCCCTAATTGGCTGCTACTTCTTCAATCACTGCAACAACCATTTCAGCCAGTTTATTTAATTCCGCGATTGACATTCGTTCATTTGTTGTATGAATTTCCTCATATCCAACACCTAAATTTACCGTCGGAATGCCAAATCCTGCAATGACGTTGGCATCACTTCCACCGCCGCTTGCCAATAGTCGTGGATTGCGTCCTACCTTTTGTGCAGCTTTTTTAGCGATTTCAACAACATAGTCACCATCTGAATACTTGAAGCCAGGGTACATGACATGTATGTCAACAGCTGCACTTCCGCCCAATTCCTTCGCAGCTTCTTCAAAAGCCGCCTTCATTTTTTCCGTCTGTACGATCATTTTTTCCTCAACAAGAGAACGCGCTTCAGCCAGTATATCCACACGATCAGCCACGATATTCGTTGCTTTCCCGCCTTCAAACCTTCCTATATTGGCTGTCGTTTCTTCATCGATCCTGCCAAGTGGCATTTTGGCAACTGCTTTTGCAGCAATCGTGATGGCAGATACTCCTTTTTCCGGGGCGACACCGGCATGAGCCGTTTTCCCATGAATCACCGCTTCTATTTTTGCTTGGGTTGGAGCAGCCACAATAATATCCCCAACAGGTCCGTCACTGTCTAAAGCAAAACCGTACTCGGCTTTAACAAGCTTTGAATCAAGGGCTTTGGCACCAACTAAACCAGATTCTTCCCCAACTGTAATAATAAATTGGATATCTCCATGCTGGATGTTATTTTCTTTCAAAATCCTCACAGCTTCCATCATGGCTGCAAGCCCAGCTTTATCATCCGCACCAAGGATTGTCGTTCCATCCGTCACCACATATCCATCTTTAATAGACGGATTCACACCGTTGCCTGGCACGACCGTATCCATGTGTGAAGTAAAATAAATAGGTGCCACATTGTTTTTTGTTCCTTTAAGGGTACAGATTAAATTTCCAGCCCCATGACCCGTCTGCCCTTTTGTATCATCCTCATATACCTCCACACCAAGCTTTTCGAACTTAGTCTTGAGCAGTTTGGACATTTTCTCTTCGTTTTTTGTTTCTGAATCAGTCTTTACCAATTCAAGGAATTCATCCAGCAATCTCTTTTCGTTTATCATATTTTCTCCTCCTGCCTAAAGTGGAATATTTCCGTGTTTTTTCTGCGGCCTGTCTTCCTGCTTATTATGCAGCATTTCCAAAGCCTGGATCAATTTTAGTCTTGTCTCGCGAGGATCAATCACATCATCTACCATTCCTTGAGCAGCTGCCACATACGGATTCGCAAATTTTTCCCGATACTCTTCAATCTTTTGATTTCTTGTCTCCTCAGGATTTTCGCTTTGAGCAATTTCACGGGCAAATATAATATTTGCTGCTCCTTGCGGCCCCATGACCGCTATCTCTGCATTCGGCCAAGCAAACACCAGGTCAGCGCCAATGGATTTGCTGTTCAGCGCCACATAAGCCCCTCCATATGCTTTTCTCAGGATCACTGTAATTTTTGGGACGGTCGCTTCGGAATAGGCGTAAAGGATTTTGGCTCCATGTCTGATAATACCGCCATGCTCCTGTTTCACACCAGGGAAAAATCCGGTGACATCCTCAAACGTAATAATAGGAATATTAAAAGAATCACAAAAGCGAATGAACCTTGAGGCTTTGTCCGATGAATCAATGTCAAGACCGCCTGCCAGGAATTTTGGCTGGTTACAAACGAGTCCAATTACTTCCCCCCGAATTCTGGCAAAACCTATGACAATATTTTTGGCAAATTCTTTCTGAACTTCAAAAAAAGAATTGTTGTCAACAACCTGACTGATCACATCGCGAACATCATAAGGTCTCACGGCATCATATGGGACAGTATCAGCCAAATCCGTCCTCAACTCGTCTTCAGCAATCCATTTCTCCTTTGTTGATTTTCCCTGATTATTTTGCGGAAGATAGGTCATCAGTTTCCTCACCATGGCAAGAACTTTTTTCTCACTTCCTGCCCGAAAATGCGCATTTCCACTGATAGTATTATGTACTTTGGATCCTCCGAGATCTTCAGATGAAATTTTTTCACCTGTAACAGTCTCAATCACTTTCGGTCCTGTAATAAACATTTGACTCGTCTCATCGACCATAAAGACAAAGTCGGTAATCGCGGGGGAATAAACAGCGCCTCCAGCGCAAGGACCCATGATGACTGAAATTTGCGGAATGACTCCTGAATAGATCGCATTGCGATAAAAGACATGTCCATACCCATCAAGTGATACAACACCTTCCTGGATCCGTGCACCCCCGGAGTCATTTAACCCAATAAAAGGGGCTCCATTTTTCGCAGCCAAATCCATCGCTTTTGCAATTTTTTCTGCGTGCATTTCGCCAAGCGCTCCGCCGAAAACAGTGAAATCCTGAGAAAAAAGATAAACCGGCCGGCCGTTTATTTTCCCATACCCAGTGACAACTCCGTCCCCCGGATATTTAACATCTTCTAGACCAAAATTTGAAGAGCGATGTTCTGTAAAAGGATTCAGCTCCACAAATGTTCCTTCATCCAACAGCAATTCGATCCTTTCTCTTGCTGTCAGCTTTCCTTTTTCGTGCTGCCTCGTAATCCGCTCGTCTCCCCCACCAAGCTCTGCTTCCCTCCGGCGATCATACAGTTCATTAATTTTATCGTAAATATCCGTCACTCACTTCTCCTCCATGTGCATTTTTTCACATAGTTCATACAAGACACCATGTCCAGATTTCGGATGCATGAACGCAACAAGAGATTTGCCTGCACCCTCTTTAGGTACTTCATCTACCATGCGGACACCTTTTTCTTTCAGTTCGGATATTCGTTCTTCGATGGAATTAATGCCAATTGCAATATGATGGATACCCTCTCCGCGTTTTTCTATGAATTTTGAAATTGGTCCATTTTCGTTAAGCGATTCCAAAAGTTCAAGCTTCACGTTGTTCGCATCAATGAAAGCGACGCGAACTTGCTGGGATTTCACTTCCTCAACAGCCATACAGCGAAAACCAAGCATCTCTGTGTAAAACGTCAATGCTTCGTCAATCGACTTGACTGCTATGCCGATGTGATCCACTTTTTTCATGCGTTTGACCTCCGTTCCGGTAATTCATCCCTTGGTAGCAGAGTCATTTTACATGCTTGTCTCATTAAAATATTCCATATAGAATAGAATGTAAAGTGAAAGAGACAAGGAGTGAAGATATTTTGTCCAATAAAAAAGTTCAGCGACTGATCGTCTACTTAATGCTGTTTGCCATGATTGCCACCACAGTGTTGGCCGGATTGTCATTCCTGCTGTAAACAAAAATCAGACATCCATATATAGAAAAAGGCCCTGCTTGTTGGCAAGGCCTTTTATCATACTCCGTCGGCAAGGCCAAATAGAGAGAGCCGGCAAGGAAAAATCAATATACTTCCTTCACTTCTTTTCAGGATTTAGCGCTTTACCATTAATGTACATACAGAGTAAAGAACGGATTCATTTTGAAAAAATCAAATATGCCTTGGCGGATTTGCCCCAAAATTTATCAAACTTCGCTCGATAAATTCCCCTTGAAAATCTGTGGCTTCTGCCGGAAACTCTATCTTCATTCAGCTGGGATTTAATACCAATACGGTTTCATCTCCCACTTACAGAAGTGAATGAAGTTAAACTTCCTCGCAATATTCCTCAAAATATTGTTGAAGCTTGTTTACAACAGACATAGGATCATGTCCTTCAATTTCATGGCGCTCAACCATTGTACAAATTTTTCCATCCTTCAACAAAGCAAATGAAGGAGAAGATGGCGGATAATCAGTGAAATAGTTTCTTGCTTTCGCCGTTGCTTCCTTATCCTGTCCGGCAAACACCGTCACAAGGTGATCAGGACGTTTATCATAGTGAATCGCATGAACCGCGGCAGGACGAGCCACCCCGCCGGCACAGCCGCACACAGAATTGATCATGACAAGGGTTGTGCCTTTTCTTGCCAATGCCGCCTCGACATCTTCCGGCGTTTGAAGCTGTTCATACCCTGCCTGTTCCAAATCTTCACGTGCCTGTCGCACGATATCATTTACATATAAGTTAAAATCCATGCTCATCTATTTCATTCCCCTTTCAAAAACAATCATAGTTCGTACTAATGCTATCATAACAATTTAAAGGTCACTTTATCAAATTTCGGAATTTGATCAAAAGTTTTGGTTTAACTGTAAAAAGATCGGGTAAGATAAAAATACATCTAGATCCATACCCCTAAACTCCCTAGATGTTTTTGGACAGCCAAAGGGCTGTCCCTTTTTATTGTCCAAACAGCCTTTATCTTTCATAAAAAGCATCAAACAATAAGCCACTTGCCTTAGTTATAGTCATTTCTTCATTCATGACCTTCTTTTCAATCTCAGGTGTAAGACGTTTAACCTTTTCGTTTCCGAAAAAGGCCCTTTCTAATTGTTCTTTAATTTGAGCATAGAGCCATTCCTTGGCCTGCATATTTCGATTTCTCAAAAACAGACCCGATTCTTTGGTCATCTTCATATATCTCAGAACTGTTCCCCACACTTGCTCGATCCCTTCTTGATACAGAGCAGAGCAAGTGAGAGCCGGAGTTGTCCATCCCTTTGTTGCAGGTTGCAAAAAATGCAAAATCTGTTTGTATTCTCTCTGTGTTTTTTTAGCCAGATCCAGATTACTGCCATCAGCCTTATTTATAATGACAGCATCAGCAAGCTCCATGATTCCCTTTTTCATTCCCTGCAATTCATCACCTGCCCCTGTTAAGACAAGCAACATAAAAAAGTCAACCATGCCCCTGACCATCACTTCACTTTGCCCGACTCCGACAGTTTCGATTAATAAAACATCGTATCCCGCAGCTTCACAGGCTATGATTGTTTCTCGTGTTTTTCGATGGACACCTCCTAATGCACCTCCTGAAGGTGATGGCCTGATAAAAGCATTCGGGTGGTTGGCCAAACGCTCCATCCTGGTTTTATCTCCGAGTATACTGCCCCCATGCAAAGTTGAACTTGGGTCCACTGCAAGGACTGCCACACGATGACCTTTATTACATAATAAAAGACCAAAAGACTCGATGAATGTACTTTTTCCGGCTCCTGGAACTCCTGTTACCCCGATTCGGATGGAGTCGCCAGACAACGGAAGAAGGTGCTGAAGCATTTCCTCCGCTATTTTTTTATGTCGGGTAGCATTGCTTTCTATCAAGGTAATTGCCCTTGAAAGCATTGTACGATCTTTTAAAAGCAAGCCTTCGATCATATCATTAATATTTTCTTCCATCGGCTTGCGCCTAATGAACTTCTTCGGAGTGTCTTCATCCATCCTGCTCGCCCACTTCCACATAACCGAGCCTGGCATATATCTCTTCTATCACCTTTTGAGCAGCGATAGGAATGACAGTTCCTGGACCAAAAATGGCGGAGGCTCCGTTCTTTTTAAGGAAATCATAGTCCTGCGGAGGGATGACACCGCCAATGACCACCATAATATCTTCCCGACCGATTTTCTCCAGTTCTTCTACCAGTTTCGGCAGCAATGTCCGATGGCCAGCGGCAAGAGAACTGACCCCAATAACATGGACATCATTCTCTGCCGCCTGTCTCGCCGTTTCTTCAGGTGTTTGAAACAATGGCCCGATATCAACATCAAAGCCTAGATCAGCGAATGCGGTCGCGATGACCTTTGCTCCGCGGTCATGGCCATCCTGTCCCATTTTAGCAATTAAAATCCTCGGTCTCCGACCTTCATTTTCCATAAAAATTTCCGTCATTTCCTTAATCTGCGCCATTTCCTTCTCATCGGAGAAGTGAGAGCCATACACACCGCTGATTGATCTGATCACCGCTTTATGCCTTCCGCATGCTTGTTCAATAGCAGATGAAATTTCTCCCAAGGTCGCTCTTTCTCTTGCAGCCTCCACAGAAAGCTCCAACAGATTTGCCGAGCCATCAGCCGCACCTTCTGATAGCTTGTTCATTGCTGCCTGTACTCTTTCTTCGGAACGTTGCTCCTTGAGCTGCCTGATCCGCTCAAGCTGCTTCTCCCTTACAATCGTATCGTCTATATTTAAAATATCGATTTCTTCTTCCTGCTCTAAACAATAGCGGTTCACTCCAATAATTGTCTCCTTTTTGGAATCAATCAATGCCTGCCTTCTCGCTGCAGCTTCCTCAATCCGCATTTTTGGAAGTCCTGTTTCAATCGCTTTTGTCATTCCTCCAAGATCTTCCACTTCATCAATATGGGCCCATGCCCTTTTCATCAACTCATCCGTCAAGGTTTCAACATAGTATGAACCGCCCCATGGATCAATGACATTCGTCAAACCGGTTTCTTCCTGTAAAAAAAGCTGGGTATTCCGTGCAATGCGTGCTGAAAAATCCGTCGGCAGCGCAATTGCTTCATCGAGAGCGTTCGTATGAAGCGATTGCGTATGTCCCATAGCAGCAGCGTGAGCCTCAATCAATGTCCGTATGACATTGTTATAAGGATCCTGTTCCGTCAAACTCCAACCAGACGTTTGACTATGTGTTCGAAGCGCCAATGACTTGGGGTTCTTTGGCTGAAATGGGCTCATGAGCTTTGCCCACATCGTTCTGGCAGCACGCAGCTTGGCGACCTCCATAAAATAATTCATCCCAATTCCCCAGAAAAATGAAAGACGCGGAGCAAACGAATCTATTTCAAGACCGGCTTTCAAGCCTGTTCTGACATATTCAAGCCCATCTGCTAGTGTATAGGCCAGCTCTATATCCGCAGGAGCTCCTGCCTCCTGCATATGGTATCCCGAAATAGAGATACTGTTAAACTTCGGCATTTCCCTTGATGTATATTCAAAAATATCTCCAATAATCCGCATGGACATTTCTGGAGGATAAATATACGTATTTCTAACCATGTATTCTTTTAAAATATCGTTTTGAATCGTCCCCGAAAGCTGCTCCTTTTTTACTCCTTGCTCTTCAGCCGTCACGATGTAAAAGGCCAGTATAGGAATCACGGCCCCATTCATCGTCATTGAAACCGACATTTGATCCAGCGGGATTCCATCAAATAATATCTTCATATCAAGAATCGAATCAATAGCCACTCCTGCTTTTCCTACGTCTCCTTCCACCCTCGGATGGTCTGAATCATAGCCGCGGTGCGTAGCCAGATCAAATGCGACAGACAGCCCCTTTTGTCCCATCGCCAAATTACGCCTGTAAAAGGCATTGCTTTCTTCAGCAGTCGAGAATCCTGCATATTGCCGAATCGTCCAAGGACGATTGACATACATTGTCGGATACGGCCCGCGAGTATATGGAGGAATCCCCGGCATCGTATCGGCATATTCCAGATGTTCAAGATCTTGCTCCGTGTATAATGCTTTTATATTAATTTGCTCATTAGTTTCAAAGCTATCGTTTTCAAAGTCCTGATTATTTTTGGGAGACTTCACGAATTGCGGTGCAATTGATTGGAAGTCCGGCTTTTTATCCATTTAAATCTGCCTCCCATCGGTTAAGTAAATCATTCAACTTTTCAACTATATTTTGACCTGAATAAAATGTGCCATCTATTTGGAGCATTGCCAATTCCTCTTCAGTCATGCTGCCGGCAATATCCAAACGAGCGTTGGGCAAGCTTTCTTTCACCCAGCCCCCAATGTCAGCTGCAAATCTCTCATAAAGGGACTGCGGCCCGCACAAACAAAAGTCTTTTTCAGGTGACTCCAACATATAACGCTTTATCTGACTCAAATCATTGAAGCCACCACTCCAGACAGCTTGTATCCCTGCTGAAGCCAAGACACCGGAAACGAAGTCCGCATATGGCTTGTATGCTTTCAGTTCCCCTAGACAGATTAATCTTATCGTTGGAGTTTTGCCTTTTAGTGAAAGCTGAGAGGACCTTTGCCGAAAATGTTCAAACTTCTCCGCAAGCCTTACACGTTGAAGCGGCTCAAGTTTTAACTTCCCTTCTGCATCTGGACAGGTGGAGCTGCTCGTTGTAGGATATCGAACCTGTTCATTGTCCAGAGCATACACGTTCACCCCGACTGCCGATCTTTTTCTAGTTTCCATATCTTTTAACTGATCAACGGCGGTTTCTTTTATCTTCCCTTGCAGCCACCCTTCCCGCAAGACTTCAATGATTCCATCTTTTTTATCAATTTCTTTGAAAAAATCCCACCCTTCATTGACAAAATTTGATGTTAAAGCTTCGATAAAATAAGATCCCCCAGCAGGATCGATAACCCGATCTAGAAACGCCTCTTCTTTAAACAAAAGTTGAGTATTTCTAGCGATTCTCATTGAAAAATCAGTCGAATGCCCTGACAATTCATCAAATGATCCTACATGTAGGTAATCAACTCCACCCAATATTCCGGCGAATGCTTCGTTTCCTGCACGGAGCATGTTCACGTAAGGATCCAGGACAGATTTTGTAAAATTGGCCGTTTCTGCACTAACCGGGACTGCTTGCTGATCTTCCGGCAGCCTGTACGCATCTGCAACCGTCTTCCAAAGCACTCTGAAAGCCCTGAATTTTGAGAGCTCCATAAAAAAATCTCTGCCAATGGAAAAATGAAAAATCAATTTAGATGCCGTTTTTGCGGGAGTCCATCCTGCTTTTTTCATTTGTTCAATATAAAACACGGATAATGCTAATGAAACGCCAAGTTCCTGAATGACTTGGGCTCCAGCCTCCTTGTATGGCTTTATATCAACCATGACAGTACGAAGCTGCGGAAACCGGGAATCAAGCAGTTTGATCTGTGAAATCCAATCTTCCATTTGTTCACAGTCAGGGTCGAGGATGAAACCTTCCGCAAGCTCTGCTGATACGATGTCCGCTGCAACCGCTCCGCTAATTTTAATATTCTCAGCAAGCAGATTTTGGGCGATAATATCGAAACGGCGACTGTCGGAAAAGATAAGAAGAGGTATTTGATCCAGCGCAATGAAATCGTTCAATTCTTTGAAACTTACTTCATCGAGCTTCTCAAGCCACGAAGGGTCAAATGCCACCGTATCCTGTCCCCTTTGAAGGGAACTTTTGATTTGATGCTTTAGTTTGTTCCAATCATTCTCTTTCAGTTTTTGAGCTATACGCCAACCACGTTTTTTCCCTGAAGGAAAAAAGCCCCGCAAAAAGTTGCCTTCTCCAGGATATTGATCTATCCGTCCATAATCGATTTGATTTTGCATATAAAGGGGAGATAATTGAATACCTTCGTACGTATCAGTGTAAAGGTCTTTCAGGGAAGCATTCTTCAAAGATGATTGCACAGCCTTCTCCCAGTCGTTGATTGTCGCTTTTTTGAAGTCAGTTTTTTTTGCCCGATCAGTGAACATGCAGTACACCCTTCCTCTCCATTTTGTAAGCGATTCCAAATTAATTTTCTATTCAACTACCATTTTATTATAGTTGTGGAACCCAGACAACCGATTCAACAAGAACACCTAATTCCCATCCGTCTGATTGAAAAATTCTTGCGTTGTTTAGGTTGAAATCCAGTTCTTTAGTCACAACTCTTATGTCACCCTCTCCAGAACAAGACGTTTAGTTAATTTACAAAATATCAGTATTCATGATAAAATGTCCCATATACCAATCATCCTACAAGTTGGAGTGTGGATTATGTATAAAAGGGCAAACCGTTTATCCCTAGTCGATCAAGTCATTTCTCAAATGGAAGAATTAATTGAAAATGGGCATTGGCCTGTTGGGCATAAGATACCGTCCGAAATGCTCCTAATAGAAGAATTTGATGTAAGCCGCAATACGCTCAGGGAGGCTGTTCAAGCCTTGGTGCATGCTGGTTTATTGGAATCAAAACAAGGAAGCGGGACCGTTGTTCGTTCTACAAGTGTATTCGAGGCAGCCATGCAACGCCAAATCGAAAAAACCGGTTTAATCGAAACTTTGGAAGTAAGGCTTGCCTTGGAAAAAGAGGCGGCACAGCTCGCCGCAATGCGAAGAGGCGAAGAAGATATTGACAAGCTACGGGGCTATATTGACAAATGCCGTGATGCTGCCGAAAGAAGAAAGTTGGAAGATTTTATAGCGGCAGATATCAAATTTCATCAAGCAATCTTTCAGGCTGCTAAAAACAGCTTGCTGCAAGATTTATATGAACATATGACAAAGCCGTTATACTCTTCAATCAAAGATTTAATGGCGATGGATCCGCAGTTTTGTTTCGAAGAAGAAATACATGATGAACTGTTTAGGGCCATATGTGATCAAGATGTCGAGACTGCAGTGAATGAAGTCAATGAGTATATCGCTCATTTTAAAAAAAGATTGACTTGATGAATCTGTGTTGATATAAGCAACGGATTTTTCGAAAGTTATAGGAGGATGCACTTTGATTAGAAATGGATCAGCCCTGGAGCAAATGCCGGGGCGTGAAGTCAATTGGTTACTATTCATAGGAATTATTTTCATTGGATCAAATTTGAGGGCCCCGCTCACTTCAGTCGGTTCTCTCATTCCATTTATACGTGATGATTTGGGGATTAGCCATGCATTAGCCGGAACAATTACCACATTGCCCCTTCTGGCGTTTGCTTTTCTTTCTCCTTTTGCCCCAAAGATAGCTAAACGATTCGGGATGGAGTGGACTATACTCTTATCATTAATCCTATTAACTATTGGATTAGTTACGCGTTCCATGCTGGGAGCAGGCTTTCTTTTTGGCGGCACCATCATGATTGGTTTGGCAATCGCCGTAGGAAATGTATTATTGCCTGGATATATTAAAATGAATTTTCCTTATAGAATTGGTGTTATGACGGGCATATATGCTGTTTTTATGAATGTATTCGGTGCTTTAGGCTCCGGACTAAGTGTACCGATATCAACGATAAAAGGAATGGGCTGGAAAGGATCGCTTGCCGTTTGGGCTATACTTACTTTCATTGCCATTTTATTCTGGCTTCCGCAATTGCGTAGACAGAATAAACTAACTGCACCAACAGTTGCTGTAAAAAATAAAATGTCCGTTTGGCGTTCTCCTTTGGCATGGAACATCACCTTGTTTATGGGATTACAATCATTGATGTTTTATACTCTCATGACTTGGCTTCCAGACATATTGCAATCTCATGGATTCAGTTCGGCTGGATCTGGATGGATGCTGTTTCTCATGCAGTTTGCTTTGATTCCCATCACCTTTGTCATTCCTGTGATAGCAGATAAAATGAAAAACCAAAAAGTGTTAGCCGGATTAACAGCTTTGCTGTTCTTCCTAGGGATAGTTGCTTTAATGATTGGCTCTAAACCATTACTATACGTATCCGTCATCTTGATAGGAGTCGCCGGAGGCAGTGCTTTCAGCTTGGCTATGATGTTTTTCAGCCTTCGGACAACCGATGGGCAGCAAGCGACGGAACTATCAGGCATGGCCCAATCATTTGGTTACTTATTAGCCGCAATAGGCCCTGTATTATTCGGAGCTTTATATGATATAAGCGGAAAATGGCAGCTTTCTCTTTCCATGCTCATGATTTTATCCGCAGTTATTTTTATTGTCGGAATTGAAGCAGGGAAAGAAAGGGTGATTACGGATAAAACTGCACAAATTGACCCCCTTTCGGAATCTAATCCTGAAAACAGTTAGATGAAGCATACTGTACACATATATAAAAATCCCGTCCTCGAAAATAAAACGAGGACGGGATTTTTCTGATCAATAAACAGATGTATTTTCTCTTGATATATTCTCAAGAATTTCTTTTACTCTTTTCAAGAAATTACCACAGACGAGCCCGTCAAGAACGCGATGGTCCATTGACAGACAAAGATTCACCATATCTCGGGGGGCAATGCCTCCGTTTTTCAATATCACCGGCCGCTTCACAATTGATTCTATCTGCAAAATGGCTGCTTGAGGGTGATTGATGATTCCCATGGACTGCACCGAACCAAAGGAACCTGTGTTATTGACAGTAAAAGTACCACCTTGTATATCATCGGTTCTCAATCTGCCGTTTCTGGCTTTGTTTGCCAGTCCTACTATTTCCTTTGCAATCCCTTTGATGGATTGTTCATCTGCGTTCTTAATAACAGGAACATACAGGACATCTTCATTTGCCACTGCAATAGATAGATTGATATCTTTCTTCTGGACGATAGTGTCACCGGCCCAAACAGAATTAATCATTGGATATTCCCTTAAAGCCTGTGCTACAGCTTTGACAAAGAAAGAGAAGTAAGTTAGGTTAAATCCTTCCTTAAGCTTGAACTCATCTTTGATGGAGTTACGGAATTGGACAAGCCCCGTCACATCTACTTCCACCATCATCCAGGCATGAGGAATTTCCTGTTTACTTCTCACCATGTTTTCCGCAATTGTTCTCCGGAGAGGAGTAATAGGAATCACTGTATCCCCCGAAAGAACCGGTACATGCGCAGGCTGGTAAGCAAAACCATGGTTGGCGGAAACAACTTTCTGTTTTGGCTGGTCACTTGAGTCATCCTTTGTAGGAATCTTTCCGGCATTGATAAGTTTCTGCAAATCTTTCCGTGTAATGCGGCCTCCAAGACCGGTTCCTTCCACCTGACCCAAATCGATGTCATATTCCTGAGCTATCCGGGCTACCGCAGGTGAAAAACGGGCTTTATGCTGATTTTTCATCTCGGCATCGCGGCTTTCCTCAGTTTGCGAAACATTTGCAGTCTCGCCCTTAATCGGAAGCTCTTCCCCTTGATCCGCCTCTATCGCATCAATCGTACATATGATTTCCCCAACTGCGAGTGTTTCGTCTTCCTGAGCAATAATCTCTTGGATAATGCCTGAAAAAGAAGATGGTATTTCAGCATTCACTTTGTCAGTCAAGACTTCAGCAAGAGGATCATATTTTTTAACCTCATCCCCAGGCGCTACAAGCCACTTGCTAATCGTTCCTTCAGTCACACTCTCCCCGAGCTGGGGCATTGTTATATTTTTTACAGCCAAATAAAACAAGCCTCCTTTACTGTATAATCAAAGGTCACCAATCAAATGCGCCTTGGCGTGTTTGCGCCCAGATTTTATCAAGCTCGGCTCAATAAATTCCCTCTGAAAATCTGTGGCATCCGCCAGAGGCTTTAACTTTATTCAACAGGGGGGTGAACCCCCACTGAATGGAATCCAATATGCTTTCATCTCAGCAATTATATGAAGTTAAAACTCTGCAAGCTCCCTCATCGCTTTTTCAATTTTTTCCGGATTAATCATGAAAAACTTTTCCATTGTCGGTGCATACGGCATAGCCGGTATCTCAGGGCCTGCCAGTCTTTTAACAGGCGCATCCAGATCAAACAGACACTCTTCAGCGATGATGGCAGCCACCTCTCCAATGATGCTGCCTTCCTTATTATCTTCAGTAATCAATAATACTTTCCCTGTTTTGGAAGCTGCTTCTATGATCGCTTCTTTATCAAGTGGATAAATTGTACGCAAATCAAGAATATGTGTGCTGATGCCGTCTTTCGCAAGCTTCTCAGCAGCCTGCAGGGCCATATGGACACATAAGCCATATGTAATGACTGTAATGTCATCACCTTCCCGTTTGACGTCAGCCTTGCCAATCGGCAAGACGTAGTCCTTATCAGGGACGTCCCCCTTTATTAAACGGTAGGCCCTTTTGTGTTCAAAAAACAACACCGGATCCTCATCGCGAATAGCTGCTTTCAACAAGCCCTTAACATCGTACGGTGTTGATGGCATGACTATTTTCAAACCAGGCTGGTTAGCAAATATAGCTTCGACCGACTGTGAATGGTACAATGCCCCGTGAACACCTCCGCCGTACGGAGCCCTGATAACAATTGGGCATGACCAATCATTATTTGAACGATATCGGATTCGAGCAGCTTCAGAGATGATCTGGTTCACAGCAGGCATGATAAAATCTGCAAACTGCATTTCAGCAACCGGTCTGTACCCATACATCGCTGCTCCGATTCCAACCCCGGCGATAGCTGATTCTGCTAAAGGAGTATCAATGACCCTTTTATCGCCAAACAAATCATATAAGCCCTGGGTCGCTTTAAAAACTCCGCCTTTTTTTCCAACATCTTCTCCAAGCACAAAAACTTTTTCATCCCGTTCCATTTCTTCCTTAAGTGCGGCCGTAACAGCCTCTATATATGAAATGACTGCCATAAAGCTTCCCCCCTCTTACGCCTTCTCATGATACACATGTTCCAAGGCATCTTCCGGCATTGCGTATGGTGCTTCTTCCGCATAATCCGTTGCCTCGTTCACTTGCGCCATGATCCGGTCATTTATTTCCTTTTCCAGTTCATCATCTATCAATCCATTTTCTCTCAGATAGGAACCGAATAATACAATGGGGTCTTGGCTTTTTGCTTTTGCCATCTCATCCGGAGACCTGTATGTGCGATCATCATCATCAGACGAATGTGGAGTCAACCGATTGCATACAGTCTCAATGAGCACAGGGCCTTCGCCATTTCGGCAGCGGTCAGCAGCTTCTTTCACTGTTTTATAAACTTCCAACAAATCGTTCCCGTCAATGGTGATGCCTGGCATCCCATATCCTGCTGCGCGGTCGGATACTCGTTCGCAAGCAAGCTGCTTTTCAATTGGAACGGAGATGGCATATTTATTATTTTCACACATAAAAATAACCGGAAGCTTGTGTACACCTGCGAAATTGGCTCCCTCATGAAAATCCCCCTGATTGGATGAACCTTCCCCAAAGGTGACGAAAGAGACCGAGTCGCTGCCTTCCATCCTCGCTGCCAAGGCAATGCCCACCGCATGGGGAACCTGTGTAGTAACGGGTGAAGACCCAGTGACAATCCGATTTTTCCTTTGTCCAAAGTGTCCGGGCATCTGCCTGCCTCCAGAGTTCGGATCTTCTGCTTTTGCAAAGCCCGAAAGCATAATTTCTTTTGGAGTCATGCCAAAAGCAAGGACCACTCCAAGGTCTCTGTAATAGGGTAGAACGTAATCTTTTTCCCGGTTAAGAGCATAAGATGCCCCTACTTGCGAGGCCTCCTGGCCTTGGCATGAAATGACAAAAGGAATTTTACCGGACCGGTTCAAGAGCCACATACGCTCGTCAATCCTGCGGGCAAGCAGCATGGTTTCGTACATGCCCAAAACTTCCTGATCGCTTAATCCAAGCTCTTTATGACGGTTTTTTGCCATCCTTTCTACCTCCCGATAGATTCAAGTTTCATGTAATTATATATGTATGGCTCGCCCGTCCACTGCAAGTGCCGCTTCGCCCATCACTTCACTCAAAGAAGGGTGAGGGTGAACGGTTTGTGATATTTCCCACGGAGTTGCGTCAAGAACACGTGCAAGGCCCGCTTCCGAGATCAAGTCGGTCACATTCGGTCCTATCATATGTACGCCGAGAATATCATTTGTTTCCCCATCGGATACAAATTTCACAAACCCGTCGATTTCTCCGAATACAAGTGCCTTCCCAATAGCTTGGAATGAAAATTTTCCAGTTTTGACTTTAAAGCCTTTTTCTTTTGCTTCTTTTTCCGTTAAACCCACGCTTGCGATTTCCGGATTGCTATAGATGCACCTCGGTACATACTCATAATGAAGGAGGGACGGGTTCTCACCTGCAATATGTTCTACAGCCTTTATACCCTCATGAGAAGCAGTATGCGCGAGCTGCATCCCCCCGATAACATCACCTATCGCATATATATGGGATTCATTTGTCTGGTAATATTCATTAACCTTGATATAACCGTTGTCCAATTCAATATCCGTATTTTGTAATCCGATATTGCTGGAGTTTGGCGCCCTGCCAACGGCAACAAGAATTTTTTCTCCGAAGAATTCTTTTGACACTCCATTTATTTCTGCTGAAATTTTTGCCACTCCATTTTCCTTCACGAGTGTTTCAGACAATACTTTCGCATTTGTCATGACGTTAATATTTTTCTTTTTAAAAAGCCGTTTCAACTCATTCGACACTTCCTGATCTTCTGCCGGCAATAGTTGCTCGGCATATTCAAGAATGGTCACTTCCACACCGAAATCTGCAAGCATGGACGCCCACTCAATCCCAATGACCCCGCCGCCAATGATAATGATTGAACTTGGAAGCTGTTCCATTTCAAGGGCTTCATCAGACGTGACAATATATGTACCGTCAATGTCTAAACCAGGAAGTGATTTTGTACGTGAGCCGGTTGCAATGATGACATTTCTCGGAATCAGCATCTCATTTTCACTGCCATCTGTCATCTCCACTGATACAGTTCCAGGTAACGGGGAAAAAATGGAAGGACCCAAAATGCGTCCAAAACCATCATAAACGTCTATTTTACCTTTTTTCATCAAATGTTGGACACCTTTATGAAGCCGGTCAACAATATTCGCTTTCCTCTGCTGGACTTTATTAAAATTCAGAATCGGCTTTTCTGTTTCAACGCCGAACTCTTCACTTTTCTTTATGGTCTGGTATACTTCCGCACTTCTGAGTAATGCCTTGCTTGGAATACACCCTTTATGTAAACAAGTTCCGCCAAGAGATTCATTTTCCACTATAGCCGTTTTCAAGCCAAGCTGAGAAGCACGAATGGCAGCGACATATCCGCCTGTTCCTCCTCCAATAATTACCACATCATACTCCTGGGCCATAAATGTCTCCCCCCTATCTCTCATAACGAGCAATCATGGATTTCAACATGTTACTACTAAAACAATTATATTCTATTGTATAGAATATGCTTATCATTAAGTAAAAATTGTCTTCTTGATTTACGCAATTTTTCAATTCGTTCCTCAGCCATACGATCTGCAGCCATATATGTCGGAATCTCATCACGCTTGGAGATGTTAATTACTTTTTCAACATTATTGTAAATCGTTTCAACCTTCTTCAGTGCACGCTCTTGGTTGTAACCATGAAGTTCATCTGCAACATTAATAACGCCGCCGGCATTTAAAACATAGTCAGGAGCGTACACAATCCCTTTGTCATGAATAATGTCACCATGGCGTGATTCCTTCAACTGGTTATTCGCAGATCCTGCAATCACTTTTGCTTTCAGTTGTGGAATTGTTTGATCATTGATGATCGCACCTAGCGCGCAAGGGGCAAAAATATCTGCCTCTACACCATATATATCCTCAGGATCCACAGGTTCTGCTCCAAAGGCTTCTACGGCACGATTAACCGCCTCTTTATTAATGTCAGTAACAATGAGCTTGGCACCCTCTTCATGCAAATACCGACAAAGCTCAAAAGCCACGTTTCCAACACCTTGTACAGCGACTGTTTTTCCCTCTACTGAATCCGAGCCAAACGCTTCCTTCACTGCCGCTTTCATTCCTACAAAACACCCATAAGCAGTTACTGGTGAAGGATTTCCTGATGATCCAAAGGCAGACGAACCTGTGACAAAGTTTGTTTCTTCATAGATGAGATCCATGTCCTCGACAGTTGTCCCTACATCTTCAGCTGTTATGTAACGTCCATTTAACCCCTCAATAAACCGTCCGAATGCTCTGAACATCTCTTCATTTTTGTTTTTTTTCGGATCACCGATAATGACCGCTTTTCCGCCACCAAGATTTAAACCCGCAGCTGCATTTTTATAGGTCATTCCTTTAGCAAGACGCAATGCGTCATTGATGGCCCCTTCCTCGTCGGCATAGGTCCACATTCTTGTCCCTCCGAGAGCCGGTCCCAGTGTAGTGTCATGAATAGCTATAATCGCTTTTAGCCCTGATTGTTCATCTTGACAAAACAATAGCTGCTCATAATCATTTCGGGCCATTGTTTCAAATATCTTCATAAGAGCTCACTCCATTTTAACTTATTTTCGCCATCTATTCATAAATACATCATTTTACACCAAAAAAATGCCTTGCATCAAAGTTTATGTTTTCACAATTGATTGTAGCGAAAAGCGCGATGCTTGACAAATGTTACCGATAGGATATGATTTTTTTGAGATAATGTTGATAAGGAGATTTCTATGGCTAGAATTATAGCACTCATCATGTTGGTCCTTCCTGGCATCTTAGCGGGTTACGGTATAAAATTAATGAGAGATATGCTTTTTGGTATTTTACAACGCCCGTTCCCTTATTTGTGGATGCAGTTTCTCGGCGGTCTGCTTTTTTTTCTAATAGGCTTAGGCTTTATTGGCGGCTTTATTTTACATCGTGATCGAAAAAGAAATAAAGTTCAGGACCGTTTTAAGAAAAAAGCACGGTAAGATAAAAATTTGCCGACCCCAAAGAATCATACTTGAGCAAAATCGGCACCATCTTAAATTTTACTATGGCAGAAGAAAAGCGCAAGCGTGTTTTATAGGCCCGCGTCGGGGGCAACAAGTGCCGTTTCTTCCTTAGGCCAATTCAGCGGGGTAAATTTGATGCACCTGTTTTTTTCGGTGCAAAATTAGTCAAGCGCTCAGGAAGGACTTCTGCCTTGCAATGGGCGCTCGCAAACTTTGCACGCAACACCCCTGTCGCTTCGCCTGCACTTCCCGTACGTCGAACCAATGCTGGTTTATGGAGGTGGGGCAGGACAGGCATCATCTGAAGTTGAGCCTTACTAAATGAAACCTAAATAAAAGATCTGCGAAAAGCTTGCAGATCTTTTTATTGATATTGCTCTCTCAGTCGGCAAGCCCTCCCCGGATAATCGGTAATGATTGCTGAACAATTGATGGCAAATAATCTCTTCATATCTTTTTCTTTATTGACTGTATATGGCCTGACAGCAACACCGCAAGCCATGGCATTCTCGATTTCTTGATCGGAAATTGATTTCAATTTTGGATGAATACCACTCGCTCCAAGAGACAGCGCATAGTCCCAAGGCTTGTATAAAGCCTCGTTATATAATGGAGCTGTCACAATTGCAGATTCAATTTCCCTGCAGAAGGCCAAGGAATTGTGATTGAATGAAGAAATAATCACTCTTTTTTCCAAACAAAACTCGCGTGTCAATGCTATGACTCTTTCTTCCATACCTCTGTAAGGATTGACCGCATTTTTCAATTCAATATTACATAATAAATTATTTCCTTCAAGCCATTTAAATACTTCGCGCAAGGAAGGGATCCTACAGCTTTTTTTAAAATAGTGAAGGGAATGGTAGTTGGCTTTCAATTTAGAGAGCTCGCTGAATGTAAGCTCATTAACATAGCCGCTCCCGTTCGTGGTTCTGTCCACAGTGAGGTCATGAATCACCACCACTTCTCCATCCGCTGTTAGTTGTACATCAAGCTCAATCCCGTCTGCCCCATCTGTTTCTGCTGCAATGAAGGCTTCCATCGTATTTTCAGGGTGAGTTCCTGCAGACCCCCGATGTGCAAAAATAAATGTCATCTGCTCACCGCCTAAAGTAGGTTAATTACATCATACCCTTTTTAGGCATTATATGCGCGAATAGAGAATTAGCGAGAGACTCATGAATTTTTTAAGAAGCTTTATGCTCTAGTCTTAGCTTATCTGCCACCATCGCAATAAATTCGGAATTTGTAGGTTTAGCCTTTGACATACTGACCGTATAGCCAAACAGAGAAGAGATCGCATCTATATTCCCGCGGCTCCATGCGACTTCAATAGCATGACGGATCGCCCTTTCAACCCGACTTGCTGTCGTATTGAACTTCTTTGCAATGTCTGGGTAGAGGACCTTTGTAATAGCACCCAAAAGCTCAATATCATGATAAACCATTGAAATAGCTTCTCGTAAATATAAATATCCTTTAATATGTGCAGGTACTCCGATTTCATGAATAACCGACGTGATGCTGGCTTCAAGATTTTGAGGCTTTTTGTCTTCTTGGGTTTTTACAGACGGACTTGTTTTAAAGGAAGGCATCCCTTTTTCACTAACATCTCGAATGTGATTAGCCAAATATTCCATGTCAAACGGCTTGAGGATGAAATAAGAAGCTCCAAGCTCCACTGCTTTTGTCGTCACATCTTCCTGGCCGAAAGCTGTTAGCATGATTACATTTGGGAAACGGATGTTGGAATTCCGCAACCTTTCAAGAACTCCAAGGCCGTCCAAATGCGGCATAATAATATCCAGCACTAAAACATCCGGATCCACCTTTTCCAATAGGTTTAGACATTCCTGTCCGTTGTGAGCGGTTCCAATCACTTCAATATCAGATTGTGTTGACATATAATCTTCTAGTAGAGCGACAAGTTCACGGTTATCATCGGCAAGTACAACTTTTATTTTATTCAATTCTCTTCCTCCCCATTATAAAAAAAGAATAAAATTGCTTTTACTATATTCTAACAAACAAATACGCCAATGGAAGGTAAATTCCTTTAAATTCTTTTAAAATAAGGAAAAAATACATATAATACTTAAATTTGCTAATTCTTTCAGACGAATTCGCCATTTTTTGATAAAATGTACTAATTTTTGTCGAATTTTCTTTTTTTCTAAAAAAATAAAGAGTAGGAAAACTGGAAAAACATGGGTAACAGCGCAAGGCGGTCATCCACTTGAATTCAAAACGGAAAAAAATTCTTCTGCGGCGGTCACCTTTCTCCCATAAAAAAGAGGACGCATAATGCGCCCCCGTCAACTGACCTTATCCAAGTTTTGGTGTTCATAAATATCAATGCCCGCCTCATGCAGCATCCATTCGATATGAACTCCGTAACCGGATGTCGGATCATTTACAAAAACATGGGTGACTGCACCGATTAATTTTCCGTCCTGTATAATCGGGCTTCCACTCATCCCTTGAACAATTCCGCCTGTTTTATTCAATAGCCGTTTATCGGTCACTTTTATAACCATTCCTTTTGTTGCCGGAAACTTTTGTGGAACGGTGCTAACAATCTCAATATCATAAGGTTCTACCTGGTTTCCTTCTACAACCGTCAAAATTTTTGCTGGCCCTTCTTTTACCTGATGAGATAATCCAATCGGCATTTCCTTGTCCAATGCCCCATTATTAATGTTCTTCTTTAGTTTCCCGAAAATCCCAAAAGGACTGTTTAAAGTGATATTCCCAATGACATCACGGTTTCCTGAAAAACGAGCCAATTTTTCTCCAGGGTTACCATTTTTCCCTTTTTCAATAGCTGTTACAGTCGATTTTACAATTTGCCCATTTTCAACAACGATTGGCTTTTTTGTGTCAATATCTGAAATGACATGACCCAAAGCCCCGTATTTTTTTGATTTTGGTTCATAAAAAGTCATTGTACCGATGCCGGCAGCAGAGTCCCTTATATATAAACCCAATTTATATTCTTGTTCCTTTTCATCCTTCAGCGGCAGCAGCTTTGTTTGAAATTTCTCTTTTTCACGCTGTACAGTCAGATCTAGTGCTTTACCGCTCTTTCCCGCATCTTCCACAAACGGAGCCACCTGTTCCATTTTCTTAATTTCTTTTCCGTTGATTTTTGTAATAATGTCCCCCACCTGAATTCCTGCATCTTCGCCTGGAGAGCCCTTCTCCGATTTTGTCGAAACTAGATGATGCCCAACAACAAGGACTCCAAGGGTATTAAGCCTAACCCCGATTGATTGACCGCCAGGGAAAACCTTAAAGTTTTTCAGGACATTTACATCAACTTTTTTCACAGGCAATCCAGCTATTTGTAGAAAAAGCTCGTCTTTTCCAGGAGCTTCAGCGGTTAATGAAACAGATTTTGCCTGTTCCGAATACGTAAAGTTCTCAGGAGAATCTGCCATTGTCGAGACGGCTGCACCTTTAGGAATGATCTGCTCCTGTCCTTCCAGCAATGTAATATTTGACGGGATATTAACATATTGCTGAAAAGGCTTGGAAAAGCCTAGAAGAAGAAGTGAAACAAGGAGAAGTCCACCTATCAATTGTCTAAGTCGATCTTTCATACGTCCATTTTCACTCTCCTCGCCTTCTAGTCCACAGTTATAATTTGACCTCAGGAGCCTGCATTTATAACCAGGAGCGTGAAAAAAAGATGTCCAATGAAGGATAGGATTACAAGCTTTTTAATTATTTTTCAATGTATAGGCAAACTCGACCAATTCTTTGGCATGCTTTTTCGTAATCGTGGTGATTTCAGTTCCGGCTATCATGCGGCCAATTTCATTTATTTTCTCGGCTTTATCAAGGTTTTTGATTGCTGTCCGCGTTCTTCCCTCAGTGATCTTCTTCGAAATAAGCAAATGTGTATCAGCCATTGCCGCTACCTGCGGCAAGTGTGATATACAAAGAACTTGCGAGTAATTTGAGATTTGGTGAATTTTTTCGGCCATGGCCTGAGCCACTCTGCCGCTGACCCCGGTATCCACTTCATCAAAGATAACAGATGTGACCCTCTTTGAAAAAATGGTTTTAAGGGCTAGCATAATTCTCGACAATTCTCCTCCCGACGCTACTTTCGATAAGAGCTTCAACGGTTCTCCCGGATTAGTGGAAAGGTAAAATTGCACATCATCCAATCCGTTTATGTTCTCGTCCTGCTTTTGAAAAATAACGTCAAAAACAGTCTTATCCATATACAACACTTTCAATTCCTTTTGAATAGCGCTTTTTAGTTTCTCTGCCCACTTTTTGCGAAGTTTGCTTAATTGAGTCCCAATCTCCAGAACTTCCTCCCTGAGGGAAGCATGTACTTCTTGGAGCTGTTCAATCCGGCTGTCACGGTGAATGATTGATTCCGCTTCTTCCTTTATCTTTTCCAAATAATCAAGAATATCCTCAACTGTAAAGCCATATTTCCGTTTAAGCTGATTGATTTCATTCAACCTAATTTCAATTTCGTTTAATCTTTGAGAGTCAAACTCCAATAAATCAAGTTCGTTTCTCAGTACCCTAGCTGTATCTTCAAGTAAATAAAAACTGTTTGAAACCGATTCGAACATGGCTTTGTAATTATTGTCGATTTCCGCTGCTGTTTCTAGAACACTCATGGCTTGTCCGACAAAATCCAACCCTTTTTGATCTTCTTGAAGATTTTCATACCCAGCTTTCAACGATTCAAACAGTTTTTCATAATTGACCAAACGCTTTCTTTCTTCCTCAAGTATTTCATCTTCATTTAACTTTAAACCGGCTTTCTCAATCTCTTGCACTTGAAACTGCAACAGATCAAGCCTTTGGGCCATCTGTTGTTCATTTTTACTCAATTCGCTGATTTTCTTTTCGACATCAACCAGTTCAGCGTATTTTTTTCGGTAATCAATCAGTGACTTGGCTATTTCATCCTTGCCAAATTCGTCAAGCAGAAATAAGTGCATGGATTCATTCATCAATTCCTGATGCTCATGCTGGCCATGGATATCAATCAGCATGCTTCCTAGATCCCTCAAAACGGTCAATGTCACAAGCTTTCCGTTGATTCGACAGACACTTTTTCCACTGTTTGAAATTTCACGGCGAAGAACCAACATCCCCTCTTCGATTTCAATGCCCAATTCGGCAGCTTTTGCATAGCAGGTATGATTATCATGAACGAAAAAAAGACCTTCAATCTCCGCTTTTGGCTTGCCGTGCCTGACATATTCCGCGGAACCGCGGCCTCCTACCAATAAATGGATCGCATCAATGATAATGGATTTTCCAGCTCCTGTTTCTCCCGTTAAAACTGTCAGTCCCTCGGAGAATGAAATGGATATCTGCTCAATGATTGCAAAGTTTCTGATCGTCAACTCCTGTAGCAAAGACTCCACCCCTAATTAAAGCATGTTAATAAAACGTTCATTGATATCTTTTGCATTTTCGCCTGTTCTGCAAATGATGAGACATGTATCGTCACCACATATACATCCCATGATTTGGTCCCAATCCAGATTATCAATCAGTGCTCCAATTGCCTGCGCATTACCAGGAAGCGTTTTCAGGACCAGAAGGTTTTCCGTACTATCAATACTGACAAAAGAATCCGTCAGCGAGCGCTTCAATTTTTGCAGCGGGTTAAAACGTTGATCCGCCGGAAGACTATATTTATAACGGCCATCCGGCAAAGGTACCTTCACAAGATGCAACTCTTTAATATCCCGGGAAACAGTTGCCTGTGTCACGTTAAAACCTTGATTTTTAAGGTAATCCACCAATTCATCCTGCGTTTCGATTTCTTTATTTCCAATTACTTCACGAATTTTTAAATGCCGTCGTCCTTTGCTCAAATTACCCACCCCGTTCATTTTACAGCGTATTGTATTTTTATACGTTCACTATCAAGTATTATAATGAACACAAAACAATGGCGCAAGCGACTATTAGTTGATGTAAAGAGAATCACTATTAAGCCTGCTGCCGATTTATTCAAGAAAAAAAGGCAATCCTGATTAGATTACCCCTTTTCCACGTTTATTTTATTCAAATGCTCATGGGCATCTTTTACCACATTGGCTGCCGTTACCTGACTCTTATCAGTTCCAGAGCCCTGGCCGCCTTCCCACTTCAAGTGAATTAAAAATTCAATATTCCCTTCTCCACCAGTAATAGGCGAGAAAGAAAGGTCCATGACTTCATAGCCTTCTTTGATCGCAATGTCCTTAATTTTCTGTATGACTTCTTCATGAATTTTCGGATCACGAACAATACCTTTTTTTCCCACCTGCTCTTTTCCTGCTTCAAACTGCGGTTTGATAAGAGCAACTACATCGCTGTGCGGAACAAGCAATGTTTTTAAAACAGGCAATATTAACCTTAGAGAGATAAATGAAACATCAATGGAAGCGAAATCCGGTTTATTACCTGGAAAATCTTCGGGGGTCACATATCGGAAGTTTGTCCTTTCCATAACAACCACACGATCATCCTGACGCAGCTTCCATGCGAGCTGGTTATACCCTACATCAAGTGCATAGGACATTGTAGCACCATGCTGCAGCGCGCAGTCTGTAAACCCCCCTGTAGACGCCCCAATATCTAGCAGCGTTTTGTCTTTGACCGTGAGTTTAAACGTTTTTAGGGCCTTTTCCAACTTTAATCCGCCCCTGCTTACATAGGGCATTTGGCTGCCTTTGACTTTTAGCGGGATATCCGCAATCACTTTCTCCCCAGGTTTGTCCAACCTTGTTTCATTAGAAAAAACAAGACCTGCCATAATGGCTCTCTTTGCTTTTTCCCTTGTTTCAATCAATCCTCTTTCAACTAATAAAACATCAAGTCTTTGCTTACTTACTTTCATCTATTCAAGCCCTTTTTTGTTTTTTTGGCATAAGTGACTTTATTTTAACCACTATATTGTCCGGAGTCATTCCTATTTCATTGAGAAGTTCCTTGACACTTCCATGTTCGATAAATCGGTCAGGTATACCTAAACGATCTATAAATGCATGCTGGTAACCATTGTCATGAGCAAACTCTAAAACAGCACTTCCGAACCCACCTTGAAGAACCGCTTCTTCAATCGTAAGAACTGGAAGATGCGCTCGAAAAATGTCATGCAGCATAGCTTCATCCATTGGTTTGATGAAGCGCGCATTGACGACCTGAACAGATATACCTTGTTTTTCCAAACGGTTAGCTGCCTCGAGTGCCATTGGAATCGTCGTGCCAAATGTCAAAATGGCTGCATCTTTTCCCTTCCTTAACACTTCCCAGGATCCAATCGGAATTTGCTTCAATTCTTGATCCATTGGTACCCCAGAACCATTGCCGCGAGGGAAACGAAGGGTAATCGGACCATCATCATATTTCAAAGCCGTGTTAACCATATGCTGGCCTTCATTTTCATCCTTAGGCATCATTAAGACCATATTCGGCAAATTTCGTAAAAAAGCTATGTCGAATACGCCCTGATGCGTCTCCCCATCAGCGCCAACAAGACCTGCCCGGTCCACACCAATAAACACGTTCAGGTTTTGCCTGCTTATGTCATGTAGTACCTGGTCATAGGCTCTTTGCAAGAAAGTGGAATATATAGCCAAAAAAGGCTTCATTTTTTGTGTAGCTAATCCAGCGGCCATGGTTGCAGCGTGCTGTTCTGCTATCCCTACATCAAACATCCTGTCTGGAAATTCAGAAGCAAAGCCTTCAAGCTTTGAACCGACTGGCATAGCTGGGGTAATGGCTACAATCCGCTCATCCTCCCTAGCAAGCTTCCTGACAGTTTCACTTACCAGAGCGCTCCATGCTGGAGGAGTATTAACAGGTTTAATAAAGTCCCCTGTATCAATTTTATACTGGCCTGTTCCATGCCAGTTACCGATTTTATCGTGCTCGGCTGGGCTGTATCCCTTCCCTTTTTTTGTAATAACATGTAGGAGGACAGGGCCTTTTGTTTTCTTGGCATAGGCTAGGTTTTCAAATAAAGCATCATAGTCGTGTCCATCGACAGGTCCAAGATAAGTAAAGCCAAGCTCTTCAAAAAATATGCCAGATACAAGCATATATTTCAAGCTGTCCTTTACTTTTTCTGCCGTAGCAGCCAGCTTCCCGCCAACAGCAGGAATCTTCTTCAATAAATAATCTAATTCTTCCTTCGCCCATTTATATTTTCCGGCTGTCCGAAGCCTTCCAAGGACATTGTGCAATGCCCCTACGTTAGGCGCAATCGACATTTCATTGTCATTCAGTACAACAATCATATCTTTTTGTTCATGTCCAATATGGTTCAAGGCCTCCAAAGCCATTCCACCGGTAAGCGCTCCATCACCAATGACAGGAATCACATAGCTATTTTCTTTTTTTACATCTCTCGCGATGGCCATCCCCATAGCAGCGGACAAGGAAGTTGAGCTATGACCCGTTTCCCATACATCATGCTCGCTTTCCGACATCTTTGGAAATCCGCATAATCCTTGATATTGGCGTAAAGTATCGAATTGGCTGGCCCTTCCCGTTAGAATTTTATGAACATAAGATTGGTGGCCAACATCCCAGATAATCTTATCTTTTGGGCTGTCAAAGCATCTATGAAGGGCAATGGTCAGCTCGACCACTCCCAAATTCGGACCGATATGTCCGCCGGTTTTTGACAAGGTTTCTATAAGGAAATGTCTAATGTCGGAGCTCAATTCCTCCAATTGTTCTTTGTTCAGACCTTTAAGAAAAGAAGGATCTTTAATTGACATGAGATCCAAAAGGATCACTCACTTTCGTTTCTTGTTTTTTTGCTTCGTTTTTTTCTTCTTATTGTCTTTAATGATTGAAAGATGAAATCTCTCTTCAAGAAATTGCATCAACTTTCCCACACGAAATATTATATCCCGTGAGTGCGAAATGGCAAAAGATTTGCCAAGCGCTTTTCCGCCTAATGTCAATGCTGCAATAAGGCTTGTCAGTCCAACGTTTATTGCATATTCGGCTGGAGAAGCACTGGATAGACCAGCACTTTGGGCTATTTGGATGACAACGAGCGCAGCAGCCGTCCCGCTGATGATGCCGGATATATCCCCTATTACATCATTGCAAAAGCTTGCGACACGGTCGGCATTCCTTACAATACGTATGGAATGTTTAGCGCCGTATATCTTTCTTGAAGCCATCGAATGGAATGGAGTTTCATTTGCGGCAGCTGCAGCAATCCCAATCATATCAAAAAAGATCCCAATTAATACAATAAACAGTACAACAAGAAGACCATAGGTCCACGATACTCCAATCAGTATACCATTGGAAGCAATTGAAAAAATAGCCGCTAACACGAAAGTGATAACGGCAATGCTAATACTCCATTTTATGGAATTTTTTATCAATTCATTCATAATAAACGTTCATTCACCGTTCTTCTTCATTAGCTTGGATGGTCATAAGAAGAGTAAAAATTACGGCTTAGGTCCAGTAGGTTTTCCCAGATAGGTACCGCATGTCGCCATAACGGCGGTTTCCCTTTAAACCCATCTTGGCATTGTCACCAAATGCCAGACTGGATTGCCACTTAGTCCGTACTCTAATCCCCTTCATATGTCCCTTGGAACAGTCTAGGAGATTTCCTCAACAGCCTTTAACCTAGTTCCTAGCCTCTTTTGCAAAACTGATTTCATATGGACTGAAGAAATCAGCACGATGGCCAACCGAACTGTTTTCTTATAACCATAATCCCCTCAAGCTTCACTCAAGGCAGGCTACGCTGCTAGTGATGCCCTTCATCACGTTGCAGGTCTATACTTCACTTTCGCGCAATGCATTTAAGCTAGCCGAACATAGCGAAGCCTCCACGGTAAAAGGGGCTACGCCCACATGCCTTTGCGGATCGCCCTTATACCTTTACTCCCAGCTCCAACCCAAGGCTAGGCTCCTCAAGCCGAAACAAGGAACTTCATCGATGTGCCCTTTAGTGAATTTTTAGGCTCACCTTCAGAACCGGTAGACCGACTAGAATACTGCACCATCCGATAATCTGCAAAAAATTATACCATAACAGGTGTTCTAATACAAACATTAGTATTAATGGGTGCGTTCAGCTATTAGATCAGTGATTTGACTAAGGATTGCAGTATTTACATGTGTTTGGTCAAGTGCTTTTTTTGCCTCTTTAATGTGGAAGAAAAGATGCTCCTTCGCACCTTCAAGTGTAAGAACGGACGGATATGTGCTTTTATGTCTACCAGTGTCACTTCCTACTGGTTTTCCCATCACTTCTTCATCGCCTGTCACATCCAGGATGTCATCGCTGATTTGGAAGCTCAAACCTAAATGATGTGAAAATTGTTTAAAGAAGTCCAACTGCCGGCTGTCGGCGCCGCCTATAATAGCTCCCGCAAGAACACTGAATGTTAGAAGCTTACCAGTTTTATGAATATGGATATATTCAAGTTCACTGATTCCCAGTTCTTTATTCTCGCCTTCCATATCGGCAACCTGACCTGCGACCATCCCTTCCGGACCTGCACACTTAGACAGCAAGCTGAGCAGTTCAGCTTTTTGACCAGCCAGTAAATGTTGATCGTCGGCGATTAACTGAAAGCTGTATGTAAGGAGCCCATCCCCTGCTAAAATGGCCATTGCTTCACCAAACACTTTATGATTTGTTGGTTTACCCCTTCTGAGATCATCATTATCCATACTTGGGAGATCATCATGGACCAATGAATAAGTATGAATCATTTCCAGAGCAACAGACGTTGCCAATCCAGCCTCCGACTTTTTCCCAAAGGAGTCCAGTACAGCAAAAAGCAGAAGAGGCCTGATTCTTTTTCCTCCAGCTTCAAGAGAATATGCCATTGCGTCCTTCAATATAGACGGAGCATCAAGCCGAGAGATACACTCCTCTAGTTCCTTGTTTAAAATTTCCTTGTGTCTTTCCATGAAGTCATTCAAAATATCCGTCAAGCTTGATCCTCCTCACTAACTTGGAACTCTTCTTCACCGTTTTCTGTTAAAACCTTCGTCAACTTTTCCTCAGCATATTTTAACTTATCATGACAGGTTTTGGAAAGTTCCATCCCTTTTTGATATATTTCAAGTGCTTCTTCCAATGGGATATCTCCTTCTTCCAACCTTTTTATGATTACTTCAAGCTGCTCTAGAGCTTCCTCAAAAGTCAGTTTCCCGCTCATTCTTTTGCACCTTCTTCTTTATTATCGATTGTACAATTCAGTTTTCCATCTACAAGAGTCAGCACCAATTTATCCCCGATTTCCCCCTGGTGGACACTTTTTATGAGCTTTCCCTCTTCTGTATGTGCCACGTTAAAGCCTCTACGAAGTATACTTAAAGGGTTCAGAGCGTCAAGTGTAGCCGTTTTCCCCATAAATTCGGTAATTTTCGATTTAATGACCGCATGCACTTCCTGCTGGAGTCTTTTTTCAGCTCGTTCAGCCCGTTCTTTATTCATTTCCACCAGTGCAGAGGGATGACTTCTTGCAAGCCGGCTGCTCAGTTCTGCATAACGGTTTTTTTTCTGAACAATAATATGGTTATGTGCTGTTTGAAGGGTTTCTTTCATTCTGTCAAGCTGCTCCCATTTTTGCTCGTACAGCTTATGGGGGTTTCTCAGTATGTAAGACTGCTCCATATAATTCAATTGATTTCGCCTTGTTTTGATGATGGCTCCCATGGCTTGATAAAGCCGGGCTTTCCGCTGCAAAAGCTGTTCTAAGAGATCTTCGATATGAGGAACTGCCAATTCCGCTGCTGCTGTAGGAGTTGCGGCTCTAAGATCGGCAACAAAGTCTGCAATCGTCACATCTGTCTCATGACCGACCGCGGAAATAACAGGAATGCGTGATCCGAAGATCGCCCTTGCTACTACCTCTTCATTAAACGCCCATAATTCTTCAATAGATCCCCCACCGCGTCCAACAATTAAGACATCGGCAACATTACCTGCATTTGCTTTCTGTATTGCTTCGGCGATTGTCTTGGAAGCAAGTTTCCCTTGTACAAGGGCAGGGATAACCAATATTTGTCCCATGGGATATCTGCGTTTGATCGTGGTGATAATATCCCGGATTGCAGCACCTGTAGGAGAAGTAATGATACCTATTACCTTAGGAAAAGCCGGAATGGGCTTTTTAGATTCCCTCGAAAACAGTCCTTCCTTTCCAAGCTTTTCTTTCAATTGTTCAAAAGCAAGAAAAAGTTCACCTATTCCATCAGGCTGCATCTCTTGAACATAGATTTGATATTGCCCGCTCATTTCATAGACGCTTATGCTTCCTCTAAGAAGAACATTCATGCCGTTTTCTGGGATAAACTTCATTCCAGAAGCATTTCTAGCAAACATAACAGCCATAATCCGTGCATCTTCATCTTTCAATGTAAAATACATGTGGCCGCTTGAGTGTTTTTTAAAGTTGGAGATTTCTCCTTTAACATACACCTGCTCCAAGTGAGGGTCTGCATCAAATTTTCTTTTTATATATTTCGTTAAAGCTTTTACCGTCAAATATTCTGGATGTTGAATGTCCAAACTGCTCCCCTCCACTTCTTGTAGTATCAAGTGACGTACAGGATGTACTAGCGCAAACGATGCGACAGGACATCGCCTCATCCATGCACCTTCATTTTCTATTTTACACCGATTACCGTGTTTATGCCTTTTGTGATTTAATGAAGAAAATTAAAAGGCGCGCAGTCATAGGCGACAAGCACAAGGCGAATTTTAATGAGGGAGGAAGTCCCTTACCCACCACAGCAAAGCTACTCATGTTCATTACATCGTGAAAAACTGATGTTTCATGACAGCTTTGTGACGAAGGAAACAATGATTCCTTGAACTGTACAGCAGGAGTACATTCTGACAAAATAAACTTCTGCGTGATTTGGTCCCTATGCCATGGGGCCTCTGCGTCTAATACTTCTTGTCCGTCGGCAGGCTCAGATCGCGACATCCTGTCGCTGGAGAAAGATAAACCTTCCCTTGAATAAAATTTCCCATAACAAGTTATACTTTCATTACTCACAAAAAAGCTGCCTCTTTTTTATAGTCGACAGCTTCTAGCAATTCATATTATATTCTACTATTATTTAATTGTCATTGCGATCATTTAAACGCTTTTGTGCTGATTTTACAGTATTATACAAAAGCATTGTAATTGTCATTGGTCCGACTCCACCAGGAACCGGTGTTATATGAGAAGCTTTGTTTTTTACATCTTCAAAGTCGACATCACCGCATAATTTGCCGTTTTCATCTTTATTCATGCCGACATCAATGACTACAGCCCCCTCCTTCACATGATCAGCTTTAACCATTTTCGCTCTTCCAACAGCTGCTACAAGAATATCCGCCTGTTGTGTGAAAGATTTCAGATCATTCGTTCTTGAATGACAGTATGTAACTGTTGCATTTTCATTCAACAACAATTGTCCCATCGGTTTTCCCACAATATTACTTCTGCCAATGATGACAGCATGTTTGCCCTCAAGATTAACGCCAATGTATTTCAGCATTTGCATGACTCCAAAAGGTGTACATGGCAAAAATGTTTCTTGTCCAGTCATCATCTTTCCGATATTGATAGGATGAAACCCATCTACGTCTTTTTCCGGAGAGATGGTTTCAATGACTTTTGTCTCAGAAATATGTGGAGGGATTGGAAGTTGGACCAAAATGCCATGGATGGTGTCATCTTCATTCAATTCCTTGATTTTATCAAGAAGCTCCTTTTCGCTCACATCTGCTGGATATTCAATCAGCACAGATTCCATTCCGATAGCTCTGCAGCTTTTTTGTTTGGATGTCACATAGGTGCGTGATGCAGGATTATCTCCAACCAGAATGACTGCAAGGCCAGGTTTTACACCTTTGGCTGTCAGTTCAGCCACTTCTATTTCAAGCCCTTTTCTTATTTCCTGAGATATTTGTTTTCCATCGATCAGCTTTGCTGTCATCGTCATTCCTCCTACTGTTCTTCCCCGTTGATTTTCGATAAAATTCCATTGACAAACTGTCCCGATTTTTCATCTCCGAATGTTTTCGCTACTTCAATCGCTTCATTTATAGCCACATTTGGAGGAACCTCAGTAAATTTTAATTCATATGTTCCGACACGCAGCACATTCAAGTCAACCTTGCCTAGCCGGTCAAGAGACCACTTTTTCAGATGGCTACTAATTTCTTTGTCGATCTCTTTCAAGTTAGCAGCAGTACCCATAATCAAATCATGCAAGAAATCATCAGATTCTCCATCTTGCAGCACATTCCTCAAGGCATCTTTGGGAGGAATATCGCTCATATCTATTTGAAATAAGGCCTGCAAAGCTTTTTCGCGCGCTTCTCTTCTTTTCATTTTCAAAAAAGCTCCTTTAGTCTAGGCATTTCAGCCATTTGAGTTTTTCTTAGCTTACCACACAAGAAGAAAAACAAGCATTCGGTCTGCCATTTAAAAATGCCAAAGGGGTTTCACCTTTGGCCTGGTCTATTCCGTCTCAAATTCTTCTTCAGATTCCTGTTTGCTTTGATCGAATGTCACACCAACAATATGGATATTCACTTCTTCTACTTCCAGTGCCGTCATGTTGAACAATGCCTGGCGAATATTATCCTGAACTTTTTGGGCAACCGACGGAATCGAAACACCGAAGTTCATAATACAATATACATCCACAATGATTCCTTCTTCAGAGAGTTCCACCCGGATTCCTTTTCCGTGGTTTTTCTTTCCGAGTCTTTCAACCACTCCAGATGCAAAATTGCCCCTCATTTGAGCGACGCCTTCTACTTCTGAAGCGGCAATACCAGCTATTACTTCAATCACTTCAGGAGCTATTTCAATTTTCCCGTGATCCTGTCCGCTTTCTTGCGTCATTTCGAGCATGTTCAATTGATCTTCCATTAAAGGCACCTCCGTTTATTTTTAATTCATGACTGAATGCAGTTCCAGAAACTTCGTATTGAAGTCTCCACTCACAAACGTTTCATTTTCCAGCAGCTTCAAGTGGAAAGGAATAGTCGTGTGAACCCCTTCAATGATGAACTCCTCAAGCGCACGTTTCATTCTTGCGATGGCCTCTTCCCTTGTAGAACCATAGGTAATCAATTTAGCAATCATGGAGTCATAGTAAGGCGGGATCGTATATCCAGGATATACACCTGAATCCACACGTACTCCCATCCCTCCTGGAGGCAAGTACATCTCAATTTTTCCCGCGGAAGGCATGAAGCCTTTTTCTGGATTTTCAGCGTTGATCCGGCATTCGATAGACCAACCACTAAACTCAACATCCTTCTGTTTCACCGACAATTCTTGGCCTGATGCAACTAGGATCTGTTCTTTAATCAGATCAATCCCTGTTACCATTTCAGTGACGGGATGCTCCACCTGAATTCGTGTGTTCATCTCCATAAAATAAAATTCCTGATTTTTATGGTCATAAATGAACTCAACTGTTCCCGCACCAGTATAATCAACCGCTTCTGCCGCCTTTACAGCGGCCGTTCCCATAGTTTCTCGCATTTCTTCATTGAGTGCTGGGGACGGAGTTTCTTCCAAAAGCTTCTGAAGCCTGCGCTGAATTGAACAGTCTCTCTCTCCTAAATGGATTGTATTCCCATGTGTATCTGCCAATACTTGAATTTCAACATGGCGGAAATCATCGATATATTTTTCGATATACACCCCTGGATTTCCGAATGCGACAGCTGCCTCTTGCTGAGTGATTTCAATCCCTTTAATTAACTCTTCTACCGTTTTAGCCACTCGAATTCCACGGCCGCCGCCGCCCGCTGTGGCCTTAATGATTACAGGATATCCAATTTCCTCAGCAATTTTCTTTGCCTCATCAACCGTTTCAACAATTCCATCGGAGCCAGGTACAATTGGTACTCCTGCGGCCTTCATTGTTGAACGAGCAACATCTTTTGTCCCCATCCTTGTTATGGCTTCTGGGCTCGGCCCAACAAAAATGATATTGCATTCGCGGCATACCTCAGCAAAATCCGCATTTTCAGCTAAGAACCCATAGCCAGGATGAATGGCGTCACATTCCGTCAATTTAGCAACACTGATAACATTGGCTGAATTCAAATAACTGTCTTTGGAGGCTGTAGGCCCGATGCAATAAGCCTCATCTGCCAATTGCACATGCAATGCTTCTTTGTCGGCTTCAGAATATACAGCAACTGTTTCTATATCCAGTTCCATGCAAGCGCGTATAATACGGACAGCAATTTCTCCCCTGTTTGCTATTAAAAGTTTCTTTATCATTTATTTCGCTCCTTACTTGGGCTCAACTAAAAATAGCGGTTGGCCATACTCCACAAGTTCGCCATCCTTCACAAGGATTTCCACTATCTTACCTTCAACTTCCGCCTCGATCTCGTTAAACAGCTTCATTGCTTCTACGATACACACGATAGAGTCAGAGGTGACTTCAGAACCGACTTTCACATAAGGATCGCTATCTGGAGAGGAAGCCTGATAAAAAGTTCCAACCATCGGAGAAACAATTTTATGTAAATGGCTATTTTCTACGACCTCCTGCACTGGAGCTGTTTCAGACGCAGCAGGAGCTTTTTCTACTGCCGGGACTTCAGGGACAACTTCCTGGCGAATGACAGGCTGCGGTTCCTGAACCACTTCTGTCACATATTGAATAGTCTCCTGAGCAGGTTTATTTACTCTTTTTTTCAGCTCGATTTTCGAGCCGTCATGCTTATAGACAAACTCCTCAATGTCAGATTGATCAATAAGTTTTATAATTTCACGGATTTCCTGAATCTTCAGCATACACGACACTCCTTAAAAATTATGAGTAGCTCTTAATATCATAATATAACAGGTTATATAAATTCAACGACGACAGGGTAAATATACAGAAATAAATAGTAAAATGCAACAAGAAAAGTAAAGATGCCTGTTTATCGACGTACAGACTGGAGAGGTTCTGACGAGATAATGGAAACACGCGCAACGAAGTGAAGCGATGTTGACTTATCGTAGGAAGAACCTTGAAGTCTGATAGTCGATAGGCATCGGAACTAGACAACAAGAAAAGTAAAGACGCTGTCCATCAGCATTAGATAGGCGGGGGAAAATCTTCAAAACGTGGTTAGCGGAGTACCCAGATGACTCAAGCCACGATGCTCTATCATATGTTACGTCATGGTCAACATCTAATCAACAAACTGCTAGTCATTCTGACAACGAAAAAAATGCGCTCAAAAAAGAAAGACGGACAGGCCCCCTTCCTCTCCATCGTGTTCCTATTTTGTTTGAAACTCAACCGTGGCAACCGTCTGTGTACCGATTTCCTCCCTGACCACCTGCAGGATACGTGCGGCATCAGCCTTGGAATGCTCTTTAGCTATTACTGTAATCAGCATTTCATTATTATCGGTCCGGACCAGCGCATCATCGTATCCAAGAGACTTGATGAGGCTTTCCAAAGTCCTCTCTTTCGTGTCAAGAGCGGTTAAATCCTGCAGCTTTGAGTATAATTCACTTTTCTCTTTAGCAGTTAGATCAGAGGAGCCAACCTGGGAAGTTAATTCTGTTCTTTCTTTACTGCGTTTATCCTGAACTTCCATCCTTATCGTTTCAAATGCCTCATCTCCAGATGCTTCCGTAATCACTTTCATATCTTTTTCATTTGTTGCCATTTCACTGGAAGTCTCTTCTTTTCCACCTGTCGCCAAGTCATTCTTGGCCGGGTCAGACGTCACATAATATACGGACAGTACTACGACAAGGCTCAGCATCGTTAAGAGCCAAACTGTCTGTTTCTTTAAAAGCATTATGAATCCCCCTTTGACTTTTTCGGCATGACAGCCACTTTATGACTTGGAACATTCAGACCTCTTGTTACTGCCTCGACGATCCACTTTTTTACCTGGATATTTTCAGCTCCACCTGCTACCACAAGAACCCCCTCAATCTCCGGCTTTCTTGTTTCCAAAACAATCGGAACCTCTTTGTCCCCATCCTTGATTAGGACAAGCTGGTCCTCAGTTGATTGATCTTCGATCTTTCTCGTTCCGCCTTCTTTATCTTCTTCCACTGTCGTTTGATTTTTTAAAGTCTGGTTTTTTTCCAACACTGTTTTTTCTGTTGCTTCAACATTTACAACAACTGTAACATCTTGCACACCAGCTATTTGTTCCAGAGCTTCTTTCAATTGATTTTCATATCGATTCTCCAATTCTGTCATACCATTTTCAGAGTCTTTTTTTCTGCCAAAGGCTTCTGCATCATCAGCACCAGCTTCCAAATCTTTCATGACTGCCGCTGAATCTTTCTCTTCTCCAGCTTTCCATAAATCGGAGATGATCATTAAGGCCGCGCCCACAAGCACAAGAATAAGAACGTAAAAAAGTTTGTTGTTTTTCTTTTGTGATGGATTTCCTTTAGGATCTCCTGTCAATAAATTTTTCAACCAATCAAGAGGACCGTTATTTTTACTCACGGATCATCGGTTCCTCCCTTCACTACCAATTCTATTTTCGAATCTGGCACGTCCCATTCGCTTGCGAGCATGTTTCGGAGCTCTTTAGTCCTCCTGGATTGATTAAGCCTTGGCTGATCCTTAATCTGAATTGATACCTGTTCCACCTCAGCCACCGAATCTTTTTTTCTCGTCGGCTCGACATAGACAGTTATTTTATTAATAGATTTCAAAATGCTTTCCGCATCCTGCGCGGGAGAAGAAGTGCTGGATATATCGATATTAGTTATGGTCATGCCATGACTTGCAATCATCTCCTTTTCCACTTTCTCTTTAAGTTGGACAGCCATTTGCTCTAATATATATGCATGCTGTGATGTTTCTATTTCTCTTTTTTTTTCTTCCAATGATTTTTCCATATCTGTGTTCGGGTTACTTTGATCATTTAAAAATGATTGTAAAGCTTGATCAAAATCAGTTGAGAGAAACTTAAATATGGGCGTCACGACAATTGAAATCAACAAGAGACCTACAACAAACTTCACATATTTCTTCATCGCTGTATCCGGGAGAAGCATGTCCACAATCATAGCCAGCAGAATAAAAATAACGATATTTATAACCCATTCTGAAATAAGCTGCATGAAAATTCCCTCCCTATCAGCGAATCATCATCGTAACGTTCCCTGATGTAATGACGATGGTTACGCAGAGAAAAAACATGAAAGAAACAATCGCTAAGGACGCAAAAACATACATCATACATTTGCCTATTAAGTCTAGACATTTGATAATAGGGCCATCGCCAACAGGTTGAAGCAACGCACCTGCAAGCTTATAAACTAAAATAATAATCAAGATTTTCACTCCAGGAAAAGCGGCAATCAGCAAAATAATGGCTACTCCTGCCAGACCAACTGTATTTTTGATCAGTACCGATGCAGTTAATACGGTATCTGCTGCATCCGTGAACATTCTTCCCACAACTGGCACAAAATTGCCAGTGACATATTTGGCTGTTCTGATTGCAACACCATCTGTCACAGCCGTGGCTGTCCCTTGGATGGAAATAACACCTAAAAGCACGGCCATGAAGACACCAAGAATGCCTATACCCGCTTTTTTAAATAAGTTGGACAGCTTTGTCACCTTATAATTTTCACTCAAGGCGCTGACAATCCCCAAAAGCAATGCCATAAATAAAAGCGGCAATACAACGGTCTGAATAAGGAGACCACTTGTCTGGATCAAAAAGATTAACACAGGATGAAAGAATGCAGCAGATGTGACACCTCCTGCCGAAGCAATCAAGGCAAGTATGAGCGGAATAAGAGCATAGATAAATTGTGACATCGATTCAATTGCTGTCACCGCATAATCTACTGTGACCCGAAAACTGTTGAGTGCGATGATAATAAGAACCATGAATACAACCGCATAGGCAACCTTGGAAACAGCTCCTTTCTCAAATGCTGTGTGCAGCGATTGCAGAAAGGAGCTGAAAATCGTTAATAGTAATAACGTTCCCAGTAGCTTTCCATTCATGGTCAGCTCCTGAAAAGCAAATGCTCCAATTCCACGAAACCACTCTTTTATGGAAAAAGACTTTTCCCCTTTTAAGAATTCAAGAAGTGTTCCCTTCTGACTTTCAGGCAAATATCCCCCATATTCATCCATAATGCCTTCCCAAAACCCTTGGAGCTCTTCAATTCCCAGCGTTTCAATCTGTTCATCCACCATTTTTGTAATGATATCGTTTGATGGTTCTTCTTCCTGCTCCGCCTGAACTGCAGATGCACCTGCAAAAAGTACAAAGCAGAATAAGAACAGCTGAATCATGTTCCGCATATTCTTCCCCTCCGCCTATCACGCACGCTGTTATCTGACTGGCATCATATTGATAATCGTATCAATCAGAACAGTCAAAATGGGGACAGCCAATGCCAGGATCAGTATTTTCCCTGCTAATTCAACCTTCGCCGCCATGGCCCCCATTCCGGCATCTTTGCTTATATGCGAGGCAAATTCAGCAATATAGGCAATTCCGATAATTTTTAATATTGTTTTGACATACATCGTATTAATACCGGCATTTGCGGCCAAAACTTCAATTGTTGTGATGATTCCATGTATCTGGTCCACCAAAAATAAAAAAATGGCACATCCCGTGAATAAGATTAGCAAAAAAGCAAAAGTCGGTTTCTGTTCTTTGATGATAAGGGCTAAAAAGGTAGCAATGAGGGCAATGCCCGCTATTTGCAGTATGGCAATCACCGTTCCCTCCCATCATTGAAATAAGAAGACCGATCTTATTTTTTGAAAAAGACCATCTACGATTGTAACAACCATGAACAAAATATAGATAAACCCGAACAGAGTAACCCATTGGGCGTATTCCTTTTTCCCGACTTGGTCAAGAATTGTATGCAAGAAGGCAACAACGATGCCGACCCCTGCTATTTTGAAAATCACATCCACATCAATGCCCATATCCTATTTCCTCCCATCCTTAAAGAAAACGCAAGCGGCTTGTGACCTTGAGGGGCTTGGCGCTGGCCGCCTTGAGCCGCCACATTCTGTGGTTTTGGTGGCATCCTGTACATCGGCTGGCCAAAGAAACTTCTTTTACATAAAGCAGGTTATCCTTCCTCTTCAAAAAAGCAGGATAATAAACAATAGTCCGGATAAAACGCCTAGGCTTTTCATAATTTTTTCGTATTTTTTCTGTTTCTCCCTTGCTTCATCCTCTTCCCTGTCGAGATGGGTAACTGCCAGCAGTATTTGTTTTTGTTGCGTATACCGGTCATGCCTCCCAAGACTTTCACCAAATTGCATGAGAATTTCATATTCCCCGGATTTCATATCCGTATCTTGCCATATCTCATCAAGGCTTTCCTTCCATGCTGACTTGACGGTTGCATCTGTTTTGGAAAGTTTTTCAGAAAAAATTTTATATAAGCGTGCGGCTGGTTCGGGCATCTGTGATGATATTTTGTTTGCAGCTTCTCCAAGCGGGGTATGGCTGTACATGATTTCAGCATCTAATGCTTGCAGAGAGTCTTTAATGATTCGCAGTTGTTTCGGTCTCCGGGTCAAATGGCTGGATGCTTCAAACCCTGCCCAAGTTGTTGTTACGACTATCAAAAGAGCGCCAATCAGTTTAAACATGGGTATTCACAACTTGTCCGTTTTGATCTTTAATGGAAATAACAGTCCCCGGGCCATTATCCCGCGATAATTCAATGAATCGCTGAAAAACCTGCTGCTCAATAATTTCCCTCAGCAAAGGTCTTTTGATGATTTCCTCCAAATCATTTCCATGGGTAGTCATCATTAACGTAATTCCGGCATTAACGGCCTCCATGATAGCTTCCTTATCTTCTCTGCGGCCAATTTCATCGACAATCAGCACGTCTGGACTAAGCGCCCTGATCATCATCATCATCCCTTCTGCCTTCGGACAAGCATCAAGCACATCAACTCGCGTTCCGAATTGCAATTGAGGAATTCCATGTATACAGCCGGCTATTTCAGACCTTTCATCGACAATCCCTGCTTTCATGGGAGAAATTTCTCTTTTGGGATAGCCAGTGGATACAATTCTTGCAAGATCACGCAACAATGTTGTTTTCCCTGTTTGGGGAGGTCCAATAATCATGGTATGTTTCCATCCCCCCTCATACAAAAATGGGATGAAATGTTCAGACGCCCCGATTTTTTCCCGGGCAACCCTTATATTAAAGGAAGCCAAATGCCTCAAGGCTTTTACTCTTCCACCTTCCAATATAACTTTTCCAGCAAGCCCAATCCGATGCCCGCCCTCAATCGTGATATATCCCCTTCTCAATTCTTCATCCAATGTATAAAATGAGTGGCCGGCCAAATTACTAATCAACTGCTCCGAGTCATCTCGTGTAAACAAATAAGGCAAGTAGCTTGTCACTTCTCTTGCAGTTACTTCTACTTGCCGGTTGATCCGGAGACGTATCTCTTCTATCCGAGCTTTCGTTTCTTCAGGCATGGCATCAATTAATTTTGAGATCTCAGTTGGCAGGATGCGAATGATATTTTCCAATGCAACCCTCTCCCAGACTTCTTTTCTACCTAATATGTATTCGGCCAAGCCTCAATTATGACCAGGCTCCCTTGTTGAAGAACAAAAAATTATCACAAAAAAATTGATCGAGCGGACTCCCTGTTTAACTTTATTCAGCAGAAGTCTCCCACTTCTTAAGTGGAGAGATAAATGCCTACTGGGATTCCATTCAGCGAGGGTTCAAACCCAGGCTGAATAAAGTTAAAGCCTCCGGCGGATACCACAGATTTTCAGAGGAAATGTATCGAGAGAAAGCTCGATAAAATCTGGGCGCAAATACGCCAAGGCGCATTTGATCGTGATATAGTAGTATTAAGACTGAATGAAAAGCAGGTGCACATATCCATGAGTAAAGAGAAAAGCATTGCGCTGGTAGGGTTTATGGGCGTAGGAAAAACGACAGCAGGTGAGCTGGCTTCAATAAAACTAAAGTGGGAATTTATAGATACTGATCAGGAGATAGAAAAAGTAGTCGGGCTGCCTACGACGGAAATTTTTAAAAAATATGGCGAAAAAGCTTTTCGTACATATGAAAAAAAAATGATTGAAGAAAAAACAAAAGAGAAAAAGCAAGTGATATCACTTGGCGGCGGGGCATTTATGAATGAAGAAACAAGAAAAACATGTCTAGCAAATACTGTTGTCATTTTCCTGGATATTTCTTGGGAAGCATGGAAAAAGCGCTATGATATACTTGTTGAGACCCGTCCCGTTTTACAAGGGCGCAATTTAAACGAGATAAAGGAATTATATTTAGAACGAAAGCAATTGTATGGACATCATCACTTCTGTATTTTGACAGACAACCTGTCACCAGACGAAGTCGCAAATAAAATTGTCGAATTATATTCGACACCAATCTCTAGCTAAAACTAGGGTGTCCACAAATAGCCTCAGGTGAAAACTCACCTGAGGCTATTTTGGATCCCCTTCTATTCCTTCACTACTTCTTCCTTCATCATGGCAATCATTTGTTTAAGCTTCCTGACCGGAATCTGTCCAGGTGCTGAAGCCTCCAGACCTGAGCCAAATGTAAGAATGGAGCCATAGGCCCAGCCAATCATTCTACTAATAGCCCCAAGGCTTCCCATCGACATCGTAATCAAAGGGATTTTTAAAGCTTTACTAGCATCATTCGTAACTTGGAGCAATTTTAAAACATCGTCTTTTGTTTGAGGCATCACAGCTGCCTTGGCAATGTCCGCACCGTAAGATTCGGCAAGAAACAGCTTTTTCAGCATTTCTTCTTCAGATGGTGTCCTGCTGAAATTATGATAGGAGAGAATCAACCGTTTGCCATGTTTTTCTGAAACATCTCTTAATTCCCTAATATATTCAGGGTGACTTGAGACCTCATAATCAATCAAGCTGACAGCATTGCTTTTACAAACTTCACTGATCAGCTTCACTTTTTGTACTTCCGACAATGAAATCTGCTCGCCACCCTCATGAATCGAACGGATGGTGAAAAGAAGCGGCAAATTGCTTTTTTCAGAAATTACCTCTAGAACAGAGAAGACGTAAGGAAGATCGTCTAGTTTATGTAAAAAATCTGCTCGCCACTCAAGTAAATCTGGCTTTTCGGGCAAAACCAGGTCAAGCTCCTCCATGATTTCCTCTTTGTTTTTCCCCGTTAAAGGCGTACATATATAGGGCATCTTTTCTTCTTTAAAAATTCCATTCATGCTTATTCCCACCTTTTAAGAAAAGCGAAAGGCACAGCCTTTGACGACAAGAACAAGGCAAATGAATCAATCTGACTTGATCCTTGCTCCCTAGACTCCTAGCCGTCCCACTGTGCGACATTCTGTCGCTTCGCTTGCACTAGAACGTCCTGTCTAGCATGGCTAGACATATACAATCTTAATTTGTCCAAACTATTTCATCTAGTTTTACACTTGCTTACTCTTCAAAAAACACAAGCGCCTGTTTATCGACATATAGACAGACTCAAAACCGGAATAGAGCCACTTAGACGGGACATGTGCTGACCATCTCAATCGTCACATCTGTGATGCCAACGAAGTTTAATCTAGTGATATCGCTTTTTGATTTCATTTGATTTCTAAGTCCCTGTCATCTGTAGCTATAAAGCGAGAATGCCTGCTGATCCGCGCGAGGCTGAATGAAGTTAATTTTATTGACTTTAAACCATTAAAAACCGCGGGAGGTCCCGCGGCTGATCCCTTTATGCGATTATGCCCTTGAAACATAAGAGCCGTCGGAAGTATTGATGACCAGTGTATCTCCTTCATTAACGAAGAAAGGAACTTGAACGACAAGACCTGTTTCCATTGTTGCGGGCTTAGATCCCCCTGAAGCAGTATCCCCTTTGATTCCAGGTTCAGTTGCTGCCACTTTGAGATTAACTGTATTTGGAAGCTCCACTCCCAATGTCTCTCCATTAAACATAATGATATGTACTTCCATGTTCTCTAGCAGGAAGTTTAATTCATGCTCAATTTGCGAAGCAGGAAGCTCGATTTGTTCATATGTCTGTTGATCCATAAAGACATACTGATCACCACTTGAATATAAATATTGCATCGTTCTATTATCGATTTGCGCTTTACTTACTTTCTCCCCAGCGCGGAACGTCTTTTCTGCAATGGCTCCCGTACGGAGATTCCTCAGCTTGGAGCGGACAAATGCTGCTCCTTTTCCAGGTTTGACATGCTGGAATTCAAGAACTCTCCAAATCCCTCCGTCAGTCTCGATTGTCAATCCTGTCTTAAAATCGTTTACTGAAATCATCCTGTTTCCTCCCAATACAAATTATAAAATGAGCAACTCTTTCGTCGAGTGAGTCAGCCTTTCATTACCAGAATCTGTGATCATGATGTCATCCTCAATTCTGACCCCACCGATTTGCGGTAAATAGATACCTGGCTCAACTGTGACAGCCATTCCCGGAATAAGCTTCCCCTTCGACCTAGGGGAGAGTCCTGGACCTTCATGAACCTCAAGGCCGATTCCATGACCCAAGGAATGTCCAAAATATTCACCATAGCCTTTTTCGGTAATCAAATCTCTTGCTATCGCATCCGCTTCAATTCCCGTCATGCCCGGTTTTATTTTCTCCACCGCTTCTAGCTGTGCTTCAAGAACAATTTGATAAATTTCTTTCAATTGCTCAGAAGGCTCACCTACTGCTACCGTACGAGTAATATCTGATACATAGCCTTTATGAAGCGCTCCGTAATCCAAAGTGACAAAATCACCTGATTCAATCACTTTTTCGCTTGCTACACCATGAGGCAGTGCAGACCTCCAACCAGAAGCAACGATAATATCAAAAGATGAAGAACTTGCTCCGCATTTTCTCATAAAAAACTCAAGTTCATTAGAAATCTCAATTTCAGGCACTCCCGGCTTAAGATAGTCCAGAATATGCTTAAAAGCCGCATCTGCGATATCCGCCGCTTCTTTAAGGATGGAAATTTCGCTTTCCGTTTTGATCATGCGCAGCTCTTCTAGCAAGTTAGATACTGGAACCAGCTCCAATTGCAGCCCTTCCTCGTACTTCATCCATTCAGAATAAGTAACAAAATCCTGCTCAAAACCAAGCTCCTTAATTCCGTGCTTTTTCGTTATTTCAGCTAATTCCTCAATGATTGATCCACTGTGCTGAATCACTTCATACCCTTTGGCCTGATCTTCCGCTTGGCCAGTGTACCTGAAATCAGTGATGAAATAAGCGGCATCATTTGTAATCAAAGCAACTCCAGCTGTACCTGTAAAATTTGTTGCATATCTGCGATTATGCGGGCTTGTTATTAAAAGTCCGTCAATGTCGAATTCAGTGAAGCACTTTCGTATTTTTTCGATTTTATCCATTATTATTCTCTCCCGGGATATAAGCTTTTTCCCTTAAAAACAGGGCTTTCTGTAGGCAAGAAGAAATAGGAATGTTCTGGCATAAACAGTTTAACATAAAAGAATGGAAAAAACATGAATAAATATAGTCAGTCACTGTTTTAATTTCAACTGATTTAAATAGATAAACTCCTCATATTCATAGGAAATGGAATATCCAATAAATACTCCGTATAATATAAAGGTGCTTAGTCCAGTCAAAATTGAATTTAAGTCATATTTTAATATTGACTTCGTTCCAGGAAATAGCGGATATAATACAAGGAAGACGAGTAGGAACAGAGCTACCCCGTAGGATACACCCCACCAGAATGACTTTCTCTTACGCAGGACTCCAAAATAAAGCAATGCTGTCAATATGGAAAGGATTCCATACAATAAAATCGCGAGCAATATACCCGCCCACCCATCCTTCCATCCTCCTTTCCAAGGAGCAAGGATTATACCAGGAGTCATTTCAGTGAAATTCAAGTAGTGACCAAGATAGCCCATTAGACTTCCCAGGACCCCCGCAGTAAACCCTGTGATGACTGCCATCGTTATGAGTGACATTGCATAATAATTTTTTTCTTGCATAAAAACCACCTCATTCTTAGCATGTCCTTTATGTCTAATTTGTTTCATATCGCTTATTTGGCTGGTGAAATTTACAATTTTTTAGTAAAATAGATTTAAGATATTGAATCAAAAAACATGCGGAAATTTAATTGATAAATGTAGATTCATTCTTTTTTGCCCTGGGTGTTCATGTCCAGGGTACAATTCTCTTCTATAACCAAAGTAAACTTACCTTATAACCCGCTTTAATTGTTTAAAAGATGATTTTTGGTGGAAAAGGAAATACAGTTGATTCTTTTAAAACTCAACTCTGATGATGTATAAAGGATGTTCTTTTTGGGAAAGATATCCACTATTCCCGAGGAGGTGGCGCTCTTGAAAGTACGGAATTGGATCGTAAGCGGAATATTTATTTTTGCGGTAATCGGATTGGGCTCTTATTTAATCAACAACCCTATTGGGCTGTTTAAACAATTATTGTTTATGGGAGCTGCTGTGGCTGCCGTATTTATCATCTATCGCATTTGGACAAATAGGTCCCAAGGCGGTAGAGAAAAAAATGCGTTTGCCAAAGCTGCTAAACAATCTAAATTGCGGGCGAAAAAACGTAAGTCCGCTACACAATCAACCAACCATTTCCGAAGTCGACCGCTTCGCAAAAGGTCGACTGCCCACTTGACTGTAATAGAGGGAAAGAAAAGCAAGAAAAAAGACAGAGCCATATTTTAGTCTGTCTATCAAGTGGGATATTAATATGTCCATGTTTTTAGAAACCGCTCGGCCCTTACCCGCCCTTTTTTCAAAAGGGCTTCTTTTTTTTCCTCACTTATCGTAAATTCCGCTGCAAAGGTATCCTCCGATGGAATAAAGATGATATCACGCTCATGTTTTCTTGAAATATATCTTGCGTCATGCGCATCTTTCATTGTATGAAACAATGATTCAAATAACTGAAGGCCGTTCCTAATCTTCCGTTTTGGCAGCTGTTCCATGCGGCGACTTAATTTGATTCCAATAACGGGTCTCAATTGCTTCTGATCTTCCTTTTGAAAAAGCCAGATTGGAAAATTACTCAATATTCCTCCATCTACAATGATGTTGGTACCACTTAGCGAACGCAGCTTAACCGGTTCAAAAAAATAAGGGATACTGCAGCTCATTCGAATGGCACGTGCAACCGGGTAAGTTTCCTGAGGTATACCGTATTGTTCCAAATCATCTGGAAGAACAAGCATCCTTCCAGTAGATAAATCGCTTGCAATGACTCTCAATGCTTCAGGCGGCAAGTCTTTAAATGTATAGATTCCTTTCCTAGCCAGCATTTTGCCAAGCCATTCCTCCAGTAAATCCCCGCGATATAAGCCCATCCTGAAATAAAGCAAGAGCCATTTTGCCAAATGAAAAGGCAGTAACGTCTTGCGCTGGTCTAGTAAATCTCTCATATCCATTTCCTTCATCATATCAGCCATCTCTTTACTGGAATATCCGGCTGCTATCAAAGACGCAATGATGGCGCCTGCACTCGTGCCAGACACTCTTTTAAAGGTAAAGCCTCTCTCCTCCAAAACTTCATATGCCCCAATCAAAGCGACTCCTTTGATTCCCCCTCCAGAGAACACGCCGTCAATCTCCATTTTTGTGCCGCCCTTCTTCAATGTTGTCTCTATATTGATATTAAGGAAGGGCATGAACAAAGAACGTCTAATGATAAGAAAAATGAAAGGCGCGCAGCCTTAGGAAAAAAGCACAAGAAACATTTTGATGTCGGAGTTCCTTAACCACCTGCTCTTTCAAAGGTTCCTGTAAAATAAAATTTTCCATAACAAGATATCTTTACTCTAAGAAAAAAGCTGGCCAATGAACGGCCAGCTCTTCCATTATTTAAATTCCACATTTTAATTGCGCATTACAGTTATCGCATGTATTACAACCGCCGATTTCTTTAACTTGTCCTTTTCTGCAGACAGGACATGTATTTCCTAGCTCTGAACCAATTGTCACGCTCGTAGATCTCAGATCCTGAATTGTATCGACCAGTACAACAGGACGGTCAGCCTGCCTCTCATCGTCTTCTTCTTCAAAAGTATTTTCTTCCGCTTTTAATGTAAGTACTTGGGAATCACGGCTGCCATCTACGTAGACTGTGCCGCCTTTTGCTCCTCCCTTGTACAGACGCTCATATACTGCTTCGACCTGTTCCACGGAATATCCTTTTGGCGCATTAACTGTTTTGGAAATAGAGCTATCAATCCATCTTTGGATGACACATTGTACATCAGCATGCGCGTCAGGAGAAAGCCCCATAGCTGTAACAAACCAATTCGGTAAACGGTCCTCATCTGCCTCTGGATGTTCTTTCAAATAATCTTGTACAATATCGGCCTTGACTTCAATAAACTTTCCAAGCCTTCCGCTTCGGTAATAGGTGAAGGAAAAATATGGCTCTAGACCTGTTGAACATCCAATCATTGTTCCTGTTGAACCTGTAGGTGCAACTGTCAACAAGTGAGAATTCCGGATCCCATGTTCCTTGATAGCTTCATGGATATCTTCCGGCATTTTTTGCATATAACCTGTTTGAGTAAAGGCTTCACGAAGCTTTGCTGTTTCTTCTTCGTTTTCGCCATTCAAAAATGGAAAACTGCCCTTTTCTTTTGCCAATTCTACTGACTCCCGATAAGCAGTTGTTGCGATCACTTCAAACACTTTGTCGACAAGCTCGTTTCCTTCCGGAGATCCATACTCCTTTTCACAATAGATGAGCAAATCAGCAAGGCCCATAACCCCTAGACCGACACGACGTTCTCCAAGTGCCTGCTTCTTATTTTCCTCAAGGAAATACGGGGTTGCATCAATAACATTATCCTGCATACGAACGCCGACTTTGACAGTTTGCTTCAATCTTTTATAGTCGACTGTCTTGTTTTTACGATCAACCATCTCCGCAAGGTTAACAGCTGCTAGATTACATACAGAGAATGGAGCCAGAGGTTGTTCACCACATGGGTTTGTTGCCACTACTTTTTGATCGTAGGCCTTTGCGTTTGTCATTTCATTGGCGTTGTCAATAAAGAATATGCCTGGTTCAGCAGAGTAAGTCGCACAAATATTGATTAGGTTCCAAAGCTCCTTCGCTTTGATCTTCCTATATGTTCTCACTTTATGACCAAGTTTTTTCCATTCGCGTACATCGCCGACTTCCTGCCATTTTTCATTGTATGCCTTCATTTCTTCTTCGTTATAATTTTCAACATCTGGAAAACAAAGCTCATACTCTCCGTCATTTTCAACAGCATCCATGAATTCATTCGTAATGCAGACAGAAATGTTGGCCCCAGTTAAAAACTCAGGATTATGGACAGAATATGTGCCGCCTTCTTTCAGCTTCTCAGCTGCGTTACGGAAAATTTCTTCACTAAAACCGCCGTATCCTGGGATCTTGCGATAATTGAGTACTCCTTGATACATGGCTTCCTCTGCTGGCGTTAACGGAGTAAATTTCAATTTGTCTTTGGCATGCTTTTTGATAACAGGATCGTTTGTATTGTCAATTAAAAAGCGTAGTATTCTTGGATTCTGCATCTTAGAAATGATAAATTCAACAATATCAGGATGCCAGGATGCAAGCATGATCATCTGAGCTCCACGGCGGGATCCACCCTGTTCTACAAGATGAGTAAGCTTCGCAATATCATCAAGCCAAGAAACTGATCCTGATGATTTTCCGTTTACACCCCTTGCAAGTGTATTGCGTGGTCTTAAAGTTGAACCATTCGTACCGACGCCTCCACCGCGGCTCATGATTTCCATCACTTGTTTTCTATGCTCAGAAATACCTTCACGGGAATCCGACACAAAAGGCATGACATAACAGTTAAAATAAGTAACATCAGTTCCTGCACCTGCTCCATAGAGCACCCTGCCAGCTGGAACAAAATTTAAATTAACAAGTTCTTCATAGAATTTTTCAAACCATTCCTGTTTTTTCTCTTCCGTTTTTTCCACTGAAGCAAGGCCTGTTGCATTTCTTTTGGCAATTTGCTCATAAAAGACTTCAAGTGGTTTTTCGATGATATCAAGCGGACGGACGATGACTCCTGTTTCTTTTTCCTTCTCGTCTTCCAATGCATTAAGGAATTCTTCTTCTACAGCCACTGTAGCATTTTTTTCTTCCCAATCAATTGATTGGATGAATCCAAGCCCTCTCGCAGGAAATTTAGGGTCTTCTTTTATCGTCAAAACGACGAAATCACCAACTGATAAGGTGATTTTTTCTGTGTCCTTGTATGCATATCGGTCAATCATGACAAGCCGTGAAACACCTTTTTGAGTCAGTGTCATTTCAGGTGTGATTGGATGTACATGTTTGAATAATTGAATGTCTTCGTTGAGTCTCTCTATGTTTAAGCTTGTCTTTTTAGTAAATGCAACAGACATTTTGCCAACTCCTTTATAAAAACGATTTGAAGAATCTTTATTGTGATTATGTATCTGTCATTGATAAAGTTAACATATATATATCCTGAAAATCAATCCCCGAACACAATATATTGATTTTTTATTAAAAGAACCACACTATATATTGTGTTTTTAGAGATAATTGATAAATTTTTGTCAAATCTCGAATATTGAGGATTTAAAAGAAAAAACAAGAGATTGATGGAAATGTACTATTAAACCGATTTTTTTCAACAATTTTAGACTTTTTCTTTTATTGACAGATTGTCCGTCTATATATCCCTGATCTAGCGCCAGCATATTCATTTTTCATAGGCGATTATTCGGAGAAAACCTTTGATTCATTGCACAGTGACGAATATAATATATCATAGGGTTATTTACTAGAAAGGGGCTTTTACATTGTCATTGCTTTATTCGTTACTTATTATTTTGGGTGTTGTCGTCGCATTTTCTCTGTTCAATTATTTTCAACAGAAAAAAATATTAAAAACACTCACCCAAGATGAATTCCGCACCGGATTTAGAAAAGCACAGCTGATTGATGTTCGGGAGCAAAAAGAATTTGATGGCGGACATATACTGGGAGCACGCAATATCCCAATGTCTCAACTAAAAATGAGAATGAAAGAAATCAGGAAAGATAAACCTGTTTATTTATATTGCCAAAGCGGTTTACGAAGCGGAAGAGCTGCTCAACAGCTTTACAGAAAAGGTTACCGCCAGCTCTATCATTTACAGGGTGGATTTAAACAATGGACTGGAAAAATAAAAAGTAAGGCGTAAACACCTGATCGTAAATTGTACAAGCTAGGCAGGCTGACAAAAAGTGTGATTTACTTTTATGATTTCACCAACGTCTTATGCTTTCTTACTGAGAGAATAAACAACAAGCCTCCTCCTTATTATGGAGAGGCTTGTTGTTTATTTAAGCAGACATTACTTTTCGAAAAATCCGGCATGTTCTATTTATACTATATTGTTTATCTTTGAAGCTGATCAACCATTTTCTTGGAAACGACATTGATGATGTTTGTACTAGATAACGGTAGTGGGCGTTTTTATTCATCAACATTGAGAACCGTTTTCAAACAAAAGAACGGGCATTAAGCCCGTTCCAATATCCGCCTCGCAGTCTTCGACAGACTCCCCGCAAGACCTTATTCTTTAGTATAGCGAAGGGTTGGCTTCCTTGCTGCCAATGTTTCATCCAATCTTTTTACACTTGTATTATGAGGTGCCTCCTGGACAATTTCAGGATTTTCTTCTGCTTCCTTAGCAATTTGAATCATCGCGTCAATGAAGCCATCCAGCGTCTCTTTTGATTCCGTTTCGGTCGGTTCAAACATCATGCACTCTTCTACATTAAGCGGGAAATAAATAGTTGGCGGATGATAGCCAAAATCAAGCAGTCGCTTAGCGATGTCTAGCGTTCTAACCCCCAATTTCTTTTGGCGGGATCCGCTTAATACAAATTCATGCTTACAATGCGTGTCATACGGTAAATCGTAATAAGGAGCAAGCTTCCTCATCATATAATTTGCATTCAAAACGGCGTATTCCGTAACGGCCTTAAGTCCATCCGGTCCCATAGAACGGATATATGTGTAAGCTCTCACGTTAATACCAAAGTTCCCAAAATATGGTTTTACTCTTCCAATGGAGTTTGGTCTGTCATAATCAATGATAAATTGGTCATCTTTTTTCGTAATAACCGGTTTTGGAAGGAATGGAATCAAATCTTTTTTCACACCAACTGGTCCTGAACCAGGGCCGCCTCCACCGTGCGGGCCAGTAAAGGTTTTATGAAGGTTTAAATGAACAACATCAAATCCCATGTCGCCAGGGCGTGCTTTAGACATAACCGCATTCAGGTTTGCTCCGTCATAGTAAAGCTTTCCACCTGCTCCATGAACAATTTCTGCCATTTCAAGGATCTGTTCCTCAAACAACCCCAGTGTATTTGGGTTTGTCAGCATCAACGCGGCTGTATCCGATCCAACGAGAGACTTAAGATGTTCCAAATCGACAAGACCGTTTTCTCCGGAACGGACCGTTATTGTTTCAAAACCTGCAACGGTAGCTGATGCTGGGTTAGTTCCATGAGCGGAGTCAGGAACAATAACCTTTGTCCTTTCCACATCACCGTTCGCCTCGTGGAAAGCACGGATCATCATCAGCCCTGTCCACTCTCCATGCGCTCCTGCAGCAGTTTGCAGAGTAACCTCATCCATTCCTGTAATTTCTTTTAAATGCTCCTGTAAATCATACATCAGTTCTAAAGCACCTTGAACGGATGACTCTGGCTGCAGCGGGTGTATATGAGCAAAGCCAGGGATACGAGCGACAGCTTCATTGATTTTCGGATTGTATTTCATTGTACAAGAACCAAGCGGATAAAAGCCTGAGTCAATTCCATGGTTACGGGTTGAGAGCTCGGTATAATGCCTCATGATATCCAATTCAGAAACCTCAGGTAAATTAGGTTCCTCTTCCCTCAAATACCCTGTTGGAATGCATTGCTCAATATCAACTTCTGGCACGTCGATATCAGGCAAACTGTATCCTATGCGTCCGGGTGTGGATTTTTCAAATATTAATGGCATAATCTCTGCACTCATTGATTATCCCCCAATTCTGTAATAAATTGATCAATCTCTTCTTTTGTCCGCAGCTCTGTTACTGCAATAAGCATATGGTTTTCAAGCTCTGAATAGCTGCGGCTAAGGTCATAGCCGCCAATTATGCCTTTTTCAAGAAGGCTTTCATTCACCTCATAGACAGGTTTTTTTAGTTTAATAACAAATTCATTGAAATGATATCCGTCCAAAGGAAGTTCAAATCCCTTTTTCTTGAAAGCTTCTTTCGCATAATGTGCTTTTTGAATATTTTGTACAGACATTTCTTTGATCCCTTTTTTTCCTAAAGCTGTCATCGCCACAGATGCAGCCAACGCGGTCAATGCCTGATTCGAACAAATATTAGATGTAGCTTTGTCTCTCCGAATGTGTTGCTCCCGAGCTTGCAAAGTCAATACAAACCCTCTTTTTCCATCCTCATCGACGGTTTGTCCCACTAGCCTTCCTGGAACCTTTCTCATCAGCTTTTTCGATACCGCAAAGAATCCGCAATGCGGTCCGCCAAAGGAAGTCGGAATACCAAACGGCTGTGCGTCTCCCACAACGATATCAGCTCCAAGGCTTCCTGGTGAAGCAAGAACACCGAGTGCTAAAGGATTGCTTGATACAACAAATTGCGCTTTTATATCATGCACAAGAGGCTCAATGTCTTTCAAAGGCTCAACAAGCCCAAAGAAATTCGGATATTGGACTATAACCGCAGCAACGTCTTGGTCAAGTTCAGATTTAAGGGCTTCAATGTCAGTCAATCCATCTTTGTACGGTACTTCAACCACGTCAATGTTCTGTCCCTTAGCGTATGTCTTTAACACATCTCGTGATTCAGGATGAACAGTCTGCGATACAAGCACTTTTTTACGCTTTGTATGACCCGCACTCAGCATCGCAGCCTCCGCAAGCGCTGTGCCTCCATCATACATCGACGAGTTGGCTACATCCATCCCTGTAAGCTCACAAATCATTGTCTGGAATTCAAAGATAGCTTGCAGTTCGCCCTGTGAGATTTCGGGCTGATATGGAGTATAGGCTGTATAAAATTCTGACCTAGAAATCACGTGGTCTACAATTATTGGAATGTAGTGATCATACACACCTGCGCCAAGAAAACTTGCGTTACTTTTTAAGTCGGCATTTTTAGCGGCAAGGTCAGTAAGTTCTTTCATTAATACCGTTTCAGATTTCGCTTGCTTTATATTGTACTCGCCTTTGAACCGGACTTTTTCCGGGATATCAAAAAATAGCTCCTCAACCGAATCCGCTCCGATTGTCTCCAGCATTTCTTTTTTATCCTGCTCAGTCATAGGGAGATAACGATGTTTAATCATAGTTCCTTCATCCTCCATCCTACTTTTTTGGGCGTTTATAAAACGGCGTTTGAATGATTTTTGCTTTTAGGCGTTTTTTACGCACTTCTATTTCCACTTCATTTCCCTCTTCAGCATAATCAGAGCTAATCAAGACAAGCCCGATATTTTTCTTCAACGTCGGGGATTGCGTTCCTGAAGTGACATAGCCAATTTCGCTGTCACCTGAAAAAACTTTGTAGCCGGTTCTTGGTATGCCTCTGTCAATCATTTCAACACCGGCAAGTTTTCTTTCCACACCTTGTTCCTTTTGCTTTTTCAGGGCTTCTTTTCCGATAAAGTCAGCCCCTTTATTCAACTTGACGGCAAATCCCAATCCCGCCTCTAAAGGAGTAATTTCAGATGAAAGCTCTTGTCCGTATAATGGAAGTGCCGCTTCAAACCGTAGTGTATCCCTGGCACCCAGGCCGCATGGTACAATTCCCTCATCTTTGCCTATTTCGAGCAGAGTTTTCCATAATTTTTCCGCGTCCTCCGCTTGGCAATATATTTCAAACCCATCTTCGCCCGTATATCCAGTACGTGAAACAATGGCTCTGGCTCCATCTAGATCTACGTCCTGTTTAAACTTGAAAAAACCGATGTCATTCAAATCAGTATCTTTTGAAAGCTTCTGTAGGATCGACTGAGCTTTTGGACCTTGAATGGCAATTAATGCATATTGATCCGAAACATTTTCAACGCTAATATCACCGGCTATATGCTCCTTTAGCCAGTCAAAATCTTTTTCCGTATTTGCGGCGTTTACAACAAGGAAATATTCTTCTTCACCCAGTTTATAAACAAGCAAATCATCAATAACTCCGCCATTTTCATAGCATAATGCTGTATACATTGCGCCGCCGACTTTGAGCTTGGAGAAATCATTAGTCATCATTTTCTGTAGGAAGTCAAGGCTGTCATTCCCTTTGACGATAACCTCACCCATATGGGATACATCAAAAATACCGGCATTCTTTCGTACTGCTTCATGCTCATTTTTGATGCCAGAAAATTGCACCGGCATGTCCCAACCGCCAAAATCGATTGTTTTGGCCCCAAATTCTTTATATAAAGGATACAATGGGGTCTTCTTTAAATCGGTCATGGTTTTTTCATTCCTCCTTGGATTTTGGTTCGTTATTGTTATGAGGGCATAAAAAAAGACAGAAAGGCCCCATTAAAAGGTCTCTCTGTCTTGGTACCTGAAAGTTTGACCGGGTAAATCCGGCTTTCCCCTTTGGTGGCTCCACATCGTGGAACACTCTCCAGAGCTGCGTCGGACAAGAGTCTTTTTGCCTGAGAGATTCACAGAATTTCTGCTTGCTCCTTCGGCGCTGTATATACAGTCTCTCCTCTTGTCTTCATTCGCCTATATTCTTTTAAAAAATGGTTATACTTAATATGTATATGGGTTTCTGTCCATTGTATCGTACCACTCTTTGACATACTTTTCAAACTTTTTTCTTACAAATCCTTCAGGAGGTCTATCATGTCTATTACAGTCAACTTCAACCGGAATTGGATGCCCGGATTTTTGGACCGGTTTGAAAAAGACGGACCATGGGCAGACCAAAAACTGTTCAATCTATCGTTAATAGCTGAAAAACATCTTCTTGTTCCTGATTTCGAAGGTCTTGTTGCTCCAAAGCATCTACCGGAATTGACCCTGTTGCCTCATCAGGCCGAAACAGCCTCTAGAGTAATAGAGGACATGAATGGTAAAGCCATTTTGGCGGACGAAGTAGGGCTCGGGAAAACCATTGAAGCCGGACTGGTTTTAAAAGAATACATGATACGCGGCTTGGTAAAAAGAGCTCTGATTCTAGTACCCGCATCTCTCGTATCTCAATGGACTTTTGAACTTAATTCAAAGTTTTACATACAGGCCGTTGCTGCTACCAAAAGCTATGTCTGGGAGCAGTATGACTGTGTAGTGTCGTCGATCGATACAGCAAAACGGAGTCCTCATAGGGAAATTATTGCCGAGCAGGACTTTGATCTGATCATCATTGATGAAGCACATAAACTTAAAAACCACAAAACCAAAAATTATGAGTTTGTTCAGTCTCTCAAAAAGAAGTTTTGTCTCTTACTGACGGCAACGCCTATTCAGAATAAAATCGAAGAAATCTTTTACCTTGTCTCTTTATTAAAGCCTGGGCATTTGGGAAACCAATCAAGCTTTTTGGAAAAATATAAAAATAAAAGGCTGTCAGTCAAAGAAAACGAACACTTAAAAAGTCTAGTAAACAAAGTAATGATCAGAAACAGAAGAACTGATACAGGAATTGAATGGACCCAGCGCCATGTAGAAACAATACCAATTGATTTTAATCAAGAAGAAAAGGAGCTTTATCAAGCCATTGATTTCCTGCGTCCACCTGATGTCCCTATGCCTGCATTTTCAATCATGACGCTTCAGAGGGAAGCTTGCAGCAGCAGAGAAGCCGTATTTTTCACTTTAAAAAACATGCTGCAAAAAGAAAAGCCGTCAGCACAATACATTCAATACATCCAATTAATTCAGCAAAAAATCAATGCAGTTACTCAAAATTCCAAAGCGGAAAAAGCCTTGCAACTGATCAGAAAAATTGACGACAAGGTCATTATTTTTACCGAATATAGAGCGACACAATTATATTTGCAATGGTTCTTGCAGCAGCATGGGATAAAGTCGGTCCCATTCCGTGGTGGTTTCAAACGAAGTAAAAAAGATTGGATGAGGGATCTATTCAAGAACCAAGTTCAAGTTCTTATAGCGACAGAGGCTGGCGGCGAAGGAATTAACCTTCAATTTTGCAGCCATGTCATTAACTATGATCTGCCCTGGAATCCAATGAGATTGGAACAGCGAATAGGACGCGTTCATCGTCTCGGGCAAAAAGAGGATGTCCATATTTATAATTTTGCAGTAAAGGATACAATCGAGGAACATATTGTCAATTTACTTACAAATAAAATTAAGCTTTTTGAACGAGTGGTAGGAGAACTAGATGATATTTTAGCTAAACTGGATGGTGGAAGCATCGAAGAACATATGATGGATATCTTCAAAACGTCCAGAACCGAGGGAGAAATGAAGGTAAAAATGTCCAACCTTGCAGCTATGATCGAATTTACTGATATGATAAGAAAGGAAGAGGCTGCCGATGCTTCAGCAGGAAATCCATCAATATCTTGAACAGTTTTTTACAGCGACAGGCTGTACCATTGAAGAAAGTGGTACGGGGTTCTTGACAGTCCAACTGACAATCGAAATGGATAAGGAACTGATGAACCGCCCATTTTATTGGACGTATCTCGAAAAAACAGGTGGTATCCCCAACCCAATGAAGGTTACTTTCATTACAGACCAGGAACAAGCACCTTCTGATATAAAGGGAGAGTTCATCCATTTTGGTGCACCACGGCTTCATCAAATCTTTGAAACCGCCCGAAAACTATCGGCCTATATTCGCCTTTACGAAAAGCCTATAATGAATGCGGGACAAAATGTCCCTCTCCATCCTTGGCTTAACGTAAATATGAAAATATCCTACCGGTCAGACAGAAAAAAGGATGTTTTCAGATCTTTCGGCCTGAATTTAATCAATGGAAGCCTAATAGAGTCATTCCATGAAAAAATCACAAATATTGTTCTATCGCCCAAAATACCGGATTATTGCTTTACTATTTCACCTATCATCATGCCAGCCAGCGGCTTAAAAAGAATTGAAACCTTTTTAACAAGTGAAGTTCAAAGCGAAGAACATCCATGGGCAGAAGCAGCCATGAAAAGGTGGGAGGAAGACACAAAACTGTTGAATCATTTTTATGAATATGTAGAAGAAAAGCCGGAAACTTTTTTTATTGAAAAAAATGCTTTGGAAGACCAATACAAGCCTTCCATTTATGCAGATATTCTGAACGGAGGAATCATCTATCTGAACTCCTTGCCCGCTTAATCATCCTCCAAATTTTTCGTCTATCTTTTTTAAGCCACATGATAAGCGAAAAGGGCACCATTCCAAGCCAATTGACCAGGAATGGTGTTTTCATTTGTTTACGTTCATCCCTTTGTTTCTTTCTTTCCGACCTCGGTGTTTCCATACGCTGAATCAATGTTTTTGCCATATATTTCACATAATCATTTGTTGACATGAGCACACATCCCTTCATTAACAGAAGTATGTCCAAAACAGCGGAAATTGAACCTTTGTTAAGAGAGATGCAAGAGCAGAGTGAGGGAGGCATTACAGCAAAGCCCTAATTCAATTTACATCGTGAAATGGACCGCAATTACACATTTTTGATACCACGTGACTCGACCCTTGCACTGATGGCACCTGTCCATCTAAACCACCACATCCTGTCACTTTACTTTTACATTAGAAAGCGACCTTTCTTCCTTCTTTTCATCTTCAATAAACGGAATGCTCCCACTTTCTCGATCATTTTGTGCACTAACTTCATTCCCAGACTCCGGAGCAAAATGACTATTCTGAAACATGTCCCTTTCCAAAGATTCGTTTCCCGCCTTTTTTCCGGCAATAAGCTGTTGATGTATTTCTTTTTTGTAAAACTGCCTGATCTCACTTATATAACGATATTGAGATACATAGGAGGATGCTGCGTGACCTACAGCAAATATTGCGATCAGAATAAGAATCAAGGTAATAGGTAAAACAGATCCCCGTTCATTGATCATGTGGTCCCCTCCTCTCTTGGCGGCATTAGAAATCTAGCTTCTTCCTTTGTTCCATCTAAAAATTCAACATAAATCGTAAGCATTGGGTCCTCTTCTCTTATTTCAAAGCGTCTAACGTTTTGCAGGACAACCTCATGTCCCTTGTCCTCTACCTGTCTTCTGATGTTCAAACTGTATCGTTCATATTTGATAGAAACCCTGTTTTTCAGCAGATAGATCCTTTCATGTGAACCACTTCTGAAGCTGTCGGTTGTGGAAAGTTCATCGCGCAGCTGAATAAGAAAGATATTCCATTCATAATCTTCTTCTGGAGATAACGAACGGTCAACTGCGGAAAACCAATGATACATGAGAGGAAAAAGGGACATAATTACCGTTATGATGAGTATCGAAAAAATGGATTCCAACAGGGTGAACCCTGCTTGATTACTCAACGCAAAGTCTTTTTTCTTCATAATGGACACACACTTTCCAATTCCCTTTCTCAGTCTCTTCCATGTTCAAATCGAACTCTATATCGTGTAAGCTAATCCGGGCATCTCCAATTACACCAATAGCCGTATGCTTCTCCACATGTTCGTACATGAGCCTGTAAGCTGTCATTTCAATTTTTCCATCCTTCAATCTGGCAAGCATATTTGACATGAGAGGAAAAAATGAGGAGGTGACCAACAGGATAAGACTGAGCGAAACAATACCCTCTAAAAAAGTAAAACCACCCTCATTCTTTAACAACAAACCTCCCCCTTCCAATATGAAATGTCAGTTCAATCGACTGATCATTCAGAGCGAAATTTACAATCCCAAAATTGTTAATTGTCCCATCTGGAGTGATGTGGAATCTTAGCTGCTTCAGAGAGCCTCCTGTAATTTTGACAGGAGGCGGAAGATGCCTGATAAATAATACTCCCGTGTTGTCCCCAGTGGCAGAATATTGACTGCTTTCTCTCGAAAAGTTCACGGAAACCCGCTCTTTTCTATGGATTGCATGGGAATGAGCATAGTATAGGTCAGATCTTAGTTGAGAAACGAACATCTTTTTTTGCACCCATTCCATCATTGGATTCACCGTAATCATGCCAAAAAGGAGAACAACTGATACTACTAAAAGGACAACTAGAGATTCCAATAAAGTAAACCCGCTGTTTGAACGAAGCTTTTCATACGCCATTCTAATTTGCCCCTACTGCTACTTCACCGGTTTCAGAATTTATGGTTAGCGTTTTTCCATTCGGGCACTTCAAATCTTCATTTTTTAAATAACCCTCTGTTTTCAATTGCTGCACAGTTGGAATTTCTCTTTTGTCCATCCGATAAGCCTCAACCTGCCCTTGCAGCATCTGTCGCAGTCCATCGCAGCCTTTTTCATTAATGTTGGAGCTGTGTTTCGTAATATTGGGCAACGCTATCAAAAGCAATATTGTTATGACAAGCAAAACGACCATCATTTCCACTAGTGTAAAAGCTTTCTCATTTCTAATGATTAGATGCTTCATTTAAACCTTCTCCTTTTTTAGATTGAGTCAATGACTTCAAACATCGGCAAGAATATCGATAAGTAAATAGCAATGACCATCAAACCAATCAAAGCGAACACCAAGGGTTGAATAAATAGAAATGCCTTTAGAAATTTTTCTTCCAGTCTTTGCAGACAAAATTGGCTGTAGAACATTAATTCGCCTTCAAGCTTTCCGTTTTTCTCCCCATGTGCAACAATAACCATCAACTCTTCTTCCACAAACCCAAGATTGGATACAGCCTCAGAGAAGGAATATCCGAACGTGAGCATATCCCTAATTTCAACAGCGGACTCTTTTAATAGCGGATGAAACTCTTGTTTTTGCATGATTTGGATAATCTCGTTGATGGAAAAACCACTTTTTAATAAAAAGCTCCATTCTCTTGCCAAAAATACGGTTTGGTAGAGCCTATAATATGTTTGGATGCCCGGAATTCGGGAAAAAAACGCAGCTCTTTCCAAAGCAGATTTTTCGGACAAAGATTTAAATAAATAGGTGCCGCCAATTAAAGCTGCAATCATAATGAACAAAAAGTAAATGGGAAAAGTCTGCATGATATGGAGGAATATGCTTAGGGTAAAATTGGGCTCGTATCCCATGGAGTTATAAAACATTTGAAATCGTGGTAAAAGAAGTGTTTGAAGTAGTAAACTTACGATGATTAAAGCTACTGCAAGTATGACCGGATATTGCAGAAGGCGGATAAGTTTTTTTTGTTGATCATTCTTGCGTTGAAGATACTCTCCGGATTCCTTCAATGCTGCGACAAGATAGCCATGTCTTTCCGCAAAATAAAGCTGTGTGCATGCCTGATGGTCGAACCCCTCCTTATAAAACACTTCAAAAATAGGCTGCCCTGACTGTAAGGCATGAGTCATTGACTGAAACATGCCCATTCTCCCTTCATTTGTGCGCCCTAAAAAATCGAGAGATTCTCTCAATGTGAAACCTTTCTCAAGCATTTCACTGATTTTGGTTAGAAAAAAGCCCTGATCTTTCAGGAGCAGTTTCTTCCTGTTCTTGAATAATCCACCGGCTATATTCTTCATGAGAGATATATCCAAGCGCAATCCCCTTTCTAATCAATCTTCTTAATGACTGTGCATGTTCAATAACATGTTTGTCTGCGGATTCCCTCGCCATCTGAATAACCGTTTCCAACCTCTTTCCTTCTAATATCTCAAAAACAGCTGCCCGTTTGATTTGATCACCACTAGCACAATACTTTGAACATTTAGGCCCGCAAAAAGAGCATAATAGGGAAACAAGTCGCTGTGCAGCCACGCTGATTAAGGTTTGTTCAATTTCTAGAGGTTTGATCCCGAACTCCAGCAAGCGATATACTGCTCCCTCCGCATTCCTCGTATGCATACTTGTCAAGACGAGATGCCCTGTCATCGCAGCCCGCACAGCAATTTCAGCCGTTTCAGCATCTCTAATCTCTCCGACAAATATAATATCAGGGTCATGCCTCAGTACCGCCTTCAATCCTGTTTGGTAGGAAATACCGGCTTTTTCATTCACCTGCATCTGCAGAAACTGATCACTCTGCCTTTCAACGGGATCCTCCAAGGTGATGATATTGCGATTTAATTCGGATGCACAGTACTCTGCAAGCGAATAGATTGTTGAAGTTTTCCCTGATCCGGTCGGGCCAGTAAAGATAAGCATGCCGTGTGAATGACACATCAATGATATAAGCTGGATAATACTGTGGGGAAACAGAGACATTTTTTCTAGGAAAAGAGAGTGTTTTTGTGGAAAGATTCTAATGACCAGACTTTCTTTATAAAGCGTGGATGGCAATGTGGAGATTCTAAGGGCTACTGAAGTATTGCTGATATGTGTTTGCCAGGAACCGCTCTGGGGTTTTCTTTTTTCACCAATATCCATGGAGGCCATGAATTTCAAATGGGAGATCAGTCTTTCTCCTGCAATGGGTGGAAGATTGCCATGTTGAGTCAATTCACCATGGATTCTGAGCTTGATAAGGTAGTCCTGACGCCGCGGAATGATGTGGATATCAGAAGCGTTTAGCCGTACAGCCTGGGAGATGAGCAAGTCGGCTGTTCTTTCAATTGTCATGTAGCATAAAACACCACCTTTTGAGTTCTTAACATACCCTATTCGACATAGGCAGTCATATTCCTCCTTAAAAAATAAATCTTTTAGTTTTTATAATGGAGGAAAAAGGGTATCATATGAAATAATCCTTTCGTTTTATCACGCATTGGACACAAACATAGCCATGAATATATTTACATTTTTGCTGTTTTTCCTTTATAATAAGAACTTGATGGAATACATGCTGCAAAGGAGGGATTCTTTATGGATCGCATGTACAGAGTAATGGGTTTTTGGACTGCAATATTTACTGTTATGTTTTTCCTTGGAGGAATGGATAAGACTGCTTTACTCTTTCTCGGTCAAACAGGATTCTTTGTGTTGCTTGGCTATTTGAATCTGACAGAACGTATGTATATGTATGTGTTTGGCGCATATCTGACTGTATTCTTTGCTGGTTTTACATACTATACCCTGTTCATCATGCCGCCTGGCGGCGGACTGTCGTAACAACAAAAAAAAGCTTCCGGACATTTCCGGGAGCTTTTTTTGTTATTATTAAGAAAAACGCAAGGTAAATTTTGATGAGGCAGTTCCTCAGCAATTTGACTTGATCCTTGCGATGGCGCCTGGCAGGCTCAAAACGCGACATCCTGTCGCTTCGCTTGCACTTGTACGTCCTGTACGTCGGCTGGCTCAAAACGCGACATCCTGTCGCTTCGCTTGCACTTGTACGTCCTGTACGTCGGCTGGCTCAGAACACGACATCCTGTCGCTTTGCTTGCACTTTATACGCCCTGTACATCGGCTGACTCAGTTCAGCGACACCCCCATCGCTTCTCTCGCACTAGCACATCCTATGCGTCGTAGCTGGACATAGAAAAATTGATTCGAACTAAATATTTTAGCTGACTTTATACTTTTTTCTTACTCTATAAAAAAGGATTGCTTGCTCTCTCGTTCTCCACAGTGGTTGAAAATCCATGGCCTGGAAGAACAATTGTATGATCCGGCAAACTCAGTAGTTTATGATGGATACTGTCAATGAGGGTTGCGTGATCCCCGCCAAACAAATCTGTTCTTCCAATGCCCCCGTTAAAAAGTGCATCACCTGAAAAGACAGTTTCTATTTCTTTTAAGTAGTAGGAAACGCTTCCTGGAGAATGCCCAGGGGTTTCTAATACTTGCATTGTAAACGGCCCGACAGTTAAAGTACCTTCCTCCTGAAATAAATGATCTGCAGGTTGTCCGGCAATAGGTTCCATCGGATAACGAGCAGAACCATTCAGCGTGGGATTCAACAACCATTCTTTCTCATTTTCATGTATGTATACAGGAATATTCCAATGGTTCCGTACTTCTTCTACCGCCCCAATATGGTCAAAATGTGCATGGGTGAGGCAAATAGCCAAAGGTTTGAGCCCTTCCTGTTCAATGTATTCGATTAAAGCTTCACCACTTGCACCCGGATCAATGACAATACATTGTTTTGCATTATCATAAAGCAAATAACAATTTGTCTGCAACGGTCCCAGAGGAATTTGTTTCCATTCCATTTGCATGCTCCTTTCACTTTTACGTACATTCAGTTTACCATTAACATAGGAAAACACGCTAAAGAAACACATATGGATAAATAAGCCGATTAAGGGTATCCTATAACATAAGTCAAAGAAGTGTCACTTTTGAAACTCGACAAATAGCCGAAAAAACTATAAAATATGGAAGAGCCGTATATTTTCATACATAGTCTTTTTATTCCTTATTATTTCGTATCGGAAGGGAGATTTTATACATGGGAACAGCTATTATATTTGGCTTAGTTGCTATTCTTGCTATTTTCGCTTTGATCGGCACATTGAAAAACAGAAGTGTTCTAGGTTTCATCTTTTCGTTCGGAACTGTAGCAGTTTTTGGCTTCTTCGCGGTCATGACAATTATCAAATCAGGATTTCCAGAATAACTACTCAAAAAAAGCAGAGATCATACGATCTCTGCTTTTTTCTGTTTTATAAGATCACTGGGGATGTATTTCCCTCTGCACTGACGCACCTGTCCTCTTAGCATACAGAGTACTCACAATCTGAGACGCTGGTAATGGTGCAACTGAAACGACAGGTTGTTAAGATTAGGGACGTACCAGTGCTGGCAAAGCGATAGGACGTCGCAATCTGAGACTGTTTACAAGTAAGGCACAGCCCTTTAAGCAGAGCAACGTTTATCTTTGTAGCATTGACCCAGATTCATACCTTACTGCCATTATCTTGCCTTGCTTCCTAAAACTTGTTACCGCGTTCTAATCACACAAAGAAAGCTCCCCAAAAAGGGGAGCTCTCCTTATTCTACAGTGTCGTTTCTATAATTAGATGATTCATAAAATCTCAGCAAATCACCATAAATGATTTTATCCGAATAACCTAGCTCTAATCTCGCTTTTTCTTTATCCTGTTCGCAGTAAGATGCCTCAACTGGTTCTTCCGTCTCTTTTGAATAACAAGTATTATCGGCATATACGTAATCCTTCGTTACAAAACGCCCGTCACGGAAGGCCGCAAAATCATGATGTTGGTCAGAGAACAGGTCTTCACCAAATTGAATAGCTTTCTTTGTATCCACTCCAAGCAAATGTAATATCGTCGGCTTGAGGTCGATTTGACCACCTACCTTTGATATCACCTTCCCTTTGCCCTGATCAGTTACACCTGGAATATGGATGATCATTGGAACCTGCTGAAGCTGGGCACTAACAAAAGGAGTGACCTCTTTACCCAAATACTGCGCCATTGCTTCATTATGATTCTCCGAAATCCCATAATGATCTCCATACATAACAATGATGGAATTATCATATAAGCCTTCGTCTTTCAGCTTTTGAATGAACCCTTTGACTGCTTCATCCATATACCTGACCGTCTGGAAATACCGATTCAAGGTGCCGCTTTTTGAATCAAACTCATCAATAAACTTGTCTTCCTCATCCAATCTGAATGGATGGTGGTTTGTCAAAGTGATCATTTTCGTGTAAAAAGGTTTTGGCATTTCTTTCATCAGATCCACTGACTGTTCAAAGAATGGGATGTCCTTCATTCCCCACCCAACTGAAATATCCGGGGTAATATCATAATCCGAGGCGGAATAAAAATAATCGTACCCAATGGACTTGTACATGATATCCCTATTCCAGAAGCTTTTATTATTAGCATGCATGGCAGATGTATAATACCCTTTATCAGTCAAATTCTGTGCCAAAGAGTCCAACTCGTTGCCTGAGTGCGTAAAGAAAACTGCTCCGCGGCTTAACGGATATAAAGAGTTTTCAATCAAAAACTCAGAATCTGATGTTTTCCCCTGACCGGTCTGATGATAAAAATTATCAAAGTAATAACTGTCGTTTATAAAATCATTCAAAAATGGAGTTATTTCCTCGCCGTACACATCATTATTGATAACAAAATTCTGAAGCGATTCCAGTGTGACAACAATCAAGTTTTTGTCTTCCGCAATCCCGAACATATCTTTGTTCGGCTTAACATAATTGGCTCTGACATAGTTATCAATATCGACCAATTCACTGCCATCAGCCATCGCCCGCTGTGCGGATGATTTTGATTGAAGAAAAATATCATATAAATGGTAATTGTATGTTCCAAGGTTTTTCACAAGCATTTCTCTGTCAAATGTCCTTGTTAAAAGCTGAGGACGTTCAGTTTCCGCCAGTCCGATATTCAGAAAAAGCAAGGCCGCTGCCACAAGGAAATACGCTCGACGTTTAACTTTTCGCATAGGCTCAAATTCCTTATGCTTCCGTTTATATTTCATAAATAAAAGCAGAAGGATGATATCTAAGAAATAAACGATATCGTACCAATGTATTTCCGTTAATGCGCTGTCCCCAAGATCGGCAAAGTTGCTTGTTTGGAATAGCACCGGCAATGTGATAAAGTCGGTAAAAAATCGGTAAAAAGCCACATTTGCGTATAGGATAAACCCTAAAATGAAGCTTGTTATGATCACATAGCGATTTCTATTTTTCTCCGAATTAAAAAAGTATGCAATCCCAAAAGCGAACAGCAAAAAACTCAAGGGATTAATGAACAGGATTAACTCCTGCATGACATTTTCAATTTTAATATTGAAGCTTGTTTTATACACAACGTATGTTTTGATCCAGAGCATGACAGCCGCTAAAACCGGTAGAGAAATCCTTTCGATCTTAAACCTGTTCAATAGCCCTACCCCCCGCTTGCTATATGGTGCTTGATTTTTGCCAAATTATTGAAATACCATGATAGCGCTATGCATTATCATAATATGTTTCTTTTAAAAAATCAACTTACTCCCGATTGGACGAAGCCCCCATACATAGAGACAACGTATGCTGACTCCCATTACTTTAGACGTTCCAAACGGCAAAAAAGTTTCCTTCTTTTTCAAATTCAAGTGACATTTTTGTGAAAAACAATAAAAAATGAAGGGAATCTCTCGGCTCCCCTTCATTTTTTATTTTTATGTCGATCTTCCTGTATTTTGGTCCTTTCCCTTCTGAGCAGTAAAATGGAGTGTTGAAAGTCTTCCTTTGAAATCAAATTTTCAGCGTGTAATTCTCTGATTTCGGCTTCCATCATCTCCAAATCAGCCAGCCTATCTCCAATATAAATAAAAATACCGAATTTCTTTAGTAATTGCTGTACGTCATAGACGGAATTCATCTTATCACCTTGATACTATTATTCTATTTCCTTTAAAAAATCCCGATATTTTTCTTGGTCCGATATTTCTTCTGCTTTAGAAGCATGTTTTTTAGCTGCTTCGATATCGCCCTGTTCATAATAAATCGACGCTAAATTGAAATGCGCTTCATGAAAATCAGGCTCTAATTCAATGGCCTTTTTAAAGTGCTTTTTGGCTTCTTCATATTTTTGAAGATGCGCTTCCGAATATGCCAATTTAAAATAACTGTTGGCATCTACCTCTCCTTCCGAAACCAAGCCCAAGAGGATTTCGTATGCTGCTTCATAATCACCATTTTCAATTTGTCCCTGCGCCCTTTCATTCTCTGTATCAGGACGGTCATTATGATAGCCCCAATTCAGCATGAAATAAACTGCAGACGCTGCCGCAAGCAATGAGACAAATTGCAGTCCCCATTTTCTTTTGCCGGGGAAATGGACAATACCCGTAGCAAGAAAGCCTCCGATCAACCCACCGATATGACCCGCATTGTCGATACCGGGAACGGTAAAACCGAAAATGAGGTTAATGATAATCACAGCAATGACATTGACTCCAATTGTTCGGAAGAAAAGCCTCGGATTCACCACTCCCATATATAAAAGAGCTCCAAAGCATCCGAAAATAGCACCGCTTGCTCCAGCAGACAAATTATTCGTGAAAACGAAGCTCGCCACTGAACCAGTAAAACCAGAAAATAAATATATCCACAAAAATCGAAAGCGCCCAAAAATCTTCTCAACAGCCATTCCCAGGTAGTATAACGCTAGTGTATTCATCAGAAGATGCAACAGACCAATATGCAGAAAAATAGGGGTGAAAAATCTCCACCATTCTCCCGTCAATATCAACGGGTTATATTTCGCTCCATATTTAATAAGAGTCTCTACATTAGTGCTGCCACCGCTGCTTTCTACAATAAGAAACATCAAAACCTGTACCGCTATGAAAAGATAGGTAAAAAAAGGCTTTCCATATTCAAAAAGTTCCTTTTCTTCTTCTTGCTTTCTTTTTGTTTTCTGAATAGCCGATTGTCTTAACTCATTTGTAAGCGCCGGATCATAAATTTCCATTGCTTGGGTTTGAAAATGACTGTTAAGCATTTCGTTCATTCGGTAAATGGCATCGTTCGCTGTTTCTTTCGCCATCAGAATCGTCTGGATATGAGCTTTTCCATTTTCAGTATCGTATGGGTGCTGAATCGCGTGCTCATAATCATCCACTGGGGTATGTTCTGTGACATAAATATTCAGCACATTTACTTCCCTTTTCATCAGGTGTTTTCGAATCCCAGCTGCTCTTAAACCCGTTTGAATGATATCCCTCTTCAACCAATTCGTCCAGTCAATATCCTGTACGAGAATTCGGATGACATCAAGCTTTTTATGGCCGACAGTCTCAAGCCATGCTTCTTTTTCCTCTCTGTTGATATGTATCAGTCTATAATCCTGTTCTATTACAAAATAATTGATCAGCTGCCAAAATAAATAGTGCTCACGTTCCGCCAAGATTTATCTCCTTCCCTGCTTTATGTGCGTTCAGCAATATTGCTGTTATTTTACTATAGCGAAACATGAAAAGAAATGTAAAGGATTGGAGAATGAGAACAAAAGCGCTAGGGCGTGTTCATCGACATACAGCCTGAGCTGAAATGTGGAAAACGGCGTTTAGGGCGGCCCACGTCCTGTGGCGCCGGCGGTACTAGACATCCTGTCCGTCGGAGGACAATCCATTGAAGTCTTTCTTTGACTTTATTGGATTGTCTAAAAGCGACCTCTAGCCCCTTCCGTCTGCAACTAGACAATAGAGACTCCAACGAGATAAAGGAAAAAGAAATGCGGAGAGTGCTATTCATCGGCGCAAAGCTAAATGGGTGCTGAAGAAGGCGTAGTTTACCTTCAGCAGCGAGTAGCCCATAATCTGATGGCACTCGGCAGGCTTAGAACGCGACATCCTGTCGCTACGCTTGCACTAGCCCGTCCTGTGCATCGGCAGGCTCAGTGCGCCACGTCTGTCGTTGCTTGCATCAGTACTTCCTGTATATCGTAGATATATAAAATCAAAATTTGAACAGAATACTGCTTACTATAAAAAAAGAAAAAGACCCTTAAGGTCTTTTCAGCTCCTGAATACGCGGCTGAGCAGACGAGAGCGTACACCAGGGATACCCATAGCCGTCCTTACGCTCACCCTTCTAATCGAATCGTTGTCCAAGAGAATGTTCAAAAGTCTATAACGCCATTTATAAATTATGGTCACTGCCGCAATCGGCAACACAACAGTTGTGATGAATTTTCTCATATGCAACTCCTCCTTCTCTTTAGTGTTCGAAAGTTAGGAGTCTTTATTCATCTATTGGTTGCTTTTGCACTCAATCACTTCTTTTTCAGTAATAATTTTGTTAACAGGTATATCGTGTTCTTCAATTGGCAACTCTTCGGTTAGTTGCCTAGAAAACGCAAGTGAAACCGTCTGGCCTGAAAAACCGTCCAAGAAACGATCATAATATCCTCCGCCAAAACCAATGCGATAACCTTTTCTATTATAAATCAGGCCTGGAACAACCAATAAATCAATATCATTCTTTAGAACTTCATCTGTCTGGGACTCAATCGGTTCAAATAGGCCAAAAAAGGAGTCTTCTAATTCTGTAAAATCGGATATATTTCGAAAAGACATCTCTTTTGTTGATGGAATACATTTTGGTACTACAATCTTTTTCCCTTGCTTCCAGCCTTGGCGGATCAACTGCCACGTATCTACCTCTGGCGAACGGGAAACTGTTAAACCAATTGTAGAGCTATTTTTCCATACATCTGTTTCAATTAGTGTAGAGACTATCATATAAGAGAGTTGCTCATATGTCATTCGGTCCATCGCCTTCAGTTGAGTGCTCATATTGTTTCTTAAGATTTTCTTGTCCAAGAACACCGCTCCTCATCAAATAATGTAAATTCATGTAAAAAAATCTTGAAGGAAAGTGCTATCAAATGCGCCTTGGTGTTTTTCCAAACTTCGCTTGATAAATTCCCTCTAAAATCTGCGGCATCCGCCAATATGTATTCATCTGACCATTTATAGGATCGGATACTAGAAGCTGGCGTTGGTATTTCATAAACTTCCAGCATTAAAGAATTGAAAAAAGCTTTGCAACCACTGTTTAAGCATTTATTATATTTATCTTAAATACAGAAAAAGCCAGTTACACTGTATATTCAGTGTCCTGGCTTCTTTGTCATTATTTTGTTTCACGATGCAATGTAACCCTTTTTTCTCTTGGGCAATATTTTTTAAGCTCAAGGCGGTCAGCATTATTACGTTTGTTTTTTGTTGAAATATAATTGCGATCATTGCACTCAGTGCAAGCCAATGTAATGTTTACACGCATGTCTATCCCTCCAAACTTCATGGCATTCTTCACTATACTTAGGACTTTTATATAATATCATTATTTTAAATGAATTGCCAGTCTGTATTTGTCAAAAAAGAATTGTTAAACTTGAAATTTGTTACAGTAAATACACGAACGCACGACCAAAGGCATAGCCGAAAAATCCTATTTATGTTATAAAGGAAATGTATACTTTATCCGAGGTGAACCATGAATATAGCTATTATTATTTTACTGTCAGCATCTTTGTTGCTTTTCATCATTTCTTTGTTTCAAAAAGATAAGGCGCGCGAGCTTGAAGCAGAGTTTGAGGAATTATCGATGAGCCTTTTACAGGACTACCATAACCTTAAAAAAAGGATTGGGATTCTTGAAGAAGAACTGCTCCTCGAAAAACAGATCGTCCACCCACTACATAACAAATTAACAGAAGAAAGGCCTATCGTGCACGAGGTTTTAAAAAATCAAGTACTGGCGCTGCATCAGCAAGGCATCGATTTGCAGCAGATTTCCAAGCAGTCTTCCCTATCTCCGCAGATGGTTAAAAAAATCATTGATTCTGAGACTTCTGCTGCCAGGAGGATGAGTTGATGGACAGACGAACAACCAGGCTGCTAGCATCCATATTGCTTGTTGTCGCAGTCATTCTTATCGGAATCAAAAACTTCCAAACAAAAAGTGAAGCGGCCGCAACTCCTCCAAAGAAAGGATATATCGAGGTAAAGAAGACAACCTATACTGATCTTGAGCAAGAAGTCGAGCACTGGAAACAAAAATACGAAGATCTAAAAAAGAAAAAAGCTACACCTCCAGAAAAAACAGCTGTAAAAACGATGCATTTGTATATTAATGACGGCATGACTTCAAAAGAAGTGAGCAAACAAATGGAAAAGGCTAAAATCATCAAAGATGCAAATGAATTCAATGATTATTTGTCAGCAAAGAAATGGCAGCAATCCATCCAAATTGGCGATTATAAACTGACCAATGAAATGGGAATGCAGGAAATTGCTGAAACAATCACAGGAAATCTTCCTGATAAACAATAAAGCAGGCTCTTTAGAGCCTGCTTTATTGTTGTGTACGTTCATTATTCTTATTCTTCTACATCCTCATTTGTTTCTTCAGAAGTTGCATCATCTTTCTTGTTTTTCAAATCAAAGTAAGCTTTGAGCACTCGTTTACCAATATCAGAGTTGATATTGTTTGGAGACCCGCCTTTGACATATGCAGATGGTACAACGATCGACATTGCGACTTCAGGATTTTCATATGGGGCATAGGCTACAAGAGACAAATTCCAGACGCCGGTCCCTCTATCGACCGTTTCCGCTGTTCCTGTTTTTCCAGCAGGACTGTATGGTTCACTTGCGAAGGCTTTTCCCGTTCCGTTCGCTTCATGAAAAACACCCCAGAAACCGCCTTGTACTCTTTGAATCCAAGAATCTTCGGCATTAATTCGATTCAACACCTTTGGCTGGACTTCCTGAGCGAGCGGCCCCATTTCTTCTTTGTCCTCTCCTGGATCCCTAATCTCCTTCACAATATGCGGCTGCATCCGATAGCCGCCATTAGCGATGGTCGAGACATATTGGGCAAGCTGAAGCGGCGTATATGAATCATACTGACCGATCGCAAAGTCAAGAACGTTACCTCCATGAGCCTCTTCTACAGCTCCCCTAAATCCAATCTGTTCTCCAGGCAAATCGATTCCGGTACGGATTCCAAGTCCAAACTGACTGAAATGTTCCCGCATTTCCCGAAATGCTTTTTCTTTGTCGATGATCAAGGATTGGTTTCTCCTATATTGACCGTCGCCTATAGCAATAGCCAGTTTAAACATGTATACATTCGAGGATCGCACTAGTGCTGTGTGATCATTTAAATAAACATATCCACCTCTGTTAAAGTGAGAACTTTTAGATGCAGATCCTTTAATTAGAAGAGGTTCATCCAACATAGTATTGTTTCCAGGTGTAATTACTCCTGTCATATATCCGGTAAGTACGGACGCCCCTTTAACTGACGACCCTACAACGTATGATGTTGTGAAGTTTCCAGCAGCAAAATCGCTGAATTTATACCTTCCTTCATCTTCATCATAAGCATATTGCTTTCCAGACATCGCCAGTATTTCCCCGGTATACGGGTCCATCAACGTAACAAATGCCCGATCAAGGAGACCCGTACCGCCCCTCATTTTCGTTTTACGCAATTCTTCCTCAACAATCTTGTCTACCTCATGCTGAAGCTCCATATCGACGGTCAAAACAAGATCTTTTCCGCGCTGCCCCTCATGGAGCACTTTGGATTCTATAACAGAACCGGATCGAGTAATGTTTTTGACTTTCTCCTTTTGGCCACGGAGCACATCTTCATATTGAAGCTCAATATAGCTTTTTCCTACTCTGTCATTCCTGTTGTACCCCCGTGCCATGTAATAATCCGTTTTTTCACTCGGCAACCCATTGCTTACATTGCCTAAAATAGACCTCAACGTATCCTCGTAAGCATATTTTCGTTCCCAGTCAGTCGTTGTATCAACACCCGGAAGTTCTGCGAGCCTTTCGCTTACCTTCGCATATTCTTCAGTTGATACATCTTCATTTTTAACAATTTGCTGGGTAAGGGCGTATCCACCCGTAAACTCGCGGTATATGGCCAATACTTCCAAGTCTTCCTGTGTAAGACTAGCAATTTCTTCCTTCGTTACACGCTCCAGCTGAAGCTTATACAATTTATCCGCTTTGTCTTTATATTTCTCAAGCTCAGCTTTGCTGACTTTTTTAGCAGCTTCATCTGGGTGAGTCATGAGCCAGTAATCAATTTTATCCCTCTCCGTAATTTTATCCGTATCTTTATTAATTAATTTGGCCAATGCCTTAGCAGTTTTCAACGTCTCTTTTTGGTCAAATTGGTTTGGGATCGTATACGTTATGGCCTTTCGTGGCTCATTATCCACAATTAGCCTGTGTTTTCGATCATAAACTTTTCCCCTGGGAACTGATTTATTGACAGTAATATCCTCCGTCCGCTCAACTTCCCGCTTCGCATCTTCACCGTATACAATCTGAATTACTCCAAGACGGAGAATCAACAGCGAAAATAACAAAAAGACAATAAAAAACAGCATGTTCATTCTGAAAGGAACATGGGTTTTCTTCTTTTTTTCCTTATTGTTATTCAATATCTTTACAGCCCTTTCTCCTCATCCGTATCTCTTATTGTAAAAGAAAAATCACCATTTTTCTACAGAGTTAGAAAAAAAGATGACAAAAGTTTATGGAGAAAGGGTTATTTTTACTTTTTGAAGTAGCAAAGCTGCTATTCCATGCCCAGCACCAATGATTAATAATAAGATGGGAATGCTTTTTTGTTCATCAAAGAACAGGATAGCCGCTATGAAAGCTGATACTGAAACGACCCTGCCTGAATTTAAAAACAATTCTTTAACAACGATATACTCTATCCTCATTTCAGCGGCCTTCCAACTTTTTCCAATAACATCGTACGTCATGGAAAAGTATGGAACAAGCATGATCGGATATGCGATAGCTATGGCAGCGGCATAAATAAGCAAACGCGGGTAAGTCATTTTAAAAGCAATCAAAAAAACCGACAAATACAGAAGCAGTCCCCCCAAAAGCATGGCTTTTTTCCTTTTGTCGTTTTTAATCAACCTCCCAGCAAGCCAATAAGCGATAAACGCAAGTCCAGAATTGATTAAACCAAAAGTTCCCAAGGCAAGCTCGCTTCCTGTGGAAATAAAAACAAAAACGGATATGACAAAAATGAAAGTGCCATCCCTGAATCCCTGCCAAAAATGGGCATTTGTTACAAGCTTCCAATTTTCATTATTTTTTCTTTCCTTCAACACCCGTACAAAGCAATAGACACCCTTCGCGGGCCTTCTTTTTATAAAGAAGCTGATAATAACCGCCAATGCAAACAAGGCCAAAGAAGCTGCAAAGATGATGGTATAACCAATGTTAGATGTAAACCTGGTAATAAGAAAACCTGCAGAAATTGGCCCGATCACTCCACCGGCTGAAGTAAGAGTTCCAAGGAAACCATTGAAAAAGTCTCGTGTTTCAGGCTCTGTAATTTCAAATGTAAGAACATTAAATGCAAGCCAATAAAACCCATAGCCTATCCCGAGCAAACTTCCCAACAACATCAAATGGGCTTGTGCTTTTTCTCCCAAAATCAAAACAACCAAAAAAAAGAGTGCCAAAAACGCTACTCCAATTCGCAGCACAATCACTCTGTCAATTTTTTTTGCCCATCTTCCGGCCAATATGAAAGTCAATGGCTGAAAAAAAACAATCGCTAAATTGTAAAGGGCCAAGTCCATGAATTTTCCCGACTGCTTCCATAAATAAATATTTACAAACGTATTGGACAGAGCGATGCTGAGCGAATAAAGGCCGCCAATCAGAAGGAGCAGCGCTAGGTCCTTCTCCACTTCCACTTTTCCCAATAATTTTTTCACCATGACAGAACTCCTTTACACAAACTATTTTTTGTGAAAGGAAATGTTTTATACTAGGAAAAGCAAAATCGCCTGATTATCGACGTACAGACTGGAGTGCCTTCAATAACAAAAAAGATCACCCACTATTACAGGTGATCTGACTTGTGATTATATCCAATTATTTTGCTTCGTTAAATAGTTTTTGAACTTCGTTCCAGTTAACTACATTCCAGAATGCTTTCATGTAGTCTGGACGACGGTTTTGGTAGTTCAGATAGTAAGCATGCTCCCAAACGTCAAGGCCTAAAATCGGCTTCTTACCTTCCATAATCGGGCTGTCTTGGTTAGGTGTGCTTGTAATTTCTAATTCACCGTTATTAACGATCAACCAAGCCCATCCTGAACCGAAACGACCAGCACCAGCAGCTTCAAATTGTTCTTTGAATTTTTCAACACTGCCGAATTTGCTTTCAATAGCATCTTTCAAGTCGCCGCTTGGCTCTCCTCCACCTTGTGGAGAAAGCAGTTTCCAGAATAAAGAGTGGTTAGCGTGGCCACCGCCATTGTTGCGTACTGCAGTTCTGATTGATTCTGGAACAGCGTCCAAGTTAGCAATCAACTCTTCTACAGACTTGTTTGCCAAATCGCTTCCTTCTACAGCTTTATTCAAGTTTGTAACGTATGTGTTATGATGCTTTGTGTGGTGAATATTCATTGTTTCCTTATCGATATGAGGCTCCAATGCATCATAAGCGTATGGTAATTGTGGTAATTCGTATGCCATGATTAAATCTCCTCCTATGTAATTTTTTGAATCATTAAACGATTCAATCGTATTCCATCATAAGAGTATCAAATATTAATTTAGCATTCAAATTTTATGCTTGATTATTTTAACACCAAGAATAAGAAATATCCGACCATAAAAAGCTGGATGAAAGCTTTCGTTATGACACTTCCGATAAACCCAAGAACAGAGCCTACTCCGATCCTGATAGCGGATTTAAATTCCGTACGATTAACCAGCATTTCTCCTGCAACAGCTCCGATGAACGGACCTATCAAAATACCGGCAACCGGTATAACAAATGGTCCCAGAAGCAGACCGATCGTACTACCCCATATTCCAGCCTTGGACCCCCCAAACTTTTTGACTCCTAAAAGATTTGCCAAATAATCCGCAATGAAAATCAAGACGACAAGCAGCAATTGAATCATCCAAAAAAGAAGATTCAGTGACGAGAAAGAGTAAAAGACTCCGTACAACAGAAAAGCACCCACTAATAGCAGAACGCTCGGTATGACGGGATAAACAAGTCCAACAAATGCCAATACAATCATGATTGCGATAATCGTCCAATAAAGTATGTCCATATTCCATAGCCCCCATCTTGTTAACAATCATCTACATATGTTTATACGCAAAAATAATATTATGTAAACCTATTTTCGACTTTTTTGTCAAACTTTCTACAAAAGCTTGAATCCATCCACTTGAAGAACGACAATAATTAATATACGTAACTGAAGGACGTGAAGATTTTGAGAAATGTTACACTCATGTCTATTTTTTTCAAAAGCCTGTACTCACCAAAAGAAATTGCTAAATACAGGTTTTTGACAATCGGCAAGTCGATTCAACTTGTATTTATTTTAGCTTTCTTCTTATCTCTCGGCGGTTTCTACAATATAATCTTCAATGATTTTATGAATGGTTATGGAGTAACCGGATCAGATGCTGGATCAAAAACACTTATGACTATAATTGTTGCTGTAGCTGCGTACATTTTCAATGCCGGACTTCTTTTTTTGGCCATCACCATTTTGGCAAGCATTGGAGAGCCCATTGCAAAACGAATGGAAAGAAAGCTTCCATATAGGCAGAGTTGGAGACTGACAGCTTGTAGCGCTACACTGCCAGTGGTCATTTTCAGTTTACTTCATCTGTTTAAAGTTAAAGAGACTTATTTCTTCCTAGTAGCCCTAATCATCGTGGTCGGAATTATGCTGGCTGCCATCCGGGCTATTCCTAAGCCCAAAAGAAGAAACTAATCAACGAATAAAGCCCGTCTCAGTCGCATATATATGGGACATCTTGATAAAAGAGGCGGGATTTAGTTGAAAAAAGTCGCAGTAATCATCACAGTTGCTGTTTTGATGTACAGCATTTATTACGATTTAAAAATAGGGACATTGCATATTGACCAAGCCGCCACTGCTTCATCCGAAATGAACGGCTCAACTCAATCTGCACCGGTTCACATCATGCCCTATGAAGAAAAAAAAGCTAAGTCTGGAGATACCGTCATTTCGATAGCAGAATCAATTTATCATGGCTCCCTCCCTGTTCCAATCGATCAGTTGATTCAAGACTTTCAGAAATTAAATAATGGTGTGAAGCCGAATGAAATACAAACCAATAAGGAATATAAATTTCCTGTCTATAGCCGACAAGATGACTAAATATAGTCAATTTGTTGTCAAGCATAAGCAAAGCTTGATACAATAAACAGGGTAAGATACCTGTTTCGATTTAAAATAGGGACAAGCGTCTCTATATTTAATAAAGGAGAGAATGACCTTTGGGTACTATCATACATCGTTCCAAAACACGCCCCGTAAAAGTGGGAAACTTAACAATTGGCGGCAGTAATGAAGTTATCATTCAAAGCATGACGACTTCCAAAACACATGATGTGGATGCCACAGTAAAAGAAATTGGGCGCCTTGAAGAAGCGGGATGCCAAATTGTGAGGGTTGCCTGCCCTGACGAAAGAGCGGCAAATGCCATTTCTGAAATCAAAAAACGAATCAACCTTCCGTTGGTTGTTGATATTCATTTTGATTACCGTCTTGCATTGATAGCCATCGAAGGCGGTGCGGACAAAATCCGGATCAACCCGGGCAACATCGGAAAAAGAGAAAAAGTGGAAGCAGTTGTAAAAGCAGCAAAAGAAAAAGGAATTCCAATTCGGATTGGCGTTAATGCCGGAAGCCTGGAAAGACATATTTTAAATAAATATGGCTATCCAACAGCTGATGGTATGGTAGAGAGTGCATTACACCATATAAAAATACTTGAAGACCTTGATTTTCACGATATTATCGTTTCATTAAAGGCTTCTGATGTGAAATTGGCTATCGAAGCATATGAAAAAGCAGCAGCGGCCTTTGACTATCCGCTTCATCTCGGGATTACAGAAAGCGGAACATTATTCGCAGGGACGATAAAAAGCTCTGCTGGTCTTGGTGCTATTTTAAGCCGTGGCATCGGGAATACGATGAGAATTTCTTTAAGCGCAGACCCTGTTGAAGAAATCAAAGTGGCCAGAGAGCTGTTAAAGGACTTTGGACTCATTTCCAATGCTGCAACACTCGTCTCTTGTCCAACATGCGGTCGGATTGAAATTGACTTGATCAGTATCGCAAACGAAGTGGAAGAGTATATCCAAAAAATCAAAGCACCACTGAAAATATCAGTCCTTGGCTGTGCAGTAAACGGACCTGGGGAAGCACGTGAAGCGGATATTGGAATTGCAGGCGCACGCGGCGAGGGGCTCCTCTTCAAAAAAGGAAAAACCGTCCGAAAGGTTCCTGAAGAAACAATGGTTGAAGAACTAAAAAAAGAAATCGATATAATGGCAGAAGAATACTTTAAAAAGCAAGAGGCAGAGAAAAAAGAATCCGAAAAGCAAAATATATAAAAGTGAAAGCACGGTCAAACGACCGTGCTTTTATTTTGGGTATAGGGAAGTAAAAATCTATGCTTGAGTATAACTTATTTATCAGGTTGTGATATGTCAGAACCTATCGACTGGCGGACTCCCTTTTCCTTCCTATGATAAATAAGACAACATCAATTCGTTTTGACTCATTGTTTTTGTCTGGTTGCGACGCATAAGGATGCGCTAGTGCAAGTAAAATGACAGAATGTCGCGCTAAGCCTGCCGACGCACAGGACGCGCTAGTGCAAGCGCAGCGACAGGATGTCGCGTTCTAAGCCTGCCGAGTGCCATCTACTCAAGATCATAAGTCACTCGCTGCGGAAGGCAAACTACGCCTTCTTCAGCGACTAACTAGCTTTGCGACGATAAACAGGAGTTTGCGTTTTTAAATTCCTTACATGTATGGAACGATTAAAAACCACCATCCAAGGGAATGCAAAGCTACGGCCATGGCCCATCCTCCTATTAGATACTTGCCTTGGCCGAGCGCAGCAGCTGAAAGAACTACAGCCATCAATCCCATCAGCCCTGGCATGAAAAAGAAAGATAGCACGCCTATGAGCAGGGCAGCGTAGCCTGCAAAATCAGAAACTGAAAATCCAATATCCCTTACATCCCCCCAACCAATATCTGGCGAGATTTCCGCTGCGGTCTCTTCTTCAAAATTATGAACATCAGGCTTCTTGAAACTATCTTTTTCGCCTGGTTGCTGTTTCACCAGCCTAACCTCCTTCTCACTTTTTCAGTCATTATTAGTGTGCTCCCTTTCCTTCTTTTCATCCGCTATCTGACAAGAAGGAATCTATGTTACAATACAAATGTAATCTTAAAGTTTTGGACAACAACATTTTAAAGGAGTTATTTTGTATGCAAAGAAGGTTTGGCATTGATATTGATGGAACAGTAACATCCCCTACGTCCTTAATACCTTTCATAAATGAATCGTTTAATTTAAATATCACATTGGATGACCTAACAGAATACGAGCTCACTAAGTGCTTGGACATTCCCGAAGAAGCATTATATCAATGGTTCATTAATACAGAGCCTAAAATATATGCGGAATCCCCGATCGCAGCCGGCGCCAAGCAGGTTCTTCAGAAATGGGGAGATCAGCACGAGTTATACTTTATCAGCGCAAGAGGAAATGCATTGTTTGAAGTGACCGAATCCTGGTTCAAACAACATGAACTAACATTTCACCATATTGAATTGATCGGATCACACGACAAGATTTCTACCGCCAAAAAGCATGATGTCGAACTATTTTTTGAAGATAAGCATGATAATGCTGTTGCTATTTCAGAAGAGCTCAGCATCCCCGTCATTTTATTTGATACTCCATATAACCGGAAACCTTCCCCCAAAAATGTCATTAGAGTTCATAATTGGCATGAAGCTGAAAATTGGGTTGAAAATATTTTCGAAAGCAAAATAAAAAAAGAAGCTTAACTGACAGCTTCTTTTTTGCATTTCGGACATTTCCCGTATATTTCAAATTTATGATCCGCTACATCATACCCCTGCAAATCCTCTGTGACATAAGCCATTGGACACGCATCAATTGTTTTGGAGCGCCCGCATTTTAAACAAATGAAATGATGGTGGTGTCCCTCTTCATTTCCACATGTATAACGGAAGTGCTTCTCTCCAGCAAGCTCTGTAGCCTCAAGGATACCAAGCTCCAGGAATAGAGATAGATTCCGGTAGATCGTATCAAAGCTCACTCTTGGATAATCACCCTGCATGAATTCCAAAATTTCTTTAGCAGTTAGGTATTTATTATTGGCAGCAAAAATTCCTAGCATCTGCTCCCTTTTATCCGTCAATTTATATCCACTGTCTTTTACCATTTGTATGGCTTCAGTAATATGCATGATATCACCTCAATGAAATTTCAGCTGTACTTTATGATAGATACGTTTATAAAGAATAGCTCCGAGTAATATAGCAATGGAAATGACAACAATCGTTCCTCCCGGCGCAAGATCAAGGTAATAAGCACTGACCAGTCCGCCGATCACGGCTGTTTCGCCAAAAAGAATCGAGATCAAAATCGTCTTTTTAAAACCGTTCGCAACCCTCATTCCCGCTGCAACCGGCAAAGTCATCAATGCAGAAACAAGTAAAACTCCAACAATCCGCATAGAAGCAGCAATAACAAGTGCAATCATAATGATAAAAATAAAATGAATCACTTTAGATGGGATACCAGAAGCTTTCGCATGTTCTTCATCAAAAGATAGTAAAAATAACTCCTTGTAGAGAAAAATTACGATGCCAATCACAAAAATGCTTATAGCAGCAATTACCCATAAATCCGTTCTCGACACCGCACTAACGCTTCCGAATAAATAGTTCAGCAATTCAGTGTTGAACCCGTCAGCAAGGGATATAAAAATGACACCTACCCCGATACCGCCGGATAAAATGATCGGAATGGCGAGCTCCTGATAATGCGAATAGACAGTCCTAAGACGTTCAATTAATATAGAGCCAATCACGGAAAAACCCATGCCGAAAAAAAGTGGATTAAGTCCTGCGAATAGAACAGTCGTTTTACTGAGATAAAGGTTTGCTGCAATTCCTGATAGTGTGACATGACTCAAAGCATCAGCAATGAGTGAAAGCCTTCGTACGACCAAAAAGGTTCCGAGCAATGGTGCGATCAATCCGATCAAAAGTCCGGTAATAAAAGTATTTTGTAAAAATTCATATTGATATATCGCTGTAATCAAAATCAACATCCACCTTCAATCAAATGCGCCTTAGCGTATTGCACCCAGATTTTATCGACCTCCGCTCGATACATTTCCTCTGAAAATCTGATGTCTCCGCGGAGGCTTAACTTTAACCAGTCGGGGTTTGAACCCACACTGAATGGAAAACGAACATGCATTCATCTCACCACTTACAGAAGTGGGAAACTTCTACTGAATGAAGTTAATCTAAGAACCGTGCTGGTCAACCATGGAAAACCTTTCGCCTCTTATACTCTTATATTCATCTACATCACCATAAAACTGTACACGCTTATTTAAATAAACTACATGATCAGCTTCGCTTAACAATGCATCTACATCATGGGAAACCATCAACAGCGTGATTCCCAGTTGTTCCTTCAAAGATTTTAGAACCTTGTAAAAGGAGTGAACATTTTGGGCATCTACGCCAACAGTCGGTTCATCAAGAATAAGTACTTCAGGACGAGAAACAATTGCCCTAGCGATAAAGACACGCTGCTGCTGTCCTCCAGAAAGCTCACCAATTTTTCGGTTCATGAATTCTTTCATGCCAACTTTCTCGATTGCTTGAATGATTTCCATTTTGTGTTTGGAACGGAGGAAACGGAATAACCCGATTTTACCTGTTAATCCGCTTGCCACAACTTCAAACACTGTTGCCGGAAAGCCAGTATTAAAGGAATTCGCTTTTTGGGAAACAAAACCGATGCGTTCCCAATGCTTGAATCGTGATTGTTTTTCACCGAATAATAAAATTTCACCGTCGTCAGGCCTTAGTAACCCAAGAGTGAGTTTCAGGAGAGTTGATTTTCCAGAACCATTAGGACCGACAATCCCCAAAAAGGAACCTTTTGGAACAGTTAAATGAATGTGATCCAATACGATTTCACGACCATACTGAAAGCTCACATTGTTAATTTCTATCACATTTTCATTACTCATTGATTATCCATTCCTTTACTAATAGGAATCATTCCTATTTACAAGTAAAAAGTATACAGGAACTCTCCGCTTTTGTAAATGATTGAGCTGTTTTTTCATGTCACAGTAGACTGGCCTTACACATAAGTATTGGGTAAGGAGGTTTTTAACATGAAGTTGATCAAAAATATGGTGAATTATAAGCTTAATATGATTACCGCTGATGATTTGATGAAATACAGTAGCGAATTCAACATCCAACTGACTGCCCGCCAGGCAGAAAAAATCGCTGCGTATATGCGCGGAAAAAATTTCGACCTGTTTGATGACAATGTCCGGTCAAAAATCATTCGAGAAATCGCAAAAATAACAGGGCCGAAAACAGCCAAGGAAGTGAATCAGTTATTCATCCAATTTACCAAATAGCAGACACAAAAAAGAAAAAGCCCGCTTTTGCAGGCTTACACATTAGTTTACAGTCAATTCCCCAGTTATTTTTTCCAATAGATCAGTATCAAACTGCCGACCTTTAATCATCTCGATTTCATGCTTATAAGGCGCTTTTTTATTTTTCTTATCTGCTCCTACATAAGGAGTTTCCAATATTTTTGGTACTTCTGAAAGCTGCGGGTGATGGATGATGTAATCAAGAGCATCAAAACCGATATGACCAAAACCGATGTTTTCATGGCGGTCTTTGCCGGCACCACGTTCGTTCTTGCTGTCATTGACATGAACGACCTTGATCCTGTCAACTCCGACCAGGCGGTCAAATTCTTCTAAAACACCGTCAAAGTCATTCACAATATCATAGCCAGCATCATGGGTGTGACATGTATCGAAACATACAGTCAGCTTTTCGTTATGTGTCACACCGTCGATGATCTGGGCCAATTCCTCAAATGAACGACCGCACTCAGAGCCTTTACCAGCCATTGTTTCCAAAGCTATTTGGACCTCCTGGTCTGCTGTCAGTACTTCATTTAATCCTTCAATGATTTTGCTGATCCCTTTTTCAGCTCCCTCGCCCACATGAGCTCCTGGGTGAAGAACAATTTGCTTAGCTCCCAGTGCAGTCGTCCGCTCAATTTCCGTCCCTAAGAAATTAACACCAAGCTCAAAGGTAGCCGGGTTGACTGTATTACCAATATTAATAATGTAAGGTGCATGTACAATCAGGTCATTGATGCCATGTTCCTTCATATGAAGTGTACCAGCATCAATATTCAGCTCCTCAATTTTCTTTCTTCTTGTATTTTGCGGTGCCCCTGTATAGATCATCATGGTATTAGCACCGTAAGAAACTGCCTCCTCGCTTGATGCAAGGAGCATTTTCTTTCCGCTCATCGATACGTGAGATCCTATTTTTAACAACCTAGCTCATCCTCTCCATTGATTAGCTATTATTTCTTTTTGTTTCTTTGAAGACGACGTTCTCTTTTTTTTAACCTTTCAATTTCAGAGGCCATTTTCTTTTTATAGCCTGGTTTTACTTTTTTAGGCTTACGCACATATATTTTGGACGTGCCGCTTTCTTTTTCTTTAAGCTGCATTCTGTTTTTTCTCCTGTTTCGATCAGGAAGGTCAACCCACTCTTCACCACGCACATCCTGATGGCCAAATTGAATCCCCATTTTCTCCAGACGAACAATCGCATCTTCATCAGACGGTGAATATATTGTATAGGAGACACCTTGATTACCGGCTCTCGCAGTTCGGCCGGAACGGTGAATATAAAAATCCAAATCTTTCGGAAGTTCATAGTTAATAATATGACTTACTCCTGGAATATCAATGCCTCTTGCTGCCAAGTCTGTCGCGATGATGTATTGATATTCCAAGTCGCGGACCTGTTTCATCATTCGCTTTCGTTCACGCGGAGTTAGGCCTCCATGGATTCTTCCGACTTTGAACCCGTGACCTGTTAATTGATCAGCTACTTGGTCCGCCATCTGCTTCGTATTAATAAAAACGATAGCCAGATAAGGATTGATGGCATGAAATAATTGACCGAGAAGATCTGTTTTAGTCCGGCTACCCAAAGGAACTAGAACATGCTCAATCTGTTCGGCTACCAATCGGCTTGGTGTCACATGTTCAAATATGGGATTTTCCATATATTTTTTTAAAAAAGGTTTCAGCTTTTCAGGTATTGTCGCAGAAAAGACATACATCTCCAGACCTTCAGGCATTTTTCCTGCTATCTGGTCCACGTCATGAATGAAGCCCATGTCAAACATAAGATCAGCCTCATCAATCACAAGCATGGAAGCGTTATGGACGAATAACGCCTGTTCTCTAACAAGATCATAAATCCGTCCGGGAGTACCGATTACGATATGCGGCTGCTGTTTCAGCTTTTCAATTGTTCGCTGCTTGTCCGTTCCGCCTGTGAAGTTTCGAACTGAAATTTCTTCCCCTTCATTGGCCTCAGTGATTTTTAAAGCTTCCTGATAAATTTGACTCGCCAGTTCTCTTGTAGGGGCCAAAATCACTGCTTGAACTTGACGTTTCGAAGGCTCAATCTTTTGAATGATAGGCAACAGAAACGCATGTGTTTTTCCTGATCCAGTCTGCGATTGGCCGATGGCACTTTGTCCTTTCAATATAAGAGGGATCATTTTTCTTTGAATCAATGTAGGCTGCCGGAAACCCAGCTTGCCTATAGCTTCATCGATAAATGGTTTGAATCTATATTCTTCAAAACTGTAAACAGCCATTGGCTCACTCCTTTAATAAAAAGCAGAAATGTTTTTTTAAGCTTAAAACTTTCCAAGGATAAGGATTTCAGCCAAGCAACTGATTTCACTCACCTCGAAGAGCCTTCTTTAGTCTGCTTCATGTGGCTTGAATATAATATTCCAAAGCTTCCTTGACTGAGCTCTGCCGCGGGAAACATCCAACTTCGCCGGCCAGTAAACTCAATCGTTAAGTGTCTCAAAACTTATAAGATCTACCTGCTAAGCTTTTATTATAAATGATTCATACAGCAACTACAACATTGTAACAGTTCTAGATAATCCACCTATAGGACATAATTTTGGATTGTGCATACCCTGTCAGAAAAGATGAAAAGAAAGGAGGTATAAATATGCAGCCAAGAAATTTCAACAGACCGCCCATGGGAATGTTTGGCCCTCCAGGCCCACAAAGGGGTGGGGGAGCCTTCAGACCGTCTAGTGCTTCACCCAACCAAGGTATGAACAGGGGCGGCGGCATGTTATCCCGTTTATTTCAGCGCCAGGCCCCTTCACAAGCTGGAAGATCTGCTGCTGGAATGTTTGCCAGGGCTCCCCAAGCGGGCGGAGGTTCCTTTTTGCAGGGATTGACCAACCCCGGTGGTATCCAATCAATTTTAAACAATACCCAGCAAGTATTAAGGACTGCTCAGCAAATCGGGCCAATGGTACAACAATATGGCCCTCTCGTTAGAAACCTCCCAGCTATGTGGAAATTGTATAAAGGGTTTAAAGATAGTACCGATGAGACAGATACAGATGAAAAAGCCTCAGAAAGTTCTAGTAAGCCCCTCCTTATTGAATCAGGGGAGCTTGAACAGGAATCTTCACATGAGAATCTGAGCTCGTATCAACGGGGAAGATCCACACCAAAATTGTATATATAATTCTAAACAGCCGTTCACAATTGGAACGGCTGTTGGCTTTTCGACAGTAGTTCTATATAATATGGTTAGCGTCATCATGATTCAGGCTTTTGCCTGGCAATAGTCAGGAGGATATACATGCAAATCATTAAAATCTCACCCCGCGGATATTGCTACGGTGTAGTTGATGCAATGGTCATAGCGCGAAACGCAGCTTTGGACAAGACGCTGCCGCGCCCAATCTATATTTTAGGGATGATCGTCCACAACAAACACGTAACAGACGCATTTGCCGAAGACGGAATTATTACCCTCGACGGCCCCAATAGAAAGTCGATACTGGAGCAAGTGGATACAGGAACAGTGATTTTTACTGCTCACGGTGTTTCTCCGGAAGTGCGGGAACTTGCCAAGAAAAAAGGGCTAACTACTATAGATGCAACTTGTCCGGATGTCACCAAAACCCATAGCTTGATTAGGCAGAAAGAGCACGAGGGGTATGATATTATTTATATCGGAAAAAAAGGGCATCCTGAGCCAGAGGGTGCAGTAGGTGTTGCTCCGCAGATTGTACATCTCGTAGAATCTTTGGAGGATGTAGAAGAGCTCGATATCAATAATGATAAAATCATTGTGACAAACCAGACAACCATGAGCCAATGGGATGTAGCACAACTCATGGAAAGAGTCCAAGAAAAATACCCGCACGCCGAAAAACACAAAGAAATTTGCCTTGCCACACAAGTTCGCCAGGAAGCAGTTGCGGATCAGGCCGGTGAAGCCGATGTATTGATTGTTGTTGGAGATCCAATGAGCAACAACTCCAATCGCCTTGCTCAGGTTTCACAGGATATTGCCGGAACAAATGCATATAGGGTTGGAGATGTTTCAGAAATTAAAATTGAATGGATTAAAGATGCTAAGACAGTAGCGGTAACAGCCGGAGCGTCCACTCCAACGCCAATTGTCAGAGAAGTCATCAATTTTCTTGAACAGTTCGATCCGATTAATCCCGATACTTGGACACGTGAAAATAAAGTACCATTAACCAAAATCTTACCTAAGGTCAGAAAACCGAAAATAAATACGCAGTAAGAACAAAAGCGCTAAGCTGAAATGTGGTTGACGGCGTTTTAAGGGGACAAGTGCTGGCCGGCGGTACTAGGAAAATACCTGGCCGCCGGAGAGCCATCCGGTGGAGACATTCTTTTTACTTCATTGGATTGACCGAAGCGCATCGATCCCCTGCTGTAAAAAGTTCTCTTCCAACCTTTATTTAACATTTAACAGTAAATAGAAGAACTCCTTTTGAAAAAAGTTTGATTATTTTAATACTCCTTATTGTACTAACACATCTGTAATAAACAGTTTCTCCACACACTAATGATCCTTATGTCTTTTCAATTAATTCATAGCGCATTGTATGGCTTACATCTTTGAATCCCCGCTTTTCATACAAAGTAATAGCGCCAATATTTTCAGACAGCACATTTAACTCTAAGTAATCTAAATTTCGATTTTCAGCCCATTTTTTTGCTTCTAATAACAAAGCTGAACCAATTCCTTGATCTTGATATTTGGTTCCAACAATTATATCTGTAATATAAGCATATTTATACTTAACCAAACACGTATAGGATGGTGTCATTAGTTCTTGAATAAGTAAAAAACCTACTGTACAATTATCGATCTCAGCTATTAAAATATCCGAATCCTTTTCATTGATTATCTTCCTAATAAACTCTACATCCTGTTTAGCCGGCTTTATATATTTCGGCTGAAAGTTTGACATTTTAAAAAAAGTTCTTGATATAAAATTTCTATTTGGCTAACTTCATCTAGCGTAGCTAGCTTTATTTTCATATCATTCCCTCCAAATATTTTTAAAATTAGAGCAATACACTCTTGGATTACATTATAACATGTTTCAAAATATCAAATTAACTACTCGGAATCTGATCTAATGACTTATCTGCTCCGTTTAGGTTGAGGTCGGCTGGATCAAATCGCGACGTCCTGTCCTTCGCCTGCACTATTGTTTCCTATATGTCGGAACCGGTGTTGACTTATGTAGGAGGAGACGCGAAGTCTGCTAGTCGATGGACGCAGCATAATCTGATTAACAAAGAATACACAAGCGTAGAATTTCCAATACAAATAAAAAGGCCTGGAACCTATAATCAGGTATCCTGGCCTTTCTTAACATTAAAGAGAGACAATATCTGGTTTTATCTCAAGGCGGATAGAACCCTCAAATCGCTGTGGAAATAAGGGACTGCCTCCTTACTATAACTTTTCTTTTAGTCTTTCCTTAAAGAAATGTAAACGGATCAGTATCCGGTTTAGAGGGAATAAATTTCACATTATATCCCAGTTCCTTTGAACGCTGTTCAAGTATATTTGCCAATCCTTTTTTCATCACTTTTTCAACATGATGCCCTGGGTCCACGATGTTTAATCCGATATTCATAGCGTCATGCCCGGTATGATAATAAAAGTCGCCTGTCACGTAAACATCAGCACCTTTTCTTTTAGCATGCTGAAAATACTTATTCCCATCTCCTCCGAGCACTGCGACTTTTTTGACTGTATCCTCAGTATTCCCGATTACTCGGACACCATCTACATCCAGTGCTTCCTTCACATGATCTGCAAACTCCCGAAGTGTCATCTCTTCCGCAAGCTCGCCGATTCGTCCAAGTCCAAGCTCTTCTCCTTTAAGACTAAGTGGATAAAGGTCATATGCCGGCTCTTCATAAGGATGGGCCTTCATCATTGCTGAGACAACCTTTCTCTCTATGGACTCTGGATAAACCGTTTCAACCTTAATCTCCGAAACTTCCTCCATTTTACCCCTCGCACCAATAAAAGGCGTTGCTTCATTTCCAGGTAAAAATCTGCCGGTACCCTTTGTTGAAAAGGAACAATGGCTATATTCTCCGATGAAACCCGCTCCCGCTTCTCCCAGCGCCTTTAGAACTTGATCTGCCTGATCTATTGGTACAAATACAGCCAGCTTCTTTATTTTCTCTTCATATGTAGGTACAAGCACGGAAGTATTTTTCAATCTTAGTACTTCCGCAAGCATATCATTTACCCCGCCTTTAGCGACATCCAAATTGGTATGAGCTGCATAGACAGCAATATCATGCTTGATCAGCTTTTCAATCAACTTTCCTCCAGGTTCGTCCAAAGCAATTTTTTTTAATGGACGAAAAATGATGGGATGATGCGCAATGATCAAATCGGCTTTTTTTTCAATCGCTTCGTCTACAACATTCTCCAATACGTCAAGGGCTGTTAAAACAGTAGAAACCTTTTTGTTTAATGTGCCAATCAACAGACCAATGGGATCCCCATCCATTGCATACTTTTTAGGGGCAAACTGTTCCAGCATTTCAATGACCTGAAAACCGTTCACGACTTTCATTTCAACGCCTCCTTCACAATAGCTATTTTCTTTAATAGCTCCTGCCTCTTCTTCTCTGTCTCCGGACGATCCGTTGCTTTATCCATGCTATTTAATATATTTTGCCACACCCTAAGCTCAGAGAGCCATTTTTTCTGGAAGGCCTCGTTTTTCTTTTTTAGTAAAAATGGTCCTAAGAGCAATTCATCCGAATTGTATGGTCTAGATAGAACTCCCTTTTCGGCAGCAAGAACTTCATAAGTTTTGTCGTCTTCCTCCAAAATGTGTTCATCAATCAATTTCCATCCATTTTCCAATAACCAGCGCCTTATATGCGCTGCTCCAATGTTTGGCTGCAGAACAAGTCTTGACACGCCGTCCAGTTTTTCTTTGCCATTCTCTAAAATTTGAGCTATTAATGGGCCTCCCATACCAGCTATGACAATGCAGTCGACCTCATTCGGCCCGATTACTTCCAAACCGTCGCCCTTCCTTACGTCAATTAGGTGACCAAGCTGAACCTTTTCAACCTGCTCTTTGGCTGATTGAAAGGGACCTTCCGCAATTTCTCCAGCTACAGCAAAGGAAGCTGTTCCCTGTTTAATAGCATAGCATGGTAAATAGGCATGATCAGAACCGATATCTGCTATTTTCATTCCTTTTTTTATATATGAAGCAACATAATGAAGTCTTTTCGACAGTTGATTCTCGTTCATACAAAACCGCACCTTCTTTTATAAAAAAAGTTCTTTGCCTTTTAGCAAAGAACTTTTTTAGTGTGTTATTTCAAGTCTGCCAACCATTCTGCCATCTGATCGATATTTTCAGCAGGTACCAATCCGGCAGGCATGTTGCCTCTACCGTTGGTAAGAATGTCAGCTATTTCATCCTTGGATAGTCCTGTACCATGAAGGCTTGGAATGGAACCAGATCCCTCTAGATTTTCCCCATGACATGAAATACATGTTCCTTGGGCATATTGTTCCGGATCGAACTCTTCGGCTTGCTCTTGACCGCCGCCTTCTTTTTCTTTTGCGATTTCTTTTGCATCTCCCATTCCTTTAATACCAAGGAAAAATACGAGAACAAGGCCTAAAACCATAATTAAATAATATGGAACAAGCGGATTGCGTTTCATAACTTACCCTCCTTATGTAATGAACAGTTGATAATTATAAATTATGCAAACATCTACATTCTACTCGAAATTGAGCCGAAGGGAAAGTCTTTATGTCGATGTTTCCTCTTTTTTCGATATTTGGACAAATTAAAGAGTGCTTTTCACTTAATAGCACCCGACTTCTCTTGCAATTACCATACGTTGCACTTCAGAAGTGCCTTCACCAATTTCTAATAATTTAGCATCTCTCATCATCCGCTCCACTTCATATTCACGCATATAGCCATAACCACCGTGAAGCTGGACAGCTTGATTTGTGATCTCCATACATACTTCTGAGGCAAATAACTTGCACATTGATGCGCTTTGGCCAAAAGGCCTTCCTTGATCCTTCAGCCAAGCAGCCTTATACACTAAGTTCCGAGCCGCTTCAATTTTCATTGCCATATCGGCTATTTTAAATTGCGTAGCTTGAAACTGAGAAAGTGTCTTTCCAAACTGCTTGCGCTCTTTAACGTACTGCAAGGCCTTGTCATAGGCGCCCTGAGCTATTCCGACTGCCATTGCCCCAATTCCGATTCTTCCTCCATCAAGCGTTTTAAGAAACTGCTTAAAACCTTCCCCTTCCTTTCCCAGTAAATGATCTTTTCTGACTTTCACATTTTCGAGTATCAATTCAGTCGTGTCTGATGCATGCAATCCCATTTTCTCATATTGATTAACAATAGTGAACCCTTCTGCATCAGTAGGAATAATGATTGCGCTGATTTGTTTTTCTCCGTTCTCTCTTCCAGTTATGGCTGTCAGCGCCACATGCCTTGCATAAGAAGCGTTTGTAATAAAACATTTGCTTCCGTTAATGATGTAGTGATCCCCTTCGTGAACTGCTGTCGTCTGCGTCCCTCCTGCATCCGATCCAGCGTTTGGCTCTGTCAAACCGAATGCACCCAATGACTCTCCTCTACAGATCGGAACCAAATACTTTTCCTTCTGCTCTTCTGTTCCGAACATATGAATAGGGGCGCCTCCAAGCGATATATGGGCAGAATAAGTAATTCCGGTCGATGCACATACACGGCTTAATTCTTCCGTCACAATGGCGAAACTTACAGTATCAGCCCCTGCTCCCTCGTATTCTTCCGGAAACGGTAGTCCCATCATCCCTAAGCCGGCTAGTTTTGTAAAAACTTCCTTTGGAAACTCACATTTCCTGTCCCGATCAACGGCACCAGGTGCAACTTCTTCTCGAGCAAATTCTCTGATAGTGCGCCTGATCATACTTTGTTCAGAAGTTAAGTCGAAATTCATTTTACCCTCCTCCTGCCATTTGTATCCGCTTTCACCTTTCATTATAGCTCTTTTTTCCTTTTTATCTCAAGACCAATCATATTTTAAAATAAAAATCATTTTATCAATATATTTTTTTGGTCTATTAATCAGCATAAAACACATGATAAAAATTATTTTAAAATATTATTTTTACACACTTTAAAATCTATCGACAAAAGGAGTCAAAATCTCGGTTTGCAAAAGCAGAATGGATTAAGTAAAATAAGTGTCAAATTTAAATAATAAAGCGCTTGCGCCCAGATACACCAAAAAAAGAAGCGTACGTATAATAGTACTGGACGCCTCTGATTACGAAACATAACCGCCCCATCAAACTAATGCCTTGTTGTGGGGCTGGGCAAGCTCAATACGCGACGTCCTATCGCTTAGCTTGCACTTGTACTTCCTTGTACGGCGCAGTCTCAATACGCGACGTCCTGTCACTTCGCTAGGTTGTATTAATACTTTCACACACAGCTGCCTTAGACGAAGCTTGACAGAGCACATACTGGTTTGAATAGCCATCCTAAATTATGCTGTACTTTTTTCATTTCAAAAAAAAGCCCCCGGGATTGACGGGAGCGCGTTGTATCTTTTATTCGAGAAAATCTTTCAAACGTTTGCTTCTGCTCGGATGTCTCAGCTTTCTTAGAGCCTTTGCTTCGATTTGTCTAATACGCTCACGAGTTACACCGAATACTTTACCGACTTCTTCCAATGTACGTGTACGACCGTCATCAAGTCCGAAACGGAGACGAAGTACATTTTCTTCCCTGTCGGTCAATGTATCAAGAACATCTTCGAGTTGTTCTTTAAGCAGTTCATACGCGGCATGATCAGATGGAGAAGTCGCTTCCTGATCTTCAATGAAGTCTCCAAGATGAGAGTCATCTTCTTCACCAATTGGTGTCTCAAGTGAAACAGGCTCTTGGGCGATCTTTAAGATTTCTCTGACTTTATCAGGTGTCAGATCCATTTCTTCTGCAATTTCTTCCGGAGTTGGTTCCCGGCCAAGATCCTGGAGCAGTTGACGCTGCACTCTGATTAATTTATTAATGGTTTCAACCATATGAACAGGAATACGTATCGTTCTTGCCTGGTCCGCAATGGCACGTGTAATCGCCTGCCTGATCCACCATGTGGCGTACGTACTGAACTTGAATCCTTTTCTATGGTCAAATTTCTCTACGGCTTTAATCAAGCCCATGTTGCCCTCCTGTATTAAATCGAGAAAGAGCATACCACGTCCTACATATCGCTTGGCAATACTGACAACAAGCCGCAAGTTTGCTTCAGCAAGCCTTTTCTTCGCTTCTTCGTCCCCTTGTTCAATTCTCTCAGCCAACTTTACTTCTTCTTCCGCTGATAAAAGGTCCACTCTGCCGATTTCTTTCAAATACATACGAACAGGGTCGTTTATTTTAACTCCGGGAGGGACGCTTAGATCATTTAAATCAAATTCTTCTTCATCTTCTTTTTGAATGTCGTTAACATCAGGATCTGCATCCTCATCATCAGTATCTTCTTCAAGAACTTCAACCCCTTGATGACTCAGCATTTCATAAAATTCATCCATCTGATCGGAATCCAAATCAAAATGGGCGAGATTAGTTGCAATGCGTTCATATGTCAAAGTCCCTCGCTTCTTGCCTTGTTCAAGCAATTGCTCTTTTGCCTGCTCGAGGGTTAGTTCATTTTCTGATACGTTGGAACGTGCTTTTTCAGCCATACGTCCCCCTCCTTCCAAACATTTGCGCACCCGGTTACATACTTAAGGATTTGCGGAGATCAATAATTTCCTGTGCAATTTCCAATGCCTTTTTGACATTATTGCTTCGCTCCGCTTCTCTTTGCTCCAATTGTTTTTCTTTTATCATTAACATCTTTGAATGATTCAACACATAATTGACACAATCTTTTAATTCTTGCTCGGTGTCCTCGCTATCCACTGCCATCATTTCAATCTCGGTGACAATGGCCCGGAGCTTTTTATCTGGAAGATGATCCAGAAAGTGCAATGGGTCGGGGGGATTCCCCGCAGCATAGTAACCTAACAAATATGTGATAATGGCCTGATGTTCATCATAATGGAATGATTGATTTTCAAGCATGGCCATAATTCGAAAAGTAGCTTCTTCATCACGGATCATCCTGGCTATTAGTAGCCTTTCCGCTGTTAGATGGGCTGCCACCACTTTTTTCTTCTTTGGTGGAGCCTGAACCAACCCATCTGGTGGTTTTTGTTGCTTTCTTCCTTCAATCTGAACCAACTTTTTTTGTTGACTTTCAAGTACTTCTAGAGAAAGGGAGAATTCGTCGGCTATCTGCCTTGTGTACAAATCCCGTTCAATGGGATTTGTTAACTTGCTCAATTCATTCATGGCTTCTTCTATATACTTCAGCTTATCCCCTTCATTTTGCAAGTTTTTTCCGAACCTGTAATAATGAAGTTTAAAAGCTGTCCATACCAGTGCATTCCCTACTACGTCCGTCCGGAATTTTTCAGGTCCGTATTTTCGGATATAATCATCGGGATCCAGCCCTTTAGGGAGCATAGCCGCTTTAACTTCCATTCCCTGATCAACAAGCAATGATCCGGCACGATTAGAGGCTTCAATCCCCGCCTGATCCGAGTCAAAGCAAAGTATAATGGTGTCTGTCAGCCTTCTTAACATCTGAAAATGTTCTTTTGTGAAGGATGTCCCCATTACAGCAACGCCATTTTTCACGTTGGCTTGATCAGCAGATATAACATCGGCAAATCCTTCGAATAAGACCGCATATCCCTGTTTCCGGATTTCGCTCCGTGCTCCATGGTAATTATAAAGAAGCGAGCTTTTATTAAAAATAGGCGTTTCTGGGGTATTCAAATATTTTGGTGAATCCTCACTGTCAAGAGTTCGCGCTGAAAAAGCGATGATTCTGCCTTTGGAATCAAGCAAAGGAAACATGATTCTGTTTCGAAACCGATCAAAAAATCCGTCGTTATTTTCCCTTTTAATGATCAGTCCTGCATTTTCCAAGTCTTCCTCTATGAATCCCCGTTTTGTTAAGTACTTCACGGCCATATCCCATTCAGGCAAAGAATAACCAATTTTGAACTTTCTAATACCCTCGGTTGTAAATCCACGGGAAAGAAGATACTCAAGCGCATTTGCACCCTCTTTTGTATTCAGTAAGAGGTGATGGTATAGTTTACCCAAAAGTTCATGAGCATCAATCATTTTTTGGTGCTCTATAGGATAATCGTCATCCCGCTTTCGATCGGGCTGCTCAATTTGGATAGGGATACCGCCTTTATCTGCTACAATCGAAGCCGCTTCTTGGAAAGAGATGCCTTCCACATCCATAAGAAAATTAAATACATTTCCACCTGCACCGCATCCAAAACAATGAAAGATCTGTTTTTCAGGTGCTACGGAAAAAGAAGGAGTATTTTCACCATGGAACGGACATAACCCAAAATAATTTCGTCCTTGTTTTTTCAGCTGGACATATTCACTTATTACATCAACAATGTCCACAGACTGCCTGAGTTCATTGATCTTTTCCTCTGGGATTCTTGCAGCCACTGTCTAAACATCCCCACCTATTCTTTATTTCAGCTTCCTCTCAACCATATTTCGACAAAAATCACCGAAAACGGTTAGAAATAGATTACGATCTTTGCCCGTAAAAGGTTTCGGTCCTTTCGAAAACTTTCCCCGCTCACGGTCTTTTGCGGCCAAATAGCGGAAATCAAGCGCCGTATCTATCGTTTCTTCCCTGTATTCCGTCCCCCTGGGTGAAAAGACAAAACTGCCTTTCTGAAGAGTAAGGCTTGCCAGCCCAATATCTTGCGTAACTAAGATATCTCCCCGTTTAATATGGTTTAGGATATACAGATCACACGCTTCTCTGTCCGGATCGACAAAAGTCCAATTTTCACCTTCATTCATGTTCGAAGGTTTATGATAATACGAGGCAATAAAAAACACCTCTAACTTTAGGTCTTTCGCAATAACAGAAATTTCATCTTTTACTGGACAGGCATCCGCATCGACAAATATCACCCTTTTTTTATGGGCATAATTATTTATTCTGCATCCCTCCGCAGATTCCTTCTTATTTTTAAACCCTTTTTTAAAAAATGGAGTTGCGCGGTTAAATATAATCACAATAAATAGTGTATTCCTTATACCGGCACTCTAACCCATTTATTTTCCATAAACACAATTTTTTATTATATCGTATTTGCCCAAATTTGCCTAGTGATATAACTTGATATCTTTTTAATAAAAAAAGCGAAAGCATTGCGCTGCCTCAGGAGACAAGAACAAGGCAAATTTTAATGAGGGTGTTCCTTAGTCATCACAGCAAAGCTGCCAATTTCAACTACATCGTGAAAGGTTTCCTTTGCAAAGGCGGTAACATACGCTTTCTTGAATAAGCTTTTCCATAACTAGCTATATTTTCTTTACTCACGAAAAAAAGCGCTGCTTAAGCGCTCAATTGCTATTTAATTTAAAATTAATAATAATATTAGCCGTTTCTTCAACCGCTTTGTTTGTTACATCAATTATTTTACAGCCGATTTTTTCAGCAATCCTGTCAAAATACTCAATTTCACGCCGGATCCTTTCAATGTTTGCATAGATGGCATTATCATCCAGCCCCAAAGTCAGTAATCGTTCCCTCCGAATTTCATAGAGTTTTTCCGGACTGATTCTTAACCCAATACATTTTTTCGGATCAATTTTGAACAATTCCTCTGGCGGATCAACCTCAGGAACAACAGGAACGTTTGCCACTTTGTATCTTTTATGGGCAAGGTATTGCGACAGAGGCGTTTTCGATGTCCGAGAAACTCCAATTAAAATAATGTCTGCTCTAAGGAGTCCTCTTGGATCGCGCCCGTCGTCGTACTTAACAGCAAATTCAATGGCTTCAACTCTTTTAAAATAGTCTGCATCCAATTTGCGTACGAGACCCGGCTCGTTCAGCGGCCTCTTGTTAAACAATGTCTCAAAGGTTGTCATTAACGGTCCTAAAATATCAATCGCATGTACGTTGGATACCCGCGCCTTTTCAACTAGATAATTTCTTATTTCCGGCTTGACCAATGTAAAGATGATGATTCCGTTATTCATCTTTGCCAACGAAATGACTTCATCGATATTCTCCGTCTCCTCAACATAAGGAATGCGTTTAATAGCGGCGTTTGGCCCGGAAAATTGGCTCAATGCCGCTTTCGTTACAAGTTCGGCAGTCTCGCCCACGGAGTCTGATACAACATATATCACCGGTTCTGTCATGATTTTATCATCTCCCGTCATGTCAACTAACCTTCTTGCTCAGCAAGCGCGACAAACGCTTTTGTTATATTGGTTTTCGTAAGTCTGCCAATGACTTCGTAGCCAGAATCTGTCTTTTTTACTACGGGAACAGCGTCAATCTGTGTATCAATTAGCTTTTTAGCCACATCAATCAACAAATCATCCTTTTCACACATCGTAATGTTGGGCATCCTTGTCATAATGATGTTGACCGGCAATGTTGATAGCTCCTGCTTACCCAGGCTTGCCCTTAATAAGTCTTTTCGGGAAAGAACTCCAGCCAGATGATGCTCATTATCCGTGACAAAAACAGTACCAACATCCTCCAGAAAAATTGTAACGATTGCATCATATACAGAAATATTTTCATGAATGACAACAGGCATGGACTGAAATTCTTTCACTGTCAACTTCTTCAAACTTTCAGTCAGCAATTGTGTCCCAGTTTTTCCTGTATAGAAGTACCCTACTCTCGGCCTTGCATCCAAATATCCGGCCATTGTTAAAATGGCCAGATCCGGACGCAAAGTAGCGCGTGTCAAATTCAGTTTTTCCGCAATATGTTCACCCGTGATCGGGCCATTTTCCTTGACGATTTCCAATATCCTATCTTGCCTTTTGCTAAGTTCGATCGTGCTCACCACCTATGGATAGAAAATGAGACATACTTATTAGAATTAGTATATACTATTTAACCATTAAAGAAAATCTCATCCATAAAAGGTACACATTTAAAAGTTGTATTTTACATCAATTATGACAACTTATTTTTAAGATTGAGCTAGCCAAATAAATCCAGCAGTCAACGAGAAGGTTGCATTAGTAAAACAACGATCGAAGGAAAAAATAATTCTCGAAGACATACATCTTAAAGACAAATATCCTTATTTAACTTGAATTTCATTCATCATGGCAAAGCTTCCAAGCACATCAGAAAGTTTTTTCATCTGGGCAAGCCTGTTTTTCCTAATGTTCTCATCCTCTGACATTACCATTGTATGATCAAAGTATGCAGTAATCGCAGGTGACAAGATTTTTAGTGCTGAAAAGCGAGTTTCAGCATTATTTTCCGTCGCAAAAGTATCGAGTACATGTTTGTATTCGTTGTAGAGCTGTTCTTCTTCGTTGTTTTCAAATAGTGCTGAATTTACTTCATCCTCGCCTTCCGCTTTCTGGGCGATGTTCATAACACGAGCCAATGATTCAATCGTTTCCTTAAAACCCTCTTCATCTTTATGCTCATTTATGGTACTGGCTCGGCTGATGATATCAGGGACGCTGCCAAGTTCTCCGCCAAGTACTGCTTCAACAATGTCATAGCGGATATTTTGTTCTTGAAGAAGATGCTTCATCCGAAGTTTGAAGAATTGAACGAGGTTTTCAACCAATTCTTCATTCTCAATGCTTAGGTCTTCTTCGGTAATTTTAGTCACCCTGCAGAGAAGATTCTCCAGTGAGATATTCCAATTTATTCCTTTTAATATATTAACAATGCCCATAGCGTTTCGGCGCAAGGCATATGGGTCATGTGAACCAGTTGGTATCAGACCGATGGCAAAAGCCGTTACAATCGTGTCCAATTTATCGGCGACTCCGACAATTGCACCAGTAAGAGAACCTGGAATATCATCTTGAGCATGACGCGGTTGATAATGCTCGTTGACAGCCTTAGCAACTTCTTCGGCCTCTCCTTTTTGCAGAGCATATTTTTCTCCCATTATCCCTTGCAGTTCTGGAAACTCGCCCACCATATTTGTCACAAGATCAAACTTGCAAATCTCAGCAGCTCTGCCAGCCAATTGTGTTTCATTTTCTGACAGCCCAAGTAAGATGCTTAGTTCTCGAGTAATTTTTTGAATCCGATTGACTTTTTGAGCCAATGTACCGATTTTCTCATGATAAATGATAGATTCAAGCTTTCTCAAAGCATCTGCGATTTCAAGTTTTTGATCTTCTTCATAAAAGAATTCCCCGTCAGCCAATCTTGCACGTAATACCTTCTCGTTTCCTTTAGCCACAGTATCAATATGGCTGTTTCCGCCATTCCTAACTGAGATAAAATATGGGAGTAAGCTGCCCTTTTCGTCCTTTACAGGAAAATAGCGTTGATGGGTTTTCATCGAAGTAATAAGTACTTCTTCCGGAAGTCCTAGAAATTTATCATCAAATTTTCCAGAAAAAGCAGTTGGATATTCCACGAGATTTGTGACTTCCTCCAACAAATCTTCCTCAATGGGAACACTCCAGCCATTTTCTTTTTCCAATTCCGTTATTTGTTCTATTATTCTCTGCTTTCTGTTTTGTGCATTCGCGACTACAAATTGAGAATGAAGGGCTTCTTCATAATCTTCGGGACGGTCAATCGATATATCTTCTCCCAAAAAGCGATGTCCCTTCGTATCCTTTCCAGTGGACACTCCGGCAATTGTAAATGGAATAACTTCATTGCCAAATAAAGCAACCAGCCATCTAATAGGCCGGACATAACGAAGCTGATGGCTTCCCCATTTCATGTTATTTGGAAAATGCATGTCCTCCACCAATTTTTGGAGCTGCGGAAGCAGTTCAAAGGTCCTTTTCCCTTTTATAAAACGTTTAATATGGGCATATTCAACTCCCTTGATCTCCTTGAAGTAAATGTCCTCTGGGGACATTCCCTGAGACCGGCTAAAGCCCAATGCAGCTTTTGACCAATTGCCATTTTCATCCTGAGCAATTTTCTTTGCAGGTCCTTTCGCTTCTTCTTCTGTATCCTGCTGTGATTCCGCCACATCTTTTACAAGGACAGCCAATCTCCTTGGCGTTGAAAAAACTGACACGTCGCCGCGCTCAATTCCGTTTCCATCCATCCAGTTCCTGACCTTTTCTTCAAGCTGTTGAATAGAACCGCGTATAAACCTTGCTGGCATTTCTTCCAAACCGATTTCAAGCAATAAATCGCGTTTATTCATGGCTGTATTCCCCTTTCGTGTGCTGCAAAATCGGAAAGCCTAGCTTTTCCCTTTCTTCATAAAAAGTTTTCGCCACATGACGCGCCATATTTCTCATTCTGGCAATATATGCCGTTCTTTCCGTTACGGAAATAGCACCTTTTGCATCCAAAAGATTAAATACGTGAGAGCATTTTAAAATATAGTCATAGGCCGGATGTACGAGACCAAGTTCCATTTGTCTTTTTGATTCCTTTTCATACATACCGAATAAAGTAAAAAGTAAATCCTGATCGGAAGTCTCAAAAGCATATTTTGAATGCTCATATTCAGGTTGATAAAAAATATCCCTGATCGTAAATCCGTCCGTCCATTCCAAATCAAAAACATTGTCTTTTTCTTGGATGTAGGACGCGAGACGTTCTATTCCATATGTTAATTCAACTGATACTGGCTTGCATTCTAAACCTCCGACCTGTTGGAAATAAGTAAACTGAGTTATCTCCATACCATCCAGCCAAACTTCCCATCCGAGACCTGCACATCCCAGTGACGGATTTTCCCAGTTGTCTTCAACAAAACGGATATCATGTTCAAGCGGATCAATTCCTAGCTTCCTTAAGGAATCCAGATACATTTCCTGAATGTTTTCAGGTGAAGGCTTCATAATGACCTGAAATTGATGATGTTGATAAAGCCTGTTCGGATTCTCACCGTACCGGCCGTCTGCTGGTCGTCTTGATGGTTCCACATAAGCCACATTCCATGGCTCAGGACCGATTGCCCTTAAAAACGTATACGGGCTCATCGTCCCTGCTCCTTTTTCCACATCATATGCCTGCATTAAAATACATCCGTAATCTGACCAATGCTTTTGCAAAGTCAAAATCATTTCTTGGATATTCATGTCATCCATCCTTTCCATCAAATAAAAAACTCCCATCCCTATGCTTAATTAGCATAGGGACGAGAGTTAACCCGCGGTTCCACCCTATTTGCCGAAATATCGGCCACTTTCCATTTTCCCGCTCAGGACTGCCTTCACTGTCATTACCATGCCCGGCTTTCACCTTCCCGGGTTCGCTGAAATGGAATCGAACAACTACTACTTTCCGTCTTAGCAGGATATATAGTTACAAAGATCGAACTTCCCTCACGTTTAAAGTGCGGGATTCCTCCAAACACCAAGTAATCCCTAGTTATTTAGAAGGCTACCCCCGTAGTCCCTACGGTTGATATGTGCTTCTTATGGTATTGCATTCTTGTTTACTATGCGACATTTGGTTTCGTGCCACAGATTTTGATGATTATCCTTTTTGCGACTTTTGAAAGGTTAGGCGAGCGTCAGCCAGCCACCTGTACGTTCTATTTACGCAACAGAGGTAAACCACATTTGAATTCATTCTACATCCAGTATACAACATATCTTGGCTATCGCCAACCAACATTCATCTCCATTTTCCCCATGGGAACACATCCTTCACATTCCTTGAAGTGAGAGGCTTCTGTCGGTAAATAATGATCGAAGCCGAAACTAGATATCAATTTCTTGTTCACATTTTATCCTTCAATGAATCCATTTGATCCAAAAAGCGCTTTGATTTGAAATGAAGGCCGGAATATTCTTCGTAATACAAATCAATCGCTTTTTTTAGCTCATTTTTTGTTTCCTGCTTGACTGAAATTGTACCGAGCCGATTCAAATCAAAATAATAAAATAACCTCAGAAGTTTAATCGCATTTTGGCTCATTGGTAAATAATACGGATCTCTCTCCTGGCAGCGATGGCAAATTAATCCATTTTCTTTGATAGAAAAACCAAAGTTGCCTTCAGATGCACCACATAAAGAGCATCTTTTCATTTCCGGATAAAGCCCAAGAACTTGAAGCATTTTCATTTCAAAAATATGGGTGATGATATCGGGATCATAACCCTCGCTTATATAGTTCAGCGATTGATGCAGCAATTCAAATAAATATGGATTTGATTCATTATCCTGGGTGCTTCTGTCAACCATCTCTACAATGTAGGAAGCATAGGCGGTTTTAAATATGTCCTCTTTCAAGCCCCTTAGTGGCGAAATGATCTCACCTTGTTGTAAAGTTCCAAGACCGCGTCCCGTCTGAACTAAGAAATAACCGTATGTAAACAGCTGGGAAACGGCAGCAAGACGGCTGTTCGTTTTTTTGGCTCCTCTTGCCATCGCGGAAACTTTCCCTGCTTCCCTGCTGTATATGGCTGTAATTTTATGTGATTCACCATAATCTGTAGTTCTGATTACTATGCCTTCAAATTTTTTCAACATGTCGCTAACCCCTTTTACAGTATCATACTGTATCAGGTGCTCAAAAAAAAGTAAATGACGGTCAGGAAACAGGATAATTGATCACGTCGGGCTTATTGGCAATCGGCAGTGTATTCATCATGTGTTCCTCTTTCTCCAGTTCCTTTAGAAGCAGGTAAATGTCAATATTCCCCGTCTTCTTAAAAACCTTCCAAGTAAACTCATACATTTGAATCCCGCCTTTCTTTTTGATGGTTATATGAATATGTTTGTCCATGCACCCCAGGATGATTCAACATAAAATTTGCTAAAACAAACCAATTTAATATTCGTCGTCTCTAAAACCAAAATCTCTTAAGTGAGTGGCCTTGTTCCTCCAATCTTTTTGGACCTTGACCCACAGTTCAAGAAAAACCTTCGAACCGAGTAAATTCTCGATATCCTTACGAGCACGCTGTCCGATTTCCTTCAGCATTTTCCCTTGTTTTCCAATAACAATTCCTTTTTGTGAATCTCGTTCAACAACGATTGTCGCCATGACGTGAATATGCTGCTTATTGTCTTCCTTCTTCATTTGATCAATGACAACAGCAATGGAATGAGGCACTTCCTCCCTTGTAAGATGGAGTGCTTTTTCACGAATCAATTCCGATACAATGAATCGTTCAGGATGGTCAGTCACTTGATCTGAAGGGTAATATTGAGGACCTTCAGGCAAATATTCTTGGATTTGCTGGATGAGCCGCTCCACATTATTTCCTTCCAATGCTGAAATTGGAAGAATTTCTTTGAATGGATACATCTCTTTATATTGATCAATTAAGACAATCAACTGGTCAGGATGCACCTGATCGATTTTGTTAATAACGAGAAAAACTGGAGTCTGAACATTTTTTAATTGTTCAATGATGAACTCATCTCCGCGTCCATAACCTTCTTCTGCATTAACCATGAACAAAATGAGGTCGACTTCTCTGAATGTATTAATTGCAAGCTTGATCATAAAATCGCCAAGCTTATGCTTCGGTTTATGAATACCTGGCGTATCAATGAAAACCATTTGAGCATCATTAGTCGTCAATACACCCTGAACCTTATTTCTGGTCGTTTGCGGTTTATCACTCATAATCGCTATCTTTTGACCGATCACCCTGTTTAAAAAGGTTGATTTCCCTACATTAGGCCGTCCGATAATTGAGATGAAACCTGATTTAAATTCCATTTCGTCTTTAATCATTTTATTCATTCATATCACCTGCCGAAAAAGCAAATGGCAGCAGATTCCCAACTGTAAACTCCTGCACATCCCCTTTACTATTTGTTAAAATGACTTTCATATCTTCTGAACAATGCTCAGCTATTACTTGCCTGCATGCCCCGCATGGAGGGACCGGGCGATCGGTATCAGCCGTAACCGCCAGCATGTCAAAGGCTCTATCACCTTCTGAAAGCGCTTTAAATATTGCAGTTCTTTCCGCGCAATTTGTCAACCCGTAGGAAGCATTCTCAATATTGCATCCGTGGTATATCGTTCCTTCTTTTGTTAACAGTGCTGCCCCTACAGGAAAGTTTGAGTATGGAACATACGCTTTTTCCTTGGCACGTACTGCTTCTTTCATTAATTGTTCCTTCATGTGATGATTCTCCTTGTAACTTACTTCTAATTTTACTACAATTTCATAAAAAAAGTTATCTTTTTTCAAATAAATTTTTGGATAATTTCCGCAAATTCATTTTTCATCCTTTGGATGTGAGATTATTTTATCTGAATGAGGTTCGACTTTCAAACAAAAGACAAAATCATCAGCGCACAGATTGATCAGAAATAATGTAAATGTCTTGTCAGCGCTGCATTTTTCACATCTAGTTCTTTGCTCTGATGTCCACCAAATCCTCGAAGTCAAGTGTTGTTAAAATTGCTTACCATATGCTTTTTCAGCGATTTACAAAACAAAAAACTGTCCAATGTGTCAGCTTCATTGGAACAGCTCCATGATTTTTGGTATGAAAATAATAAGCCCGATCACCACCGTCATGATAGCATAAACCATAACAGCTCCTGCCGCCATATCCTTCGCCTGCTTGGCCAAAGGCTTTATTTCCTCTGTAACTAGATCCACAGTTTTTTCAATCGCAGAATTTAGTAATTCCAAAGCAATCATCCCAAAAATACAGATAAGGATAAAAACCCATTCTATTCTGCCCAATCGAAAAACAAAACCACATATACTAACAATTAAGGCGGCGGATAAATGGATTTGAAAATTTTTCTCTGTTTTAATAGCGTGCCGCAAGCCCTGAATAGCATAAGTGAAAGAAGCTAGAAGCCGTCCAAAACTGAATGCATTTCTACCTTTCCAGGCCATAGCTCTGCAAAATATCCTCTTGTTTTTTGAACATACGTTTTTCATCTTCGTCATTCATATGATCATATCCAAGAAGGTGAAGGAAACCATGCACTGTCAAGAAACCAAGCTCCCGCAGATAGGAATGGCCATATTCTTCTGCCTGTTTTTTCGCCGTTTCAATTGAAATGACAATATCCCCCAATATTCTGGGTAAATTTTCAACTCCGGCTATTTCCGTTTCCCCTTCACCCATATCCTCCATTGCAAAGGAAATAACATCCGTAGGGGAATCTTTCCCCCTATAGGTTCTATTCAACTCCTGAATGGAATCATCCGTAACAAAAGTGATGGAAAGCTCACTGCCATCTTCCACGCTCTCTATTTCCGCCGCATGATTTAACAATTCTTCCAATAAATGAAAATGTTCTTCTTTTACTTCGCCTGTCTCATCAATGAAGTCTACCTCAAGACTCATTTTTGCATCACCTTCTGCTCTTTATTTCCCGGATATTCAATCCTTGAATGAAAAATACCACCCAGCGTTTCGCAAAACGTTTTTTTAATAATTTCCAATTGTTTCATTGTAATATCGCATTCATTTAGCTGGCCGTCCAGAAGCCGGTCTTGAACAATGGAATCAACGAGTGACTTAATTGCCTCTGGTGTCGGCTGATTCAAAGAACGTACCGCTGCTTCTACACAATCCGCCAAACTGATGACAGCCGCTTCTATGAATTGCGGTTTTGGACCAGGATATCTGTAATCTGCTTCTTCTACATCATCAAAAATTTCAACTGCTTTGTAATAAAAGAATTTTAACAATGTCGTTCCATGATGCTGCTCTGCAATATCTACAATTTCCTTAGGCATTTTATGCTTTTTCAATTCCGCCACGCCATCAGTAACATGGGCAATTATAATATCCTTACTTGTTGCGGGCTCCAGCTTATTATGAGGATTTTCCATTTTCATTTGGTTTTCAATGAAAAAATGCGGTCTTTTTGTCTTGCCAATATCATGATAATAGGCACCAACCCTTGCAAGGAAGCCGTTTGCACCGATGGCTTCACATGCTAGCTCCGCTAAATTGGCCACCATTACACTATGGTGGTAAGTGCCTGGCGCTTCAATCAGAATCTTCTTGAGCAAAGGATGATTTGGATTGGATAATTCAATCAGCCTCATTGTTGATAATATACCGAATCCTGCTTCAAGAAAAGGTAGAATCCCCATTGTCAAAACGGCTGACAAAATACCGGAAACAGCACCATTAATGATAAAATATACGTATTCCATGTTGGTCATTTGACCGCTGCCAATAAATTGCAGGAAGAAAATAAGCAGCACGTTAACAACAGAAACGACCATACCTGCACGCAATAGATTAAAACGTTCATTTTTGTCAGATAGAAAAATGATGCCTGCAAGGCCGCTAAATAAAATGTACAGCGCAATTTCCACATCTATTGTTCCCGAAATGCCGTCATGGAAAACGATACTTCCACATGCAGCCAAAATAATTGCCATCAGCAGGCCAAAACGCTCATTGATCATCACTCTGATCAGCATGGGAGCCATCGCTGCGGGAAATAAATAGGAAAGATCGTACTGATCCAAGCCCGCCACTAGACTAATGAGCTTCATTACTAGAATAGCCCCTACAAAGACGATACCGAAAATCAGCACATAACTCTGTTTCTTTTCTTCCGGCTCTTTCCATTTTGTAAAGGGTATGTAGATTGCACCAAGTGAAAGGAGAACAAAAATAGCAAGACCGATGAATGGTTTTACTGACGGTTTCCCTTTCAACAGACCCAACGTATCCAATTGTCGATAAATATCCCTGTCAATGAGGTGTCCTTCTTGAACAACTATCTGCCCCTGCAGGATTTTTACAGGCTCCACCTCATCCATGGCCCGTTGCTTTCTTTCTTCAGTGAGCCCTGCATCATAGACTTCATTTGCGATAATAGCATATTTCCCAAGCTCAATAGAGGCATTTTCCACATTTTTTTCCAAGTTTGCTGACTTGATTCTATCAATTAGGACAGTGCTTATTTTATTTACTTGATCTTCGCGAATCTTGTCGTTCATGATCGACTCGACGTTATTAATTAAGACACCTCTTGCCTTTTCCAACTCTTCTGGACTAGCCGCCAACAATTGAGTAAGAGTCTGATCCGAGATCTTCTCGGTAACATCCTCAGTAACATCGGCTGTAAGTTTTGATTTCAATAAGGCAAGCTTGGCAGCAGCAAGCTGAGTCCTCTCTTTTTCCTTTTTACCTTCTTCTTTCTCTTTTTTATCTGCGCCTTCTTGATTTGCTTCATTTACAAAATCAAAAATGGATGTTAGCAGGAGTACTCTGTTTTGAGCGACCTCTTTTTTATACACATATACATCTTCGACCTCTCCCGCGGCTTTTTTCCGTTCCTCCTCAGTCTTCTCTTCATCTTCGATGGTTTTCGGTGAACGGATCGTTTTATCCGCGACAGAAAAAAGTTCCATATCATAGGTCTCAGGTTTAACATTCGTGTAAAGGATCGCAAATAATAAAAGGCCCAGTACTAAAAAGACGAGACTCATAAACAGCTTATAGCTAAGAATCTTTCGGATATTTTTTATATATTTTTGAAAGTACATTGTTATCCTCCACCGCCTTTTTTAGAAAAAAGGATTCCTATTTCAAATATAGCAGTTTCGGAGAGTAAAGACACTACCTAAAACTATCTAAATTCCGAAAAAGAAACCCGCGAACTTAACGTCCGGGGGTGGTTTCGTTCTGTGCATACGCTTTGATTACGCTCGCGACAAGAGGATGGCGGACAACATCTCCCTCTTCAAAATGAAGAAAGGCAATGCCCTTTACTCCCTGTAAAATGACTTCTGCAGTCGCAAGACCGGATTTTACTCCTGGCGGAAGGTCCACCTGTGTCGAATCTCCCGTTATGACCATCTTTGACCCGAAGCCAAGTCTTGTTAAAAACATTTTCATTTGTGCATGGGTAGTATTTTGAGCTTCATCCAATATGACAAAGGCATCATCAAGTGTACGCCCTCTCATATAGGCTAGGGGTGCTATTTCGATTGTTTCCCTTTCAATAAGCCTTTGAGTATGTTCAGCTCCCAACACGTCATGCAGGGCATCATAAAGCGGCCTCAGATAAGGGTCTACTTTTTCTTTTAAATCCCCTGGCAAAAAGCCAAGACTTTCTCCTGCTTCTACCGCTGGGCGAGTTAATATGATCTTGTTGATCTTCCCGCTTTTCAATGCAGCCACAGCCATCACAACAGCCAGATATGTTTTTCCAGTACCCGCAGGACCTATGCCAAAAACCAAATCATTTTTTCGGACTGCTTCGATGTAGTGACGCTGACCAAGTGTTTTTACGCGAATAGGTTTGCCTTTTGCATTTCGGGTAATTTCTTCACTATACAATTCCGAAAAATACTCTATTTTTCCTTGCTTTGCCATTTGAGAAGCGTAAGCAGCGTCCCTTGGACCGATTCGAATACCGCTCCTCATTACAGCGAGCAGCTGCTTGATCGTTTCCTCTGCGAGGGATGCGGCTTCAGGTGCTCCCGTAACATTCAGCGTTTCTCCACGTGTCACGATTTTTACGTCAAATGCATCTTCAAGCATCTTTAAATTGCTGTCACCATTTCCAAATAAAACAGGTGTTTCATCATCGCTGTCCAATTGTATTTGATTTGTTATGAATTCTTTTGTCATTTGTAAATCTCCTTAAGTGATCGGTTTTTCTTTTGCAATATTTTCTATCACTTGGAAATAGATTGTCAGCTTAACTTTACCATTCTCTACCTCTTCATGCAAAATAATCTCGTCGTCTATACGGGCATCTTCTGCAATAGTTTTGATCAGGTCCCTTCTTGCCAGCTCTCTGGCAGCCTCCCGAGCTTGCTTTTTTGTAAGTGATCGTTCATATTCTTCTGTTTCTCTTGTCGTTTTCTCCACATAAGCAATCGGAAGCTCCCAGCCGAGAAAACGAACTGGATACACTTCTGTCTCCACTTCAAAATTTTTGAATCCTGTCTTCCCAAATCCCCAAACCGGCACTGAAAAAGAACCGAATTTTAAGGCATGTGTTCTTTTTTCTTCTCCGCTAAAGACTTGAAAAGTTGATTGGATTGGGAATTCGGCATGCGTTTGATACCATGTTTTTCCCCAAACCTCTCCTCGTGCCGAAACTGTTTTCTTTGTGTCCCCTTTTCCTATCGTTCCCAAAACAAGAAGTTGCCCCTTTTCAACAAACTGATTCACTTTAACCAGCGGCTTGCCCTTTTCAACAAACAGCTTTTCTATAACCGCTTTTTTTGTCGCGATAAGATGGGACGGGGAGCGCGCTTCCTGTTCTTCAGGCTCTGTTTTCTCCACTACTTGAAAATGAAAGGTTGTCCCCTTCAACTCAACACCAATCCAGGTAATATTATCAACACGTTCAGTTAATTTACGCTGTATTTTTTCCAGATCTTGATTTAAAAAGTGAGAGGTACCGACACTGATTCCCAGTTTTGTAAGTTCCTTTCTGATTTTATGTTCCGTTTCGGGGTTGGCCCCTTTAATATCTATCCCCCACGTGATGTTGGAAAGTACAGTGATCAAAATAAAAAATATGATCATTCCTCCGAAAAAACCACTGTTTTTGAATAATCTCTTCAATAAAAAAGGAGATCCTTCGCCGCGTACGAAGGAAATCCGGCACTCAAATGGGCGTGCAGCTTTCCTTAATTTATGTATGTCTTGAAGTGAAATATAAAAAAGCATTGCACCCGTTTTAAACCGTTTCACTCTCCATATCGCAATTCCGTCCCTCGTCATTTTATTCAGCAGAAGCTCCAATCCTTGTCCATCTGCTTTAACCAGTACCCGTCCTGATAGAAATGTGATCCAACGGTTCTTCATATTGTGCCACTCCTATTCTTTCAAGTACAAAACTTCACTTATTTTTCCTTCCAGCAGTATTTCTTCAGGTAGGATTGTTTTGATGATAAAGGAGTTACCTTTTATCAGAATCTGCCCCTGCTTAAGAAGCAGCCGAACCTCATTATCTGAAAATGCGAGAAGCCCCCGATGATTCTCGATATATATGTGCAATTGACCAATGATCGTTACACGAGGGAGGTCCATCATTACATCGGGCGGCAATTCCATTTTTTCTAACGCCCACTTGCGAAATCGGTGTGTCCATTTTTTCGCCATGAAAAAGAACCCCCTTTCATCTCATATGTATGAGTTGAAAGGGGGTTTCATCACTTTAACGTTAAAGAAAAGTATCGAATTTTTTAATCATCAGATCTATCTAAGCAAAACGTCAGTCCTCCATGCATGAAAACAATTCCCAGCGTAGTTGGATAATTGCCAGCTTGGTTGTCACGCACGCCAATGAACAGCGTCCTACACTTTTATTGTTTAATGCTGTCTATATCTTCTTTTAGCTCTTGGAGGCCCCAGAACCTCTGACATGATGATTCCTTTGACAATATCGCTCTGTTGAAAAAAAGGTTCGTTCTGAGCGTCTGCCGGCTTTTTCTCTTTGACGGCTTCCGCTCTTCTTTGAATCTCAATAGCCTTTTCTTTATAAGCTGCTGCCTCTTTTTTGAGCTCCTCCATTTTATTTTCTGCCTCTGCCTTTTTTTCCTCAACCTGAGGCTGCATTTGAGACAGTAATATCTCTGCCGCCTCTTTTAGGCTGCGCGGCCTCTCAACACGTACAGGCTGTGGCTTTTCATGGATCGGCTTAGGATTGACAGGAGATACCGGCCTTTCCTGTTGTCTAGGCTGCACCGGTCTGCTGTTTGAGCCCTTAGGCTTTTCTTGATTGGCAGCCCGTTTTTTCTGCTCACTTGCCTTGTTTACAAAGAAACTGATTAAAGCAATGATAATAATCGGCAAAAATTGTTCCAAAGGAGTTACCCCCTTTCAATTGAAAGAAACCCATAAGCGATTGTTTAAACATTAGCAAACAAGACGATTCCCTAGGATCTGGTTCTCAGTAACTGTAGTGTCGTCTTTGTATTGCTTGAGCTTTCCTATCCTTTAATAATTAAGAACTTACTCCGGCTTATTGTTATCCTTCGGCTTTGTCATTCTTCCGATGGAATCCCGCATATCTGTGTCTGCATCAATATTGCGCAGTGATAAGTAATCCATTACTCCCAAGTTTCCTGACTTAAGCGCTTCGGACATAGCAAGCGGTACTTCGGCTTCGGCCTCTACCACTTTCGCTCTCATTTCTTCGACGCGAGCCTTCATTTCCTGCTCGTTCGCTACAGCCATTGCCCTTCTTTCTTCGGCTTTCGCCTGGGCAATCTTCTTATCCGCTTCTGCTTGGTCTGTCTGTAACTGGGCACCGATGTTTTTCCCGATATCAACATCAGCGATATCAATCGAAAGGATTTCAAATGCAGTTCCTGCATCAAGTCCCTTAGCTAAAACTGTCCGAGAAATCATATCAGGATTTTCAAGGACCTTCTTATGGTTGTCACTAGAACCGATTGTGGAAACAACCCCTTCACCTACACGGGCGATAACAGTTTCTTCCCCTGCTCCCCCGACTAACCTATCAATATTGGCGCGCACAGTAATTCTTGCCTTAGCCTTAACTTCAATACCGTCCATGGCGACACCAGCAATAAATGGTGTTTCAATAACCTTAGGGTTAACACTCATCTGAACCGCTTCAAGCACGTCACGGCCGGCAAGGTCAATAGCCGCGGCACGTTCAAAGGTTAATTCAATATTTGCCCGCTGAGCTGCAATCAGGGCATTAACAACACGATCCACGTTACCTCCAGCCAAATAATGGCTTTCCAACTGATTTGTTGCGACCGGAAGACCCGCTTTATGTGCCTTGATCAACGGTTCAACAACACGTCTTGGAATAACTCTTCTCAATCTCATACCGATCAAAGTGAAAATACCAACCTTTACTCCTGCGGCCAGGGCAGAAATCCAGAGCCCGATCGGAACAAAGGTGATTAAAACAGAAACTACAATAATCGCTATTACGATTATAACTAATAAAAACAGTGTGTCAGCACCAAGCATTCATTTTCCTCCTCATTTTTGCGTTAGTGTGTGTGTTCAAAGTGCAGAAACAAAAGCCAAGCAAGCGGAAGACAATGTTATCATGAGTAACGCTGAAACAGGCCAGCAAAGAATTTCGACGTTTATCATTTGGAACTTTCGAACATTCTTTATCAAATGCGCCTTGGCGTATACGCCCAGATTGTATCGAGCTTTCGCTCGATACATTTTCTCTGAAAATCTGCGGCATCCGCCGGAGGCCCTGACTTTACTCAGCCGGGGGTTGAACCCCTACTGAATGGAACAACAAATATGCATTCATCTCACCACTACAGAAGTAGGAGACTTCTGCTAAATGAAGTTATATAGGGCGGACTACTATTCGGGACCCCTCCACTTTCACAACTTTCACTGCAGTATCATTTTCAATAAAGCTGCCTTCTGCAACGACATCAAGGCGTTCATCATCAATCTTAACTGTTCCGGATGGCCTTAAAGGCGTGACTGTCACTCCTTCACGACCGATTAATTCCAATCTGTTGACATTTGAAACATAGCCACTTTCAGTATTCGTCGAATCATTCAGTATGAATTTTCTAAATATATTCACTCTTTTACCAAACACCTTTAACATAATAATAATTAATATGAACGCAAGGATCAGCGCCGTGACAATCGACATTCCCATTTGGACGACATTTTCACCCGCTAGAAACATACTCCCAATGACTGCCACCGTCCCCAGGATTCCCAAAATTCCACCTGCAACAAAAATTTCAGCCGCAATCAGAATCAGCCCGGCAACAAACAATAGAATGGCTTCATACCCTGCAAAACCTGCGACATAGTGTCCATAAAAGAAAAGCAGCAATGCGGAGATGCCCATTCCTCCAGGCAATCCGAAACCAGGGGTATATAGTTCAAGTACAAGTCCAAGACTTGCAATCGTCAGCAAAATCGGAACTACAACAGGATTAGTAATCAGCCTTGCAAGCGATTCTGCAAAAGCTGGTTTGGTTGTATGAACCTTAGCATCCTGCATATTCAATTCTTTGAGCAATTCATCCAAATTGTTGACGGTTCCTTCAGAATAGCCTACCTTAAATGCCTGATCAGCTTCAAGTGTCAGGAGTTTCCCATTTTCCTTCAGATCAGGGAGATCGACCTTCTTACTAGCCATCGCCTTGGCGATTTCGGGGTCGCGCTCACTTCTTTTCGCTGCTGCCTCCATTGCCGCAAGCCACATGCTCTCTGCTTTTTCCCCGGCAGTATTGCCTTGCTGGTCAATGACTGCGGCCGCTCCCATGACGGCATTTGGCGTCATATAGATATAATCAGTATGAAGGGCTATATACGAACCTGCTGAGATGGCCCATGAATTTACAAATGTGACCGTTTTCACCTCCGTATTGGCAATCCTATTTCCAATATCACGAGCAGCATCCACTGCTCCTCCCGGAGTGTTCATGTCAAAAACGATCAGATCCGCATCGTCCCTCTCTGCTGCAGTGATAGCCCTGTCCAAAAAAGCATAAAGGCCTTTTTCTACTTCATCTTTTATCGGGATGACGTGTACATTCTTTTCCTTGCCCTCAGCTTGAACGGGAAGAATGATGATGAGCCCCGCCAAAACGAGAAAAATAGAAGCAAAAATCCTTTTCACAATATCCCCTCCCTTCAAAAACCCGTCATTTACATTACGATTTGCAAGGGAAAAAGTTTCAATATCTATAATTATATTATATCTAAAACTTCAAGGAATTGCGCAAAGATCTACGGTAATTAGTTTTTTCCAGCGACCAGCCTATTTTCTATGCCTAGATGAGATGAGCGAAACTGTTTCACGGGGCCTTTGGCTGGTCATAAAGCTTTGTGAAAAGCTATCCCTGTTTTATTGCTTCCCTCATCTACCTCAGGTCTCTGAATACCAACGTAATGGTTCAGCACCTCAATAACGCGAAAGAGTTTTGTTTTTTTCGAAAAGTTGTATTCCTCAGACCGAACATTTGCAGACCACTTCTTCAAATTCCATTTATCCATGAACTGTTGCGCATTTCATCATTCAGGATTAGGATTTTACATCCCTTTACTAAGCGCACGTAACAAAGCCGGAAAGCGCTGCTTTCCGGCTTTTATTCCTGTTTATGACAGATGCCTTTGAACAAGTTTGCTGACAAGTGCTCCGTCCGCCTTACCTTTTACCTTTGGCATCAAAGCTCCCATCACTTTGCCCATATCCGCCTTGGATGAAGCTCCTGTATCAGCAATCGCATTACGAACGAGCTCTTCCACTGCTTCTTCGGACAATTGTTCGGGCATATAGTAACTTACAAATTCAAGCTCTTCTCTAGTTTTCTGTGCGAGATCTTCACGTCCAGCCTTTTCAAATTCATGGAGGGAATCTTTACGCTGCTTCACTTCGCGAGAAAGGACTGTCAACTCTTCATCTTCTGATAATTGCTTGTTGCCCTGCTTAATTGCCTCGTTTTGTAATGAAGCCTTGAGCATGCGAATGACAGAGAGCTTTTCTTTTTCTTTATTTCTCATTGCCTGCTTCATATCTTCGTTTAAACGATCGAGAAGATTCATTGGTCCACCCTCTTAAAATTTGCGTTTTCTTGCTGCTTCAGATTTCTTCTTCCGTTTTACGCTTGGTTTTTCATAAAACTCGCGTTTTCTATATTCTTGCAAAGTCCCTGTTTTAGAAACAGTACGCTTAAAACGGCGAAGAGCATCCTCAAGAGATTCATTTTTGCGAACTACTGTTTTTGACATCTAACTTTCCCTCCCTCCGAACGTAGCAATCACATGCCAATGGAACAAAATCCATGTACTTAGCAATTATATTATAACAATTATTTAAGGTCAATGGATTGTATATCTGATTTAGATTTTCTTGCATGTCCGAAGATTTAATCCCATATCATTCAATAGAGGTGAGGACATGCTCTACATTCTTTTATTTTTTATTTTAGCCGGATGTTTCTTGCTGGGCATGACCTGGATGAGAATAGGGCTTTTCAATTTATCTGGGAGCAGTTTGGAACTCTGGCTCCGGAATGTAACCAGCACGCCGGTAAAAAGTTTTATTGCTGGTATTTTCATGACAGTTGCCCTTCAAAGTAGTTCAGCCGTAACTGTCATCGCGGTTGGCCTTGTCTCTGCAAGAATTCTAACATTTCCGCAGACAATCGGGATAGTCCTCGGTACAAATATTGGGACTACAGTGACTTTGGAAATTCTGTCCTTTGATTTATCCGTCATTATTTTTCCACTGCTTGCTGCCGGTACTGTCTGTCTTTTTTTTCGAAGCGCAAAAATTAGAAGCACCGGTTTTATTTTTATGGGAATCGGAATCATTTTTGCTTCTATGAACGGCTTTGGTTGGCTATCCAGTCCACTGACAAACATTGACCATGTGCATGGTTTGATTGAAAATATGGAGGGAAATATTTTTTTCGCCTTTATAATGGGGGGGTTATTGACCGCTATTATTCAGTCTGGAACCGTTGTTACCGGAATTGCCATGAGTTTTATCGGATCTGGAGTCTTCAGTTTAGAAACTGGCATCCTCATTATGATGGGCTCCAATATCGGCACCTGCTCTACAGCCCTTTTGGCAAGCATCGGTGCGGGAAATGAAGCTCGACTCACTGCCTATGCCCATTTATGGCTAAATATTATAGGCGTCCTAGTCTTTTTGCCGTTCATAGCGAACCTGGCTGATTGGAGCATCTCCTTGACAGAAAACCCGGAAACTCAGTTAGCACACGCAAGCGTAATATTCAATATTATCTGCTCATTGGCCGTACTTCCGTTTGCCCGCCAGTTCGGACAATTCATCATGAAGCTTCATAAAAAGTAACCTTAAGGAAGAGAAAATGCGCACTAGCTCGCTTCATTGGCTTTTTCTATGCCACCTTGTCTGTATAATATCATTCCCAAAAATGCACGCGGTAATTCGCGCGCATTTTTTACAGGAAAACATGTTTTTTATAAGATAATGATTAGCCCGATGGCTCCGACAAGTATAGCAAGACTTAGAATCTTAATGTAGGGAGGGAGAGATTCCCTTCCCTTTGCGTTCAATCTTTTTTCTTTCTTATTAACCAGTTTGCGATATTCTGGACCACAGCACCCCATTAAGCTACCCTATTCCAATCAGAGATATCCTCATCAAGCGGAAGCTGATTTGCTCGATTTTTCTTCGCGGCAACAAAGAACAGAACCAACAGTATGGCAGTACCGATAAAACCGCCAACCCACGCAATATTCATTGGAAGATTAAAGCCGATTTGTGCATTTAAAATATAGGTAATGACCATGACAAGCATAAATGTTCCTGGTACAAGAGAAATAAAGTAATTTTTCTTTGCTACGTAGAGATACATGGCTCCGACAAATAAGGCAATGACAGCAGTTGACTGATTTGCCCAACTAAAATATCTCCATAGCACATTAAAATCAATTTGTGTCAGAATAACGGATATTGCAAAAAGTGGAATAGCAATCCACAGACGGCTGCTGAATTTTTTCTGAGCAATATTAAAATATTCTGCAATGATCATGCGCGCACTCCGGAAAGCAGTGTCACCGGATGTAATCGGCAAAACCACAACCCCTAAGATAGCAAGAGTTCCCCCAATTGCTCCAAGCATAGCCACAGAAACGTCACTTACAACAGCACCAGGGCCGCCTGCAGCCAATACTTCATTCAAACCTTCGTATCCGCCAAACAAGCTCATCCCGGCAGCTGCCCAAATCATTGCGATAATCGCTTCAGCAATCATCATGCCGTAAAAAATTTTACGCCCTTGATTTTCCTTTTTTGTTGTACGCGAAATAATCGGCGTTTGTGTTGCATGGAAGCCTGAAAGTGCTCCACATGTAATCGTAAAAAAGATTAACGGGAAAACGGGTAAATGATCTGGGTGAAAATTTTTCAAAGACAGCTCAGGAATCGGTGCCCCGGTAACAACTAGACCGACACCCACCCCAGCAGCACTGATTAAAAGCAACGCGCCAAAATAAGGATAAAATCGTCCGATAATTTTATCAATAGGCATTAAGGTAGCCAAAATATAATAAAGGAAAACGGCTCCGATAATGACACCAAGCGCTACTTTTCCATTCATTAAAACATGAAGCAGGCTGGCTGGAGTTGAAACAAAAACAGTACCAACTAAAAGAAGAAGCAAAACCGCAAACACATTAACAACATGCTTCATCACTTTTCCTAAAAATTTGCTTGCTAGTTCAGGTAAATGAGCTCCCCGATTACGGATGGAAATCATCCCTGTCAAATAATCGTGCACAGCTCCAGCAAAGATCGCTCCGATGACAATCCAGATAAAAGCAACAGGCCCATACAGAGCTCCCATGATCGGACCAAAAACGGGTCCGGTACCAGCAATATTCAGAAGCTGAATCATGGAGTTCTTAGAAGTGCTCATTGGAATGTAGTCCACTCCATCAGCATTCACATATGCAGGTGTATCCCGTTCATTTTTCACACCAAAAACCTTTTCAACAAATTTCCCATAGGTAAAATATCCTATGATCAAAAGTACGATTCCCGCAAAAAATGTATACATTTGCCTGCCTCCCCCTTCTTTATTAAAATATGAATGCGTTTACATACATAGTATAATAGAGAAAAGGAAAACGAAGTTGGATATCAGAATAAAAGGTGGATATATTGGATTAAGATGCTTACATAGCCCATTAAGGTGCAAACTTCCATGTTTTAAATTTCTAATTTGCCCCTTAATGCCTTTACATAATTTCGGCTTACCGACAAAAGTTCTTTTCTGCCCTCCAGTTCAAGCTGATAAGCCCCATTAAACCATGGTGTTAAGCGAGAAACATATTCTAGGTTGACTAGGTAGCTTTTATGAATTCGAAAGAAACAGTATGGATTAAGACGGCTTTCTAAGTCCTTCAATGAAGTTTTTAAGACGTATTCTCCGTTTTTCGCAATAATTCTGGTTAACTTTTTATCCCTGAAGAGATAAAGGATCTCTTTCGGCTCTAGATAGTCAATCTCTCCATTGGCCTCAACAGCAAGCTTTCCTGTATATATTCCTTGATTAATCCTTTTTGCAGAAACAAAGTTTTTTTCAATTCTCTCAATCGTTTCTTGAAGCTGATCTTCGTCATATGGTTTAAGCAAGTAATCAATTGCATCAAAGCGGAAAGCTTCTGCTGCAAACTGAGGGTAAGCTGTCGCGAAGACCACTAAAGGAGCCTTTTTTAATTTCCTTAACGCCTTGGCAGTCTCCATTCCATTCATCTTTGGCATCTCAACATCCAAAAACACAACATCCGGCTGAAATTGCAAAGCTTTTATGACAGCCGATTCCCCTGATTCGGCTTCACCAACTATTTGTATGCTCTTAAAAGCACTTAATAAGTGTTTCAATTCATCGCGGCTATATAATTCATCATCGACAATGATTGCTTTAATGGGCCTGTCCATTCGTAATCGCTTCCCCTTCATTTTCAATGAAAAATGCAACACTTGTGCCTTTGCCATCACTGCTGTTGATTTTTAATGCTGCCGACTTACCAAAAGTCATGATTAATCTGCGGTTCACATTGTATAAAGCCAAACCGTTTCCATTCTCGGATTCAATTGGCGCCATACCTATTTGCTCCCTGCGTTCTTCACTCATTCCACTTCCATTATCCTCGACGGCAATGTAAATATTGCAATTATCCTGTTTGATTAAAATTTTTAAAAGACAATCACGTTCCTTGTTTTTAAATCCGTGCTTAATAGAGTTTTCTACAAGCGGCTGCAATGTGATCGGCGGGATGGAGTGCAAGAGTATATCTTCATCTATAACATAGAAAACCTTTAGTTTATCGACAAATCGGGCCTGCTCTATCGAAAGGTAGGCCTTTGTATGCTTTAATTCCTGTTCAAGAGTTGTCATGCTGGTTGTCGTAACGGAAAGATTCTGCCTTAAAAAGTGAGAAAGAGAGACTAATAATTTCCTTGCTTTGGAAGGGTCATTGCGAATAAGAGAAATAACCGTATTTAGTGTATTAAATAGAAAGTGCGGGCTGATTTGTGCTTGCAAGGAAATAATTTCTGCTTCCTTCGCCAGTTGATAGGCTTTATCCGCTTCTGCCATTTCAAGCTGGTTACTGATGATCATACTCAGTCCCGAAATCAATTCCATCACCACATGGTTGGCTTCCTTTTCGGAACGGAAATAAAAGATGAGGGTTCCAACTGTATCTTCTCTTATTTTTAAGGGAGCAATGACCGCAGCACCGAATTGGTTGCCTTTCTCCTTATATTGCTCGACAATAATTTCTCCCTTTTTATAGCATTCTTTATAAACGCTTTTTCTACGGGACCTTCTCTCCGCTGATCCTCCCCCACGCCGACATGGGCCAATATATTGGTCAGGTTTGTCATGGCAACAGCGCTCGTCTGAATGTCATTATGTATAATTTGACAGACTGCACGTGTCGATGCAGCTGTAATACCATCGCGAAGATGGACAAGTGTCTGGTCGGCAATGCGCAAAATTTTTTGCGCCTGTAATGCCACAGCCTTCTCTTCTTCATTTATCACATTTTTTATGATAAGCAGAAAAAGGGCACAGCCCAATCCATTTGCAATAATCATGGGCATGCCAATTACTTCTACCAAAGCTAAAGCCCTTTCAAACGGTCGGGAAATAAGTAAAATAATCAGCATTTGAATCGCTTCGGCAAGTGCTCCAATCATAAAAGCTGATTTTAGTTTTACCTGCTTGTCTTTCTTGTGAAACATACCGGCCAGCACCCCGGCAAAAATAGTAGCAAGACCGCATGAAAGCGCTGTAAAACCACTCAATGTAAAGCGATGAATGGCCGCAATTAGCGCAGCACCGATTCCAACCCTGTATCCACCAAGCATCCCCGCTAGGACAATACCGATCACCCGAGAATTCGCGATGGCTTCATCTGCAGAAAGATCAATAACCCAGCGGTCAATGTTCAAAGTCTCTGTGCTCAGTCTCAAACCAGTATATGTTCCTATGATTCCAAAAAACCCGAAGAAGATAATCGCTGTGAGCTGCTGTTTGCGATCAAGCTTCTCCAGGTAAACCATATTTCTAAAAAACTTAAAACGCGTTAAAATAAAGGCGATTGTTACGATAATACCCAGCCGTTCCAGCATCGTAATGAACAGTTCGAACATAAAAACGCTCCTTTTTAATGATAATAGACACTTAATATCTGATCATCGGCTGTTATCAATCCGGTCTGGAGTTTTTTATGTCAGCTTCGGTATAAAATTATTAATTTCCCTTTACAATCTTAGCCCCTGAGCTTGCCCCTATCCTTGTTGCTCCAGAATCTATCATCTTCGCGGCATCCTCCTGTGACCGAACGCCGCCAGACGCCTTCACTCCCATTTGACTTCCGACTGTTTTCCTCATGAGTGCAACATCCTGTTCTGTAGCACCTCCGCTTGAAAACCCAGTGGAGGTTTTTACAAAATCTGCTCCAGCCTGTTTGGAGATTTCACAAGCGATCTGTTTCTCTTCATCAGTCAAAAGACAGGTCTCAATGATCACCTTAACAAGCGCCCTATTTTTTGCCGCAGCCGTGACAGCTTGGATATCCTTTTTCACAATATCAAGGTCTCGGCTCTTTAAGGCCCCGATATTGATTACCATATCCACTTCCTGCGCACCCTTGTCTATTGCATCTTTAGTCTCAAATGCTTTCACATCAGATGTGGAAGCTCCCAGCGGAAATCCAATAACTGTACAAACCTTTACATCCGTTTCTTTTAAAGAGACTGCCGCTGTTTCCACCCACACTGGGTTTACACAAACAGAAGCAAATTGGTATTCTTTGGCTTCTTCACACAAAGCTTTAATTTGTTCTTTCGTTGCATCGGGCTTTAACAAAGTATGATCAATCATCTGAGCAATATTTTTTGGAAGCATGTTTTCTAATCCTCTCCTGTTTTTATTATTGAAAAAAACTGCAGCGATGCGCTGCAGTTTAATTTATACTACCATAGAAGCAGGGGCATCTTCATCCATTATACGGACAAATTGTCCTTCACAATACGGATATCCCGCTTTTGTTATTTTGACTTTTACAAGCTTGCCGACCATTTCTTCGGTCGCTGGGAACACAACTTTTAGATAGTTGTCTGTGTATCCTTCATACAGGCCGCTATCTGGATTATTTTTGAACGGCTCCTCGGGAATGACTTCAAGGACCTCATCTTCGAATTTGGAAGCATACTCTTTAGCCAGCTGATCCGAAAGTGAAATCAAGCGATGAACGCGGTCATTCTTCACGCTTTCGTCAATCTGATCTTTCATTCTGGCTGCCGGAGTGCCTGTTCTCATAGAATAAGGAAATACATGTAACTCCGAAAATTTATGCTCGTTTACAAAATTGTAAGTCTCCATGAATTCTTCTTCCGTCTCACCTGGAAAACCGACAATCACATCTGAAGTGATCGCCAAATCAGGTAATGCTTTCTTTAAAAGCTCCAGACGCTCGGCGAAAAATTCCATTGTATACTTACGGCGCATTCTCTTTAATACAGTATTTGAACCAGATTGGAGAGGTATATGCAAATGCCTTACCACAAGCTTAGACTTGTCGATAACATCAATTACCTCGTCTGTTAACTGGCTGGCCTCAATGGAAGATATTCGAAGTCTTTTCAATCCTTTGACGTTTGCTTCCAAATCGCGAAGCAAACCAGCAAGATTGTAATCCTTCATGTCTTCACCGTAGCCACCTGTATGAATGCCAGTCAGTACGATTTCTTTGTACCCTGCATCTACAAGCTGCTGTGCCTGATGGATGACTTCCTGGGGATCACGGGAACGCATAAGGCCTCGCGCCCATGGAATGATACAAAATGTACAGAAATTGTTGCAACCTTCCTGAATTTTAAGGGAAGCCCGTGTACGGTCAGTGAATGCCGGAACATCCAATTCCTCATACACACGATTTTTCATAATGTTGCCCACACCGTTAATCGGTTGGCGCTCTTTCTTATACTGCTCAATATAAGAAAGCATTTTTACCCTGTCCTGTGTCCCGACTACAACATCAACACCAGGAATTGCCATAATTTCCGCAGGTGAAGTTTGAGCATAGCACCCTGTCACACAAATAACAGCATCAGGATTTTTACGGATTGCACGGCGGATAACCTGACGGCTTTTTTTATCACCAGTATTGGTGACGGTGCATGTATTGATGACATAAACGTCGGCGGTATCCTCAAATTCCGCCCGCTCATATCCATTTTTTTTAAACAGTTGCCAAATAGCTTCCGTTTCATAGTGGTTGACTTTACAGCCTAATGTATGAAATGCCACATGGGACATCATATCACCTCATTAATTCAAAATGATAGGAAACAGCGGATAATACATATAATGGAGCTGTCTCCGTCCTTAAAATCCTCGGTCCCAATCCAACCAGATCAAAACCATGAGATTTTAGTTGCTCGGTTTCTAATTCTGCAAACCCGCCTTCCGGGCCGAAAACGAATAAAATACGGCTACCGGGTTCAGCTGAAGCAAGCATTCGTGCCAAGCCGCTCTTTTCTCCATTTTTCGCTGCTTCCTCATATGCAACCGCCGTATAGTCAAAGCTGTCTCTAAAAGTAAGAAGTTGTTTGAATGAGAGAGGCTGCGAAACTTCCGGAATTCTTTGCCGGTGTGATTGCTCTGCTGCCTCTTTGGCTATCTTCTTCCATCTTTCAAGCTTTTTCGAGGCTTTTTTCTCTTCCCATTTTACAACGGAGCGAGCAGCAATGAAAGGGACAAATTGTGAAGCGCCCAGTTCGGTGCCTTTTTGTATGACCCACTCCCATTTATCCCCTTTTGGCAACCCGCTCGCAATCGTCACGTGGACTGGGAGCTCCTTTACTTTTGCTTCCCATTCAGCCACTCGAATTTCTACCGAAGACTCTCTTATTCCTTCGATAACCCCTGTTCCTGCTTCCCCACTCTCAAAAACCACATAAAGGGTATCACCCTGCTTCATTCTCATGACGCGGGTGATATGATGGAAATCTGTTCCAGAAATAATTGCCCGTTCCTGGCCATTAAATGGCTCATCTATAAAATACCGCTGCATTTCTTCACCTCTAGTTCAACGCCTGGCAATAAATGCTGCCCAATCTTCCATTCTAATCGTTTCTTCAATGGTAAAGCCGGCATCTTGAAGCACTGTCTTTACTTCCTCGCACTTTTGCTCAATAATGCCTGAGGTTATGAAAAAGCCACCTTTTTTAACTGCTTTTGCGGCCTCATTAGCAAAGGAAATGATTACTTCCGCCAAAATGTTCGCAACAATGATATCTGCTTGTTTAGTAATACCGTTTAAAAGGTCATTCTTCTCAACTGTTACTACTTCCGCCACACGGTTTAGAGAAATATTTTGGCGCGCGGCTTCCACAGCCACCTCATCCAGATCCAGTGCTTTTACTTCCTTTGCATCAAGCAGTGCCGCAGCTATGCTCAATACCCCGGAACCTGTCCCCACATCAATAATACTGTCACCTTTTTTCACTGTTTTCTCAAGTGCCTGTATGCACATAACAGTTGTCGGATGAGTGCCAGTTCCAAATGCCATCCCTGGGTCAAGTTCGATAATGAGTTCTTCATCAGAAGGTGTATAATCTTCCCAGGTAGGTACAATTGTAAACCGCTCAGAAACATTGACAGGATGGTAATATTTCTTCCAAGCTGTTGCCCAATCCTCTTCTTTAACATCTGAAAGGCCGAGTTTATTTTCTCCTATGTCAATATTAAAGTTCTTCAGGTTGGCAATATTCTTTTTAATTTCATCAAGCGTCTCATGTAAAAGTGACGTTTTGGCAAGATAAGCTTTGATGATGACTCCCTCTTCTGGAAAATCATCGGGATCCAGTTCATATATTTCCCCAAACCGATTTTCTCTCACTCGCAAAAAGTCAGCTCGATCCTCAATTACCAGTCCGCTGATTCCTGCCTCGTATAAAATATGGCTAACCGCTTCCACAGCCTCATTGGCAGTGAGTATGCTGATTTCAGTCCAATTCATTTGACTGCTCCATTCATTTAATCGCCTTTAAAAGCACGTTTCATTTTTCCAAAAAAGCTCTCGTTCTGTTCATCAGGAACGTTTCCGCTTATTTCTGCAAATTCGCGAAGCAACTCTTTTTGTCTTTCGTTCAGTTTTGACGGAGTGATAATTTTCACAAGGACATGCTGATCGCCTTTACCGAAGCCACGGACATTCTGAGCACCTTTATCACGCAGTCTGAACCTTGTTCCTGTTTGAGTGCCAGCTGGAATTTTCAACTTCACTTTACCATACAATGTAGGAACTTCTATTTCATCTCCCAGTGTAGCTTGGACAAAGGTTATCGGCATTTCACAATAAATGTCATCCCCGTCCCGTTCAAAGAATTCATGTGGTCTTACATGGAAGACGATAAAGAGATCTCCAGGAGGCCCTCCGTTGACACCTGGTTCCCCTTGACCGGATACACGCATCTGTTGGCCATCGTCAATGCCTTTAGGAATTTTCACATTGATTTTTTTCCTTTTCTTGACTTTGCCTTCCCCATGACATGTCACACACTTATCTTTAATAATTTTTCCAGTTCCATGACAATGATGACATACCCGGCGGTTAACGATTCTTCCGAAAGGCGTTTCTTGTTCCACATTTAACTGACCTGTTCCGTGACAATGCTGGCACGTTTCAGGTGTTGTTCCAGGTTTCGCACCTGATCCATTACAGGTCTCGCACGTTTCTTCGCGAGGAATTTCAACGACTGTTTCTTTTCCAAAGATGGCTTCTTCAAAAGTTAGAGTCATCGTATATTGTAAGTCAGCCCCTTGCCTAGGCGCATTAGGGTCTCTGCGGCCGCCGCCAAAGAAACTGCTGAAAATATCCTCAAATCCGCTGAAACCACCAAAATCAGACCCGCCACCAAAGCCTCCAAATCCACCTTGTGGTCCTTCATGACCAAATTGGTCATATTGAGCCCTCTTTTGATCATCATTCAACACTTCATAAGCTTCCGTTATTTCCTTGAACTTCTCATCGGAACCCGGCTCTTTATTTATATCCGGATGATATTTCTTCGAAAGCTTTCTATATGCCTTTTTGATTTCCTCTTTCGAAGCATCTTCCGAAACGCCAAGCACTTCATAATAATCCCTTTTGCTCATGTTTCCACACTCCCGAATCTTTTCACATAACGTTCATTTTATCATATTAGATCTATGTAAGAAAAGCGCAAGAGACTTTTGTTAGCCTCATTATTATAAAACGATTCCAGTCAAGCGCCTTTCAGTATGCTGTTGCTTCCGATTACCTGTGTAAAAAAACCCCATGAATAAAAGTCAAAGCCCGGTTCGGACGGGCTTTGACTTTCAAGACATGTTTATTTTGATTCTTTATCGTCATCGACTTCTTCAAATTCTGCGTCAACAACGTTGTCGTCTCCGCCGGCATTTGTTCCTTCCCCGTCTCCCTGCTCAGCCTGAGCTTGTTTTGCTGCTTCTTCATACAGCTTAACGGAGAGGTTTTGAACAATTTCTTGAAGAGCATCTTTCTTTTCACGGATATCAGCTGTGTCATTTTTCTCTACAGCTGCTTTTAAAGCATCTTTCGCTTCTTCCGCTTTCTTAACTTCAGCTTCGTCCACTTTGCCCTCAAGTTCTTTTAACGTTTTTTCGGTTGTGAAAATTAATTGATCGGCTTCGTTTCTGAGCTCTACTTCTTCTTGGCGCTGCTTGTCTTTTTCCGCATTTTCTTCGGCTTCTTTGATCATGCGATCAACTTCTTCTTCTGAAAGTCCTGAAGAAGATTTAATAGTGATGTTTTGCTCTTTACCTGTTCCAAGGTCTTTCGCGCTTACGTTGACAATACCGTTTTTATCGATATCAAATTTGACTTCGATTTGTGGAATGCCTCGTGGCGCAGGTGGAATATCAGACAATTGGAATCTTCCAAGCGTCTTATTGTCTGCAGCCATCGGACGCTCACCCTGCAATACATGGATGTCAACAGCTGTCTGATTGTCCGCTGCAGTAGAAAATACCTGTTGCTTGGATGTTGGGATTGTTGTATTTCTTTCGATCAATTTTGTGAAGACGCCGCCCATTGTTTCGATTCCAAGTGATAATGGTGTAACATCAAGAAGTACGACATCTTTAACATCTCCAGACAAGACACCGCCTTGGATGGCCGCACCCATTGCTACTACTTCATCCGGATTTACGCCCTTATGAGGCTCCTTACCTGTTTCTTTGCGAATAGCCTCCTGAACAGCTGGTATCCGTGTAGATCCACCAACAAGGATAACCTTATCAATTTCAGCAGCTGATTTTCCGGAGTCTTTGATAGCTTGACGAGTTGGCCCCATTGTCTTTTCTACAAGAACAGAAGACATTTCTTCAAATTTCGCACGAGTTAGAGTGACTTCAAGATGAAGCGGTCCCGCTTCTCCTGCTGTGATAAAAGGAAGAGAGATTTGTGTCTGTGTAACTCCAGATAAATCCTTTTTCGCTTTTTCTGCTGCGTCCTTTAATCTTTGCAAAGCCATTTTATCTTGAGAAAGGTCAATTCCATTGTCTTTCTTAAATTCTTGTACTAGATAATCAATAATGACTTGGTCAAAATCATCTCCGCCCAAGCGATTATCCCCTGCAGTCGCTAATACTTCAAATACGCCATCCCCAAGTTCAAGAATGGAAACGTCAAAAGTACCACCACCAAGGTCATATACTAAAATCGTTTGGTCTTCATCTGTTTTTTCTAAACCATAAGCAAGAGCTGCAGCTGTCGGTTCGTTAATGATCCTTTCCACTTCAAGACCAGCTATTTTTCCGGCATCCTTTGTTGCCTGGCGCTGTGAATCATTGAAGTAAGCTGGAACAGTGATAACTGCTTTATCCACTTTTTCTCCAAGATAATCTTCAGCGTATGACTTCAAATACTGAAGGACCATAGCAGATAATTCTTGAGGAGTATATTCTTTTCCCTCAATTTCTTCTTTAAAGTCTGTGCCCATATGACGCTTGATGGACATGATTGTATTCGGGTTAGTGATTGCCTGACGTTTAGCAACCTCCCCTACTTGAATCTCTCCACTTTTAAAAGCAATAACTGAAGGAGAAGTACGATTTCCTTCCGGATTCGGAATAACTTTTGGCTCCCCGCCTTCAAGCACTGCCACACATGAGTTTGTAGTTCCCAAGTCAATACCTATAATTTTGCTCATGCCTATATGACCTCCTTAACAATATGTATCTTGACTATTTGCTCACTTTAACCATTGATGGTCTTATGACTCGATCTTTCAGTAAATATCCCTTTTGGAATTCTTCCAAGACAACATTCTCTTCCGTTCCTTCTTCCTCAGCCTGCATTACCGCTTGGTGAAGGTTTGGATCGAATTGGTTGCCAACAGCCTCAATTTGCTCCGCGCCCTCGGTCTTTAAAGCTTCAATGATGCTTCTATAAACCATTCCAACGCCTTCAAGCAACGCCTTCGTCTGCTCATTATCAGGATCGATTTGCATGGCTCTTTCAAAATTATCGATTGCAGGAAGAAGATTCGTGATCAAGTGCTGCGCTCTATATTTTTCATCCGCTTCCCTGTCAAGCTTAGTTCTGCGGCGGAAATTGTCAAAATCAGCAAGCAGGCGCAAATAGCGGCTTTCCTTCTCCTCAAGCTGCGCTTCGAGCTCTTTGATTTTATTCGCCAGCTCTTGCTCATTTTCTTGATTTGAAGACTGAACATCATCAGCTTGCTCAATCTCTTGTCCGCTAAGCTCCTCATGCTTTACATCATTATTTTCTGCCGTATTTTCTTGATTCAAATCTTCCGGCTTCAGTGTTTCTTTTGATTCTTCTTGCAATGTCTTCACCTCCTTAAATTAAAATGCGATAGGCGGCGCTTAGGGGCGACAAGCGCTGGCCGCCTCAGATCGCGACGTCCTGTCGCATCGGTGGCACTAGCACATCCTATCCGTCGGAGGGCAGACCAGTGAAGTTGTTTTTTGACTTCATTGGTCTGACCGAAGCGACCTCGAGCCCCTGCCGCCTAAAGCTAGACAATCGAAAAGCGTAAGCGCCTATTCAATAATAAGGGAAATTAGCAGTAGAGCTAATTTCCATTCCGGTTTGTTTAACTTTCGTTAAACATCCTCGTCAATGCTTCGCTCATATCCCTGCTTAAAAAATCAAGCAAACCGATCACTCTGGAATATTCCATTCTAGTCGGCCCCAATATGGCGATTGACCCGACGGGCTCTGGGCCGATGGAGTATGTGGCCGTTATCAGACTGCAATCTTCCATGGCCATATTTTTATTTTCTTTTCCAATCGTAACATGTATCCCATGGGGAATATGTTTAAAAAGTTCATAAATCCCCTCTTCTTTTTCAATCATGTTCATTAATAATCGGACTTTATTAATATTGTGGAATTCCGGCTGATTAAGCATATTTGTCTTTCCACCGAAAAATATTTTTTCATTGCCTGGAACGTCCAGTGTTTTTAAAATGGATTTCAGCAAAGTATCATATTGATGGATATTCTGTCTCAGAATCTCCGCCACTTCATACTCAATTTTAACCCGCAACTCTGAAATTGGTACTCCGGCCAGTTTTTCATTCAAAATATTAACCAGTTTTTCAATATTTTCGGGTGGATGGTTTTCTGGTAATGAAAAAAGCTTATTTTCCACATGCCCGGTATCTGTTATGATCACTGCGACAGCCATTCCTCCAGAAAGGGGAACAATTTGCAGACGCTTCAGCTTATTTTCTTTGACAGCCGGGCCAAGAAGGATAGTCGTGTAATTTGTCAGTTCTGACAACACGCTGGCAGATCGCTGAACAACGTCTTCCAATTCATATATTCTCTCCGCAAAAATAGAATGGATTAGCTGTCTTTCATGAGCGTGAAGCATTTTTGGTGCCAAGAGATGATCTACATAATATCTATACCCTTTTTCGGAAGGTATCCGCCCTGATGAAGTATGGGTTTTTTCAATATACCCAGACTCCTCCAGGTCAGCCATTTCATTCCGTATTGTTGCAGAGCTTAGATTTATTTCTTCTCTTTTGGACAATTTTCCCGATCCGATGGGCTGGGCTGATCTGATAAATTCGTCAATAATGGCTTGCAGTATGAGTAATTGCCGATCTGTAAGCACCATTCATCACCCCTGTTAGCACTCTATCAGCATGAGTGCTAAATCTAATATAAAAGTAACAAAATGACCTATTGATGTCAACGAATTTATCCTCGTTTCACTTGTGACTTTTGATTAAATAAGAAAGGTTTGAAACACTTCATTTCCAAGAAAAAGGCCTTGGCGGGTAAGTCGAATGCTGTCGTTTTTCTCTTCAATCCAGCCTTTTGCAGTCAAATCTTTTATCTGCTGTTGGAATAGCACCATTGGATTAATAGAAAACTTCTTAATAAAATCGGGAATATTGACTCCAATCCTTTTTCTTAAACCGAGAAACATTTCTTCTTCCATTTTTTCACGATCAGTCACTTGGTGTTGCTCAAATATTGGGAGTACACCCTTCTCCAGTGGTTCCATATATTTTTTCAAAGGTCCATAATTTGAGTAACGGACCCCCTTCATATATCCATGTGCTCCCGCACCAAACCCATAATACTCTTCATTGTTCCAATAAACGAGATTATGGATACTCTGAAATCCCGGCTTGGAAAAATTACTTATTTCATACTGCTGAAACCCGTTTTTTTCCATTTGGTTCATTAGCATCTCGTACATGGCTGCTTCCTGATCTTCTCCTGGCAATTTAAGCTTGCCCCTTCTCATCAGATTATAAAAAACAGTCTTCGGCTCAACGATTAAGGAATATCCCGAATAATGCGGCAGGTCTAGTTTAATCGCCTTTTGTACAGTGTCTGAAAAATCTTCCACTGTCTGGCCTGGCAATGCGTAGATTAAATCAATGCTTAAATTTGAAAAACCGGCCTGCTGTGCATGTCTGATAGAGCGATAAACATCTTTCACCTCGTGGGACCGTCCAATTCTCTTCAACAATTCATCATTAAAGGATTGAACACCAAAACTGAGCCTGTTGACACCATAATTTGAAAGAACATGAAGCTTGTCTAACGTCAAGTCTCCCGGATTGGCTTCAAAAGTAAATTCCCCGTCCTTAGAGAAAGGAAGTTTTTTTCGTATTGCTGAGCATAGGGCGTCAAGCTGCTGTACATTTAAGGCTGTTGGCGTGCCGCCCCCCACAAATATCGTTTTCAGATTCATGTCCGGAAATTGAGCCCGATATAAGTCAAACTCTTTTTCGAGGAGCTGCAGGTACTCATCAACCGGCTGTCCGCTCATAAAAAATTTATTAAAATCACAGTAATGGCAGATGTGTTCACAAAAAGGTATATGGATATAGGCTGAATTCATTTTGTCACAACCTTGTTAAACTTGATTTGCAGCAAAAAGAAAGGGCACAAGTAAAAGATTACTTTCCCTTTCTCTTCATGCGCCAATAATTTTATTTAGAGCTATTCCCGGAGTCATCCATTTTCAGCACAGCCATGAACGCCTCTTGTGGAACCTCAACAGACCCTATTTGTTTCATACGTTTCTTTCCTTCTTTTTGTTTCTCGAGAAGCTTCCGCTTCCTGGAAATGTCACCACCGTAACATTTCGCGAGAACATTTTTCCGCATGGCTTTGATGGTGGATCTTGCAACAATTTTCTGACCGACTGCCGCTTGAACAGGAACCTCAAACTGTTGGCGCGGAATGAGATCTTTCAATTTTTCCACTATTACTTTCCCTCGTTCAAATGAAAAATCCTTATGGACAATAAAGCTGAGGGCATCCACTTTTTCTCCATTTAATAAAATATCCATTTTCACAAGGTTGGACGGCTTGTATCCAATCGGTTCGTAATCAAACGACGCATAGCCCTTCGTATTGGATTTTAATAGATCAAAGAAATCATACACGATTTCGGCGAGCGGAATTTCATATACAACATTGACTCTGATTTCATCCAAGTATTGCATGTCAATGAAATTCCCCCGTTTTTCCTGAGCCAATTCCATAACTGCACCGACGTAATCATTTGGTACCATCATCGAGGCTTTTACGTAAGGTTCTTCAACCCTGTCAATTTTCTGGGCATCTGGCATATTGGCAGGATTATCAACAGAAATCTCCGTTCCATCATTCATGTAAACTTTGTAAATAACACTTGGAGCTGTCGTGATCAAATCTATTTTAAACTCACGTTCAATTCGCTCTTGGATGATTTCCATATGCAAAAGTCCCAAAAAGCCACAGCGGAATCCAAATCCAAGTGCCTGTGAGGTTTCCGCCTCATACTCAAGAGCCGAATCATTCAATTCAAGCTTTTCTAACGCTTCTCTTAAATCATTGAATTTAGCTGAATCAATCGGATAAAGTCCGCAGAAAACCATCGGATTCATTTTCCGGTAACCTGGAAGCGGCTCACTAGCCGGATTGTTCGAATTTGTGATTGTATCACCAACCCGCGTATCAGCCACATTTTTGATGGAAGCTGTAACGAAACCAACATCTCCTACAGTTAATTCGTCCACAAGCATCGGTTTCGGAGCATGGACACCTACCTCGTTTACTTCAAATTCTTTTCCGGTGGCCATCATCTTTATTTTATCCCCTGCTTTAATTGTTCCTTCCATCACACGGACTGACGCAATGACCCCTCTGTATGCATCATAAAGCGAGTCAAAGATGAGAGCCTTAAGCGGCGCGCTCGGATCGCCATTAGGTGCAGGTACCTTTTCCACAATTTGCTCAAGAATATCTTCAATCCCAATCCCTGCTTTTGCTGACGCAAGCACCGCATCAGAGGCATCCAAACCAATAACATCTTCAATTTCCTTCCGAACTCTTTCCGGATCCGCCGCAGGAAGATCAATTTTATTGATGACTGGCACTATTTCCAAATCATTGTCCAAAGCTAGGTAAACATTGGCAAGCGTCTGAGCTTCGATACCCTGTGCCGCATCAACAACGAGTATAGCTCCTTCACAAGCAGCGAGACTTCTGGAAACCTCATACGTAAAGTCGACGTGTCCCGGAGTATCTATCAAGTGAAAGATATACTCCTCTCCATCCTTTGCTTTATATGTCAATTGAACTGCATTTAATTTTATTGTTATGCCCCGCTCACGTTCCAAATCCATGGAATCCAACAACTGCTCCTTCATTTCCCTTGAAGACAGGGCTTCTGTCTTTTCAAGGATGCGGTCAGCTAAAGTAGATTTTCCATGGTCAATGTGGGCAATAATTGAAAAGTTGCGGATTTTCTCTTGTCTTTTCTGTCTGTCAATATGATTCATTTTTTTCACTCCTGTTAATAGGCACATGTCCACTAGGTTAGATTATATCAGCACCGGTCTCAATTCACAAAAAAAAGCACATATAAGAATATGCGCCATTTTTCATGTAGATCCCGTATTTTAGCCTTTAAAAAGGTTCATAAAAAAATCAATTAAAAATTTCGCCGTCGCTTTTACCGAGGATGCCAGCGTTTTTCCCAAAGAAGAGAAAAAGTTGAAAGTTTCGAGATCCTCTAGCTCTTTCTTTTTCTCAGCAAGTTCCTCCGCATGGTTGATTTCATTTCCCAAAAGCGCCGCCTCCATTTTTCCATCCTCACTCTCACTTATATGGACCGGAGGCGGAAGTGCCATATCTTCATACCCCTTCATCCCCTGCATTCCTTGGTGAGCTTTTTCCATACCAATAAAAACCCCTACAAACAGAACCATCAACAAAAACGATAATTTTAAGATAAATTTAGCCAAACTCCGGTCACCTCCGTCTCCGCCTAATCTATTAATTATTTTATGTAAATGAGAGTGTTAATAGAACAGCAGGTCTATCACCGTGTTTTAAAGCCGGCATCATTTTGATCAACAGATAAGTGAAGTGCCGCATTTAAACCTGCAGCTATTAGGTTGGCCATATCTTCAATAAATACATCTACCTCTTTGGGTGTCACCATCAGATTATGACCCAAAGGTGCCAGAACCTCCTGAATCAATCTTCTTTTTTCTTCATCCTCCAACATCCCTACAATCCCCATAAAACTTTTCCTTTGATCCTCGCCTGGTAAATCCTGTTCTGTAAGTTTCTTCTTTTTGCCGAAAGTTAGGCCCGCTGGCGCCAATGATCTTGATGGCTGATCAGATTCTTTCATTTCCCTTCCAAAGTGTTTCAAAATATAGTCAATCGTATCACTTGTAATGGTGACCGCGTCGACCACTGTCGGTACACCAATAGAAATGACAGGTATCCCTAACGTTTCCCTGCTTAATTCCTTTCTTTTGTTGCCGACTCCTGAACCCGGATGGATACCCGTATCTGAAATTTGGATTGTTGAATTGACCCGATCAATAGAACGCGATGCCAGCGCATCAATTGCGATAATGAAATCGGGCTTCGATGTATCAGCTACACCAAAAATGATATCGCTCGTCTCAATACCTGTGATCCCCATCACCCCAGGAGAAATGGAACTAACAGGCCGGTAACCCTCCTCCACATTCTGCGCTTCAAGTTCAAAGAGATGCCTCGTGATGATTAAATTTTCACAAACCCTTGGTCCAAGCGAATCAGGTGTTACATTCCAGTTGCCTAGGCCTACAACTAGACAACTCGCTGATTTTGATATATCAAGCATTGTTAAAAAACGACTGAACTCCGCCGCAAAAATTTCTTGTACTTTTTGCTGGAGGACAGTGTCCTGGTTTCTAATTCCTTGCACTTCAATCGTTAAATAATTACCGGCCTTTTTACCGATCTGCTCTTCACCTTCCGGCGTTATGTTGACAGAGGAAATCGTTACGCCGTCCTGCTCCCGTTCTTCAACCTTAACGCCGTTTATTTCACGCTGTTGTTCCTTTTCCAATTGATCAACAGCCATTTCAAATGCTTCTTTCGCTAAATCAGTCCTTACTGAAAACCGGCTTAAATCCAATTCATTTTCTTTCAATTTACAAGATACCTCCCTCGCTGATCGCTTTACCATCATCTTCTCCGTTCTTGTGATGGTTCATTCACCGAAGAGGTCGGTTTGTCATTTAACTTCATTCAGCAGAAATCTCCCACTTCTGGTAAGCAGTGAGATAAATGCATATTGTCATTTCATTCAGTGGGGGTTCAACCCCGGCTAAATAACGTCAAAGCCTTCGGCGGATGCCACAGATTTTCAGAGGAAATTTATCGGGCAGATCTCGATAAAATCTGGGAGTAAATACGCCAAAGCGCATTTGATTATTGCAATATTAGAGCCCGTTTGGTAAAATACTCTTGTTCTATTAGATAACGAATGGGCAAACCGAATAGTCTTGGGAGGTGAACGAAATGCCAAACATTAAATCTGCGATTAAACGTGTAAAAATCAATGAATATAAAAACGAACAAAATGCAGCATTTAAATCATCCATGCGTACAGCTGTCAAAAAATTTGAAGCTGCTGCAGCTCAAAATGACGAAAATGCAAAAGAACTGTTCAAAAATGCAGTCAAGCAATTAGACAAAGCTGTCACAAAAGGAATCATCCATAAAAATACAGCCAACCGTCAAAAAGCGCGCTTGGCTAAAAAGCTCAGTGCCATTACTGCATAATTAAAAACGACCTGTTCAGGGTCGTTTTTTTCGTCATTATGATTCAGTTGTGAACCATTTATTGGTCATTTATATGTGCAGCAAATCCCCGCTTGTACTTTTTACGACTTCCCCTTTAAAATTTGCATCAATAATAATTCCACTGCAACTGACCGATCCAGCCCGCCAGTCTTTAATTTAAAATCGCAGTCTGCTATCAAATTTATGATTTTCTTCAGCTCATCGTTTGAAAAGGAAGCCGCATGGGCCGCCGCCAATTTCACTCGATAAGGATGGACCTTCAATAAACCAGCTACATGCTTTTGATTGTATCCTCTCCCTGTCAATTCCTTAACCTGATAAATGAGTCTAAACTGGCCCGCAATGAGAGATAATATTTTAATCGGCTCTTCATTTTGCTTCATCAAATCATAATAAATTCGAAATGTCTCTTCACTTTCCTTATTTATAAAACTCTCTGTCAAAGCAAACACATTCTGTTCTAAAGATCTTGATATAAGGCTTTTAACTATTTCTTCAGTGATTAAACCTTCTTCTCCAACATTCAAAGATAATTTAATCAGTTCCTCATTCAATACCATCAAGTCATTTCCGACCATGAACAGCAATATATCAACTGCCGATTCCTCTATTTGGGCATGATGGAATACGGCACGCTCTTTGATCCAGTTTTTAAGCTGAGGCTCGTTCAAAGGTTTTGCTTCAAACACTTCTGCAGTTTTTTTGAGAAGCTTTGTGATTTTTTTCCGTTCGTCCAGTTTTTCATAATCAGCAATGAAGACCATTACTGTGTACGGGGCAGGATCGGTTAAATATTTCTCCAGTTTTTTTAGATCATGCTCTACCTTCTCCTTTTGCTTGCCAGCCGTTAAAAATAAAGGATTATGTAGAATCACCAGCTTTTTTTCACCCATGAACGGATAAGTTTCTGCATCCTCAATTGCAAGCTCCACCGGCGTTTCTTCAAGATCATAAGCTGAATAATTAAATTCTTCACTGTCATTCGTTAACACGTTCGCCATCAGTTTTTGTTTTATGTCATTGATTAAAAAGCTTTGCGTTCCGTATAATAAATATATTGACGAAAATGTTTTGTTTCTAATATTTCTCATTATGCTCATACGATATTCTTCTCACTTTCCTGACTTTAAGGTTCTATATTATCGTAAGGAAAGAGAAGAAGTTTGACAAGAGGCAAAGGGGGCTTTCCCATAAAAGCCAAAGCCCCCTAATCTATATTGAACGCCTTTAAACGAGGCCTAGGACACTCATTCAAAAGCGGAGTAACGTGCCGTAAAGATAGTTTGACCACAAGCGAAAAAAGTATATGTGTCAACTCTTGTCAACTGAGGTAAAAGGAAAGTGGATTTTTTTAAAAGCTTCATCTATACTATAGTGGAAATAGGAGGGGTAGTTGTGAGAGAATCTGAATTTGAATTTGAACAAAATGTACAGTCCACGCGTAATGATGCTATCGATTCAGGAGTTGGTTTTGTAGTATCATTTGTATTCTTCACAGCCATTTTTGTGATTGGCACAGTAATCGAAGTGCTCGGAAAGTAATTAGAAAAAGTGCCTTAAGAAGGCGTGTGGAGAAACAAAGTTTTTGTCGGTAATCATGCAATTATTCATCCAAGAAAGAAGAAGTTTGCGTAAAGGCAGGCTTCTTCTTTTTCTTATTGCGTGTTCAAAAAAAATTTCCAAATTAGAAGCCAGATAATCATGGTGGCAGTTACAAGCAGTGGAATGTATGCTTTTAGATAAATGAGCAGCACAAAAACAAGCAAACGAGGAAATGTAATGCTAGTTAATTGATTATTTTTTGAACATCCTCTTTAAGGACTTCTCGCACTATCTTATGGCAGCACCGTCTTAAAGGTTCCCCCTTTAGAAGTAAATCGAAAGTGTATCGCACCGGACTCATCCGTTCGTAATACTTGTGCATTTTCTGCCTTCAAAATTTTCAGGACCTCAGCATGTGGATGCCCATACCTGTTTGATTTCCCTGCTGAAATAACAGCATGTTCAGGGCTTGTCATTTGAATGAAAGGCTCGCTGGATGATCCCCGACTGCCATGATGCCCCACCTTTAACACATCAATATCCAGATGGCCGTACGCAGATATCATTTCCTGTTCTCCCCCTTTCTCTAAGTCACCGGTAAACAGCCAGCTAAGCCCTCCAAAGGAAGCATACAGAACAAGTGAATCATCATTCCCTTCGTATTCATCATCAAATGGATAAATGAAATAAAATGAACCTGATTTATTTTCCCACCTATATCCGGCTTTTACTTCTTTCACCTTTACCTTTTCTTTAAAAGCATGATTTATAATATCCGCCATCATTGGTTTTTCCCAGGAATTTGGACTGATTAAAATTTCACCAATTTTTAGCTCACCAATCAGTTCGTCAGCTGCTCCGATATGATCGGCATCACTATGGGTTAAAATTAATTTATTAATCCGACTGATCCCTTTACTCTTTAAAAAAGGAAGAAGCGTATCTTTTCCTACCTTGAACGGTTTCCTTCTCTCCTGCCATTCGGCAACAGGGAAGTGAAGCTGTCCGCCCGTATCAATCATGTAGACTCCGCGATTGTAAGGAAGCTTGATCAAAATACTATCGCCCTGCCCTACATCAATGAAAACCACTTCCCCATAAGGCGAATACTTCTGGCTAACAGAATAAACAGTTAAAATAAGAAGAAGAGGTAAAGCGCATTTTAGCGGATGTATTCTTTTCTCCCACAATACGAAAAAGATCAGGATACCGCCCACGATAAAAATCATGCCAAAAGACGAAGGCCTGCCTGTCAAAAACATTGAATAAGACATAGATCCGGCTACTGACGCAACTTTCTCCGAAACATGTATAACCCCGTCTAGAATTCCTGCAACAAAACCAAAAAACGGTAATTTCATCAAAGAAATGGCAAATAGAAGGAAAACAGCCGGTAATAAGATGAGCGTATAAAACGGCACGAAAAGCAGATTTGCCGCGATACTTATCAAGGAAAATTCGTAAAAATGATAAGAAAGAATAGGTAATGAGGAAAGCATGGAAATGAGCGATATGTTTAGCATTTGTAAAATGACATGGTTTTTTTGTTGGAGAAAATAAGCGGATGATACTGTCAATGCAAAACTGACTGAAAAGGAAAGCTGAAAACCAATATGGTAAATCAATAATGGGTCAAATAAGAGGAACAACATAAAGCTAAGGGAGAAAATATCCAGTGTAGAGAGCTTAAGTCGCCATTTATTTGCTGATAAAAGCAGGATAGCCATAATGACTGCCCTAATTACAGGAGGATTGCCACCACTCAAGACTGTATATATCGGCAGAAGAAAAAGAAGCGTCCAAAAGACCGTCTCTCTTGTCATCCCCACCCATATACACAAAAAGAAAACACTCCCGACAATAATACCCACATGAAGACCTGATATAGCAAGTAAATGCACCACCCCAAGCTGCTTATATGATTGATCCACTTCTTCTGAAATAAGCGACCTTTCACCAAAAATAAGCGCAGCAGCATAAGAAGCCAGTTTTTCTGGAAATTCATTTTCAATTACTTGTACGCCTAATGCACGCAAATTTTGCAAAGTCGCTGTCAAAGAAGTTCTACTTGGATGACACTCAACCATGGAGATACTGTCCGGTTCAAATGTCCAATGGATGTTCATTCTTTTCAAATATTGTTGATAATTAAAAGCATGCTCATTTCGATTGACTTCTGGCAAAACTAATTTACCATCCATCGTGCAGACAGTTCCGGCACGCAACTTCCTTACCAATTCATCTTTTTCATTTTCTGTAGGAATTTTATAAAGTAACATCAGCTTTTCTTTTTGAGGAGAGACAACGACCGCTTTAAGTCGATTTCCGTCAATTTGAGGATATTCTTTGAAGGTTAGTACTACAGCTTGAAGTTTCGCAGGAGATTTGTAATTAGAAACATGTGTAATCTTCGTATACTCACTGGCAAAAAAGAATAGTAGCACAAAGACAAAGTAAAGGCTAAGAATGTTGAAGCTTTCACAATAAACAATCCTAATGATCGTGATGGAAAGAACAAGGATTGATAGCAGCTGCAACTCAAAAGACAAAAGAATGCCAGAGAAAGCTGCCAGCGCCATAAAAACCCATTTTCCTGACATAGCTGCCTCCTTTGCTAAGGAATGATAGAGGGCAGTTTTTAGCCCTCTTAAAGAAAGTATAAAATTTTTATCGTTTTCATTTTAAAAATCAGATTTCCATGTCCGGCGCTGACGTATAGGACGTACTAATGCAAGCGAAGCTAAGGAAGTCGTGTTTTGGGCCAGGAAGTACTGGTGCCACCGAAGCCACGGAATTTGGTAGCTTAAGGCAGCATTTTTCGCCGTGTTTTCTGGCTGTTAGATCGGCTTGAGGTCCGCTTCTGAAGGGAAAGTACGCCTCTTCAGCGATTGGATAATAAGCATCCATTCTCGCACTTCGTTTTCCTTTATCTCAATTGAAGGATAGTCGACTATGTTCGACTTCCTGTAGCAACGCCGACGCACTAACATCCTGTTGGCGCAGTTTGTACGTCGCTAAACGGTGTCTAGCGCTTTTCTTATTCATTTGCATAAGCAAATTTCATGAAAATATCTCTGTCCAGCGGCACCTGTTCCATATGCACTCCCGCTTGTTCAAATAATTCGACTGCGTGTGGATGATTTTTATAATTCTCAGCGTAATACACCGCCTCTATTCCTGCCTGAATAATCCCTTTTGTACATTGCAGACATGGGAAATGCGTTACGTATATTTCCGCTCCATCCGTTGGAACTCCAAATTTAGCGCATTGAATAATCGCATTCATTTCGGCGTGAATCGTCCTGACGCAATGTTCGTCAATCACATAACAGCCTTCATCAATACAGTGGACACCGCCAGCGATTGATCCGTTATATCCCCCTGCAATAATCCTATTATCCCTTACGATGGTGGCTCCAACTGTCAGTCTTGTGCAAGTGCTTCGGAATGATAATAAATGGCTTTGGGCCATAAAATACTGTTTCCAAGGTATTCTTTCCATATGCTACTCCCTTTTTGATGTTTTCTTTAGTTTATCGGCTTGTATCTATCTCAGTCAATTGACAGTGATTGATTCCTGCAGCTTTTCAAAAGTTTTTTCCCCTATACCTGACACATTCTGAATATCTTCCACCCTTTTGAAAGGCCCCTGCTCCTCTCTATAGTCAATAATTGCTTGCGCTTTGGCCGGTCCCACTCCTGAAAGGGTCTGAAGCTCAGATAAATCTGCTCGATTAATATTAATTTTTCCTTCTGTCTGTGAAGATGAATGGTCTGACATTACAGGCAGCACTTCGTCGACGACCTCACCTTTTTCTGGTACATAAATAACCATTTCGTCATGGATTTTCTGGGCAAAGTTCACCTGTTTCGCATCGGCTGTCTTAATCAGACCCCCAGCTTGCTCAATGGCATCAAGAATCCGATCCCCCTCCTTAGCCTCATAAAGTCCTGGCGAAGAAACAGCTCCTTTCACATCAACAAAGAGAGGCCCGAAAGTTCCCTCCTGTTCTTCCATTTCAAAAGACTTCTCCGTATTCTCCCCCATCATTGCTTGTAAACCATCATCATTCTCTGCTTGTAGTTCCTCCTTTGGTTTACTAATAAAAAGAAATACCGCAAGTGCAGCCACGACGCCACCGATTAAAAGCATTTTATATTTCTCCAGCCATATCATTTCATATCGCCAGCCTTTCTTATATGAATAATCTTTCTTATAAAAGCATAGATTGTCAGGAATAGAAAAGTTAAAGGGGGGAACAGCATGAGGGTCGGAATTATTGGAACTGGAAATATGGGAACCATTCTTCTAGAGGCCTTGATCACTGGTGGAGCGGTTTCTCCTTCGGATCTCGTGATCACAAATCGGACAAAATCTAAAGCCGACAGGCTTAAACATGTGTATAGAGATATTACGGTGGAAAACAGCCCGGACGAGGTCATAAAGCAATCAAATATTATTTTTATTTGTGTAAAGCCACTGGATATTATTTCTTTGACAAAGGAAAAGGCCTCATTATTCAGTGAGGAAAAGTGTCTTGTTTCGATTACCAGCCCCATCCAAGTGCCTTGGCTGGAGCAGCTAGTTGATTCATCTTGTGCACGAATTATTCCAAGCATCACAAACAGAGCTTTGGCAGGTGTGTCTTTATTTACGTTTGGAAGCAGTTGTAAAAAACAATGGAGAGATACATTGTGGGAGATGTTTTCCAAGGTATCCGTCCCACTTGAAATAGATGAGAGCATTATTCGGGTTTCCTCGGATATTGTAAGCTGCGGGCCAGCGTTTATCAGTTTTTTGACAAGAAGTTTGATCGAAGCCGCTGTGGCGGAAACCAAAATCGATGAGGAAACAGCAACGAGGCTGTCAGAGAATATGTTGATCGGACTAGGGGAGCTTTTAAAACAGAAGCATTATACATTGCCTACCTTACAGGAAAAAGTATGCGTCAAAGGGGGAATTACAGGGGAAGGCATTGCGGTCATGGAACAAGAAAAAGGAGAAATGTTTGAAAAGCTTTTTCGAGCAACACATAAAAAATTTTTCGATGAAGCTCTTCATATCAAAAAAAAATTTAACTCATAATAATAGATTCTATCTTGAAAGCAAAATCCCTTCTTTTTTTATGAGTCCTGGCGAAAAAAAGCAAGAGGCCGCAACATCATTGACAAGGCATACAAACAAAGGAGGGGCGCAGAAACCTTAGCAGCGCCACCCGACAAGTGCTAGTACAAGCGAAACGGCCAGACGTCACGCTTTTAGGCGGCCCCTCCTTATTTTTTTCTGCACGTAAAAAAGATGCGTTGAGATGTTTCTTTCGGAGGAACCTCACTAAAATCAGCAGTAACGGACAGAACCTCAAAGCCGGCATCCTGAAGCCAATTTAGATAATCACGCATGGGAAAGGTTCTCTGCTGGTGGAACTCTTCAATGCGATCATATCGGCCTGACTCTTCGTCCAAAACAAAGAAAGTCAAATCATGCTCAACCGAATGAGGTTCTTCTCCTGGGAAAGAACTCCATATATAAGCAACTTCCTCCTCATTCCATGTGAACGTCTGATTTGAAAAAATATGCACCATTTGATAAGTCGAGTGGACATCAAATAGAAACAAGCCTTCCGGCGCTAAATGACTATGGACATGGCGGAAGGTATCCCTTACTTCTTCAGGCGTTGATAAATAATTGAGGGAATCACAAAAAATTGTGGCAATGTCGTATTCTGGAAGTCCATCTATCTTGCTCATATCTTGTTGGAACAAGGGAAACACTACGCCTTCTTTTCCTGCTTTCTCTGCAGCAACAGCCAACATATCCTCTGACATATCCACCCCGGTCACATCGAAACCCTTCTTAATCAGGCGAATAGACAACTCACCCGTACCGCAACCCAAATCAAGCACCCGGCTTCCGGGTGCCTGATAGCGCTCCGCCTCCTCACATAAATATTGGACCCAGCTATCATATGGCGCATCTGCCATCAAATGGTCATATACATACGCTAGCTGTTCATAACTCACGGAGCCAATTCCTTTTGAATATTTTCGATTGGAGCATCTCCCCAAAGCCTTTCAAGATTATAATAGCTTCTTTCATCTCTATGGAACACGTGTGCAATTACATTCCCCATGTCAATTAAAACCCATTTGGCTTCCTCGAACCCCTCTATTTTCTTAACATCAAGGCCCGCTTTTTCTGCAGCTGATTTCACTTCCCGTGCTATCGCCTGAACCTGTTTTTCTGATGTCCCATGGCAGATGAGAAAATAATCCGTAATGAGTGAAATCCCTTGCATGTTCAAGACCACGATGTCTTCCGCTTTTTTGTCATCGGCAGCCTTTACCACCGTTTTCAAAAGTGCTTTTGAATCCAAATTTTATCTCCTCCTTATTTTTTAACCATATCGTTATATGCTTCAAATGTGTCAGGAAAAATAGGGGTAGATTTGTCGATTAAAAACTTGATAGTATTTCCCAGCGACTGTCTCAAAGCTTTATCCAAATCAATGTCTGCAAGCATTCTAACTTCATCAAGGCCGTCAAACTGTCTTCCTGGTTCAATATAATCCGCAATATAAATGATTTTTTCCAAGAGTGACATTCCTGCCCTTCCAGTTGTATGATAGCGGATCGCATTGAAGATATCCAAATCATCAATTCCTATTTCGTCCCGGACAATTATAGCTCCTGCCGGACCATGCCAAAGCTCTGGATGATAATTCATTAACCGGGAGTCCATCTGTTGATTAGAAATGATTTTTTTCAACTCATTGACTGGAAGAAGTTTGGCATAATCATGAAAAATCGCAGCCAGGACTGTTTTCTCAACATCTTCTCCATATTTGATAGCCAGTTTTTCTGCTGTTTCCGCGACCCTTTTAGTATGTTCATATCGCGGACCCGCTATTTTTTCATTGACTATAGTAAAAGCTTGTTCACGATTCATATAAATAATTCTCCTCTATATAACGAATAACCTGATCCGGTAATAAATATTTTATGGACATTCCTTTTTTTATCCGGTCTCTAATCATGGAGGAAGAAATTTCAATCATCGGGACTTCAACAAATTTAACCGGATACGGGCTTTCCAATTTAATATGAGGCCGATTCGTACCGACGAACTGAACAAGTTTGACTAACTTCTCAATATTATACCAGTGGGGCAAATATTCCACCATGTCAGCCCCGATAATAAAATAATAGTCGTTTTGCGGATTCTTTTCTTTTAATATCTTCATCGTATCATATGTGTAAGAGCGTCCGGCTTGATTTAATTCTATTGTTTCTATAGAAAATTTCGGGTGTCCTTCAATAGCCCTTTCCAGCATGGCGAGTCGATTTTCCACCGTAGTTCCGGTGTGCCGGTCTTTGTGCGGCGGTTCATGATTAGGCATGAATTTCACTTCATCAAGTCCCAAACGATCCAGTACTTCATTTGCAATAATCAGATGACCCAGATGTAGAGGATCAAACGTTCCTCCCAGGATGCCTATTTTCCTCTTCATCCGATCAACCCTTTACTGGCAGCTCTATTTGTTTGTTTTCTCGTGATTCCTTATATAGAACGATGATCCTCCCGATGATTTGTACAAGTTCACTATGAGTACCTCTGACTATTTCCTCAGCCACAGTCTCTCTATCATCGTCACAATTTTGAAGAATGCTTATTTTGAGCAGCTCGCGCGCTTCCAACGCATCATCAATCTGTTTAACCATATTTTCACTTACTCCGCCTTTGCCCACTTGAAAAATGGGTTGAAGATGATGCGCTTTTGCTCGTAAAAATCTTTTTTGCTTTCCAGTTAGCATGGTAATTCCTCCAAGAAATTAGTCAAAGTTTGTTTCATGCGCAAAACATCCGGTTTAACATCGGTCCATTTTTCAAAAGCCAACGCCCCTTGATAAACAAGCATGCCAAGACCATTTTGCGTTTTTGCTCCTTTTTGTACCGCCTCTTTAAGGAACATTGTTTCAGATGGATTATAAATAATGTCAGAAACAAAAGCAGACGACCTGACTCCTTCTAGTGAAATAGGGCTTTTACCTATCTCAGGGGCCATTCCTATAGAAGTTGTCTGTACAATCAAGGTGTATTCCCCAATGTTCGCTTCCCCTTCTTCCAGTGTCATCGCTTTTGATTCAGCTTGATAAGGCTGTCCTGCAATCAAAGCTTCTGCTTTTTGAATCGTCCTGTTACATATATCCACCCGCTGAACTCCAATAGACAATAATGTGTAATAGATAGCCTTTGCCGCACCTCCGGCTCCAATAATTAAAGCCCGCTCTTCTGTTAAATCTTCTTTCCAAGCTTGCTTGAGAGACTCCACAAAGCCGGCTCCGTCAGTATTATAGCCGACAAATATATCGCCTTCCCTGACAACTGTATTGACTGCTCCGATGGCCTCAGCAAGCGGATCTACTTTATCTAATAATGGAATGATAGCTGTTTTATGAGGGATAGTGACATTAAAGCCGGCAACCCCTATCACTTTCATTCCCTCTACAGCCGCTTTCAAATCCTTCCCTTTTATATGGAATGGATGGTAATAAGCATCGATATCAAGCTTCTGGAGCTCTTTGTTATGCATAGCCGGTGATAATGAATGGGCTATTGGATCCCCAATCACGCCATATAATTTTTTCAATCCAATCATCCTGTCTTTATATAATCAAATGCCCCTTTGCATATTTGCGCCCAGATTTTATCGACCCGCTCGTTAAATAAGAGAAGGCCTTAATAAAACCGAAACACCTTTAGGCGCATACGCTGCAATCTGTGCTCCCTGTTCTTTTAACGTAACCCAGCCAAGCCCCGAAAAGACGATATCCATTTTATCATCTTTTAATTTAAATTCATGTCTGATGAGCTCTGGAAAATTTTCAAACTCCCCTTTTCCCGGAGGCTGCAACATTTCACCAGCATGTTTCTCATACAGCTCGTCTGCCTTTTCAAGCTTGGTCCGATGAATTTCAATGCTGTTAGCCAAATAGCAAACAACCGGTCTACGGCCGCCTTTGATGTAATCAAACCTTGCAAGCCCTCCAAAGAATAATGTCTGGTTTTCATTTAATTGATAGACACGCGGCTTAATTTCTTTTTTAGGCGTAATGATCTTCAAATCTTTTTTATTTACATAGTGTGCCATTTGATGATGGTTGATAATGCCCGGGGTGTCAACGAGACTTTTGCCGTCATCCAGCGGGATTTCAATAATATCGAGCGTTGTGCCTGGTACATGTGATGTGGTAATCACATCGTTCCCGCCCGCAGCAGTCTTAATGATACGGTTGATAAATGTAGACTTTCCTACATTTGTACACCCTACAACATACACATCTTTTCCTTGGCGAAGAGAATCGATTTCAGCAAGTGCTTCCTGGATTCCGTTTCCTTTCGCAGCACTGACAAGTAAAACATCCAAAGGAATGAGTCCCAATTCCTTTGCCTGCTTTTTCATCCAGTTGACCAATTTATTTTTGTTAGTCGATTTCGGCAGAAGATCCACTTTGTTACCGACTAAAAGAACCGGATTTTTGCCGACAAACCTTTGAAGACCAGGAATCCAGCTCCCATTGAAATCAAAAATGTCTATGATTTTAACAATTAGGCTGTCTGTATTACCGATTGCATGGAGAATATCAAGGAAGCTTTGATCCGACAGTTCTACATCCTGCACTTCGTTGTAATGTCTTAAGCGAAAGCATCTCTGGCAAATAATTTCTTCTTTCTCCAATGCAGAGCGAGGCGCATATCCTAGTTCACCTGGTCTATCAGTCTGGATAGCTACACCGCAGCCGATGCAATGTAAATCGTTCACATTCATTCCTCCCATTTAACTAAACCTTTACGTTTAAAAGTAGACATGATCCTTCTTTCTACCATGCGGTTAAACCGCGTAAAAAAACCATCTGACTGGGCAACCGGGACAACAAGAATCGTATAAAATCCGGCACGATTGCCCCCGAACACGTCAGTCAACAGCTGGTCGCCGATAATCACAGTCTCCTCGCGTGATAATCCCATTTCTCTCGCAGCTCGCTTAAAAGCTTTTCTGGATGGTTTTTTGGCTCTATGAATAAATGGGATATTCAATGGATTAGAAAAATCTCCTACTCTTTTTTCATTATTGTTCGATACAATCGTCACTTTCATGTCATGGCTCTTTAACTCCTCCAACCATTCGATTAGCCGGGGAGTAGCATAAGGACGGTCCCATTCAACAAGCGTATTATCCAAATCAGTGATAATTCCTTTTACACCTTTTGCTTTTAAAACAGCTGGATCTATTAAGAAAATGCTTTTCACATATTCATTCGGTAAAAATCGTTTCAACAAATTGTGCACCCCATTATTTCTTCATCATATTTCAATCTTAATCAATCTGCCAAGGAGTTTCAAAATATTACAGGAAGAAAAATGTTTCCTAAACTTTTCGACAAATTCTAACACCACCCTGAATTGTGGGTAACTTTATAAACACAACAAAGTCATCAACGAACAGCTTAAATCCTGTTATAAACAAATTGATCACAAGTTATCCACTGTTGATTGTGGATAAAGGAACGCTTGTTCCATAAGCTTTTCTTTGCTAAAGTGAAGTTACAAATAAAAGAACTTATCATTTTATTCAATATGCCTTTGCTTTAGAACGTGAATATCTTCTGGAGGTGAAGCTGGTGAAAAAGCTATCCGACGAATTATTGATTGAAACTTACTTTAAAGCAAAAAGATTAAACTTAAACCCTGAATTCATCAGTCTTATGGAAACCGAAATAGAACGCCGTTCATTAGCTCGTCGATCAAAAATGCTTTGCTGAGCAGAGTGTTATAAAGAAAAGGGCTGGACAAGTTTTAATAAGAATTCCCTCATAGGGAATGTCAGATTTCTTCTACACTGCATCTTTCGACAAGTTGAAGGAAAGCTTCCTTGAATACGTTTATCTTGAATTCCTTGCGAGCTTACTCCAATGATAACTCGCCCTGCATCTTTCAGTACAATTTAAACCAGATCCTTAGTTTGTGAAATTAAAAATAACAGAAATTTTGTTTAATTTTATGATTACTTTAAATAAAGCACCTTCCCGGGTGCTTTTTATTGATTTTTTTTGCCTGACAATCTTCCCAGCGATTCTCCCATCCTAATTTCTCCTGCTGATTTAACAATGTCGCCTGGGATAAATGCTCCTTTTTGGAAAAGAAGGATTACTGTCGATCCGAAGGAAAAATAGGCGACTTCTTCTCCTTTTCCCCATTCCCGCTCCGTATTCGTGACAACAACAGAGTTGATAAACATTGCCCCAACCTTGACTACGGCAACTGTTGTCTCTCCAGAACCAATTTCGGTGACGACCCGATGATTTTTCGCCAATACAGAATGTCCAAATTTTAATCCAAACCGATTAACCGGAAACGATTTGCTCCCAAGGGAATAGCTTTTCATCACTTTTCCGCTCACAGGGCTATGAATTCTGTGATAATGAGAAGGACTTAGGTATATAATGATATACGTCCCGCCTTCATATTTTTCAGCTTGATGCGTACCGCCGAGCATCTCAGAAATAGAATAAATTTTTCCCTTGACTATTATTTCCTTGCTGGAGGTAATAGTACCCGTGTCTTCTATTACACCATCTACAGGACTAGCGACACTGTCATGGCTGTTGTCAACTACTCTTGCCCCTTCTTTCAAGCGTCTTGTGAAGAAAGAGTGCAAGGTAGAATATGATCGGATATCTTTTGACATCTCGTCCTGATTTATTTGATAATGGGCAGCGTAGGATTTAATAAAAACCCTGCTCATCTCGGAATTTGTAAACTTCCTTAATGCTGCTGATATAAATGGTCCATTTGTAAGTTCGATAAAAAAGCGATATAAAGCGGCTTTCAATCCGATTGCCTCCAAACAAATCTTAAATTTATACTTAACTTTATGAAGAAGAAACCATATAATTAAATAATGAAATATCTATTATACCGAAAAGGAGGAGTGTTATGTTTCTGTCCGATGTCGTCGATCATACGATTAAAAAAATAAAAGCTCAGTCGGCCAATGTCCTGACATTCACAAACCTGGGACTCGGCGGCTTTGCTATCATCGCAGGGACTAATGGTCAGCTTCATTTAAGCCTCCTGCTTATATTCATAGCTGCAATGACTGATCGTTTTGACGGAATGGTTGCAAGAAAGCTTCAAATCGAATCAGAACTTGGAAAACAGCTTGATTCCATAAGTGATATCATTTCTTTTGGCGTAGCACCCGCTTTGCTATTATACCAAGGAATTTTAAATTTGTTTGGTTTCCCGGGCGTATTTTTTACAATATTTTATATTGGTTGCGGTGCTTTTCGACTTGCGAGGTTCAATATTTCCGAGAATAACGGCTTTTTTACCGGTCTTCCCATTACAGCGGCAGGCTGTCTGCTTACTCTTAGTTATTTGGCAATTCCTTACCTCCCACCATTTTCTTTCTTGTTCATCACTCTCGGTCTATCACTTCTAATGATCAGCACGTTTTCATTGAAAAAAGTATAATAAAAAGCCAGTTTCGCTTTGGATCTCGCGGAACTGGCTTTTTATTCTTTACTTCTTTTTCATATTTTTCTCTGACTTTTTTATCTTTTTTTCTTTCAAAAGATATTCCTGAAAAATAGCTCCACCTTCATAAATCATTCTCTGTACTTCCAATTCGTATTGTTCACACCCATAATTGTTCCTAAGCAAATTACTTCGGACCTCCCTTAATTTTTTTGCTAACCTCCTTTTTCGTCACCTTTCAGATTTTTCATCTTATCTTTTTCCGCTCTGTAAAATTCATGGAACATCTTCATAAGAGCCCTTTTTTCAATTCGCGAGACATAACTCCTTGAAATACCTAATTCCTTGGCAATCTCCCGCTGTGTCCGTTCCTTCTCAAGATTCAGGCCAAATCTGCCTATAATCACTTCTTTTTCCCTTTCATCCAACACATCGATATACTCCTTGATTTTTTCCAGCTCCATATTTAGTTGAATCGTATCAAAAATATCCTCTGCATCAGATTTTAATACATCAATTAATGAGATTTCGTTTCCTTCTTTATCCTGCCCGATCGGATCATGCAGAGAAATGTCCTTACGTGTTTTTTTAAGGGCCCGTAAGTGCATAAGAATCTCATTTTCTATACATCTCGCTGCATATGTGGCAAGTTTTGTTCCTTTTCCGAACGAATAGCTTTCAATCGCCTTGATTAACCCGATGGTGCCGATTGAAATCAGATCCTCTGAATCTTCCCCAGTATTTTCAAATTTCTTCACAATGTGGGCGACAAGCCGGAGGTTATGCTCGATCAATATGTTCCGTGCTTCTTCATCTCCTTCCGCCATTCTCATTAAGTATTTTTTTTCATCTTCCGGAGAAAGCGGCTGCGGAAATGCATTGTTCTTTACATACGACACAAGGAATATAAGCTCTTTGAACAGCAAGCCGATAGCCGTAATAATTCCCGACAAATGCTCACCCCCCTGATGTAATGACCCACTGATTACATGTATATGATGATCAAAAAGGACAATTGCTTGTCTAGCGAAAATAGTTCTTGTTCATAGGGGTTTTGTTATGAAAATTAGAGTATTTATCAGATAAGTACAGCACTCAGGCTGGGAGGAAAAACCTGTTACGGTTCTAATAATTCAATACAAACTAATAATTCATTTGACCGTCTGCTAAAAACTTGATGCTTTTGAGCGGGAGTTACGATTTTATTATTCATATGAAAATTTCAATTTGGGTACTGAGAAAAACCATATTTTCTCAGGGTAAAATTGAATTTTCGGCTAATTTTTAACGATTGTTTAGATAAATATGGTAATCTATCTATATTGCAATATTACTTAAATCTTTTATGTTCACAAGAAATTGGCGCACTTAAAAAAATTTAAATAAATTATAGGTAAATTAACACACGAAAATAGTCGCCACTCATTGGTTTTACTACACAATGTCTTTATGCTTATTGTCATGTATAAAGAAGTAGCAGAACCTAAATTCGCCCAGATTATATCAAGCCCCGCTCGATATAATCTGTGGCATCCATGGGAAGCTTTAACTTTATTCAGTCGGGGTTTTAATCCCAGATGAATGGAATACCAATTTGCATTCAGCTCACCACTTTACAGGAGGGGGATTCTGCTGAATGAAGTTTAATAATGCAGATTAACCCTGAAGGGCTTTTCTTATAAAATCTCGGGAGCAAAATGTTTCCGAGAACTTAAACAGTTTTTATTATAACAAAAATAAAACGGGGGTAATTTAAGTTGTTTGTTAATCTGTTGCTAATTATGACCTTCTTAGGTAGTGGGATGGCATTTTTAGCTTTCTTCGTCCTCTCTATTATTAGAGGCTTATTCAAAAAGGGACCAAGTTTTAAATTTATTAGCTTGGTAACAGGTGTTCCGGCTCTGGTTTTATTCATTTTTACTATCGTTTTGTTATCTTATGATGAACCGGAAGAAGCAGTCTCAACGGCTCCAGAAAAACAAACTGAGACTGAGTTGGTAGAGGAAGAAAAAACATTTACACCTAAATTAAAGATTGCTAGTGAAGTTATTGACAACCAAGTTGAGATAGCTGGGGAAACTAATCTCCCTGATAAAACTGCCCTCTTGGTTACTTTAAAGAACAACAAAGATAAAAGTATAGAAAAAACTACCTCTGTCAAGGATGGGAAATTTTCTTTAGATGCTATCCCTATTGAAGAGTTGAAATCTGGAAAACAAAAGATTGAATTATCTTTGTCTGATGACCAGCCTGATTCAGTTATAGAAATTATTGGTGTCGACGGAAAATTATTGACTGGCGAACTGATTGATGATGAAAAACAATTAATCGTAACGGCCAAAATGGATGTTCCCAGCGAGCGCTCCCCTCCTAGTGACGTAAAAGGAGAAAAAGTTAAAGTCACCCATGCTGTTGATGGTGACACTATCGTTGTTGATTTGGATAGAAAAGAAGAGAAAGTCCGAATGATTTTAGTCGATGCTCCTGAAACCAAACATCCGCAAATAGGAGTCCAACCGTTCGGACCAGAAGCAGTTGAATTCACAGCTAAGACTCTCGAGGGAAAAACAGTCACTCTTGAACTCGGAACACAAGAAAGGGACAAATCTGGAAAGCTCCTAGCCTATGTATGGATTGAAGACAAGCTATTTAATAATATGCTATTGGAAAAAGGCTTTGCCAGAGTAGCTGTTTCACCATCAGATACAAAGTATCTGGAAGAATTTGAAGCCACACAAGAAAAAGCGAAGAAAAAAGGTATCGGCATCTGGTCAATCAAAAATTATGTTCAAGATGACGGATTTAAAAAGCCGAAAAAGGAAAAAGAAAAATCCATTGCAGCTGCACCTAAAAAAGAAACAAGTCAACCACCTTTGAAGAAAGCTGAACCGAAGCCTGAGCCGCAACCCGAAAAACAAGCAGCTCCGTCGGAGCCTAAGCCAACACCAAAGGAAGAAGCGAAGCCCGCTCCACAACCAAAACCTGAGACAAAGCCGGCCCCTGCTCCTGAGCCAGAACCGGAGCCTGCGCTGGATCAATCAGCTTGTGATATTAAAGGAAGTGTTAACGGAATATATCATACTCCGAGCAGTAGATACTACAGCAGGACAAAAAAGGTAGTTCAATGGTTTTGTTCAGAGCAAGAAGCGAAAAATGCCGGATACCGGCCGCCAGAACAATAAAATAAATTTATTATTGACCTGCCGATCTTTTTAACTCCCTTCTTTTTCAATGGATGAGTGAGAATATTTACTCGAAAGAAAGATACTCATTAAGCCCTATGGAGCTTTACTTTTAAAGGAGAAGGGCATCCCCCAATAAATCCGAAACATATTCATAGGAGCTTTGTTATGAAAATCGGGTTATTTATCATATAATGAAAAGACATTTCTAGAGGAGGGGAAAGCTTTTGATTCCAACTACATATTCAACGACATGGAATCTTGATGTTTTTTTTCCTGGAGGCAGTTCATCCAAAGAATTTCTTGCTCATTAGGAGAAAGTGAAAGCCGAAATTCAATCGTTTGAAAACAGCATAAAAGCTTGGGATGCTGCAAGCAGCAAAGATACAGGTCTGGTTCATATATTAGAAAAGTTTCAAAAGGCTGATTTGGGACTTGAACAAGCAGAATCTTTTGTATCCTGCCTTCAGGCACAAAATATGGACGATGTAAAAGCGAATGAATTAAGGGGCATTGTGACTTCATTAGCTTCAAATTTTGATACGGCATTGACACATTTAGACAAAGCCTTTGTACAAATCGAAGAATCGAATTGGCAGAAGCTGATTGAACTGGAGCCTTTACAGGAATTGCAGTTTGTTTTAAATGAAAGGCGCCGCCAAGCAGCGGAAAAACTGTCTAAAGAAGAAGAAACGCTCATTAATGAGTTGGCTGTAGATGGCTACCATGGCTGGGAAGAAATGTATGATGCGATTGTTAGCCAATTAAGCATTCCTTTTAATGAAAATGGCAAGGAAGTCCAACTATCTGTCGGTCAGGCCCAAAATAAGTTTTCAAGCCATGACAGGGAAATACGTAATCAGGTATTTACTGAATGGGAAAAAGCTTGGAGTAAACAAGCGGAGCTTCTCTCCACTACTTTAAATCATCTATCCGGATTTCGCTTAGCCGTATATAAAAAACGCGGCTGGAATGACGTTTTGCAAGAAGCATTGGAGTACAATCGTATGAGCAAAGAAACACTGGATATTATGTGGAAAGTGATTTCTGATAATAAAAAGCCTTTTGTTGAATTTCTTGAAAGAAAAGCACGCCTGCTTGGTATGGAGAAATTAAATTGGTACGATCTGGATGCTCCAATAACAGATTCTGCAAAAATGTATAGCTATCAGGAAGGCGCCGCTTTCATCATCAATCACTTCAGGGAATTTGGTAACGAGCTTTCCCACTTTGCTGAAAAGGCATTTGAAGACAAGTGGATCGAAGCGGAAGATCGCCCTGGAAAGCGTCCAGGAGGTTTTTGTACGTCCTTTCCTTTGAGCAATCAGTCAAGGATTTTCATGACATACTCAGACACTTATGAAAATGTATCAACTCTTGCCCATGAATTGGGTCATGCTTTCCACACTTATGCTATGAAAGATGTTCATCCTCTAAATTGCCATTATGCTATGAATGTAGCGGAAACTGCCTCGACTTTCGCAGAGACGATTGTTGCGGATGCAGCGCTCAAACTGGCTAAAAATGATGGAGAGAAGCTCGCCCTTCTTGAAAGTAAGATACAAAGTTCCATTGCTCTTCTTATGAATATCCATGCCCGTTTCCTTTTTGAGACACGCTTTTATGAAGAGCGCAAAAAGGGAATGGTGAGCACTGCAAAGCTGAATGAAATGATGGAGGATGCTCAAAAGGAAGCATATGGCGATTCACTAGGACAATATCACCCGCACTTTTGGGGCTCTAAGCTTCATTTTTATATTACGGATGTTCCTTTTTATAACTTCCCTTATACGTTTGGATATTTATTTTCACTAGGCATCTACGCCCATGCGAAGAAAGAAGGAAAAGACTACGAGCAAGAGTACATTTCTCTGTTGAAAGACACTGGAAAAATGACTGTAGAGGAACTTGCGAAAAAACACTTGGGAGTAGACTTGACAAAAGCGGAGTTTTGGCAAGCCGGCGTTGATCTTTGTATAAAAGATGTAGAAGAGTTTCTCAACATGACAAAATAATGGAAAAGCCGAAGGCGTCCACTGACCCTTCGGCTTCCTATTATTTTCCCAGCATTTTGATCATTTCCATCACAAGATTTGCAGAATTGACGGAAGCCTTGATAATAAATTTGTCAAACGAAATCTCCGATTTTTGACCGGCAATATCTGATAAAGATCTGATGATGACAAAAGGAATATCGAATTGATGCGCGACTTGAGCAATGGCTGCCCCTTCCATTTCCACTGCCTGAATATCAGGGAATTTTTCCCGGACAAATTGAACTTTATCCGGATCGCTCATAAACGTATCTCCAGTGGCAATCAGCCCTTTAATGGATTGGACTCCATCAACCGACCTTGCCGCTGTCTCGGCAATTTCTATCAACTGATCATTTGCTTTAAAAGCTTCCGGAAGCTGTGGCACTTGCCCATACGCGTAGCCAAAAGCAGTTACGTCGACATCATGGTGACGGACTTCACTAGAAATGACGAGATCACCGATACTGAGTTCAGGATTATATCCTCCAGCAGATCCCGTATTGATCACGGCATCCGGCTTGTATCTCTCCAATAAAATTGCAGTAGCCACGGCTGCATTCACTTTACCTATTCCAGACTTTGATAAAATAATGTCTTTATCGTTTAGCGTACCTATGAAATATTCACAATGGGCCACCTTTTCTACCTTTTGTACATCCATTTTCTCGCGTAGAAGCTCAACCTCTTCTTCCATCGCCCCTATAACTGCTATTTTCATTTCTCCAAACTCCCCTATGTTTTTATAAAATATGAAGATTCTCCGCTGCCTCTCTAGTTTATACAAATAAAGGACACAACAAAATCTAGCCCAAACTCAACAGCCATTAGCCACAACATGCCTCAACAATAAACTCCATCAGGCCCAAGCCTAGAGACAGAAAGCAAGGTTACTAAGGCGACCTTTGCCGCCCTGATTCCCTTTATCTCATTGCAACTGTTTTAAGTTGCATGTCTGATTTATCTTCTATCATTTTGAATCAGCTTTTTCACTTCAACAGGTTTCCAGCCTTCACCGTCTACCCATTCGATATAGACACGATACGTATCATCGCTCCCCTTTGCTGATACTGTCAATTCTGCCTGTTTTTCTGGATTGTCGCCGCCTGTAACCCACCAGGCAGTCATATTGTCAGCCGGAATGTCAACAGCGTAGGCAGCAGCCTTGAGTTTCTCATTCCAGTCAGTTGTTCCCATATTGTAAGAAGATTGATGACCACTCCCCTGATCAGTTCCAATCGGTTTCCAAGCAGGATTGACTAATACCTTCTCAACATTCGCTTCATCACTTTCTCTTTCTTCCAATTTCCCGTCTTCCTTGTCCTTTTCATCAGCTGGCTCATCTTCTTTTGTCTTGGTCTGCACGTTCTTTTCCTCAGCCGGCTGATCCTTTTTCTTTGTTTCTTCGGAATTCGAAGGGCTTGTCTGTTTATCAGTATTGTCTCCTCCGAAAAAAATGTTTCCTCCGACAATCAGGATTAAAATGATGATAACCGCAATAAGCGTATTTAAAATAATGTTCGTTTTTCTCCGTTTTGCACGGAGAGCAGAGCGTGATTTATCATCCTTGAAATCAATCGGCATTAAAAATCCCTCCCCGTATTGTACCTATAATATCATGGACAGGGGAAAACATGCATCCATTTTTCACCTTGGGGAATCACCGGGATGAACATTTGTTTCGTTTTTCTCATAAATCATCTGTACGATATCCGCAAATAACGGATTGACCCCGCCTTCATCTCCAGGTACATTCACGTTCACGGTGACTAGAACATATTGCGGTTCATCAAACGGAAAATAACCTGCAAACCATTTATGATGGAGTTGCTTCCCTTCATGAATCACAGATGTTTCTGCTGTGCCCGTTTTTCCAGCTACCTCATATGGAAGATCCTTTAGAAGGTTGCCCGTCCCTTCCGGGTCAGTCACTACTTTTCTAAGCAGCTGCTGCATTTTAATTGCAGCATATGGTGATATCTGGTCTCCATCAGACTTTTGCTCATCAAATGATGCCATTGTCGTTCCATCACCGTATTGGATCTCAGAAACTGCTCTTACTGACCTTTTCTCCCCGCCTCTGGCGATGACAGCTATCATATTTGCCACCGACAACGGAGATAGGCGGACTTCCTGCTGCCCAATCCCTGTTTGTGCGATAAAGTTTTGATCTTTTCGGCTTGCATTATCAGCAAAGACCCTTCCAATATCATGCTCAAATTGTTTAAATTCACTTAATTGGAATACATCCCCCTGCCAAGATACGGCTTCAAGCAAACCAAGCTTGCGAGCATAATTTTCAAGTATCATCGGGTCTTTTTCCATTAAGCGTCCAGCTAATTCCGCAAAGGTTCGATTACAGCTCCTGGCAAAGCTTTCCTCAAAATTAAGGCTGCCGAGATTTCGTTCTGCCGGGTTTCCCCTAATATCCAAGTCACAGCGGAACTGTTCTTTGTCTTTCACAACCCCTTCCTCGATTGCTGCCTCAGCTATGACAGTCTTAAAGACAGATCCAGGAATAAGCTGCTTGAACATCATGTTCTTCGATCCTTCGTCGAAATAGGGATCTTTGCTGTTGATACTAGGTTTGGAGGCCACGGCTACAATATCGTTCGTTTTTACATCCAGCAGGATGGCTCCCCCATTTTGAATGTGATGTTCATCCAACAGTGATTCAATCTCTTTTTGCAAGACTTGGTCAATTGTAGTTTTTACCTGTAAAGGAAAAAATGGGTTTGATTGTCCCGCATACTTCACATCAATCCCGAATAAAGGATTTCCAATCCCATCAACATGGTAGACAAATTTGGTTTCTTTTTCGGCCTGTAAAAATTCATCAAACGATTGTTCCAATCCCGTGAGCCCGACCGATTTATTTCTCCAATCTTTATCAGGATATCGGCTTTTAAACATCTTTTCATTCTCACCGTAAATGCCGAGAAATTGGGCAGCAGGCGGCTGCTCGGGAAATATTTTCTTTTTAACGGCAAATACTCCAGGTATCTGAAGCTCGTTAATATCATCGGCTTGCTGCTCTGTTAGTAATAAGGGGTCTTCTTTTCCCCTTGCAACGACTGGTTCCTTTGCTGCTTCCACCTGACTCTTAAGATCTCGGTGGGAAATGTCCAAGATTTTGGCAATCTGCGTACTATTCCAGTCCATCCTCTTGATAAAAGGAAAGAGTACCAGGACAGACTTTTCTTCATAGGAAATCGGCTCTCCTTCCCTGTCAAGAAACTGCCCCCGGCCATCATCTAATACGAGCTCATGTGTCCTTTGTTTTACGCTTTCTTTAATTAAATTCACATGGTATGCAGAAAAGTTTTCAGCTTGAAATAACTGTATCTGCATTAACCTTCCCATAAGACCTGTCATCATCATAAAAATCAGAATAGATATGAACAAAACACGTTTTTGAAGCATTTTAAGCACCTCTTTCCCATTGTTGCCGCCTAGAGAAAGAGATATAACCAGCAGTAAAAATTCCTTGAGAAAAAGTGTACTGTATTAAGCATAGCAAACGGCATGATCACAGGAACAATGCCCATAAAAAAACACGGATAAGCCCGTTTTTGAGGCCTCCGTGTTTGGATTTAGCTGATAGAAACGATTCTAACGCGCATTTCGCCGCCAGGAGTCTGACAAGTTACTTCTTGATTTACTTTTTGTCCCATCAAGCTTTTGGCTATCGGTGAATCATTAGAAATCTTACCCTCGAATGGATCAGCTTCAGCACTTCCAACTATTGTGTAAGTTTCCTCATCTCCATCAGGGAGTTCTTTAAAAGTAACCGTTTTCCCGAGGCTCACTTTATCAGAATTAAGATCGTCTTCTTCAATGATTTTGGCATTTCGGATCATATTTTCTAAGGTTGTGATCCTTCCTTCAACAAATGCCTGTTCCTCTTTAGCAGAGTCATATTCCGAGTTCTCCGAAAGATCCCCGAAACTGCGGGCTACTTTAATCCGTTCCACGACTTCTTTTCTGCGGACAGATTTTAAGTATTCAAGTTCTTGCTCCAATTTTTCTTTTCCGGCTTCCGTCATATGAAATTCTTTTTCTGTAGCCATTACCCTTCACTCCTTATGAATTCCCTCATCCAGCATTATGGATTATTCAATCATGAAATACGTGACAGCGCGCCACATAGAGGGCGCGCTATCTTTTCATAATAGTTCTTTATATTATTATCTATGTCATCATATTACAAAAATGATTTTAGTTCAAGGGTACGTACACCATTTGCACATAATCACCGCTTTTTACTTACCGCAAGCCCATCCCCTACTGGAATGATAGTTGTAATATATTCGTCATGCTCCATAAGGCAACTATTGAATTCTTTCATCTTTCTTGCAAGACTTCGAAAGCGCCTCTGGTCGACGGTCTCTGCGGCAACATATCCCCTGAATAAAACATTGTCGGAGTATATACATCCCTGAGTAGTCAGCATTGACCCATACATATTAAAAAATTTCAGGTATTGGCCTTTTGCTGCATCAATAAAGATGGCATCGTAAGGTCCTAACTCCTTCACTTTTTCAAGCAGTTCCAAAGCATCGCCTTCCAGAATATTGATTCGGTCAGCTTTACCGGCCTCCTGAATATATTTTCTTGCCTGTTCCGCTCTATCAGGATCTATTTCTATCGTCACGATTTCTGCTTCAGGCAGGGCCTCTGACATCCTCAATGCAGAATAGCCGATCGCTGTTCCAATCTCCAAGATTTTGGCAGGATTTTGCATCCTCATAAATTGCAGCATCACATCAATGGCTGTCTGCTCCATAATAGGAATACGTTCTTTTTCTGCTAGACTCTCCATTTCCTGAAAAAGCTCATTTCGGGACGGAAGCAGGGACTCGATATATTGGCTAATGGATTGATTCATAGGTCCACCTACTTCCTTTTATCCGTAATGTATTTAGCTTTTAACTCATTATGCTCTTTTAATGTTTTAGCATAGTGGACTTCCCCAGTGCCATGTTCAGCCAAAAAGTATAAATATTTGCTGTCTGCCGGATTCAGGGCAGCTTCAATGGACGTCTCACCCGCATTGGAAATCGGGCCTGGAGGCAGACCTTTGACTTTGTATGTGTTATATGGTGACTCTACCTCAAGATCTTTATACATTGTTCGCTTCTTATGCTTACCCAATGCATATAAAACAGTAGGGTCTGTCTGAAGTGGCATATCCTCTTCCATGCGATTATAGAAAACACTTGAAATCAAATGTCTGTCCGCTTTTGCCGTTGCCTCTTTTTCAATCAGGGAAGCCATCGTCAATAACTCATGGGTATTGATGTCCTTTTCCTCTATCTTCTCGGAAAACTTCGCTACAACTTCCTGCGTTTTTTTGATCATCGGATCAATAATCGCCGCGATTGAAGGATTTTCCTCATAATAGGAATAAGTTGCTGGATATAAATATCCTTCCAGCGGATGCTTCACCTTACTGCTAAACGAATCTTCCGTTAAGAGCTCTGGATATTTTTCACTAAATAGGTTTACAGTCTCTTCACTATCAAGATCTTTCAATATCTTATCCTTGGAGCCGCCCGTCTGCTTGGCAATTAATCCTGCAATCTGATCTAAAGAATATCCTTCAGGTATCGTCAGCTTAAATATCGCTTTTTGGGCCAGCACACCGGTTTGCAGGTTTTGTGAGATTTCTTTTAACGACATAGATGGAGAAAATGTATAGGTCCCTGCCTGAAAACCCGATATATTATTGAATTTAACATAGTACTTGAAGACAGAGGCATTTTTAATAACTCTTTTATCCTCAAGCAGTTTGCCGATGGAAGTTGTTGAAGATCCGATTGGAACCTCCACTTGGATTTCCTTTTTACTGTCTGAATCTACTGGTTTAAGAGCAGACTTTATATATATATAAATCCCCAGTGCCGCTATTAAAATCAGAGCACTGCAAGTTAGCGTAATAATAGCAACAATTTTTCTTATAATAACTGCCTCACTCCTTTTTTCGAGCAAATTCTCTCTCATTGCGGCTGCTCTAGCCTGCTTGTCTATTTTTTCTTGCCCCTCTTTTGTCATTAAGCCGGGCCCCCTCCCGAGACTGCTGTTATTTTGTTTGCACACCACAACTATTATACAATAATTTTAAAAAACGTCAGTGAAAAATCTCGGATTTTATCAATAACATAAGAAAAGCGAAAGCGCCTTGGTCAACACAGGCAATCAAGACGATTCTCGAGAAGGCATCGCAGGAAAGTGGCTTGATCCTTGCAGGACTAGCGCTGACCGCCTCAATTTGCCACGTCCTGTGACTTCGGTGGCACTAGTACATCCTGTAAGTCCTTGGACACTGAAAAGCTTTTCTTTGAATAAAATTTTCCATAACAAACTATCCTTTCTTTACACAGAAACGAAAGGTCATTGATTTTGACAAAAAATTCGCCGACCCTGGAATCCCCGGATCGGCGAACTTTTATTACTCCTCTTCTTCGTCAAGAAAAGTGTTAAGCATTTCTTCTATCATTTCCCACTCTTCTTCGGTTTCGATCGGTTGCATATTTCCGTCTTCTCCATTTTCGTTTGAAGTATAAGAAGACGCATGAATTTCAATCTCCTCGTTTTCACCATTGTCTGAACCGGCTGGATAGTACAGGACATATGATTTGTTGAATTCATCTGAGTCAAATGTAAAGAGGACTTCAAATAATTCTTCGTTTCCTTCTTCATCCACAACTGTTATATAATTTTCACCATTTTCCATTAATAATCACCTCATAATTGTTGGCTATCTAAAAAGCCTTGTAATATCATTACAGCTGCCATTTTATCAATGACTTTTTTTCTTTTCTTTCTGCTGACGTCCGCTTCCAGAAGGACCCTTTCAGCCGCCATTGTGCTTAGTCGTTCATCCCATAACTGGACAGGTAGCTGAAATCTGCTTCTCAATTCTTCAGCATAAGTCATCGAAGCTTCTCCGCGTGGGCCAATCGTATTATTCATATTTTTCGGAAGACCGACAATGATTTGTTCAATACGGTATTCTTTAATAATCTCACCAATTCGTTCGAATCCAAACTGGTTCCTATCTTCATTGATCGATATTGTCTCAATGCCCTGAGCGGTCCAGCCCATTTCATCGCTGACTGCAACGCCCACTGTCCTCGAGCCAACATCAAGGCCCATAATCCTCAAAACTCACTTCTCCTCACGATGCTGCTTTAAATAGGACTTCACCAGCTCTTCGATGATTTCATCCCTTTCCAGCTTTCTCATTAAATTACGTGCATCCTGATGCCTTGGAATATAGGCAGGGTCACCAGAGAGCAAATAACCGACGATTTGGTTAATGGGATTATATCCCTTCTCTTGAAGAGCCCCGTATACGTGCAGCAGAACTTCTTTGACATCATGCTCCATTGGATCATCATAAAACTCAAATCGCATTGTTTTATCAAAAGAGCTCATTTACAACAACACCTTCTTTCAGAACTTGCGTACAGGATTGGCCCGCTGTAAAACATTACCTTCATTGTACATGATTTGAAGCCGGAATCAAACGGATTTTATCCATTCATTTACATAGGCAAGAGCAGATTCCAATTGATCAGGGTTTTTCCCACCAGCCTGAGCCATATCCGGACGCCCTCCGCCGCCTCCACCACAGCGGGAAGCTACTTCTTTAACCAATTTTCCAGCATGATATCCTTTTTCCATTAAATCTTTTGTAACTCCGGCAATAATATTCACTTTTCCACTTTGCGCAGACCCGAGCACGACGATTCCTGAGCCAAGCTGTTGTTTTAAATCATCGCCCATGTTTCTCAGCGTGTTCATATCAGCGCCTTGGACAATGCTCGCAATGAATTTGACGCCTTCAACCTCTTTAGCTTTTTGGATAAGACTTCCAGCTTCCACATGTGCTAGTTTTGCCGTAAGAGATTCATTTTCCCTTTGAAGTTCTTTTAATTCCAAAAGAAGAGATTCTGTTCTTTCGTGCACTTGGGCTGGTTTTGTTTTTAACTTGTCCGCGACATTATGCAGTTCATTTACCTGCTCATTCATAAAGCGGAATGCATGCTCACCTGTAACGGCTTCTATTCGACGTGCACCAGCTCCAATACCACTTTCTGTAATAATTTTGAACAGCCCTATTTCTGCCGTATTAGAAACATGACAGCCACCGCATAATTCAAGACTGGCTCCAGCTGATACAACGCGGACTATATCACCGTATTTTTCGCCAAATAACGCCATTGCTCCCATTTGCTTCGCTTCTTCCAAGCCTGTCAGCTTTGTCTGCACCACATGATTGGCCCAGATTTCACGATTTACTTTTTCTTCAACTTTTTCTAGCTCTTCTTCCGTTACAGAGCCGAAATGGGAAAAATCAAAACGGAGCCTTCCCGGTCCGACGTATGAACCAGCCTGATTGACATGTGTTCCGAGAACATCTTTTAATGCCTTATGCAACAAGTGGGTTGCCGTATGGTTTTTGATGATTTGGCCCCGCATTTTCTCATCAACTTTTGCCTTCACTTCACTGCCAGTTCTGATTGTCCCTTCTTTGATCATCCCTGTATGAAGATTTTGGCCGTTTGGAGCTTTGATGACTCTACTCACTTCGATTTCAAAACCAGGTCCACTGACTGCCCCATGGTCTGCAACTTGTCCGCCGCTTTCTGCATAAAAAGGCGTAACATCCAATAAAAATTGAATTTCCTCTCCTTCTTCGGCCTTCTCAGTGATTTCACCATCTTTTAATATGGCTAGAACAACCGAATCTGTAGCGAGGCGATCATAGCCCACAAATTCACTGCTGACTGTCAATTCAGCAAGGGTGCTGTTTTGAACTTGCATAGACTCCGTTTCGCTCCGTGCAGAGCGCGCCCTTTCCCGTTGCTTTTCCATTTCTTGTGCAAAGCCCTCATGATCAACTTTTAACTGCTCTTCTTCCGCATATTCTTCCGTTAATTCTACAGGAAAGCCATATGTGTCATAGAGCCTGAAAACATCTTCTCCGGAGATCATATCTTTTCCTTCAGCTTTTGCTTTCTTAATTAATGAAGACAGGATTTCCAATCCATCATTCAATGTTTCATGGAAACGTTCCTCTTCATTTTTGATCACTCGCTGAATAAAATCTGTGCTCTCCAATACTTTCGGATAGAAATCTTTCATGATTTCCCCAACCACAACTACAAGACGATACATGAATGGTTTTTCAATTCCCAATTCTTTCCCATAACGTACAGCCCTGCGGAGAAGTCTCCTTAATACGTATCCACGGCCTTCATTTGAAGGCAAAGCCCCGTCACTTACAGCAAATACAACTGTCCGTACATGGTCCGCAATAACTTTGAATGCTGTATCCAGTCCCGCATTTGCATAAGCTTTACCGGAGAGCTTTTCAGTTTCCTTGATAATTGGCATAAATAAATCTGTCTCAAAATTGGTCGGTACATCTTGGACAACAGAAGCCATCCGCTCTAGCCCCATGCCCGTATCAATGTTTTTCTTGGGAAGAGGAGTGTAGGTTCCGTCTGGATTGTGATTAAACTGTGAAAATACAAGGTTCCAGATTTCAAGATACCTTTCATTTTCTCCACCCGGAAATAATTCGGGATCATCCGGATCGTCCCCATATTCGGGGCCTCTGTCATAAAAGATCTCCGAGTTTGGCCCGCTCGGCCCTTCACCAATGTCCCAGAAGTTCTCTTTAAGACGAATGATTCTTTCTTTTGGCAAGCCGATCGACTGGTTCCATAGTTCAAAAGCTTCGTCATCTTCCGGATGGATTGTAACAGACAGTTTTTCAGGATCGAATCCAATCCATTTGTCATCTGTCAAAAACTCCCATGCCCATTCAATCGCTTCTTTCTTGAAATAATCCCCTATGGAAAAATTTCCAAGCATCTCAAAAAATGTATGGTGCCTTGCTGTTTTTCCCACATTTTCAATGTCATTTGTCCGGATAGACTTTTGGGCATTGACGATTTTGGGATTCTCTGGAATCTCCCTGCCATCAAAGTATTTCTTGAGTGTTGCAACTCCACTGTTAATCCACAGCAAAGAAGGATCGTCATGTGGAATAAGAGAAGCGCTAGGCTCCACTTTATGTCCTTTCTCCTGGAAAAAATCCAGAAACATCTGTCTTATTTGTGAACCAGTCAGTTTTTTCATAATTTTTCCTCCTTATGCGAAATAAAAAAGCTCCTCCCCAGCCAGGGGCGAAGCTTAGACGCGGTACCACCCTGATTTAGCAAAGAATTACACTTTTGCCATCTCTCAGGACCTTAACGCGGTAAACGGCAGGCTTTTAACTGCACTCCGGATTAGCTCATTATTACTCTTCATCTAGAATTTCTTTCAGCCGCGGAAATTCCTCTCTTCGGCAACGAAAAAATCGTCGCTCAGATGGGCAGTAATAAGAATGGATCCTTCTTCGTTTTTCCAGTATATTAGCTACTAGAAATTATAGGTAATAGAAAAATCTTTGTCAATCTTAAGTCTGTTTTACCTTAATAAAGTAGTCGCGCGAATGAACAACAGCCACTTTGAAAATAGCCAAAAGAGGGACAGCGACGAGCATTCCGATCACCCCTCCCGCTTCTCCGCCTATAATTAAAGCGGCAATGATAAAAAGAGGATGAATATTAATTGATTTCCCAACTATATATGGTGAAAGGACATTCCCCTCCAATAATTGCAGCAAAACAATGATTCCGACTGACATCATAGCCAGTTTGACAGAGCTAAGCAAAGCAAAAGCAGTGACAGGCACAGCCCCGATGACCGGGCCAAAATAAGGAATTATATTTGTAAAAGCAACAATAGATCCCATAATAACCGGATAATCCAATCCTATCATCCAAAATAAAAAACTAGAAACCGTTCCAATGATTAAACAAACAAGGAGCTGCCCCCGAATGTATCCTCCAAGAGAGATATTTACTGCAGCAAGAAATTCCTTTCCTTGCTTCCTCCATCGCTTCGGTGTCATATACCACACAGCCTGTTTAATCAGATCAAGATCCTTTAATATGTAAAAAGAAATGAACGGAATGACAGCCAAAATAAAAATAAAGTTGAAGAGTCCTTTGAAGATAGACATCATCTTTTCCAAAAATTTATTCAACCATTGTTCAAAATCATCAACGCGTCCTTCGATTTGAGCCTGTATTCCATCCGGCCATCTCGAAGTCGATTCATGCAAGTCTTTTACAAGACCTTTGTAATGCCCTGCCAATTCAGGTACATGTTCTGAAAAATGACTGATTTGATTAATCAAAACGGGAATCCCCATATAAAGAGCATAGCCCATCCCACCAAAAAACAGCAAATATATCGCAAGAATCGCAACAATCCGATTGATGCCGAGCATCTCAATTTTTTCGACAATCGGATAAAGAAGATAGGCAATAAAGCCACCAATTATAAATGGCAGCAGTCCAATACACACAATCGTGAAAACAGGTTTCCATAAGGGTTTTATCAACAAAAAGCAATAAAGAATAATAAATAACAATAACAAAATTGCCAAATTGTATATTAAGCGGTGCCGCTTTTGCTTCAACATGCTCCCTCCTACGATTAGTGTGTCATTTTTTATGAATTTTTAATCGAAAGGAAGAAAAAAATAGAAGAATAAGCATATCAAATGCGCCTTGATGTATTTGCACCCAGATTTTATCGCGCTCTGCTCGATACATTTCCTCTGAAAATCTGAGGCATCAATTGGAGCCGGAGTTTCCCCCACTGAATGGAATACCAATATGCATTCTCACCACTTAAAGTAAAATCAAGAGGCTGCCTCCTGAAGGCAGCCTCCTAACTCAACTTTCGTTCCCGTTCGTCGAACAGATCATCCAAGGAACTCAAGGTACCATCTTCTTCCACCTGGTGGGTATAGATGATTTCCTTCCCAATGGAAAGTTCTATGAAGCAATTCCAGCAATAATACTGATTCACTCCAATTTTACCAAGGTCCTTGCTTTGACAATTCGGACATTTCATCATGGGCATTGCCACCTCGTTGGTTAATTGCCGACACGATGATGGCATCCTTTCCCATATTTGGCGGATCGAGGGTTCGGATTACCCGCTTTCCTTCCGTAATATCTGAGAAAAAACCATCAGTCAGCTCGTACCCAACGATTGTGCCCTCTTTTTCCAAAAAATATACATCATCCAGCAAGCCGAGCTTTTCGCCATGCGGCGTCATTGTATTTTTTTTGGCTAAAGGGCGTCCATGATGCATTGTATGTTCATTATCCAGCTCTCGATATTTGGAGTATTGCCCATTGCTATCAAGTATAATCCCATCCTCACCAAAGGATGAAACAGACTGAACGGGAACGCGTACCTTTTTACCGATGAACCCTTTTATCTGCAGCAAAAGATCTGTCACCAGTCCCTCTTCGCCTATGCAAATATCGCAAACCTCGCCTAGTACTTCTCCACTTCGGTCATAGACCGACATGCCTTTCAATAAAGAAAATGTCCGCAAAAGAAACACCGCCTTTTTCGAACATTTTTATTGTCTGCTCAATCGAGGAAATCATAAGGTGAAACATTTTCCATGCCAATCATGGGATCAGCCATGAAAAGCTTGTCTTCATACGACCAGTCCTCGTGCTCATTATTCAATTGTTGTGTTTCAACGGCCGGCTGTAGTTTTTCACCTGCCAGCTTCTCACGCAATGTTGTTTGTCTCTTTTGATCGTCTTCTCGTTCTATTCCAGTACGAAAGGCACTTTCTTCTCCACACAGAATAAGAAATTGCCTGCTCCGTGTTATAGCTGTATATAATAAATTGCGCCGAAGCATCCGATAATAATTCCTTACAACTGGAAGGATGACAATCGGGAACTCGCTCCCCTGTGATTTATGGATAGAACAACAAAAAGCATGAGTAATCTGATTAAAATCCTGGCGCATATATGTGACTTCTGTTCCTTCAAAAGAAACGATAATCATATCCTGCTTTTCCACATTTTCATTTGCATACAAGATCGAAATAATTTCTCCGATATCACCATTAAAGACATTTTTTTCCGGTTGATTGACAAGCTGCAGCACCTTATCTCCTATCCGAAATTTCGTCTCTCCTAAAGTTATTTCCTTGTTTCTTTTTTCTTTTTTCGGATTAAAAACTTCCTGCAAAATTTTATTCAAGTTATCAATTCCGGCTGGCCCTCGGTACATAGGAGCTAATATTTGAATATCCTTAGCCGTGTAGCCTTTTGTGATAGCATTTTTTACGACTTTCTCAACAACATCCCCAATTTGCGGTGCTTGGCATTTAATAAAAGACCTGTCTTTCTTCTGAATTGTAATATCAGAAGGAGTTTTTCCGTTTTTTATTTCATGTGCCAGTTCCACAATCGACGAACCGTCTGCTTGACGATAAATGTCAGTCAATTGGACAACCGGAAGGGTATTGGAGGCTAAAAGATCTTTCAGCACTTGCCCTGGTCCAACGGAAGGTAGCTGATCTTCATCCCCCACAAGAATGACCTGAATGGTGTCAGGAAGTGACTTGAAAAGCTGATGGGCAAGCCACGTATCCACCATCGACATTTCATCAATAATGATGATTTTTCCCTCAATCTCTCGTTCTCCTTCGGTATCCAAGTCCTCCTGGCCTGTCATGCCCAATAGCCTATGGATGGTCATCGCTGGGAGCCCGGTCGACTCGGCCATCCTTTTGGCTGCACGGCCAGTAGGGGCCGCCAAGACAAAAGGAAACACATCTTCTCTTTTATAGGCATGGATATCTAGAGAACAACCATGAAGCTCTGCATACAGTTCCACAATTCCTTTTATAACTGTTGTTTTCCCGGTTCCAGGACCGCCTGTCAAAATCATCAATGGACTCGTTAAGGCTGTTTGAATCGCTTCTTTTTGGGAAGGTGCATACTGGACGTCCAACCGTTCTTCCAAATTCCCGAGCGCTAATAAAAATTCAGATTCTGGAAATTGATCTGCGTATTGCTTTTGATCCATAATCCGGCTAATGTTCGTAACAAGACCTTTCTCCGAAAAATAAAGCGAAGGCATATAAACCCGCTGTTCCTCACCAATCACCTTACCTTCTTCTTTTAACTGAATGAGGGCATCCGCAATTAATTCAAAAGGAATTTCAACATCCTGGCTGTTTTCTAACAGTTGCTTTACTTGTTCAAGCAGCTGCTCCGCTTCCAAATAGACATGTCCGTTTTGCATACATTGTTGATCCAGAACATACAAGCAGCCAGCCTTGATCCTTTGTGGGTGATTCCCTACAATGCCAAGCTGAGCTCCAAGCTCATCCGCCCTGCCGAACCCAACTCCTTCGACATCTTCGATCAGCTGGTATGGATTTTTTTCAATGATGTTCAATGTTTCCTCTTTATACACCTGGTATATCTTCATGGATATTTGCGGCCCGAATCCATATTGATTTAAGCCAATCATCACCTGCTCCAGTCCCTGGTGTTCAAGAAGCGTTTCATACAAGTTGTTGGCTACTTCAGGCGGAACCCGGGGGATTCCCTCCAAAACAGATGGTTTGCTTAAAATGAGACTGATCGCATTTTCACCAAGGGCTTCCACAATTCTTTCAGCTGTTTTTTCACCAATTCCTTTGAATAAATCGCTGGAAAGATACATAACGAGTCCCTGTTTTGTCTGTGGCATTTCTTTTTTAAAGTGCTTGGCTTGAAATTGGAGTCCAAATTTCGGATGTTCCTGTAATCCTCCATAAAAAATGTATGTTTCCTGTTCGTGTATTTTGGGAAAGTAACCAGTGATGACAGCTTCTTTTTCCTTATACTCCTCGTTTGTTTCCTCCACTCTAATCCTGACAACAGAGTATAGGTTTTGTTCATTGTGAAAAATCGTAACGAGGTGCCGTCCCTTTATGAATTTTTCATCTTCAGAAAACAGATCAAGTGATTCCATTGCCGGGACCTCCCTTAATGCTTAGTCTTGCTCGTTTAAAACTTGTTCCACCAGTTTTTTTCCATTCCCCGCTAGAAGATGATCGGGTTGGATGGCCAATGCCTTATTGAAGTAGCCCAAGGCTTTTTCTAGTTGGTTTTCTTCGCCCGTGTACGCAACACCCAAATTATACAAAGCGTCTGCATGCTCAGGATCAGCTTCAACCACTTTTGCCAGATTTTTAATTGCTTCGTCCATGACTCCTGCCCTTGCTAATGCCAACCCATATTGGAACTTCGCTTCAATATCTGCAGCATCCAGCTCTACACTTCTTTGCAGATATGGGAGTGACAATTCATTTCTTCCCAAATTTACAAAGCACATTCCAAGCATATAATGTAAATCATTCGTTTCCGGACCAATAGCCAGAGCTTTTTCAAACATTCCGGCTGCTTCTGGATATTTTTCCTGATTAAAATATAAATTTCCATAGCTATAGTAAGCCGCTGTCGCCTGATTATCCAGTTCTATAGCGCGCTTGAGAAATTCCTCCGCCCGTTGCGGCTCTCCAACCGATAGAAGAACGTTGGCGAAGTTTACATAACCTACTGGGTCCTTCGGATTTTCCTCTATCGCCCCTGTAAACATTTGAATGGCTTTTTCCATTTTTCCTTGCTGTAAATATTCAATTCCCTGTTTGTTTTTATCCATTTGCTACACTCCGTACATAAGTTCTTTTATTATTAAAATTATAACATATACCCTAATAGAAAAAGCGTGAGCTCCCGTTTTTCCATGTTAACGCAAAAAGAAATGCCAGTTCAACATCTACGCATAAAAGCTAAACTATTTCGAGTTTTCCCCATCTCTTAACGCTATAATAAAGAATTAGTATCATTTTACACTTACTCACCAGGAAAGAGCTGCTTATAAAATAAGCAGCTCTTCAACTATCCAACATACGTTAATCTTTGTCCATCCCGAAAAATCTGGTCAATCGTTGCTCCTCCAAGGCAAACATCCCCGTCATAAAAAACGACAGCCTGCCCAGGTGTAACAGCCCTTACGGGTCTTGCAAATCTGACTTCAGCTTCATTTCCCGATAACAGCTTGACAGTAACTTCCTCGTCCGGCTGCCGATAACGGAATTTAGCGGAACAAGTAAACTCAGTCTCTTTCTCCTGATTGGAAATCCAGTTTACTTTAATAGCTTGGATACTGTCGGAATATAATGTCGGATGATTGAATCCTTGTTCTACATATAAAACATTTTTCTCAAGGTTTTTCCCGACAACAAACCACGGGTCACCGGCACCGCCGATACCAAGACCATGACGCTGCCCAATCGTATAATACATCAATCCGTCATGCGTACCGACCTTTTTCCCGTCCAAAGTCTCCATATTCCCTTTTTGAGCTGGAAGATAGCCGCTTAGAAATTCCTTGAAATTCCGTTCCCCAATAAAACAGATACCAGTGCTGTCTTTTTTTTCTGCTGTGGCCAAACCTGCATCTTTGGCTATTTCCCTTACTTTTTTCTTGTCAATGCCCCCAAGCGGAAACATAACCTTTTGGAGTTGGTCCTGAGTTAACTGATTTAAAAAGTATGTCTGGTCCTTATTTTCATCAATTCCCCGCAGCATTTTCACTTCCCCATTGCTGCGTTCCACTCGCGCGTAATGGCCTGTCGCCAAAAAATCAGCGCCTAGTTTCAGCGCATGGTCCAAAAATGCCTTAAATTTGATTTCCTTATTACACATCACATCAGGATTAGGTGTTCTTCCCGCTTTATATTCATCTAGAAAGTAGGTGAATACCTTATCCCAATATTGCTGTTCAAAATTAACTGCATAGTATGGTATGCCAATTTGATTACATACTCTTATCACGTCATTATAATCTTCAGTAGCCGTACATACGCCAAATTCATCCGTGTCATCCCAATTTTTCATAAAAATTCCGATCACATCATACCCCTGCTCTTTTAGCAGGAGAGCAGCCACAGATGAATCGACTCCACCGGACATACCAACAATCACACGTGTATCTTTCGGTTCCTTATTCACTGTAATCTTCCTTTCATATGGTAAGCCTTCGGACGATTTCAGCTGTTTTCTTAGCGGCCTCCACGATCTGGTTCTCTGTATTGCCAAGTCCGAAACTGAAGCGGATTGAATTTCGAGTCCGTTCTGATCCGCCGCCAAACATAGCGGTCAAGACATGAGAAGGCTCAATAGAACCAGCCGTGCAGGCAGAACCGCTTGAAGCAGCTATTCCTGCTAGATCTAAATTCACGAGAAGTGATTCCACTTCTGTGCCAGGAAAGCTGATATTCAAAACGTGAGGAACCGATCCTTCCGTTGAACCATTAATCATAAATTCAATTTCTTCATCAACAAGTGTCTGAAGAAATTTATCTTTTAATTGTTTATATGTCTGTCTTTTTTCGTCTAACATACTTGAGGAGATAGATGCAGCCTCGGCAAACCCCGCAATAGACACAAGGTTTTCCGTTCCCGGCCGTCTTTTTAGTTCTTGCTCTCCTCCATAGAACAAAGTATCAATCCTTGTTCCATTCTTGATATAAAGAAACCCAACGCCTTTTGGACCATTTATTTTGTGGGCTGAAGCAGATAAAAGATCAACTTGGAGATCATTTACATCAATTTTTTCAGTTCCGTATGCCTGAACAGCATCCGTATGGAGATAAGCCTGGTGGCTTTCTAATAATGAACCGATTTTCTTAATTGGCTGAATAGCTCCTACTTCGTTGTTAGCAAACATAACCGATACCAGAATGGTGTCATCACGAAGAGCTTTTTCTATTTCTTCCACACCAACCAAGCCATTTTCATCCGGTTGGACATATGTCACTTCAAACCCTTCCCTCTCTAGGAAGTTACAGGCGTGAAGTACAGCGTGATGTTCGATAGAAGATGTAATAACATGCTTCCCTTTATCTCTATTTGCGATTGCTGTGCCTATGATTGCAAGATTATCTGCTTCCGTCCCACCGCTCGTAAAGACAATTTCATTGTCTTTGGCCTGGATTGTACGGGCCACTTTTGCTCTCGCCAAATCCAGCAAATGACGGGCCTGGCGGCCAATAGCATGGATACTGGATGGATTCCCGTATATCTCTTTCATAACTGTTGTCATTTGCTCCGCAGCCTGTGGATGGAGCGGTGTTGTAGCAGCATGATCCAAATAAATATTATTCATTGTTCCCACCAATTTCTAAGATTAAATATAAAACATGTAGGGCTGTACTTGGCCTTCATCTTCATGGTTAGCCAAATCCTCAACAGTTGTACTGTCCAAAACGTCCTTTACTGCGTCACGTATTCTGATCCATAACGATCTTTTTGCAGGCTCCTCATCCTCGATTCCTTCGACAGGACTGATGGGCCCCTCTAATACGCGGATGATATCGCCAGCCGTAATCTCTGAAGGCTCTTTAGCCAATATGTAGCCGCCATATGCCCCCCTCACGCTTTTGACCAGCCCTGCATTGCGAAGAGGACCTGCAAGCTGCTCAAGATAATGCTCCGAAAGATTATGAGACTGCGCTATCGACTTCAAGGATATGGGGCCCTCTCCATATCTTTTTCCAAGTTCAATCATGATGGTCAAACCATAACGACCTTTGGTAGAAATTTTCATACACTTGCACCCCGTTCAATTTCGTTCACTTTTTTATCTTTTACTGTATTTTTCAGCCATTTATTTGTAAATGTTTGGCATTGCGGCAAAGCAATACCAATGAAAGTACCTGCAGCAATACTGAATACAATCGTACCGATAAAAATAGGACCTCCGAGTAACCAACCAATTATCAAAACCCCTACTTCCATCAACCGTCTGGCATTGGAGACTCTCCACTTCGTCTTAGCAGTCAATGCCAGCATAAAGCTGTCTCTTGGACCGGCTCCAAGCTCTGCGGACAAATAGACTCCCATGCCATAAGCGTAGATTACCATTCCCCCCATAAACATAACTCCTTTTCCCAGCCATGTTTCGGGTTCAGTCATGAATGGAAGCATCATGAACATATCAATAAATATCCCAACGACAATCATATTCAAATAAGCACCGAATTGCGGCCATTCTCTCATCATTAAACCGGCACTGCCCAATACGACAAAACCGACGATAATGCTCCATGTCCCGATTGTTAAACCAAACTGATAATAAAGACCCACATGAAGAACATCCCATGGAGACGCCCCAAAATCAGAGACAATCATCAGCGCAATTCCGAGCGACATCACAAGAAGCCCAACAATAAACAAAATAAACCTCTTTGGTAATTGATCTCTTTTTTTCAAGTCTCCTACCCCTTTGCATTGCTCCATTATAACATAACCCCTATCCAAAATGCATATAGCACGCAAGTTTGGTATGATAGTAGCAATGAGAAATGCGAAGTGCTTACTAACCTAAGTACAGATGGCTAGCTCTGTCAAATTAAGATTAAGGAAATGTGAGAGTGCCTGCTTATCAGCGCGCTGTTGAAAGCATAATTTTTTTCAGTATGGCCATCGATAGAACTCAGCTGAACGACGTTCTGCCACTTCACTTTTTGAACCACCTCATAAATTTATTAGAGGAAAACGGCTATGTATGCTGCTGTATTGAGCCAACATCATACAGTCTTGCTCTCTTCACCAAATATCTTCCCCCAGGGAGGCATATAAGTTGCGAAGTTTATGAGTGATTTGCACTAGAGATACACAAATTGTCATTAATCTCACATTTTTTCTATAAAGAAAACAAGACAGCAGTTTGGAGAGGATGTCATGAAAGCACAACCTTTGGCCTTTCGGATGCGCCCAAGAACAATTGATGAGGTCGTTGGTCAGCAACATCTTGTCGGAGAAGGGAAAATCATTTCTAGGATGGTAAAAGCAAAACAGCTTTCATCCATGATTTTATATGGTCCCCCAGGCATCGGAAAAACATCAATAGCAAGTGCCATAGCAGGAAGCACCAACTACGCTTTCCGTTCCTTAAACGCAGTAACGAATAATAAAAAGGACATGGAGATAGTCGCTGCAGAAGCGAAAATGAGTGGGAAAGTGATTCTATTGTTGGATGAGGTTCACCGCCTTGACAAAGGAAAGCAAGATTTCCTGCTCCCATATTTAGAAAATGGCATGATTATTCTGATTGGCGCTACCACAAGCAACCCTTACCATGCAATTAATCCGGCAATCAGGAGTCGTTGTCAGATCTTTGAGCTTTTTCATTTGGAAGAGCCTGAAATTTTCAAAGCAATTGAAAGAGCCCTCCATGATGAAGAGCGCGGCCTTGGCAAATATGAAATAAACCTAGACGAAAACGCTCTTCATCATTTTGCTTCCGCAAGTGGTGGAGATGTAAGAAGCTCTTTGAATGCACTAGAACTCGCTGTCCTTTCAACTGAGCCAAATAAGGACGGAGTTATTCATATTACAGTGGAAGTAGCTGAAGAATGCCTGCAGAAAAAAGCTTTCTCCCATGATAAAGATGGCGATGCCCATTATGATGTTATGAGCGCTTTTCAAAAATCAATCCGCGGCAGTGATGTGAATGCTGCTCTGCATTACCTCGGGAGAATGATTGAAGCAGGCGATTTGCCAAGCATTTCCAGGAGATTGCTCGTAACCGCGTATGAAGATATTGGCCTCGCCAATCCGCAAGCAGGCTCTAGAGTTCTCGCTGCGGTACAAACAGCAGAAAAAATCGGTTTTCCTGAAGCTCGGATTCCACTAGCAAACGCAGTGATTGAGCTCTGCCTGTCTCCAAAATCCAATTCTGCCTACAAAGCGATGGATGAAGCATTAAGCGATATTCGTTCAGGTAAAAGTGGTGAAGTTCCGCTCCATTTAAAAGACTCACATTATAAAGGGGCAAAATCATTGGGAAGGGGAATTGACTATAAATATCCCCACAACTATGAAGCCGGCTGGGTTAGGCAACAATATCTGCCTGATAAAATAAAAGGAAAAGAATATTATAAACCGAAAAAAACTGGGAAATTCGAGCAGGCTTTGGCAGCAGTGTATGAAAAGATCCAAAATAACTAGCCTCTAAATAAAGTAAATCAGTAGGCGAAAAACGGATTGTTCGTTTTTCGTCGACTGTTTTTGCATAAAAAATGATTTGACACTTTCCGCGTGTCCAATTTTAGAAAAACAGAAAAGGTTGTCACAGAAAGCCACCTGTCACTGGCATACTGGACAACCTTGTTTAGGCCGTTGAAAATTCGAACCACAAATTAAAGTTGGCTTGCTAGTAGTCACCACTTTTTATAAAAGTAAGCAATGGTAGGGATTATCCCTGCTGATGATCCTTTTTATCAGAATCTATATATGAGGCATCTTTCAACGCCTTGGCATATTGAAAACTGAAAAAATGAACTAAGCCCATCCTAACATCCGTAGTCTTGGGTAATTCAACCCTTATTAACTCGCTCAATATGAATCCCCTTCAGAAGCTCCCTGACTACATGGCTTGCCATAATTAAGCCGGCAGTTGAAGGAACGAAAGCATTGGATGAAGGTGGCATTTTCGCCTTCCTAATATCGGAATCCTGCTTTCCGACTTCTTGAACCACATCTTCCTTGACGACAATCGGACTCTCATCTGAGAATACAACAGGAACTCCTTTTTTGATGCCCTCTTTTCTCAGCCTTGTTCTAATTACCTTTGCAATGGGATCTGTATGAGTTTTAAAAATATCCTTGATCATAAAGCGGGTCGGGTCCATTTTATTGGCAGCACCCATGCTTGAAATCATTGGGATATCCCTTTTAAGGCATTCCTTAATCAAATGAATTTTATATGAAATCGTATCAGAAGCATCCACGACAAAATCGAGATCATGTGAAAAGAATTCTTCGTATGTCTCTTCTGTATAAAACATCTTTAAAGCAACGACTTCACATTCTGGATTAATGTCTTTTATCCTTTCTTTCATCAAATCCGCTTTCGGCTTTCCAACAGTTGACAGCAAAGCAATAACCTGTCTATTGACATTCGTGATATCCACGTTGTCTTTATCAACAAGAATCAATTTGCCAACACCTGACCTCGCAAGTGCCTCTGCGGAAAATGAGCCGACTCCGCCGATTCCTAGAACAGCTACTGTGCTGTTTCTCAATATTTCCAATCCTTCTTTTCCTATCGCCAATTCATTGCGCGAAAACTGATGCAACATCCAAATCATCTCCAGCAAAAAATCAATTCTTGCCTAAGATTAATGTAAAAAGAAATGTTTTGCAAGTAAGAAAAGCGGGGGCGCAGCCTTAGGAGACAATCACAAGGTTTGATAAGGAAGACCTTCAGCCACCACAGATAAGCGGTTTGTCACCTCAATATGATGGCACCTGGCCGCCTCAAATCGCGACATCCTGTCACTTCGCTTACACTGCCACGCCCTCCGTCGCATCGCAGGATCAACAACCATAACAATAAAAAAAGCAACCTGCCTCTCATGCAGACTGCTTTTGCTGACAAAAAAATAAAAGTCCCAATTGTGCCGTCCTTAAGATCCTTTGTTTTGAACCCGCTCTCGGCAGGTGGGTGCTCTGCTTCAAATCTCTAGCGTCCTTAAACCAAAGGCATGCCATTGATTTGAAAACTCCAAGCTCCCGTAGTTAAAACTTGTCGGTCAAAACGATAAGGTATTTAGACGTACACATCAGGACTTTCTTATTGCTTAAATATTATCACACGACGAATAATATATCAAACGAAACAATTGGCAGGTTTCCCATTTATATTTTCTTCTGATCAACCTGAAGGTGCAATTCTCTTAATTGTTTGCTATCCACTTCATCCGGCGCTTTCATTAGAAGATCGCTGGCACTTGCCGTCTTCGGAAAAGCGATTGTATCCCTAAGGCTCGAGCGTCCGGCCAGAAGCATCACCATTCTGTCAAGACCTAACGCAATCCCTCCATGAGGTGGAGTTCCATATTCAAAGGCTTCAAGTAAAAAGCCAAACTTCTCTTGAGCCTCCTCCTGCGAGAATCCAAGAGCTTTGAACATTTTCTCCTGTACATCTCTTTCAAATATCCTTAATGAACCTCCCCCGAGCTCATATCCATTTAACACAAGGTCATAGGCTTGAGCACGTACACGCTCAGGGTTTGTTTCAAGGTATTCGACATCTTCTCTAACAGGCATTGTAAATGGATGATGTGCAGCAGTATAGCGCCCTTCTTCTTCATCGTATTCTAATAACGGCCAGTCAACTACCCAAAGGAAATTAAATTTAGATTCATCAATGAGTCCAAGCTCTTTGCCAAGCTTCAACCTTAAAGCATTGAGGGCGTCAGCCACTACACTCTTTTTGTCGGCAACATAAAGAATTATATCTCCGACTTCTGCGTGAAGAAAAGTTGTAAGTTGCTTGACTTCTTCTTCATTAAAGAATTTAGCGATCGGCCCTTTAATGCCGTCTTCTTCAACTTTCATCCAAGCAAGCCCTTTTGCCCCGTAAATGGCGGCAAATTCACCGAGTGCATCAATATCTTTTCTAGAATACTTTTCTGCGGCCTGTTTTACAACGATAGATTTTACCTGTCCTCCAGATTGAACTGCTCCGGAAAACACTTTAAATCCTGAGTCCTTCACGATTTCAGAAACATCCTGAAGCTCCATTTCAAAACGGGTATCTGGCTTATCAGAACCGAAACGTGCCATTGCCTCATCATATGTCATCACTGGGAAGTGCTCTGGAACATCTATACCCTTCACATCTTTCATGATTTTGGCCATCATTTCTTCGACCATTTCCATGATTTCCTTTTGATCCATAAAGCTTGCTTCAATATCCACTTGAGTGAACTCAGGCTGACGGTCCGCCCGTAGATCTTCATCTCTGAAACAACGGGCGATCTGATAGTATTTATCAAACCCGCTCACCATCAGAAGCTGTTTAAACAGCTGTGGGGACTGAGGCAATGCGTAAAATTCACCTGGGTGAACACGGCTCGGTACAAGATAGTCCCTGGCTCCTTCCGGAGTGCTTTTCGTTAGCATCGGCGTTTCAATATCAAGAAAACCACTTTCATCCAAGTAATTACGGATTGTTTTTGTGACATCATGACGCATCTTAAACACTTCGAACATCTCAGATCGACGCAAATCCAGATAACGGTATTTTAAACGGATGTCCTCCGCTGCATCTGTTTTGTCCTCAATCATAAATGGAGGTGTTTTTGCTTTATTAATAATGGTTACTTCATTGACAATTACTTCGATTGTACCTGTCTTTATTTTAGGGTTAAAAGTGGATTCTTCCCGTTTCACCACTTCGCCTTTCACATCAATAACAAACTCGTTTCTAAGAGTTTCGGCAGTTTCTAGTGCTTCTTTTGATACTCCCGGGTTAAAAACAATTTGAACGACTCCAGTGCGGTCACGAAGATCGATGAAAATTAAACCACCTAAATCACGGCGTCTTTGTACCCAGCCTTTTAATTGAACTGATTCTCCAATTGCCTTTTCAGTAATTTCTCCACAATAATAAGTTCTTCCAAACATAGGTAAACTCTCCTTGTCATCCTCTATTTAAAAATTCAACAATATTATCAAGCGAAACATTTTCCTGTTCGCTCGTTTGTAGATTTTTTATAACCGCTGTGCCTTTTTCCAGTTCCTCTTCTCCAATAATCAGAACATATTTGGCATTGACCCGTTCAGCAGCTTTAAATTGAGCTTTCATCTTACGCCCCATATAATCTTTTTCAGCAGTAAGACCTGCTCTGCGAAGTTCTTGTAAAAGAGGAACAGTATAGTCCATCGCACTGTCACCAAGGGCAATAATATAACAATCAACAGTTGTTTCGTGAGGAAGGGCAACTCCTTCTGCATCAAGTGCGCTTAATAGTCGTTCAATACTAAGCGCAAAGCCGATTCCAGGTTGATCAGGGCCACCCACATCCTGTACGAGGCCATTGTATCTTCCCCCACCGCACAAAGTAGTAATGGCACCGAAGCCCTCAGCCTCACTCATAATTTCAAAAGCTGTGTGATTGTAATAATCTAATCCTCTAACAAGAGTGGGATCCACCACAAACTCGATTTTCATATCAGACAAATGCTTTTTCACAGTTTCGAAGTAATGTCTTGATTCTTCATTCAAATAATCAAGTATGGAAGGGGCAGACGTCATAAGCTCGTGATCCCGATCTCGTTTACAGTCCAAAATCCTCAATGGGTTCGTTTCAAGGCGCTGCTGGCAATCACTACAGAACTCCCCGATCCTCGGCTGAAAATGGGCGATAAGCGCATCCCTGTGTGCTTTTCTACTGGAGCTGTCCCCGAGGCTATTGATGACTAATCGAAGCTTTTTCAAACCGACTTCTCTATATATCTCCATTGCAAGTGAAATGACTTCCGCATCAATAGCAGGATCGTCGCTTCCAATGGCTTCTACACCAAATTGAACAAACTGGCGGAAACGACCTGCCTGCGGACGCTCATAACGAAACATCGGTCCAAAATAATAAAGCTTAACAGGCTGGACTGCTTGCCCATACATTTTATTTTCGGCGTAAGAGCGAACGACTGCAGCCGTTCCCTCTGGACGCAGTGTCAGACTACGGCCACCCCTGTCTTCAAAGGTGTACATCTCTTTTTGAACAATATCAGTTGTGTCCCCAACACTCCGTTGAAAAAGCTCTGTATGTTCAAAAATTGGAGTCCTAATTTCTTTGTATAGATATCTTCTGCAAATATCTTTGGCTTTTTTTTCAATGAACTGCCACTTTTCAATTTCTCCTGGAAGAATATCCTGCGTACCTCTAGGTATTTGAATTGACAACCTCATTTCTCCTTTCTATCATTCCAGATAAAAAACAAAAAACTCCCAGTCTCTTGTTTCGAAAAACAAGGGACGAGAGTATTTCCCGCGGTGCCACCCTTTTTAAAAGCGATCATCACTTTCACTTTTTCACATAACGCTTGTAAGCGTCCTTCTCCTACTGAGCAATAAAGCTGTTCAAAGAGGAATCCTAAGGAGTGTCTTTCATCAGGGCAATTTCCGGAAATATTTTCAGCCTGGATATTTCCTCTCTGAACAAATTGTTCCTGGTTACTCTCTCCCTCATCGGATGAACTATCTGTAATTTATCTATATATCATACGAACGTATACCGCTTTTGTCAACGTTTAACCCCGTTCAAGGCCTCTTTTTAAAAATTGAATATCTGAATGATCCCAACCATATTCATTCCCAAATGAAGCCGGAACTTCTCCTAATTCCTTTTCGAGGAGATTTTGTAAGTGAAGGCCATCTGTGTTTGGCAAAGCTGTTCCTGTGTTTCGCCCTTTTTCATTGATTCTCATAAAACTCCTCCTGGAATTGATATTCCTTTATTATTTCCAAATTCCCTCATTTATATGAAAGACAAGACCACAATTCAGCGTCTGGGCAATTTAAACGAAACCCCCGTAATGTTGGCACACTGGACATTAGTCTGATTCCTTGAAAATTAATAACAGGATTTCCTTTATGTCTGCTAGAAGAAAAGTATGATTCCACTTTTTTATTTTTGCTCATCATGCGATAATAATTACCAAGAGAGAAAGGCGGAATGACCGTGGGGAAAAAAGAATTATTGATGATTCTTGCACTCATTTTTATAATCGCCGGATGCGGCAAGGATCAGTCACTTACCACCGCAGACTCCGAAACCGCCACAATCACAGGTGAAATCGTAAATGTCCGCGAAAAACCAGACACGTCTTATTCAGTTATTACCCAATTGAAAAAAGGAGAAACATACCCGATTATCAAAGAAAAGGATGAATGGTATGAAATTGAACTGCCCTCAGGTGAAAGCGGATGGATTGCAGGATGGCTGGCCTCCAAAGAGAAAACAACAGCAAAGCCAAATGAAGGCAGCATCACCGTTCAAGGCCTGAATGTACGTTCTAAACCAAGTACTGACAGCGATATTTTGGGTAAGCTGAACGAAGGCCACAAGGTAAAAATCATTGAAGAAAACAATGGATGGAGCAAGATTTCTTTTGAGTCCGGAACTGCATGGATCAGCAGTGAATATATTAAGAAAAAAGAGATAGGCGGCAAAAAAACAAAACATAAATCAACCAATATCATGGTGCTTCATGATGACTCAATGATTAGGAAAAAACCCGAGCTCAAATCAAAAGTTGTGGGACAAGCATACGCTGGAGAAGTATACGAAGTAATCAATCAAAAGAAAAATTGGGTGGAAGTAAAGACATCTGAAGGAAAAAAAGGATACATAGCCGATTGGATCGTTTCATCGACTGATAGACCTGCCAGCCAAAGAAGACCTGGAAAAGGATTATCCGGAAAGCTGATCGTAATTGATGCAGGACACGGAGGCCATGATCAGGGCGCGGCGGGGGCAAACGGAGCTATTGAAAAAGAAATAACGTTAAAAACAGCAAAGCTACTTGAAAAAAAACTTGAAAAAGCCGGTGCACAAGTTGTCATGACAAGGTCTGGCGACAAATATGTACCACTTTATGGCAGAACCAACACAGCTGCCGAAAATACTGCAGATATTTTCATCAGTCTGCATTATGACAGCATTGATGACGCTTCTGCTTCTGGGCATACGACATATTATTTTCATTCTTATGAAAAGCGGTTGGCGGACACACTGCACAGTCATTTGTCCAAATCGCTTAAGCTCAAAGACCGTGGTACACAATTTGGGAACTACTATGTCATAAGAGAAAATACCCAACCAGCCATCTTGCTGGAACTTGGATATTTGAGCAATAAAGATGAAGAAGAAGTAATACAATCGAAGAAATATCATGAGAAGGTCACTGACGCAATTGTAAAAGGGCTGAAGGATTTCTTTAAGGAATAATTTTACAGAAAATAACCCTCCTTCGATCTGATTAACCTCCAAAAATCAACGAACATAAAAAAGGGGCTACCTGATTTAAAACGGAAGCCCCTTTTTTTATGATGGATAGATTAAATTTAAACTCAGTAACTTTTTTGAACAAAAGATATTTTCAGGAAAAATCAATTAAAAATATGATTAGATTAACTATTTTAAAGGTGCAGTATCTATAAATAGTTTTTACTAGCGAAAGCACGTAACGCAATATAAATGACGGGAACCTATTGATAGCTTGCGTTCACTTTACTGCGTAATTCTTGTCCAGCAAAACTATAACAATAAAATGCGGAATCTCGAAAATGACTGAGGTGCCAATATGAAATATACTTGCCTTTGTTGTGGATATAAATCATTAGATGAAAAGCTAACAGATATCTATGAGATTTGTACCATATGTTTTTGGGAAGATGACGGTGTTCAATTTAAAAACTCTGATTATGAAGGTGGTGCAAATGATATTTCTTTAAGACAAGGGCAAAAAAACTTCAGTAAGTTTGGGGCTTGCAAAGAAAAATTGTATTGAATTTGTAAGAGAACCGAACAATCAAGATATCAAAGATCCATTTTGGAAACCGCTAAAAATAGTAGCTTCACCATATTTTTATTCATTATCAACTTTTTCATTTAACAAGCTTTTTTTAAAAAATAAAGCACCGCTTAATTCAGTGCCGCTTTAGTTATTTTTCAATTGGTTCTCTGGTTCTCTCTAAAACAAGAGTGACAGGCCCATCATTGACTAGGTCAACCTCCATCATAGCTCCGAAAACACCTGTCTCCACCTTGACTCCTCTGCTCCGCAGCAGTTCGTTAAAATGCTCATATAAGGGATTTGCTTTGTCTGGCGATGCTGCATCGACAAAGCTTGGACGCCTGCCTTTATTACAGTCAGCGTAAAGTGTAAACTGTGAGACTGACAGGATTTCACCTTCTACATCTTTTAATGAACGGTTCATCTTTCCATCCCCATCCTCAAAAATACGGAGGTTGACGATTTTATCCGCAAGCCATTCAGCTTCCTTTTCGGTATCATCATGTGTAATGCCAACTAATAGAACGAAGCCTTTGTCGATGGCTCCAGCTACTTTTCCTTCCACAGTCACCTTTGCTTGACTGCATCTTTGAAGCACGATTTTCACTTTCATATGCCCCTTTAGTTCATGATTCGATGGACTGCATATACATCTGGAATCTGTTTAATTTTATCCACAACTTTATGAAGATGGCTGATGTTATGGATTGCGATAGTCACCATAATCGTAGCCATTTTATTTCGGTCTGTCCTGCCTGTCACAGCTGTAATGTTCGTTCTTGTACCACTAACTGTCTGTAGGACTTCGTTTAAAAGTCCATGGCGGTCATAGCCCAAAACTTCAATATCAACATTATATTCTTTAAGTGAATTGCCTCCCTGTACCCATTCAACAGGAATAAGACGGTTCTCCTGGTCAGAGCTTGTTACATTCGGACAGTCACAGCGATGAACGGAAACGCCCCTCCCTTTTGTGATAAATCCAATGATTTCATCACCAGGAACTGGGTTACAGCAACGCGAAAGCCGAATAAGTAGATTATCCGCTCCTTTAACTCTTACACCTGCTTCGTGTCTTCTTGGACGCGGACTCTGTCTGCCCTCGGATACAATTTCTTTTACAGCCTCTTCTTCATCCCGTTTTTTTCTCAACTTGTCTGTCAATTTATTGGCAACTTGCTGTGCCGAAATCCCATTATAGCCGACAGCCGCATACATATCATCTTCACTTGGAAAATTGAATTTCTCTGCCGTTCTTTCAATGTTTTCCGGAACAAGGATATCTTTAATGTCAAAATCAAGTTCTTTGATTTCTTTTTCGACCAATTCCTTGCCCTTGATAATATTTTCTTCTTTTCTCTGTTTCTTGAAAAATTGTTTGATTTTATTTTTCGCCTGGGACGTTTGTGCGAGCTTGAGCCAATCCTGGCTTGGACCATATGAATGTTTGGATGTAAGGATCTCTATAATGTCTCCAGTATTCAGCTTATAGTCCAACGTCACCATCTTTCCGTTAACTTTCGCTCCGATTGTTTTGTTACCAATCTCTGAATGAATCCGATAAGCAAAATCAATCGGTACTGATCCAGCCGGAAGTTCAAGTACATCACCTTTTGGAGTGAAGACAAACACCATATCGGAAAATAAATCGACTTTCAACGATTGCATAAACTCTTCGGCATTGGCCGATTCATTTTGGAATTCCAAAATTTCTCGAAACCAGGAAAGCTTCTTATCGAATGAAGCCCTTTGGTCAATTGTCTTTCCTTCTTTATATGCCCAGTGCGCCGCAATCCCGTACTCAGCAATCCTATGCATTTCAATTGTTCGAATTTGCACTTCCAGCGGCTCACCTTTTGGTCCTATAACTGTTGTATGGAGCGACTGATACATGTTCGGCTTGGGCATAGCAATATAATCCTTGAATCTTCCAGGCATCGGCTTCCAACACGTATGGATGATTCCAAGGACAGCGTAGCAATCCTTAATACTATTGACAATAATCCTCACTGCAAGAAGATCATAGATTTCATTGAATTGTTTATGCTGCAGGGTCATTTTCCGGTAGATGGAAAAAATATGTTTAGGCCTTCCATATAACTCAGCCTTAATTTCTACTTCTTCCAGCTGCTTTTGTACCCCGTCAATGACGTTGTCCAAGTACTCTTCCCTTTCAGCACGCTTCCGTTTCATCAGATTAACAATCCGGTAGTATTGCTGCGGGTTCAGATATCGAAGTGATGTATCTTCCAATTCCCATCTGATTTTCGAAATTCCAAGCCGATGGGCAAGCGGAGCAAAGATTTCCAGCGTTTCATTGGCAATCCTTCTTTGTTTCTCGGGAGCAAGATGCTTTAACGTACGCATATTATGGAGGCGGTCAGCAAGCTTAATCAAAATAACTCGAATATCTTTCGCCATAGCAACAAACATCTTCCTATGGTTTTCCGCCTGCTGCTCTTCGTGCGATTTATATTTTATTTTCCCAAGCTTGGTGACACCGTCAACAAGCATCGCTACTTCGCTGTTAAACTCTTCGGAAATCTGCTTGATTGTCACCTGTGTATCCTCTACAACATCGTGAAGAAAGCCAGCTGCAACCGTAGCTGGATCCAATTCGAGGTCAGCAAGAATACCTGCCACTTGGATCGGATGGATAATATACGGTTCCCCGGATTTTCGAAACTGATCCTTATGGGCCTGGCGGGCGAATTCATAAGCCCTTTTTACCAATTCAATATGTTCCTCGTTTAAATATTTACTTACCCGTTCAAAAACATCTTCCGCTGCTAAAATATTATCTTTTGCCACAAGGATCACCTTTTTAATTAAAATAAAAATTTTGAAAATGTGTCGAATAAAAATAGAATATGAATACTATTATCGTTTTTTATACGTTGAATGTAAAGAACGAGATAGCTTTTTCCATGATTTATCTCAAATTATATCGAATTTTATTTAAATGGATATAATAAAAAGCACTCAATGGAGAGTGCTTTTTATCCATTTTTTAGTCATTTAAAATGTTATTAATGATAATAAATCATAATCCTCAAGGGTTTCCCTTCCATCCAAATATGAAAGCTCAATGAGGAAAGCAATGCCGACAACGATGCCGCCTAATTTTTCGACAAGTTCGATTGTCGCTTGAATCGTTCCCCCGGTTGCCAATAAATCATCAACAATCAGGACACGCTGACCTTTTTTAATGGCGTCCTTGTGAATAGTCAAAGCATCTTTTCCATATTCTTTTCCATAGCTGGCCTTGATTGTTTCCCTTGGAAGCTTCCCCTCTTTTCTTACAGGGGCAAAACCGACGCCAAGCGCATAGGCAACAGGACAGCCAATGATGAACCCGCGGGCTTCAGGACCAACAACAAGATCTATTTCTTTTTCTTTCGCATATTCAACAATTTGATCCGTTGCATAACGGAATGCTTCCCCGTTATCCATCAATGTCGTTATATCTTTAAATAAAATCCCTTTTTGAGGCCAATCCGGCACGATTGTAATATATTGTTTTAAGTCCATGCATCTACTTCCTCCTCATGATAAACAGGGTGTGCTACTCGTTTTTCAAACCATTGTTTTAATTCCTGGTACGATGAATAAACCAGTACATTTTCAAGTTCAATGTCCGCCTGTTTCTGTTGATAGGCAGGAGAATCAGACAAATCTTTCTTCATTTTCACTTGGTTAATAGCAATAACACCTTCTTTAATTGTAACAAATTCCAGTTCAAAAAACACTTGAGTCATAAACTGGACTGTTTCTGTTGACCATCCACGATAGGCTTCAAGGTCTTTTCCGTACTTCCTCACATCAAAAGTGCGTCTTTTTGCCAAAAAAGCGTAATACCATTTGAAATGTTCTCTTGTTGGGATTGTTTTAAAAAATTGAGCTTGATCATGAGAAAAATGAGCGTATATTCGATTTGGAGACTTCCCTTCAATTAACGCCTCAAGAAGGGATAAATTCGGTGGAATATCAAGAAACACAATGCTTTTCCCATCAATGACTAGTTCTTTCGCCTCTTGGAAACTCGAAATCAACTTAACATCTGACGCCAGTATATCTAACGGAAACTCATCCAGTGTTTGTCGATTAAAAACGACAAAATTCGCATCGTTTTTCGGCAGCAAAGGAAGCCAGGTATCAAGGCGCTTGTTGCCACGCATGTCAAAAAGCTGCCAGCTATTAATACAAGCGTCTCTAATAAATATTTGCGGTTTCCTGATATTATTCCATTCGTTGATTGCCAGTTCCCCGATAACAGACAACTTGGCTTCAGGTGAAATGCTGTCCGCAATATAACCAAGATTAAAGCCAATTCCATCAAGTAGACCGCCATCCTGTTTTAAAGTCAGCTTGAGATGATTTTGATTCGTCCCGATTTTCCTTATATCCTGTGGATCTGCATCTTTGATCATAAACTTCGGCTTTGGATTGCTCACACCATATGGCGCAAGCTTGTCCAATTCTTTTATCGAGTCTAAATCCACTTCAGCCAGCAAAGCTTCTGCATCCAGATCAGTGAATGGGATTAAATCTTCTTCACTCAGCTGCTCTTCAGCCGCAGCCCCTAACCTCTGTCTTAGCTCATCCACTTTAGAGATTGGGAGCGTCATTCCTGCAGCCATTGGGTGTCCGCCAAAATGCTCCATTAAATCTGCACATGTCAGCAGGTTAGCGAACAAATCAAAGCCTTTGATACTTCGCGCAGACCCCTTGGCCTCTCCCTTCTCCTCATCATAGCCCAAGACAATCGCCGGTCTGTAATATTTTTCGGTCAGCCTTGAAGCTACAATACCGATCACTCCTGGATTCCATCCCTCTTTTCCAATGACAAGTACATGATTTTCGGAAGGTGGGTAAAGTGCTTCGACCATTTCTATGGCTTCTTTTGTTATCTCTGCAACAATATCTTTTCTCTCATGATTAAATTGTTCAATATCATTGGCAAGCCTTTCTGCTGTCTCATTATTTTCCGATAACAAAAGCTCGGCAGCAGGGTCTGCTGAATATAGCCTGCCCGCTGCATTTAAACGAGGAGCGATTGTGAAACCTACCGTTTCTTCATTCGCTTCAACAAGATTTACTCCGGCCTGCTTGCTCAATGCCAGAAGTCCGGGACGCTCTGAACGACTGAGAACACGAAGGCCTTTTTTCACGATAAGTCGATTCTCCCCATGTAATGGAACAAGGTCTGCAATTGTTCCGACAGCTACAAGATCCAGCAAGGAGTCCGGTACTGATCCATATAGTGCATGCGCCAGCTTAAATGTGACACCGACTCCCGCAAGATCTGGAAACGGATATATCGGGTCGCCATATCTTGGATGGATAATAGCGTAACCCGACGGTATTTCCGGTCTAATTTCATGGTGATCCGTTATAATCAAATCCATTCCAAGCTGCTTTGCAACTTCTGCCTCATGAACAGATGCAATACCAGTATCTACGGTAATAATTAGTTTGACTCCATTATGAGCAGCCTGACGAAAAGCATTTTCATTTGGCCCATATCCTTCTGTAAAACGATTTGGTATGTAAAAATCAACCGAAGCTCCCAGATCCCTCAAGACTGTCATTAATACTGTGGTGCTAGTTACACCATCGGCATCATAATCGCCGTATACAAGAATTTTTTCCTGCTCATCAATCGCCCGGCGTATCCGTTCAACAGCTTTATTCATATCTTGCATTAAAAAAGGGTCATGGAAGTCTTCCTTTTCAATATGTAAAAATCGATAAGCTTCAGCAGGATCAGTGATCCCCCTATTTACAAGCAATGTGGCGGCCAACAGAGATATATTAAGCTCACCAGATAGTATTTGAACCGCTTTCTCATCAGCTTTTTTTACGATCCAGCGTGTATTTGACTGTAACATTTACTCACTCTCCCAGACTTCCTATTATACAAAATGGGAGAGAGCCTTTCAAATTCCTTGGGGGAGATAAAACCTATGTCACTTCTCATAGCAACTTTAATCAAATGCGCCTTGGCGTATTTGTGCCCAGGTTTATCGAGCTCCGCTGGAAGCTTTAACTTTATTCAGCCGGGTTTTCGCCCACCACTGAATGGAATATCAAGGACTTCTCCTGAATGAAGTTAAAATAGGAATTAATCTGCACTAATACATTATGAACATCCTGTTCTTCCAGTAGCAATATCTTCACCCTGTTACCTACCCGATGTCCTTCCGCCACTGCATTTCCGGATCGACGGTGACTTAAGTAATACCCATTCTGTCGGGAGTAAAAGCTCATCAACCCGCCGAATTTTTGGAACAGAAAAGACGATTTTTTCGTAACTCTCTGTCTGATCATCATCCATGATCCAATTTATTATATATAGCCCCTATTCGCACAAGCCAGCTAATATTCGATGCACCAATTCCAATTAGTGCTGCGATAGATGAGCAAACATCAGAACGGTGTTCATAGGCATCTACGATCAGTGCTTCGCTATTGAGTTTTTCCTAAGCGATAAATTTATAATGGAATAATCCTTCCATGCCATGACGATAATGGAAAACACCACGGCAAAAATTGCTATTGAACTTGGTGCTTCCAAAGATGTGAAGGATGATTCAGCTATACGCTATAGTAACAGTAGTGTAGCCATTTCTGCTATATGCACCGGATAAGGGGTGATGGGATACTCCAATCCTGAAGGCTGTTCAAAACAGAAAATAGACTCGGAACGCTTAGTCATTCAGGAATCTCACTGGCGTAGTCAGCTTGCCCGTTCTCGGGTGGAAGTCTCATTTTACTCCCCTTCTCATCCCAAGCAAAAAAGCCGCAATTCGCGGCTTTTTTGGCTTTTACTTTTTCTATACTTGTGGTTCATCCGACCACTTTTTCTTTTGTTTTACTGTATTGATAGGACCATTTTTCTCCAATTCTTTTACCTTTAAATCATACCAAAGCTGGGCCGAAATGAAGATGGATGAATAGGTTCCTGCCAACAGGCCGACCAATAGCGCAAGAGAGAAATTCTGAATCGACTCACTGCCGAAAATCAACAGCGCCACTACAGTCACGATGACGGTCAATACGGTATTGATGGATCGAGTTAATGTCTGGCGCAGTCCCTTGTTGACGATCTCAGCAATATCCTCTTTCGTTTTCAGTCGTTTTTTCGCTCTCATATTTTCACGAATCCGGTCAAATGTGACAATTGTGTCATTGATGGAATAACCGACAATTGTCAAGACGGCCGCAATAAATGTGAGGTCTACCTCAAGCCTCGTCAGACTGAAAAACGCTACAATGAAAAAGGCATCATGGACAAGGCCAAGGATAGCAGAAAGTCCCATCCTATATTCAAATCGGAATGATACATAAATGACGATGCCCAATGCCGCTACTGCCAGAGCAAATAAGGCGTTTCTAGCCAGCTCTTTACCTACTGTAGATGACACGGTACTGACATTAGGTTCTGCTCCATATTTTTCTTCAAAATGATCCTTCAGCTTAGCAATCTCATTTTTAGACATAGCCCCTTTATAACGAGCTACACCGATTTCCTGATCGGTTCCGGAAAGGACAATATCATCGGATGGCACTCCTGCTGCATCCAACTCCCCGTTCAGTTCTTCGGTTGTTAAAGTCTTACCCGCATCGATTTCGACACGAGTTCCGCTTGAAAAATCAATTCCAAGATTCAATCTGAACATGCCAAGAACGATTGCCCCAGCCATAAGCAGAATAACAGAAAAAGCATAAAACTTCTTCCTGTTTTTTACAAAGTCAAACCTGTCAAATGGAGTTTTCAATTCATGTGCAGCAATATTTTCCGACAGGTCATGGATTTCCGACTTCTTAATGCCAAACCATCCCGGCTTTTCCTTGAAGAAGCGACTGTTGATCCATAGACCCAAAAGAAATCTCGATCCATAAACCGCTGTGATGAAGCTCATCAATATACTTAATATGAGCATCGTTGCAAACCCTTTGACAGAGCTTGTACCAAAGTAAAAAAGAACCGCTCCAGCCAACAAGGTTGTTATATTGGCATCAAGAATGGCAACAAATGAAGACTTGTTACCTGCTTGGAAGGCTGAGCGCAGCGACCGCCCAAGCTTGATCTCTTCCTTCAGCCTTTCGTATGTAAGGATGTTGGCATCAACCGCCATCCCTACACCCAAAATCAAGGCAGCGATACCCGGTAAAGTAAGAACCCCGTTCATTAGTGTAAAGATGAGTAAAATTAAATAAATGTAGATAGACAAAGTGATTGTCGCAATGAATCCTGGGAAACGGTAATAAAAGATCATAAACAAGAATATAATCGCGATCCCAATGATTCCTGCTGTGACAGTTTTATCCATGGCCTGCTCACCAAATTTAGCCCCTACTGAAGTTGAATATACTTCAGTCAGTTTAACAGGCAGGGCACCGGCATTGAGCAGGTTAGCCAAGTTCTCTGCCTCTTCAGGTGTAAAATTCCCTTCAATGGAAACATCAGTCTGATTAAATACTTGGTTGACATTTGGTGCAGAAAGTAGTTTTGTGCTATCGCCCGCAGCTGCCTTTTTGTAAGAGTCAACGCCCTCTTCGAAATCCATCCAAATGGCGAGTTGATTGTTAGGCTTCATGCTGACAATCTTTTCTGTCACTTCTTTGAATTTCTTTTTATCCTTTAATTTGACGAGGACAATAGGCTGGTTTGTATCTGATGAAAAGCTTTGTTTGGCCGCTCCTTCAACAAGATCCGTTCCATCCAGCATCACATTGTCATTGACATCCCTGAAAGTAAGTGTAGCCTGGGTTCCAAGAATCTCCCTCGCCTGATTCTGATCTTCAACCCCCGCAAGTTGAACCCTAATTCTGTTTGAGCCTTCAATCTGGATATTCGGTTCGCTTACACCGAGTACGTTAACCCTTCGATTAAGCGCATCCGTCGTATGTACCAAAGTGTCCCTAGTTATTTTTTGTCCTTCTTTTGCCGGTTTTACATCATATAAAACTTCAAAACCGCCCTGCAAATCAAGACCGAGCTTTATATTGTTTATAATATTGTTTGTTGTCGAGCCCATAATTCCAGCAATAAAAATTAATATGAGGAAAAAGGCTATGATCCGGCTTCTTTTTACCATTAAATATAAGTCCTCCTCGGATGACAAGCATCTTCTTTATCTGTTTTGATTATGAAACAGATAAAAAGGAGTGTCAATCTTCATCTGTTTTCAATAATTGTTGAATACCTTCATTTTCGAGATCCTCTAATGAATCTACTTGTGAGCGAAATGCTTCCACAGTCGCAAAGTTCATAAAATCCCCTGCCTTTAAGGAGAGGACATCGGAAACCAATTCATGGACCCTTATCCCTTCTTTGGGCTTCTTCCAAGCTTTTTCAGTTAAAAACCTCCATAAATCCTCAATGGAAATATCCTCATACCCAAGAATGACGAACTCCTCCGCTTTACTCAATAATGCAGGTTTGAGCCTATGGAAGTAGCCGTCGTATTCATGCTTAGATTCTGACATCCGCATACCCGCCCTTCATTTTTCCAGTACAAAGCCTGAACTTGTCATGCTTTGTCCAACACTGTGCATATACATAATTGTAATCGAATTGAGCAAATTTGAGAAGGCAGGGAAATAGATGTCAAAGTTTTTGAAGGGCACAATGATATTAATGGCTGCAGGCCTCGTCACAAGACTGCTAGGTTTTATCAATAGAATCGTCATTGCACGTCTGATTGGTGAAGAAGGGGTAGGCTTGTACATGATGGCTTATCCGACGCTGGTCCTTGTAGTGACCATTACGCAACTTGGCCTGCCAGTGGCCATTTCCAAAGCCGTGGCTGAAGCAGATATCAAAGGAGATCAGCGGAAAGTAAAAAAGATACTTGTCGTTTCGTTGACGGTAACAGGTACACTCTCGCTTCTCTTTACACCTGCGCTTATTTTGCTTGGCCCATTGCTTTCCAAAACACTTTTTACTGATCCGAGAATTTATTATCCACTCACAGCCATTGCACCAATCATACCGATCATAGCCATTTCTTCAGTTATCAGAGGCTATTTCCAAGGTAAGCAAAATATGAAGCCATCTGCTATATCCCAAGTCTTGGAGCAGGCAGTGCGCATCACACTAATAGCCGTACTAACGAAGACCTTTCTTCCAATGGGAATAGAATATGCGGCGGCAGCAGCAATGGTTGCATCAGTGATAGGAGAGCTTGCTTCGCTTTTATACTTGTTTGCAATGTTTAAAGTGAAGAAAAGATTCCCCGTTAGAAGAAACTTTTTAGATGCTTTAAAAGGTGGAAAAGCGACGTTCAAGGAATTGATGAATGTGGCATTGCCTACTACAGGCAGCAGAATGATTGGATCTTTGTCGTGGTTTTTTGAGCCGATTATCGTATCGCAAAGTCTTTTATTGGCAGGAGTAGCTGCTGGGATTGCTACGAAACAGTATGGACTTTTGACCGGATATGCCCTGCCCTTACTGACTCTGCCTTCCTTTATCACCTTTTCCCTTGCAACCTCCCTTGTACCGGCTATAAGTGAGGCAAATGCTGTCCGTAACCATAAGCTGGTGGAACACAGACTGCAACAAGCACTTCGCTTCGCGCTGCTTTCCGGTGGGTTGTCTGTCATCGTTTTGTTTACATTCGCTGAGCCATTGATGAAGCTCATATACGGATCGGAAAATGGGGCTTATTTTATTAAGCTGATGGCACCATTCTTCATCTTTCATTATTATCAAGGCCCTCTTCAAGCCATTTTGCAGGCTCTTGACCTTGCTAGGGCCGCCATGATCAACAGTCTCATTGGAAATGCTGTCAAGCTTGGGGTTATCTTTATACTGGCCTCCCAACCACACATCGGGATTACTGGGGCCGCACTTGGAATTGCAGCAGGAACTTTATTGATCACAGCACTCCACTATGCCACTGTTTTAAGAAAAGTCCAATTTACTGTGTATATTAAAGAATACTTTAAATTTTTTGTTGCAGCCATACTGGCGGGCTGGAGCGGAAAAATAATATATGACTCATTGTTTTTCGATTCAAACTTTATAGAGCTCTCTGTAGGAATCATCTTCACAACAATAATTTACCTCGCTTTGTTATTCGGCCTTAAACTCGTGAACAAAAGCGACATGACCAAAATCCCTGTCATCGGAAATCTGATAAAATGAGAGGGGTCAGACCCCCATCCCATTAAAGTGGTAACACATTAACGCGGTGGGGGTCTGACCCCTTTAGTGACTCCTTTAGTTTTTATTCTGTTTATCGATGTAATCCACATAAAATTTTCCGTCTTGGAAGCTGCAAAATGAGATGTTTTCGATTTCTTTGTGTCCCCTGTTCTCCAGTTCTCGTCTAAGCCATTGTTCGCTTTTATTTGATTCTTTCAGTCCATCCTGCTGGATTTCACCATCAACCACAAGAGGTACTGTGACGGAACCTGCCTTCTTTTTGTTTCCTTTTTTAAATACAGACAGTTCACCCGATGTTTCCAAAATTGCAAACTCCACATCTGAAATGTTGCTAATATCCTTCTGTCGTAGCTGCATGAGCAAATCATCAAAATTATATCGATGTTTTTTCATTTCCTTTTCATTGATCTTTCCTTTGTCGATGATTACAGAAGATTTTCCATCGATTAGACTACGAAATTTCCTGTTTTTTAAGGATACGTACGCCATTCCTACCTGAATGAGCAGCAACACAGCCATTGGAACAATTGTATGCAAAATAGGATCTTTATGCTGTTCAATAGCAATCACTGCCATTTCCCCGATCATAATGAAAACTACAAGGTCCAGAACGCTAAGTTCCCCGATTTCCCTTTTTCCCATCAGACGGAAAATAACAAGTATAACTCCATAGAGAAGAATGGTCCGGAAAATAATAATCCAAAAATCATTCACAAATATTTCCCTCCTGTTCAAAACTCATGACTTAGTATGAACAACAATTTGATAAACATGAGGAAAAAGGCTTCTAATAACGGAATTCGTGAATATGTTGTAGAAGGACAGGCGTATTTTTAGCCCAAATGTTTAAAGAAAGGAGTGAAAGATGATCGAAGCAAAGAATTTCGGGGTATCCGTCTTATATGGGGTCATTACAATATTCCTTCTCGCCGCAATTACGAGTTTAGTTTTCTCATTCATTTTATCTTTCACCAATACTCAAGAAAAATCTATCCGTTTACTTATCACGATCATCTCCTTTTTCAGTGTATTTGCCGGAGGCTTCATTTGTGGTGGCAAAGGCAGGCAAAAAGGATGGGTACTGGGCGGAGCAACAGGTCTTTTATACAGCTTGATCATTTTGTCATATCAATATTTAGGCCATGGTTCCCTTTTCACATTGGAACAGCTCGTTTACTACACATGTTATACATTGACTGCCATGATGGGGGGCGTACTTGGGGTGAATATCGCGGGTGGTCCAACGCAACAACAGCATCATTGAAGAAAACAACTATCCTGATAAGCATAAGAAAACACGCTCAAAAATACCTCACCATTGGAAAAAGGTAGCGCTCGTTTAGCAATGTACAGACTAAACGAAGCCTGACGAGATAAAGGGAAACGTATTGAATAGTCGCTTATTGATACAAAGTTAGACGAACACTGAAAAAGGTGAAGTTGTGCTTAAAAAATACCCGGCCAAATCCTTACGTCAATAGCACTAGCCACTTCGCTAACGCTAGCCATTCTTGTGTCCGTGTGAGCGGCGCACCAGCTTAATTGGGCCTGCAAGTCGTAGTAAACTTTAGTATTTTCAATATAAAAAAGAAGCGTCAAACGAATGCGCTTCTTTTTTATGTATTAAGATTGAACAACTTCCCTTATTGCATTGCGATCATATGTAAGTCTGCTTCCATCACCGCAAAGAATGACGATTGTCCCTTCATCAATAGCATCAATCGTACCATGAAGGCCTCCGATTGTGACGATCTTGTCCCCTTTTTGCAAATTACTCTGCATCGTTTGGACTGCTTTTTGCCGCTTTTGGTTCGGTCTGATTAGCAGAAAATAAAACAAGACGATCATTAATAGGAACGGTGTTAAATTGGCGAGTGTACCCAAAGTTTTTCCTCCTTTCTCGATTGCATTTATTTAGAAATTTTTTGCGTCAGGACGATTGAATCCATAGCGCTCAAAAAATTCTTTCCTGAAGTCACCGAGACGATCTTCTTTGATTGCATCTCTGACTTGCTTCATCAATTTTAACAGAAAATATAAATTATGGTAAGTCGTAAGCCTAATTCCGGAAGTTTCATTGCATTTTATTAAATGGCGAACGTAGGCACGCGAATAATTTCGGCAGGCATAACAATCACAATTTTCATCCAACGGCCCAAAATCTCTTGCATAAGCTGCATTTTTCACAACGAGACGTCCTTTACTTGTCATTAAAGTACCATTTCTCGCAATGCGTGTTGGAAGGACGCAATCAAACATGTCTACTCCTCTTATCGCGCCATCAACAAGAGAATCTGGAGAACCCACTCCCATCAAATAACGAGGTTTGTTAGACGGTAAAAGTGGTGTTGTGTATTCCAGTACCCGGTTCATTACATCTTTTGGTTCACCTACAGACAAACCGCCAATCGCATAACCCGGAAAATCAAGTGAAACGAGATCCCTTGCGCTCTGTTTGCGTAGGTGTTCATATTCACCACCCTGAACAATTCCAAAAAGCCCTTGGTCTTCGGGACGCTTGTGGGCGGCAAGGCATCTTTCAGCCCAACGGGATGTCCGTTCCACTGAGTTTTTCATATACTCTTGAGATGCCGGATATGGTGGACATTCATCAAATGCCATCATGATGTCAGCCCCTAAGGAATTTTGAATGGACATTGCCTTTTCAGGTGATAGAAATAATTTATCTCCATTCAGATGGTTTCTGAAATGCACTCCTTCTTCTTCAATCTGTCTAAATTCACTTAAACTGAAAACCTGAAATCCGCCTGAATCGGTAAGAATTCCCTGATCCCAGTTCATAAATTTGTGAAGCCCTCCAGCCTCTTCAACAATATCTTCTCCAGGACGCAGCCATAAATGATAGGTATTGCTGAGGATAATCCCCGCTCCCATTTCTTTTAATTCTTCGGGGCTCATCGTTTTGACAGTTGCTAGCGTACCAACCGGCATAAACATAGGTGTCTCATACGATCCATGTGGAGTATGAACCATTCCCAGCCTGGCACCTGTCTGTTTGCATGTCTTAATTAACTCATATGTAATTGCTGACAATGAGCATCCCCCTTTCCTCTTTATCTTAATCAAATGCGCCTTGGCGTATTTGCGCCCAAATTTTTTCTAGCACAGCTCGGTAAAATCTGTGGCAGCCGCCGAAGGCTCTAACTTTATTTCAGCCGGGTTTGAACCCCGCTGAATGGAATACTAAAAGCTTTCATCTCACCACTTACAGAAGTCGGAGACTTCTGCTAAATGAGGTTAAATAATCAACATAGCATCCCCGAAACTGAAAAATCTGTACTTCTCTTGAACAGCCGTTTCGTATGCATGCAAGATGTATTCACGTCCAGCTAATGCACTGACAAGCATGATCAGTGTAGACATCGGCAAATGAAAATTCGTAACTAGCCCGTCAATGGCCTGGAATTCATATCCCGGGTAAATGAAAATATCAGTCCAGCCGTTCCCAGCTAAAAATGCCCCTCCGTTAGCCCTTGCGATCGTTTCAAGTGTCCTCGTAGAAGTAGTTCCTACTGAAATAATTCTGCCACCGTCCTTTTTTACTTGGTTCAAAAGGGCAGCCGTTTCCTCCGACATGCGGTAAAACTCAACATGCATGTCATGATCTTCAACACTATCTACACTCACAGGCCTAAATGTTCCGAGTCCTACATGAAGGGTAATAAATGCCACATGAACCCCTTTTACTTTCAAAGATTCAAGAATTTCATTTGTAAAATGGAGACCGGCCGTCGGAGCAGCAGCTGATCCCCTTTCCCGAGCGTATACTGTCTGGTATCTGTCTTGATCTTCAAGCTGTTCTTTTATGTATGGAGGAAGCGGCATCTTCCCAAGCGAATCCAAAATTTCATAAAAGATACCTTCATATTGAAACTCAAACTGCCTGCCACCATGATCCTCGGTTCCTGTGCAAACTGCTTTCAGTCGGCCATCACCAAAAGAGATTTCAGTTCCCTTTTTAACCCGCTTTGCCGGCTTGACAAGTGTCTCCCAACGATCTTCATTTATTTGTTTAAGCAAAAGCACTTCAACTTTTGCTCCTGTGTCCGTTTTTATTCCAAACAGACGGGCAGGCAGCACCTTTGTATCGTTCAAAACAAGGCAGTCCCCAGGATTCAAATAATCGATCAGATTGCTAAAAGTTTCGTGTCTTACCTCACCCGTTTGTTTATTTAATACCATCAACCTACTTGAGGATCGATCTTCCAGCGGTGTCTGCGCAATCAACGCCTCAGGCAGGTTGAAATCAAACATGTCTACTTTCAAAATTCATTTAAGCCTCCCAACTAGAAAAAAGATTGCCGATAAAATGATGCTGATGATGATAGATGTCATAACAGGGAAAAAGAAAGTTGCATTCCCTTTCTTGATTACAATATCGCCGGGAAGCCTTCCAAGATTAAGAAAATGTATTAAAAACCCAGCAATAAAAATCACTGCACCGGCAATCATTAAAAGCTTCGCCATCCCATTCAAGGATGCGGCACCTCCAATTTGAAATGTTCATATACTTGCTGCGTTACCATCCGTCCCCTCGGAGTCCGCTGCAAGAATCCGATTTGAAGAAGATAGGGTTCATAAACATCTTCAATCGTGGTCGATTCCTCCCCTATACTAGCAGCAATTGTATCAATTCCAACAGGACCGCCCCTGAACTTCTCAATAATCCCTCTCAGAAGCTTATGATCAATGTGATCAAGTCCAAGCTTGTCTACCTGGAGCAGCTCAAGTGCTTGATCAGCCAATTGAAGTGTAATGATACCATTTGCACGTACCTGTGCAAAGTCACGCACTCTCCTGAGGAGACGATTGGCTATTCGGGGCGTTCCCCTTGAACGCCTCGCAATCTCAACAGCTCCGTCCCATTCAATCTGGGTGTCTAGTATTTCAGCAGTCCTGACAACAATGTCGGTGAGCTGTTTATCATTATAATATTCTAATCGGCTTAACACTCCGAAACGATCGCGCAAAGGAGCAGAAACAGCTCCAGCGCGAGTGGTCGCACCGACTAAGGTAAATGGGGGTAAGTCAAGCCTGACAGACCGTGCTTCCGGCCCTTTTCCAATCACAATATCCAGGCAATAGTCCTCCATTGCCGGATACAAAACCTCTTCAATTGCACGCGGCAATCGGTGAATTTCATCTATAAACAGAACCTCACCAGGTTCAAGTGAAGTTAGGATAGCTGCGAGATCCCCCGGCCGCTCAATTGCAGGACCGGACGTAGTTCTTACATTCACGCCCATTTCGTTGGCAATTACCACTGCCAGCGTTGTTTTTCCAAGACCTGGCGGACCATACAGCAACACATGGTCAAGTGCTTCTTTTCTCATTTTTGCCGCTTCAATAAAGATGGACAGATTACTTTTCACCTTGTCCTGGCCGATATACTGGGAAAGCGACTGCGGACGGAGACTTTGTTCAAAAGATACCTCATTCATAGACGCTTCTCCAGAAAGCACCCTTTCCTCCATCCATGATCACTCCTTCCATGTTATTGTTTCAGAAGCATTTGAAGTGCACTTTTAATATATTGATCTGTAGTCAGAACATCCTTTGCCAGTTTAGGACGTACTTTTTTCAACTCCCGGTCAGAGTATCCTAATGCTGCAAGTGCAAGCATCGCTTCATCCAGTTCAACCAAACCGTCTGAAACCGCCCCCTCTGCTTTCTGGCTAACATCTGCGGCAGCTTCCAGCATTCCTTCCGGCAGCACATCATGCAGTTTCCCTTTCAAATCAAGAATCATCTGTCTGGCCGTTTTCTTACCCACTCCGGGAAACTTGGTCAAAAACTTCTCATCTTCCATTTCAATTGCTTGAATAACTTGTTCTGGCTCCCCGAATGCCAAGATGGCCAAGGCACCTTTAGGACCAATTCCGGAAACACTGATTAGCTTCTTGAACATCTCCCTTTCAGTATTCGTTCCAAAGCCATAAAGTGCAAGAATATCCTCCCGCACATGCTGATATGTATAGATGACGGTCTCCACACCTTTTTTCACTGAAAAAAGGAAAGGATTCGGCGTCAAAATCTGATAGCCGATTCCATTATTTTCTATCACAATATATTCAGGACCAATATGTTCTACAGTCCCTTTGATGTATTCGTACAATGGTTTCTCTCCTCTTTCATACTAACCATCATTGTAACATATAATTCATTTATCATTATACAAAAAACAACATATGTTCTTAACCTATTTAACATCAAAGTTTTTTAAAAAGCCAACTTTATCCGAATCCATCCATGAATATAATTAGTAGATGAAACCTGGAAGTACTTCAAGCCGTATATATGGAATCAGGGTCGTGGATTGATTTAATAAAAAGGAGGAGTCTAGCAGACATGAAACAGGAAGAACCTTCAACGAATCCGAAAAAAAGAAACTGGAAACAGCTAGTTTTAGGTCTGACTATTGGAATCGGACTCTGGCCGGTCTTCCTCCCATACTTATACAAATATGATGTTGTCATTGATGCAAAAAACATGTTGGTAATCAGCGCGGCCATGTTTGTGAGTATATTCATTGCCCTTATTATCCATGAATGCGGCCATGCAGTCGCCGGAAAAGCGGCCGGCATGGTTTTTATGAACATAAGTATCGGTCCATTTGTCTATGTCCGTTCTGGGGACAGGACGTTAATTTTATTCCAAATGCCTGCATTAGGGTATATGGGGCGGGCGATGCTTCGTTTTCCTGATAGACTTACAGATAAGGATTTAATTCCAAAATTGAAGCTTTACATTCTCGGTGGTCCATTAGTGAACTTACTCACTGCAGTTATCGCCATCCTCCTTGTCTATACAAAGCTGCCATCAGGAATCTTGCTTACATTCGGTATGATTAACCTGCTATTTGGCTCCATTAACCTGATTCCAACAGAGAACAATGGCATGCAGACAGATGGGCGCCTGCTCGCAATGCTCTCAGGGAAGCAACCTGGAAAGGAGCTCGTCTTATTAAGTTATCGAATGATGCAGGAAGATCCTGAAGGAACGGATTGGCGGCCTGAAACGGTTCAAGCTGCTGAGGAAGCTGTCCGAAATCATTCGGATCATCCCATTGCCGGAGCTCTTTTCTATTCGCTGGCTTCCCATTACTTGATGATGGAAAAAGCCGCAAATGCCGAAGCAATTGGACGGATAGTAGCATTCCGAACACGCAGTCAGAAGGTGGATCCCCTTCAGGATATGGCGGATATTGCCATGATCCATATTCTTCATCAGTCCGATAATTTAAAAGAAGAACCTGGGATTCGTGAAAAGTTGGCCGTGATTGGCACCACCGAGAAAGTCACCCGGCATTTTAGGGATGCCTATACAGCGTATCTTGATAATAATCGCAATACAATGATGAAGGAACTAGATGTGGTGGAAAAAATTCTTGGCAAATGGCATTCACTTTATTTAGAAGGACATTATGAAAAGAAGCGAATTGAAGAGATACGAGCTTCAAAGTTGTAAGTTTAATGATTTTACTAGGGTTGTCCCGTTTGCTTTTTTAGGACAAGCCTCTCATCAAGCAGGCTGATGAATAGCAACAGAAGTTTAATTGCCCCGATCAAAAATGACAGTCAACACTCTTGATCATGCCCCTGACAAAACACTCGTTTTTTATTTTAAACGCAAATATATTATACATAGTGAAAAATTTGGTAAACTATACAATATCTAATGAAAGAGGGGTTATCGAATGCAGTTTGACGGTTTTACAGAAAATGACTTTCAGACCTTTCACATTGACGGCCTGGATGAAAGAATGGCAGCCATCCAAAGTAGAATTCAGCCGAAGTTTAAAATGATTGGAGAAGCTTTAACTTCTGATTTAAGTTCTATGATTGGAACTGAAATGTTTTTACATATTGCTAAGCATGCCAGAAGAACAGTGAATCCACCTCAAGACACTTGGCTGGCCATTGCAAATAACAAACGGGGATATAAGAAGCACCCTCACTTTCAAGTTGGGCTTTTTGATGACCATGCTTTTCTCTGGCTTGCTTATATATATGAGCTGCCTGGCAAGAGTGAGATTGCCGAAAAATTCCTGAACCATATGGCTGAAATCCAGGAGAAAGTCCCTGGCGATTTTGTTATCTCCATGGATCATATGAAAAAGGATGCTGTTACACTCAAAGAAATAGATCTAAAAAAGACACTTGAACGTTTCCGCGATGTAAAAAAAGCGGAATTTCTCATCGGAAGGCATATCGCGGCTGATGATCCGATAGTCCAAGATGGTGACAAATTCATTTCATTGGCAAGGGATACTTTTGAAACACTTATCCCTATCTATAAGCTAGGTTATGCTTAAAAACGAAAAGCCGGACACGCAGCCGGCTTTTCGTTTTTTTTACATATTGACTTTTGCAATTTGGGCGACTGAAAGCCACGGCCTGTTCTCTTCCCAGCGTACATTAACCGGAAGATGAAACGTCTCAGATAATAATGTATCTTTTAATACTTCTGCCTTCGGTCCAGCCGCCACTATTTTCCCATCACTAAGCAGCAATACATGTGTAATTCCCTCGACTAACTCCTCAATATGATGAGTGACATAAATGATGCTGCAGTTGCTTCTGTCAATTTCTTTCGTCAAGGCCAGAACTTGCTCTCTTGATAAAATATCCAACCCTGTACATGGCTCGTCCAATATCAATAATTTGGGATCATTCATTAAAGAGCGCGCTATTAGCACCCTTCTTCTCTCTCCCTGTGACAGCAGCTGATAAGGTTTCCCTTTCAAATGTCCCAATCTGAACCTTTTGATTAGTTCATCTGCCTTTTCCCAATCAGCTTTTTCTACCTCCTCATAAATGCCAAATGAAGCAAATTTTCCGCTTACAATGATCTCTTCAATCGATTCGTACTCAATAATGTGAGAAAACCGGTTTAACGAACTACTGACAAAGCCAATCTCCTTGCGAAGATCCGGCAAATACGATTTTCCGAATTGATGATCAAGCACCGTTACATTTCCTTCCGAAGGAAATTGGTAGCCCGATATGATATTTAGAATAGAGGTTTTACCCGATCCATTCAGCCCAAGAATGCCCCAATGCTCCCCTTTCTGCATTCTCCAATCAATGCCGCTTAGGATTTCTCTTCCTTCTCTTTTCCAAGAAACTCCTTCAAGAGATAAAATCGTGTCCATACCTGTCATCCCCACTTTACAGAATAAAAAGTTATTTTTACAGTAGCAGAGTTTGATACAAGTGTAAATGAATTAATACCACGGTATCTTTATATATGGCTAAATTTTATTTTTTTAATATCGATCATACCTATGTCATTGCTGTTGCTCACCATGGGGATGAATCCTCTAAATATATACAAAGTGAAAACCAATAAGATACATGTTATAAAAATAATCAAGAATTCCTGTTTTTTGTCCATTGAGTAATCCCCCTTTACCGGCTATTTTATGCAAGTAAGAAGCGAAATCTTCATTGATTTATTTGGGGATTTTTTCCTTATTAATCTTATGGAAAGAGTGATCTAAAAAAACGAGGACATGCGATCGGCCTGAGAATTGCTCTCACTAGTGTGATGAATATAGGAAATGACCAGATTTTAAATTTTGGAAAATCACCAGTTGCCCTTTTTCACGTATATCATTGTCGCTGACTTTGTATCTTCCGAAATTTTAAAGGACCATCATAGTTTATTCGTATATTTTTTATCATAACGGGTTACTTGTCTTAACCAGAGTTAGGAATTCCCATATTCTATAATGAAGGCTAAAGGTAAGGGGGTGCTATCTATGGGGGGCTTTGCAGGAGGAGGCTATGGTTCAGGCTTTGCTTTAATTGTCGTACTATTTATCCTCTTAATCATTGTTGGAACTTTTTACGGTGGTTATGGAGGGTACTAATCGGCACACAAAAACAACAGATATTTTGTCCTGGCAGGACATTTTTGAAGCCAAGAAACGAATGTGCAAGACGTTTCTTGGCTTCTGACATTTATCCCATTGAACGGGTTTGATTTCTTCCTCTGTCCTGTCCCATGGTAGACAGTTGCGGAATCATATTTGAGAGCTGCCCGCCCCTTCCTGTCATCATACTGTAAGCAGCCGCTCCGATTCCAACAGAAGCAATAATAGGCAAGATTTGAACTTTTTTGTTTCGCATCTTATGTCACCCGCCCACTTAATTTTTTTGCTCACTTGAGCATCTATAGGTTTTCCGATTCACTTCATAAAAAACAACCATTTCTTAACAATGGGGTCAGACCCCACTTTAGCACTTTAACGCACCGGGGGTCAGACCCCTTTTAATGAAGAATGTCAACCTCTTTTGATTTGTCGAGGAAAGCCCTCGTTTTTCTGTTGACTGGTTCTTTAAGGAATGTTCCAAACAATATGGCTGCCAGCCCGAACAAAGCCAAGACGATTAAATCCCTTATAACCGATTGCCAAACGATGCCTCCAGTTGCTTCTCTCATCAGGTCAACCGCATAGGTAAACGGCAATAACGGACTGATGATTTGGAAGAATTCCGGTAACAAGACGACAGGATACGTTCCGCCTGAACCGGCAATTTGCAAAACAAGCATCACAATCGCCAATGCCTTTCCAATATTCCCGAAGACCGACACAAGTGTGTACACGATTCCCACAAACACAAGGCTGATAAAAAGACCGAACAGAATCATCCAAAAAGGATGACGGACAGGAACCCCAAGAACGAGCAAGTCTCCACATACCACAATCAACGTCTGTAAAAGCCCTATGCTCCAAAAAGAGAAGAGCCTGCCAAAGTATATTTGTTTACCAGTAAAATCTTCATGTTTTTTCAAATCAGTTGACAATAGCGATATTAAAAGAAGCGCTCCAACCCATATTGATAAAACAGTATAAAATGGGGTCATTCCCGTTCCATAGTTTTTAATAGGAAAAACCTTGTTTTCATTTAATTGCACAGGTTCTTCAAAGAAACTTCTTTCTGCATTTGGATCATTCAAAAGCAGTTGTATGATCTCATTAAGATTCGTTTCGCCTTGTAATTTCCTGATTTTATCTGCAAGCTCACGAACCTTCTCATTTACATAAGGAAATTCCCCATGCGCGTATTCAAGAGCATCCGTTCCTTTGCCTAGATTTTTATCCGTCCTCTGCAATATTTTTTCAACCTCAGGCAGTGAAGTCTGGATTTCCGTCAGCATCTCTCTTGCACCGGATAAAGTTCTCATTGCCTTTGAAATTTCGTTCATAACAGTTGGTTCAATGTTTTCTTTATATTCTTTTGCAAAAGCATCAATTTTCACAGAAGTATCTCCAGCCAGCTGTTGAAGACTCCCCATCGTTTCATTAAATTCCTTCTTCTTCTCTTCAAGCACCGCGTTAATTTCAGCGGCTTTAGTCTGGACCTGCTGAAGGTCATTTTTTAATTGAGCTGTCTTTTCAATCGCCAAATCAATTTGGGTTTGATCAATTTGAGGCATATTATTCTGGCTTTCACCTTCATTTTGGTCAACATCTTGATTTTGTTGGGTGCTGTTCAGTTTTTTTGCCTCGCTCAAAGCAGACTGTATCGTACCAAGAGTCCCTATTGCCTCCGTCAGCTGTGACTGAAGCTGATCGTTGATTTGGTCGCCTTTACTTAAATCAATCTCCTGTCCTTGAACCTTGCCAAGAAAATCTTTGATATCTGCAGTGACTTTTTGAACCTTTTGTATATCTGCATTAATTTTTGGCGCCATTTCCTGAAGCCTTTTTTCTGCATCTGATAAAAAAGCGGATGTTTTATTAATTGTATCTAGGCCGTCACTTGTTAATTGCCTTGCTTCAGGTATCATTCCCTGCGCTTTATTAATCATTTCTCCTGCGGAAGAAGCATCTTTCAGTGAGTCGTTGATTAATTTATTAATTTCCGGAAGGTCTTCTTCCAAAGTGAACACGTATTGTTCAAATTGTTTGATGTCTGGCAAGTCTTTCTGCAATTCAATCCCAATTTCATTAAACAATTCAAAAATAACTCCATTCACAGTACCAACGAATTTGCTGCTAACTTGTTCGACAATCATGGATGCCCCTTTTTGAGTGATTTTCGGGGAGATAGAGTTCATTTTTTCATTGACATAGTATTCTATCTTCGCTTTTTTAGGATGATCCGAAATGACAGTACCCAAGCTCTCGGAGAAATTCTCTGGAACGATGATAACAGCAAAATAATCCCCATTTCGCAATTCCTCCATCGCTTTTTTTCGATTGGTAAAATGCCAGTCCAGGTCTTTGTTTCCTTTCAGCTCATTCACCAGTTCTTTTCCGGCATCAATAGACTGATCTCTTACGACCGCCCCTTTATCTTCATTAACAAGGCCCACAGGGATTTGATCGGTATGGGAATAAGGATTCCACATCGCCGCAATATTCAACCATGCATATAAGGAGGGAAGAAAGATAAGACCGCCAATAATAATGACAGCCGCCCAATTTGTACTGATGTTCTTAAGATCTCTCGTAAAAATTCGATTCATAAGATACCCTTTCTATTTGGATGATGTTGGTTAATATTCTGACCAATTAACTGCATAAAATTATTTGAAACCTAAATGTTTTTCATCCGTAACAAAGATAATATATCATATCGAGAGGATGCGAGAAAATATGCTTATCGTAACAACTGAAAATATTGCCAATCACAAAATCGTTGAAACAAAAGGCCCAGTGTTCGGAATCACAGTAAGGGCCAGAGGAGTTGGAAAGGATATTGTAGCATCTTTCAAGGGGTTGTTGGGAGGAGAAATCAGCCAATATACGGAAATGCTTGAGGATGCCAGGAAACAAGCCATTGACCGGATGGTGGAAAATGCAAGAGCGATGGGAGCCAACGCAGTAACAATGATGCGATTCGATTCAGGGGAAATCGGGCAAAATATGAGTGAAATCATCGCGTATGGAACAGCGGTAATTGTGGAAGAGGTCTAATTAGTTGAAGTGGATCATCAGCTTTTATGGGCTCCAGATATTAATATTCATTTTTTTAATCATCATTTCATGGTTCATATGGGACAAACGCTTTAAAAAGAAACACGGGCGTAAAGTCCCGGATGGTTTCGAGCGGACGAATGAAATCTCCATCGACCCCACAACAAATAAAAAATTGACCGTTTACTATAACCCTGAAACCGGTGAGCGATTTTACAAAGAAGAATAGCGATTCAGCAAAAAGCAAATTTGGATAAAGAGGTTCCTTAGCTCAGTGATCATACTGCCTAGGGGACCTTTGTGACGTCAGCAGACTCAAGACGCCACCCTCCTGTTGCTTGGTAATACTGTAGACTCCCAGCTTTTCAAATAAAAAAGGCGCCTCTGAGCAAATTGTTCAGCTGACGCCTTTTCCTTACATTATTTTAAAGCCTTGTTTCTGAATAGCGGTAATTTTTCCAAGTAGATGATGTCTTCTCTTCCCGCTGCATTTCCTTCAGCTAAAATAGCAGCTTTTGCAGCAACTGTACCGCCTGCCTGAACAACCAGCTCTTCCAATCCACGTACGGACTGCCCTGTGCTGATTACATCATCGATAATAGCCACCCTTTTTCCTTTGATCTGCTGAACATCGTCACTGTCCAAGCATAGTATCTGTTTTTTCTGAGTAGTAATGGACTCCACTTCGTTGATCAGAGGGGCTTCCATATAAGGTTTGATGCTTTTTCGTGCAACAACATACTGCTTCATGCCAAGCTGCTTTGACAATTCATATATAAGTGGGATTCCCTTCGCTTCTGCTGTAACCAAAACATCTACTTCTGGCAATTTACTTGCGAGAATTGGTGCAGTGTATGAGACCAGCTCTGTATCTCCCAAAATAACGAAGCTTGCAATACTCAGTTCATCCGATACAGCAACTATCGGCAACTCCCTTTTTATATCCCCAATCGTTAATGTATAAGTCTCCATTTTTTAACCATCTCCTTAAAAACCAAATAGTCCTATTAAAAATTGTATAATTAATCCTGCCAGCATGCCAAGAAATGGATCGGTAATCGCCGTGACAACCATTGTGATTCCACCGACAAGACCAGAAGCCGCCTCGCCAGTAGAAAATGCAGCAGTAGCATTTCCAGGCAATGTAACAATGGCACCTAAGACAAATAAAAATCCTGCTATAGAAGCACTTGGTACAAATCGCCCGATTTTAGGAAGTAGCCCGGCAAATAAAATAACAGCCATAATCACCATCATCAGAACACCTGACCAAACAGGATGTGGAGCACTAGCAGTTGCTGAAATGACTACCTCAACCGGTGCGCCGCCAAAAAATGACGATACCATGTCTGCCAAGCTGCTGATCACAGTCAGTACATCAACATTGACATTGGTTTGCGCAATTTCACCATTTATTTTACCAAAAGCGATATTTGCCCCTATGTTCAAACATACCATTGCCAACGCTCCGCGGATTACCATTGGATTAAGAACTAATTTTTGACGGACAAGTCTTTCCTTCTCCGGTTTTTTCAACTCAGCTTTATTGTTTTTTGTAAGAAAATAATAGACGATGCTTGAAAGAATAACTGAAACGGTTATCGTATAAACAAGATCCTTTGTTGCCATATATACAATCAGAGCACTGGCAAAAGACGTAATCCCAATCAGCTGATTGTTTTTCGCCATATCCCAGGCCACTTTAGTTAACATAATACCAACACCCGCCATCATCCCGCTTGTGATGACAGGTCCAATCCAGTCAACAATCTTCTCCAATAACCCGAATAAGCCGATCGGCACCATAATCAAGGCACCAAAAAAGATCATAGAAAGCCGTTCACGCATGTTTTTACCCATTGTTCCAGCCAGCGTGATTGTTTCCGCCTGATAGGAAATAACCGGAACAGAGCCCATGATTGCATTTCCTCCTGCACCTATTATAAATGCAAGAGCTGTTGGTACCGAAGCAAAACCGAAGGTTAATGCTAGGAGCCCCTGTGGAAGTCCATTCAGTACTACACTTAATGCTGCCAATATGTCTTTGAAAATATCCATAATACACTCCATTCCTTTATTCAAGATAAAATACGAACGTTAATACAATAACAATAAACATTGTACGGTTTCGACATTTTTTTCAAGCCCTTTGATAAAATTTCCAATATTTTTTTTTCGTCCAATATAAGCCTTTATTTTGGCTTTATTAAAAAAGTGCAACTATAATAGTTCGGTGCTCAAAAATTTTTTCGGCTAGATTGGAGTGTTGTATTATGAAAAACTTACTCATCTTAGGTTTAAGTGTCCTTTTATTAGCAGGATGTACCGAAAAGAATGATCCGGCAAAGGATGCGACGAACGCTGAAGAAAGTGAAGCCGTACAATCAGTAGAACCGGAAAACAAGCAACAACAAACCGAGGATAATAGTACTGAATTATCAGATAAAGAATCTGATGATAACTCTGCTGTTGAAAATGAAAATAATTATATGGAGCTTCCGGTCGTTTTCGAAGAAATTGGAAGCGATGAGTTTGAACAGATTGTTCAAACTGACAATCCAAATAAAAGAGTGATTTTTTTGGGAGATCAAACCAATAATAAAAAATTTAAAAGTATTTACATAAAACATGACAAACGTCTGAAAATAATTGATTTGACAAACGATCAACTAATCTTCAATGAGGTACTTTAAAAAAGCGTCCAGACAGAGGACGGGTTTAGTATGCCCGTTCTTTATTTTACTCCATTCAAATGAGCACGATGGGAAAGGTGCCCTTCTTATGCCCCATCTAAAAACAAGCACGATTGCGAAGGTCACTGAAAGCACAAAATCAGCCGGAGAAAAACGAATAAACTCGTTTTCTTCGACTGATCTATTTCAAATGCTTTTTTAGAGCTTTAACAGCAGTTCCTTTTCCCAGTCGGATTCCAAGCTTACTTTCGGCACTGGGGTAGGCTTTTCATTTGCATCAAGTGCAACTAAAGTAACTGTAGAGGTCGTTGTAAGTTTTTTCTGATCAGTTTCCAGATCTTTACTTTCGACTTTGACATACACTTTCATGGATGTGTTGCCTGTGGACAGAACAAACGCCTCCAATGATAGAATATCACCACTTTTCGCAGAGGATACAAAGTTAACAGTATCTATTGCGGCAGTCACAACAGTTTTCTTCGAATGCTTCATCGCCGCAATCACAGCAATTTCATCTATGTAGGATAAAACAGTTCCACCAAAGATAGTGCCTAAATGATTTGTATCTGGCGGCAATACAAGCTTTGTCTGAATAGTTCTTGAAACGTTTGACGAAATGACTTTCTCCATATAATCTCCTCTTTTTTTCTAATATTTACCTTTTCCAACATTCATTCATATTATTATACGATCCAATAATAAACAACCCAGAATTGACCGTTACTACTCAATCATCATTCGAGTTGAATCTCAAAATAGCATTATTTTATTTTTAATTTCTTAAAAAACACTTTTTCCCAAACTGTCCAAGGTAATATATTTTTTAGAAACAATGTTGTTTTCATCCCACTGCCGATAGGATAGCGGAGTTTTCTTATATCTTTTTTCTTGCATAATTCTACTACCAGCCGGACAACTTCTTCAGGATCTCCTAGTTTGTTTTGCCCTTGTTCCAGTTCGCTTTCTATGGCATTCATATATTGGCCATAAGGAGAATCATCAGCTTTGGATTTCTCGGCTATTTTCTTACCAGTTGACCAAATCGAAGTTTTAAACGACCCCGGTTCAATTAAAGCAACATCTATTCCAAGTGGCTTTAATTCTAGCCGCAAACATTCACTCCAGCCTTCTAAAGCATTTTTTGAAGCAACATATGGAGATAGTCCCGGAAATCCTACTTTCCCCGAAATACTGCTCATATTAATGATTTTCCCTTTTTTGCGTTGTCTCATATACGGAAGAACAGCTTGCGTAACAGAAATCACTCCAAAGAAATTCGTTTCAAATTGTTCTTTATATTCTATCAAACTGACTTCTTCGCAAAAGCCGCCAAGCGCAAAGCCAGCATTGTTTATTAAAATATCAATTGGAGGAAGGTCCTGCAATAACCGCGAGAAATTCTCTACAGATTTTGTGCTTGCTACATCTAGCTGTAAATATTCCAGTCTTTCTTCTACCTGACCCTCCTTGCTCAGTTGTTTAATATAGGCTGACTTTTCCATATGTCTCATTGTTGCAATGACAAAGAAGCCTTGCTTTGCCAATTCAATTGCGGTTAGCAGTCCAAAACCACTGGATGCACCAGTGATCAATACTGTTTGACTGTTCATTTCTATTCCCTCGCTTAACTTATTTGAACCTCCCCTATCATTATAAATGAAAAAAGAAGGGGAAATTCCCCTTCTGTCTAAAAGTGGTTAGTTGCTCTCAATGTCATTTGCAGTTCGTGGATTCTCGTCAATATACGGCTGCAAGTAGGTTTCTCTTAACTCATGACGCATCCAACCCATCAAGCATAGCACAACAAGAAAGGTCGTCAATGAAAGCATGAGATATCGTTTTACATCATGCCGCTGCAATTGATAGAGGAAAAAGACCAAGACCAAGGTCAAAAGAATCGAAACTAGTAACAGTGTTGTTAGTAGAAGATCCTCTCCCATATACAGCATCATAATTGGCCGTTCAAAACTAATTAATAGGAGGGTGCCGAAAATAAGCTGCAGTAAGGTTGTCCAAATCGCGACTTGCAGACCCAACCTTTTCCCATGTGCATAGACTATGAACTTTTCCTGTCTTTCATTTATTTCCATGGATTGGTTTTTCAGTTTTTTCTGCAGTCTGTTATTCCAAAAATAGAGGTAAATTCCCGTAACTGCAAAACTAGACAAAATAAAATGAAAATACCGCTGCCAGATTTGAGGATAATAGAATAATCCATGAAAAAATCCTTTTGACCCTGCCCACATTTCCGGGTATAGCATAGATACAACATTCACAATGAAAATCAATGGAACAAATAGCAATAGCAGGCTCCCGCTTGCTCCTAACAAAACATGCAGAGTTTTCTTTCCACCTTTGTCCATTTTTCTCCATAGGAATTTATACATATACAGAATCAAGAAAGCGACAATTAAAATAATAAGAAGTGAGAGCCAAGCCTTACCAATCAACAGCGTTGAGGGGTAGAAATATTGCGTATAGATGACACTGATAAGTAAAAGAGGCGCTACTCCTAATACGACGGCAATACTTTTTAGGATAGATGTATGATTCGCCAATTGAAAAGCAAACTCATCAAATACCTTCTCTTTTTTCCATATTCCTTTTACTTCTTGATATACTGCAAGGGTTGAAGAGCCCACCGTAATGTTGACAAACAAAATGTGCATCAGAAAGCTTACTACAATTAACACTTCGAAAAAACCAATGTTTCCTGGAATAACTAGTTCTATATCCTTCGGTATGATGGAGAATAATTGCAACATATCATTTTCCCTCCAATGCTGTGGATGCCGCTTCTTTTTTAGTTACTTCAGCCAAATAATGTGCCAATGCATCCAATTCATCTTCAGTACCTACGAATGGCGGCATAAATGGTCTTGTTTCATGGAGAGTTTGGATATACGAGGCAATGCTTTCTTCATCCCATCCGTCAAGCCTTTGTTTAAATGCCCGCTTCTCTCTCCAACCGTCCACTGTATGGCAAGACATGCATTGCCCCCTATATAGCTCCATCCCAGCCTCAGCCCGATTATCCTCCGTTATCTCTGTGACTGTTGAAAAAGTAGAATGCTTAAGATACCCTTCTTTTTTATACAGTTCCTCATTTTTTGCCAAAACACCGTTGGCATACATATAGTCATAAATAATATATGGTTTTCGAACTGACTCGCGTACTGCTTCAAATTCTGCGATAAATGCCATTGAGGTGCCAAATATGGCGATGGATAAAATAAGCGGCAGCTTCTTCGGCTTCATGACCATCCAGAAGGCAAAAATTACAAAAGCAAATAGTCCCAAAAGGTTCATAACCTTAAACACTTGATCAGTCATTCCTGTTGACCAGACAATCATGTCATATGCTTCCGAGGGAATGCTCTGTAAATACCAAAGTCCACTGATTAATATTCCTGGCAAACAAATGGCTGTCCAAAAGCCCAAAACCTTGAATACATCTTCTTGAAGCGACTTGTTCTTGACAAAAATCTTTATTGGAAAAGATAGAAGTGCAACCGCCAGCATTACAGCAAGAAATGTCCTGAAAGCTAAAGACGGCAAATAGGTAGGATTAAAGAAAGCATTCCAAAAAGATAAGGTTTCCGTCCATCTGCCTGGTGTAAGTTTTGCTGATAAAATACCTGTAATGATGGCAGCAGTGATCCATGAGAATATTGCCAGTGCAACACCGATTCGGTTATGGATAATCCTTTTAGCACCTTCCCACTTATCCCATGTGTAATAGTAAATAATGAGCAGCACAACTTCAGTAACAAAGACAAGCCATTCAACAAACCACGCCCAAAAAAAGATCCTCAGCAATGAGCCGATAGAGTCAGGCTGAATCACTGTCGTTGAAAACCAAATTCCAACACCTGTAATGGCTCCAATTGTTGTAGTTAAGATCAATACCCATTTACTAAGCTTTCTTGCCAAATTCCTTAATGGCTCGTTATTTGTTTGTATTGCACGATATTCCGCAGTTACCATAAGCGTTGTGATCCCTATAGCCACTCCATGACTAATAATGACATGAATAATAGCGATGATGGCAATGACAGTTCCATTTCCCAGCCACGGGAACTCTACAACTGGAAAGTTCATGCAGGTCCCTCCCTTTGATGTTCTCCATTTCATCATAAGAGAGCATTGTGTGGTATCTGTTAAATTGGATTGACTGTTATTGGGCTATTCTTTGATGTAAGTGTGAATAACATGATCAGCGAAAAAGAAATGCCGCCTATGGAGCAGTATGCTCCGTAGACAGCATCAGATCAAATGCTCCTTGGCATGTTTGAACCCAGATTGTATCAAGTTTATGCTCGATACATTTGCTGAAAATCTGTGACATCCGCCGGAGGCTTTAACTTTATTCAGCCGGGGTTGCCCCCGCTGAATGGGATACCGATATGCTTGTATCTCACCACTTACAAAAGTCGGAGACTTCTATTGAATCAAGTTAACATCTTACATTTACTTTAATCATTGCCACAATTCCCAAGGATACTCTTTTGGTGGCTTTGATTCGAATCTGACCGTATCTTTTTTCGTTGGGTGCTCAAATTCAAGCGTATTCGCCCACAGTGCTATTTGCTGTCCAGGACGATTAACATTCTGTCCGTATTTTTGATCCCCATACAAAGGATGACCAATAGTTGAAAGCTGTACCCGTATTTGGTGGGAGCGCCCTGTAAGCAGTCTTACAGACAACAGACTGAGGTTTTCAGAGCTGGCTAGAACTCTATATTCCAAAATCGACTTTTTTCCCTGCTTATGAGTAGCAGGAACCACCTTAACAATATTATTTCGCTGATCTTTATATAAGTAATGCTCGAGCCGGGCTTCTTTCTGTGGAATCCCCCTCACAACAGCAAGATATGTCCTTTCGAATTTTTGCCTCCTGATTGCATCAGACAATCTGGAAGCTGCTTTAGAGGTTTTTGCAAAAACCATCACACCTCCCACCGGTCGGTCCAGACGATGTACGAGTCCGAGAAATACATTTCCTGGCTTTTGATAGCGAATCTTAATATCTTCTTTTAACGCCGAAAGCAAATCCTTATCACCACTATTATCCTCCTGCACCGGTAGATTTACTGGTTTTTCTACCACGAGCAGATGATTGTCCTCATACAAAATTTGAATCTTCATTTGCACAACAAAATCCTTTCAATGCTTATTTGAATTCTTCCAAGTCTGAAGAATCAACAATCCTAGGCTCAAGCGTTTCTGCAAGCTAAAAAGTTCCTCCGGTTGAACTACCTTTACATTCCCCAATTCATTTGTCATATCCAAAACAATTCTATTTTCACCTATAGAAAAAGAAAGACCTAATTTATCATCTTTTTGTACATAATCGACTATGTAAAAATCATCAGCATCCATTATATATGACAGGTGGAGTTTCTGAACAGGAGCCGGAAAAATCTCGTTAAGAAATCTCTCAACTATTCTAATTCTCTTCTTTTGACTTGACCATAAATAACCTTTTCTCACCGAATTCCACAAATCTCTTTAACAGTCCGTTTTCATCAATAACGATCTTTCCAGCCTCTTCCCCGCTTCCCGCAACAAGAAGCTGATATGTATCGTCTTCGTATTCAATTGGTACAACTGTAAGCTTTTCCGTCTTTTTCCTTTGAACAAATGCTCTAAATTTCATTAGTAATTGATCTATAAGATCTACTCCGCCCTCATATTGCTTTTTTTATTCTTATTTTCTTTCTCCTATGTTGATTCGCTGTGGACACATAGACTCCAAATATGACCATCAGCATTCCAACGATTTGCTGCCAGCCGATGGAGGCATCGTAGAGGAAAAAGGCGATCCACGCAGCATTTATTGGTACAAGATTCATATACATACTTGCTTTACTGGCTCCGATTTTCTGAATCCCTTTATTCCATAAGAAGAAGCCAACAATAGAGGCACAAAAAACCATGAATGCCATCTCACCCCATGCTTGGTATGACATGCTAAAAACCTTCCCCCATCCTTTTTCCAATAAAGAGAGCAATACAAGAAAAATGGAGCCAACAATCGTTGTTACGGTTGTTGTCAAAAAAGGAGAGACTTTTGCCAAGACGACTTTTCCAATCAAACCATGGATGACCCAACAAAAAAGAGCAGCAATAAACAGCAAATCTCCCGCATTAAATTGTAATTCCTTTAATGTTTGAAAAGACCCATTAATAATGACAAGGAAGACCCCTGTTAATGATATAATAAGCCCACACCCTAAACGGACACTCCATGTTTCCCCCAAAAACAGAACAGCACCGAGCGTAACAAAAACGGGTGTCGTAGCAACGATTAATGATCCATTCACGGCAGATGTGTACTCCAGCCCCATAAAGAAAAAAACATTATATCCAAAAATCCCTGTCAATGCCATCAAAAGCAGGGCCAGCCATTGCTCCTTTATTTTTTTACTGTTCCATTCTGACCTGAACCAAGCTATTGCAAATAAAAATAGGCCTGCCAGTCCAAAGCGAAATGCGGCGGTTGTAATCGGCGGTACTTCTGTGATGATATGCTTAGCCGCACCGAAAGCTCCACCCCAAAATAAAGGAACTAATAATAATAAAAAATATATACTGGTCGTTTGTTTGTTCTCCTGTTGCATTATTTCACTCCCCATTACTGACCAACAAAACAGTTCAGTCATACCAAATGAATATCGTCATGTCCATCAAAGCTTTTGAATAAATTTATAGATATAAGAATACCTTAAGTTTAACAAAATATTGGTTATTTTATATAATTCCATTAAAAGGAGGCTTTATCTATTGATAAAATCAGTTGCAGTCTTTTGCGGATCTAGACCCGGTGCTTCCGACGCATATATAGAAGGAGCCAAAGCTGTTGGAAAAGAATTGGCCAAACGAAATATAACCCTTGTTTATGGAGCAGCCAGTGTTGGTATTATGGGGGCTGTTGCAGACTCAGTGCTTGAAAATGGCGGACAGGCCATCGGCGTTATGCCTGAGTTTTTAAAAAGAAAAGAAATTGTCCATCCCCGCCTCTCTGAGCTTATCATTGTTGATTCCATGCATGAAAGAAAAGCAAAGATGGCTGACCTTGCGAATGGATTCATCGCTCTCCCAGGAGGCCCCGGAACACTCGAAGAATTCTTTGAAATTTATACATGGTCACAGCTCGGACTCCATCAAAAACCATGCGGCATATTAAACATCAATCAATATTATGACCCTCTCATCACCCTATACCAGCACATGCTAAAAGAAAAATTTTTGGACGAAAAGTTCCGGGACATGGCGCTGGTTGATGTAGAAATCGCCAATTTACTGGACCAATTTGATTCCTATGAGCCGCCAAATGTAAAAACATATTTGACAGAAGACCGCACATAAATATCCGTTCTTGTTTTTTGAAAATACACATTCAGGGGTATTGATGATGTTAAAAATTAAAAAATTGAGTGACATTCCCATTAGAGATGCCTGCGATGTCTGGAATCAAGGATTTGTTGATTATTATGTAAACATGCAAATGACCGTCAGCCAATTCACTTTCAGATTAGGGTGGGACGAGCTCTCGCCCGATTTTTCTTTTATCGCTTATTATAATGGCCTTCCCGCTGGAATTATTTTAAATGGAATCAATGAATTGAACGAAAGAAGGCTGGCCTGGAACGGAGGTACAGCAGTGTCCATTTCTTTCCGGGGCAAAGGGATTGCAAAAAAATTAATGAAATCGACAGTCGCGCTATACAGACAGGAGAATGTCGATACTGCAAGCTTAGAAGCTTTCACTGTCAATGAGCACGCCATTCGCCTATATGAAAGTTTTGGATACCAAACTTCAGATGAATTGGTATTTTTGAAGAACACAAAATCTGAGGAGGAAAACTCAGTTAGTATGTCAGCGATGCCAGGCTATTCAATCCATCACGGACTCGCGCATGAAATTCGTGAACTATCGTTCTATCAGCATGATGCCCCATGGAAGACCCAATGCAATTTCATCCGCAATGGTGAATCAATTGTTATGAAAGATAAAAATGAGAAGGCCGTGGCGTACGCCTTGTTTCAAAAAAAGAATGGTAACATCATTCTTTATCAATGTGCCGCAGATGAAAGAAGACCAAACAAACCGGACCTTTTACAGTATTTAATAGATTATTTGCTACAAGCAGAGTCACGCATTATATCAACTTATAATCTGCCAGAAAAGAATCAGCTCCTCATAAACATTTTAGAAAAAGCCGGATTTAAACAAGAATTTACGGAACACAAAGTTCCACTAAAACAAGTGTGGATGAAGAAAGAAATGACATCCTGCTAACTATAAAGAAACTGCCTGGTGAAGACGAGGGCAGTTTCTTTTTGTCTTTCCCAAGCAATACACTTCTTTTACTGCCCCCTACCAGTAATTTATTTTTTCTTCTACTTTCAATTTTTCATCAAATTAGATATTTCAGTATAACAAATGTATAACTATTTGGATATGATTCCAATATTCCCCAAAATTACCGTCACAAAAAATACAATACTAAGAACCTTTTGTGACAACAAAGTTATAATTATTGTCTTTTTTAGTCGATAGGAATATTATTTTTTCGCGTGGGATTTTCTTGAAGAGTTTTACAAAAATTTGAAGTTTATTACTATTCTCCAATACAATTCCAAGCAATTCCGAATGAAATGAGGGGAGTATTCTGTGAAGACTAAATGGTTGCTTATGTCACTTACCGTCTTTATTTCTTCCGTCCTTTCGGGGTGTGAAAATTCATTAATGATTTTTGATCCGAAAGGTCCGCAAGCGAAAACCTTATCTGACACCATCCTATTCTCGATCTTCATGATGGTTGGTATTTTATTAGTCGTCTATATTTTGTATTCTTATATGCTTTTAAAATATCGTTCATCCAAACTGGACGAGGACTATGAGCCTCCCCACGAAGAAGGCAGCAAATGGCTTGAAATCACTTGGACAGTCATTCCAATTATCATTGTAATCGTACTGTCTGTTGTTACTGTCCGTACAACGGGGGATGTTGAGAAAGCACCGAAGGCTTACGCTGATGATAAGCCACTGGTTATATATGCATCATCATCTAACTGGAAATGGCATTTCAGCTATCCTGAAGAACAAATCGAAACGGTAAACTATGTGAATCTTCCGGTAAATAGACCAGTTGAATTTCGCCTATATTCATACGGTCCAATTACAAGCTTTTGGATTCCTCAGCTTGCAGGTCAAAAATATGCGATGAGCGATATGGTGACAAGAGTTCATCTCGTTGCAGAAACTCCAGGTTCATATGTGGGAAAAAACTCAAACTTCAGCGGTGAAGGATTTGCTCATATGGAATTTGAAGCTCAGGCAATGACTAAAAAAGAGTATCAAGACTGGATTAGCGATGTGAAAGATACTGCACCAAAATTGACAGAAAAAGAATTTGATAATCTGTTAGAAACACCACATGTGGGGAGAAAAACCTATAAGTCAACACATCTGGATTTCAGACCAGCACCTGAGGGGAAAAATGCAGGCCACCATCATAACGATGCTGAAAAGAAAACGGACTCTTCAGATGTACATGATCATATGCAACATGGACATGCTGCACATGAATCATAAGAACCTCAGCCATGAAACCCAATCTTGAAAGGGGAAAAAATAATGAAATGGGATGAATTTTTCGTTACTGGCGAACCGATGATCTACGCTTCAATGGTAGCCATCGCACTTGTTTCCATCGCAATTCCCGTTGCTCTCACCTATTTTAAAAAGTGGGGATACCTTTGGCGGGAGTGGCTGACCACCGTCGATCATAAAAAAATCGGCGTCATGTATATTATTTCTGCTTTATTGATGCTTTTCCGCGGAGGGGTTGATGCCCTATTAATGAGAGCCCAGACGGCCATCCCTGAAAACGGCCTTCTAGATGCACAGCATTACAATGAAATATTCACAACACATGGGGTCATTATGATCCTGTTTATGGCGATGCCATTTGTAATCGGATTGATGAACGTTGTCGTTCCGCTTCAAATCGGAGCCCGCGACGTTGCTTTCCCGCGCTTGAATGCAGTCAGCTTTTGGCTCTTCTTTGCCGGAGCCATGCTGTTCAATATTTCTTTTATTATCGGGGGATCTCCTGACGCTGGTTGGACAGCGTATTTCCCTCTTTCCAGCCTTGAGTTCAGCCCAACTGTTGGAAACAACTATTATTCCTTAGCGCTCCAAATTTCCGGTATCGGTACTTTAATGACAGGAATCAACTTTATTGTCACCATTATTAAAATGCGTGCACCAGGCATGACATTGATGAAAATGCCAATGTTTAGCTGGTCTATTTTAATCACAAATGTCATCGTCGTTTTTGCATTCCCTGTCTTGACCGTTGCACTTGCATTAATGATGCTTGACCGTCAATTCGGAACTCAATTTTTTGCTATGCAAAATGGCGGAATGGACATGCTTTGGGCTAACCTATTCTGGGTTTGGGGACATCCTGAAGTATATATTGTCATTTTGCCTGCGTTTGGTATTTACAGCGAAGTCATTTCTACCTTTGCTCGTAAAAATCTATATGGATACAAATCTATGGTATTCAGTATGATTGCCATCTCCGTTCTTTCTTTTCTCGTATGGGTTCACCATTTCTATACGATGGGTCACGGAGTCATGGTTAATAGCGTATTCTCCATCACAACGATGGCCATTGCAGTGCCGACCGGGGTAAAAATATTCAACTGGCTCTTTACACTGCGAAAAGGAAAAATCAGCTTTACGACACCAATGCTGTATGCACTCGCCTTCATTCCGATCTTTACAATCGGCGGTGTCACCGGAGTTATGCTAGCTATGGCAAGTGCTGACTATCAATACCACAACACGATGTTTCTTGTAGCCCATTTCCATTACGTTTTGATTCCGGGTACTGTGTTCGCGGTAATTGCAGGATACCATTACTGGTTCCCGAAAGTGTTCGGATTCCGTTTGAATGAAAGGATTGGAAAGCTTGCTTTCTGGTTTATTGCAATCAGCTTTAATGTTACGTTCTTCCCTCTCTTTATACTGGGATTGAACGGAATGACAAGAAGAATGTATACCTATTCTGCTAGCACCGGCTTTGGACCACTGAATATGCTGTCCGCTATCGGCGCGTGCGGTCTGGCAATCGGATTTATCCTGCTTGTTTATAACATTTACTACAGTGTCCGCCATAGTCCAAGAGATGAAACAGGTGACCCTTGGGATGCCAGATCTTTGGAATGGAGCACACATAGTCCAGTTCCAGTTTATAATTTTGCAAAAGTCCCTGAGATTCATAGATTGGATGAATTTTGGTTTGCCAAAAAAGAAAAGCGCTCATTAGCAGAAGGAGCATTTGAGCCGATCCACATGCCAAGCAATAATGGACAGCCATTCATTATGGGCGTGATCTTCTTTTTCCTTGGATTCTTTATGGTGTTCAGCTGGTGGGTCCCGGCAATCATTTCAGGAATTGTCCTGCTTGGCATTATGGCCTATCGCTCATTCGAACGTGATCACGGCTATTATATATCAGTTGAAGAAATCGAAAAGACTGAAAACACGACGCGAGGTGAATCAATGTGAAGATCGATCACTCAGTACCTCTTGAATACAGTACAGAAGAAAATCAATTGAAGGTTATCGGTTTTTGGGTTTTTCTTGGAGCAGAAATCGTCTTGTTCTCTACACTGTTCGCCGTCTATTTCACCTTGCAAAACAATGTAGGAAACGGCCCCAGCGGCAGCCATATTTTCGAATTAACACCAGTCATGGTAGAAACGATTGTCCTGTTATCGAGCAGCTTTACAATTGGACTCGGTATTCATGCCATGCGGCTCGGCTTAAAAAAAGCGATGTTGATATTCTTTTCGATCACATTATTGTTAGGTCTTGTATTCCTTGGAGTGGAGATCACCGAGTTTGTCACGTACGTGCACGAAGGTGCAACAATGCAAACAAGCGCCTTCCTTTCCAGTCTCTTTACTCTACTGGGAACGCATGGTGCTCACGTTACATTCGGCTTGCTATGGGGAATAGCCATTTTAATCCAGGTAAAAAAGCAGGGATTTACACCTGAAACAGCCAACAAATCATTTATTTTCTCACTCTATTGGCATTTTCTTGACGTTGTCTGGATCTTCATCTTCAGCTTCGTCTACTTGAAAGGAATGATGTAAGATGAAGCGATTATTTCCCTTGCCGCATGTGATGGGATTCGTCTTCTCACTCATCCTTTCACTTGTTGCCCTGGTTGTTGTCTTATTTGATATCCCCTTCAAAGCCGGAATGGCTATACTTGTTATAACCGCATTGATACAGGCAAGCCTTCAGCTATTCCTGTTCATGCATGTGAAGGAAAACGGCGACAGCAAAACACTTTACACAAATATCGGTTATGCGCTATTTGTTGGAGTCGTGACGATTTTTGGAACTTTGTTCGCCATGCTTTGGGGTTACAATATGATTTAAGCAGTACTAGCCCGGCATTGTCCGGGCTTTTTACATTCTTCTCCGAATGACGAGATTACTTTTACTAAAAAAAATTGAGCTCCCCTGAATGTCAGAATCCACCAAAATTTTTTTAGAATATTCTAAAAATATTGTCTTTTCTAAATTATTCATGTATGATAGTTTTTATAAAGCGCTTACATAAATGTGACATATTAAAGAAATTCTATCATTTTAATAAAAGCAATCGAATGAATGACTGAAAATCGGAGACTTTATTGTTAAATCAATAAGGTTCCGAAGCAGTTATTGCCCTTCATTAAACCTTGTTGACCGAGGTTAAGGAAGCCGCAATTAAAAAGATGCGTGTCGCCTCTTTTTTAATTGCGGCTTTTTTCATTTCCAAAACAATCGCAACAAATTCAAAGTATCGAACTTGAAGAGGTGATGGAACAAATTGAAACCAAAAGCATCTCAGGAAAAAGATTACTACCCCCAGGTCTACCTGCCCAATCTTTATTTGCGAGGCTCTCCACCCTATTGTAATGTCTCAATCACAATACCAAAGGAGGAATATTCAAATGAATAAGCAATTAGGTTTCTGGAAGCTGGGAACATTTGGCATGCAGCATGTTCTTGCCATGTATGGCGGGGCAGTCGTGGTCCCATTGATCGTCGGTCCTGCAATTGGTTTAAACGAAGCAGAAGTTGCCTATTTAATCTCCATTGATTTATTCACATGCGGACTAGCGACATTCTTGCAGGTGATCGGAAATAAATTTTTCGGCATCCGAATGCCAATCGTAATGGGAGTTGCCTTTCAGGCAGTTGGACCTATGATTGCCATTGGTACAATGCAAGGTGTTCCAGCTATTTTCGGTGCGATTATTGCCGCGGGTGCCATTGTAATTTTTTTAGCTCAATTTATGGACAAGATCATCCCTTTTTTTCCTCCAGTAGTAACAGGCACAGTAGTTATCATAATCGGCACCTCCCTGATAGGCGCTGCAATGGGCAACATTACTGGACAACCCGATTCATCCGATTACGGAAGCCTGACAAATTTATTATTAGCCGGGCTTACACTCGTAGTCATCGTCTTGCTAAACCGCTTCTTCCAAGGTTTCATGAGAGCTATTTCAATTTTAGCATCTTTAGTTATCGGTACCATCGTCGCCGCTTTTATGGGACTTGTTGACTTTTCAAGTGTTGGTGAAGCTTCTTGGTTCCATATGGTCACTCCGTTTCGTTTCGGTCCCCCGGAATTCCATTTAAGTGCGATCCTCAGCATGGTTCTAGTTGGAATTGTCAGTATGATGGAAGCAACAGGAGTCTATTTTGCTCTGGCAGAAGTAATTGATAAAAAGTTAACTGGAGATGATATAAAGAAAGGATTGCGTGCAGAAGGACTTGCACAAATAATTGGCGGTATTTTTCAAGCTTTTCCTTATACGACATTTTCACAAAATGTCGGTCTCATTGCTTTAACAGGGGTCAAACAAAGAAGAGTAGTTGTAGCATCTGGCTGTATTCTAGTCATTCTTGGCCTTTTGCCAAAAGTAGCAGCCCTGACTCTGATTATTCCAAATCCTGTACTTGGAGGAGCAATGATTGCCATGTTTGGAATGGTCATGGCTTCCGGAATCCGTCAACTTTCATCTGTTGACTTCCGAAGAACAGAAAATCAACTCGTCATTGCATTATCGGTTGGTCTTGGCTTAGGCGTATCCATTGCTCCCGATGTATTTGCGAATGTACCGCAAAATATTCGGATCCTTTTTGAAAACGGGATTGTGACAGGCGGATTCGCCGCTGTCTTGTTAAACCTTATATTAAATGGTGTTAGTAAAGGTGATGGAAGGGACATTAAACTGGATCATACATCTGATATTGCTTAAATAAAATGTCGGCAATGATGAGCATGTCATTGTCGACATTTCTATCAAATGGCCTTGGCATATTTACGCCCAGATTGTATAGAGCTTTGCTTAATACATTTCCTCTGAAAATCTGTGGCATCCGCCGGAGGCTTTAACTTTATTCAGCTGTGGTTCGAACCCCCACTAAATGGAGAGACAAAGTTAAACTAAAATGCGGATGGTTCTTGTTTCCTCTATTTTCTTATCAAGAGCTACTGTTGGAATATGTCCTTTTGGACCCCTGAACGGTTCATTTTTGAAAAATCAATTTTTGTAAAAACTACACTAGAAAGCATAAAACACAAGATTCCGAACGAAAGTACAATGAGAAAGCTGATTTGAGGAGTGATAACAAAGCCGCTGAATTTAAACGCAAGCTGTTCCCCAATCAGTTCATCCGTTGTCAATGACATCTTTTCCAAAGTCAATGTTCTGAAAAATGCAGCTGCATACGTCATCGGATTTAATAGAGCGATATATTGAAGAGCGTTGGGGAGCAAGCTAAGCGGCACATAGACTCCGCATAAAAAAGTGATAGGTGTTGTAACAGCCATTGTGACTATTTGAAACGTCTGGGAATTTTTCACTAATGCAGCTAAAAGTAAACCGAAGGAAGAAAATACGAACCCTACAAATATCATAGAAGCAACGACCGCGATGGGAGTTAAAATGGAGTTATATTTCAGGCCAATAAAATAACCGACGATGAGTATTAAAAATCCTTGAATTGCGGCGACAGTTGTGGAAGACAATATTTGACCGGCAGCGATCTGAATTCTTTTTACCGGGCTGACAAGCACTTCTTTCATATAGCCTGAAACAATATCTTCAATCGTGGACGTGGCAATATTCAATGATGTTTGAAAAACAACGATGATCACGATTCCTGCCAAAACATAATGAACCGGATTGCTGATGAAAGCACTTTTGAAAATGGTACTTAGCAAATACAAATAGAAAAATGGCATGATCAGAATCAATACCAGTTGCGTGCGATTCCTGAAAAACAATTTCACATTTCTTAACCATAACGCCAAAACAATACGCATCGCTAATTCCCCCTTATATCCCTTCCTGTAATCTCTAAAAATACATCGTTTAATGTTCCTTTCTTAATCTCCAAATCTGTGATAAAGGGCTGATGGGCCCTCAAAGTCATTAAAAGATTCGTAAGCTCATCAAATTCAACAGTAAAGTGATTTTCCTTTCTTTTAAAAGTCAATTGCTGCTGTTTCAACACTGTTTCCAGTGCTTGTGGATCAGCGCTTTCTATGTGAGCTTTGTCTTTTATATACTGCCGCTTCAATGCATCCGGAGTATCAAGAGCAATAATTTTACCATTGTCCATTACCGCCACTTTTTGGCAAATTTCTGCCTCATCCATATAATGAGTTGTCAAAAAGATTGTTATCTTCTTTTCCTTTTGGAGCTTGATGATGTATTCCCAAATCTTCGCTCTAGTTTGTGGATCAAGCCCTGCGGTTGGCTCATCTAAAAACAATACTTTCGGAAAATGAAGAAGACTTCTCGCAATTTCTACGCGTCTTTTCATGCCACCCGACAAACTGTTAACCATTTCCTTTTTCCAATCTAACAGATCGACAATTTTCAAGGCAAGATCAATCCGATCAGAAATCTGTGATTTTGGCAAATCGTAAAAATGGCAATGCATTTTCAAATTCTCTTCAACTGTCATTTTTGGGTCAAGCGTACACTCCTGAAAGACAACACCGATCGTACTTCTAACAGCATCCTTTTGACCGCTGACATCTTTCCCATCTATTAGAAGATCCCCAGAAGTCTTTTCAAAAATTGTGCAAAGTGTATTGATGGTTGTGCTTTTTCCGGCTCCGTTTGGCCCCAAAAAAGCGAAAATGCTGCCGCTTTCCACTTCAAATGAAACATGGTCAACCGCTGTATAATTCCCATATTTTTTCACAAAGTCTTTGACGACAATCATATTCTCCATCCATATCACCTTCATTTGTTTTTTAGAAATCCCAATACGTTATAAACTTTATCAAAAGCGTTGCCTATATCTTTTGAACTTGATCATTCATTTCCTAAAACATCTTCAAATGCATCCAATACTTTTTGATAATCCTCGGCATTAACACCTGATTTCTTTGATACTTTGGCAATCATTTCCGAATGATTCATTTGGTTTTCTCTCCTTTTGGTTGTCATACATTCCAAGGATGTAGGCAAAGCTGTCTTTTCCAGTACCCAAGTGGCCTTAATGATGTGAGTTAATGCCGTGGCCTTTTGCATGATTTCCCATTGAAAAATACCTGGAGAATGTCACTAATAGTGGTTGACGAATAACCTTTTGTGAAAATAGATCCAGCTATGTCTTTGGTATTCTCGCAAATGAAAATGCCCTCACAAAAGACCGACTGACGGTCTATAATGAAGTTAACATGAGATAAATTGGAAAGTCAATACTCATTTTTATAAAAACACGACTTCTGGTAAATTTCGAACAGGTAGGTGAAAATCAGGTTCAAGCATTCTTGGATAAAAAGCAGCCGTACTCTGTCGCCATAGCAAAAACCGCCATTCATACGCAAACAACAAATGGCGGTTCTTCTTTTATCATCCTATGCCCACAGCCATTTCCAAATTTCTTTCACTGTGGCATTTTTTCCATACATGAGAATTCCAATTTTAAACACTTTTCCTGCTGCTTTCATCATCAGCCAAATCGTTGCAAAAAGAATGACTAACGCGATGACAATTTCAACCCAAGGCCATTCATCCAACATAGAGAGGCGGATGATCCAAACAGCGGGTGATGTAATCGGGAAAAACGAGCCAATTTTAGCAATAACTCCGCTTGGATCTGCTATAATAGGCCCAATAAAAATAAGTGGTAAAAATGGAAGCATCATGACCATACCTTGGAAATTACTAGTCGCTGTCATGTCCTCTACCGTCGCACCAATTGCAACGAAGATTGCGGAAAACAATAGGTATCCGGAAACAGCCAACACTAATAACAACATTGTTTCTGGAACCAATAAGTACTCCATCAACGGCAGCTCAAGCTTCCAGGCTACTAAAGGCAATCCAACTGCAAGCCACACGACAACTTGGGTAATACCTAATACGAAATATCCGATGATCTTTCCTTGCATTAATTCACCAGGAGTTACGGAAGACAAGATGATTTCTGCTACTTTCTCTTTCTTTTCCTGTGAAGCAGATGTGAAAATCATCATGCCAGTCATGACAATCGAAAACAATACGATTCCTGCAAACGCCCCTGGAATCACTCTTTTAAGCGAATCAGCTTCGGCCGGAACGGCTTCTTTATTTTCAACAGGATTATCAAATTCCGCTTGCTTAACCGCGATGCCTTTCGCAATCATATTTTTCTGTTCCTCTGATAATTCGAGTCTATCAATTTGCAGATTCCGTATAGGAGCTTCAAGTACGTATGCTTCATTTATAAAATCTTCTCCGACATCTTCACTCATATATATTTGAATGGTCCCTTGATCCAACGTTTTTTCTGAAAGTGGAATATACACTGTTTTGTCAGTATCGGCAACTTGTTTCTTCATCTCAGACTCTCTTGTATCTGTTGAATGTAACTTCCAGTTTAAATCCTGCGACTCAATAATGGCCTTTACTTCATCCAAAACCCCTAACTCATCTGAAATAAAAACGTCAATATCTTTGGAATCTTCCCCACCACTAAATAATTGAGGAACGAAAAAGAAGAACATGAACAGAACGGGAGTGATTAACAGAGAAATAATGAACGATTTATTCATCATATTTCTTTTAATCTCCCATTTTGCCACTTTTAAACTATTACGCATTAACAACACCCCCTTCGTTCTCGATATGTTTATCCGTCGCTACATCGATAAAAATTTCATGGAGTGATATCCGATCAATAGAAAGCTCCTGAATATCCAATGTCTCAGGTAACTGTCTGAGCCAATATGGCAAAACCACATCCTGAGTTAAATAAACCACGGAGACATCCCCTTTTTGCTCAACACGATTTACTTGAGTAAGCCCCTCCAACACTGAAATGTCATTTTTACCACGAATGGTACATTTAAAATTGGCATATTGATTTTTGACATCCTCCAACGTACCATAAATAACTTTTTGACCACGATGGATCATAAACAAGCGATCACATACTTCCTCGACCATATTCATTTGATGGGAAGATAATAATATCGCCGTTCCCTTATTCGCTAGATCTTTAATTTCATTTTTAAAAACTTCCTGACTAACTGGGTCAAGACCTGAAAACGGTTCATCTAAAATCAATAATTCCGGTTCATGAATAATCGATCCAATAAATTGTACCTTCTGCCCCATCCCTTTAGATAATTCTTCAACAGAGACTTTTTCTTTCCCTTCAAGCCCGAGTTTGGCTAAATACTCAAGTGCTCGCTTCTTTGCCTTTTTAATCGGGTAATCCTTTAGTTCCGCTAAATATAAAATCATATCCATCACTTTGACATTTTTATATAACCCGCGTTCCTCCGGCAAATAGCCAATTTTATCACGAGGTATTTCACCGGCTGCATGATTATGAAAGTTTATGGTCCCTTCGTCTGGATACATAATTCCCATTATGTTTCTGATGGTCGTTGACTTTCCCGCTCCATTCGGACCAAGAATAGCCATGATCTCCCCTTTTTTTACGTTAAAGGAGATGTTCTGGATTATTTGAGTTTGCTTGAAAGACTTTCCTAGTTCTTCGACCGACAAAATTGTTTCCATCGCACCTTTTCACCTCTTCATCATTCTTGAAATTTAAATAAATAATTTATTTTTCTATTCCTTGTTTCCACTTATGATAATAAGTTGCCGTATATGTCATGATTGCTGGTATTGTAAATACAAATGTAATAAGAAATGCCCAGCTGCTGATATTTTGAACTAATCCCGAAGTCAATGCCATCATTAGCCATGAAATGACTGTCAATCCAACAAAAAATGCCACTGCTATTCTAAGTGATTTTGCCAAGCGTACCATTTTATCTCTAGAAGATTCTACATCACTGTATATCGGAACTGTTCCTTTCTTTGCTTTAAAAATATGCATATCATGGCTAGAACAAACATGTGTCCAACCTGCATACGAAAACATTTCAAAATACTCCTTTTCTTCATTTGGCTGCAATGTACGATAATCAATGTTGAAAATTACGTCTTCACATTCACCTTTTTCTAATTCATAACCTGCACAGCGGAACCTTTTCAAATGCCAGCCCTTTAATGCTTTTTGTCGCAACTTATCCATATCTTTCTCTTCAAAAAACGCAAGACCGTTCGACATCATATATTTTGTACTTGCCATTACTGAATCCCCCTATCTAGACCTTTTTCCGCCAATTCAATCATGGCTTTTCGGCGTAAGATATCTCTATGTAACACCTCGCGGCCTTTTTGGGTTAATATATATATTTTTCTACGCGAATCTGAGTCATCCTGCAGCACGATAAGTTCTTCTTTTAATAGTTTCTTAATAATCGTATAAAGAGAAGCAGGGCCAATAACAAATGAACCCTTTGTGGTTTCTTCCACTAAACTCATCACTGCATATCCATGCCTTGGTTCGGTAAATGCAGCCATAATATAAAATACAGAGTCTGTAAGTTGCTTAATGGACTTCAATCCTTGCCCTCCCCCTATATCACTTTCTGATATATCTAAAAAACAATATATCAGAAAGTGATATACTGGTCAATGCAAAGTTTGCAATCTTTTAAATGTAATTTGTTGTCATTCACTTTCATTTTGTTGATTATTAAGCGAAAAAATTTTTTGAAGGTATAAGGCGCCATTACTCCCATCTCTCTTTTTAAAAGATAGATAAAAATAGAAGGGGCAAGGCCATCCATTTCCTTGCCCCTTCGTCTCTATTGCGCACTCACTTTTTTTTCAAGTGATTTAGCCTGCATCTGATACATTTTGGCGTAAATACCGTTTAGCTTCAATAATTCATCATGTGCTCCCTGTTCTTGTATGATTCCACGGTCTAAAACAAGAATCCGATCCGCATTTTTTATAGTGGAGAGTCGATGCGCAATAATGAACGTCGTTCGTCCTTTCTTCAAGACGTTCATTGCATGTTGAATGATTTCCTCTGTTTCAGTATCTATGTTGGAAGTCGCCTCATCCAAAATCAATATTGCTGGATCAAAAGCAAGTGCTCTTGCAAATGAAATGAGCTGTCGCTGACCAGAAGAAAGTGTACTGCCTTTCTCGACAACAGGCTCATCAATACCTTTCTCCAAATTTCCAAGTACATGTTCTGCACCCACCGCTTGCAATGCTGCTTCGGCCTTTGCTCGTGTAATTTGCGGTTCATTTAAGCTTATGTTTGACAGAACGGTACCCGTAAACAAATATGGATCCTGTAACACAATCCCCATATGCTGACGAATCGTTTGCCTAGGCATCGATGTTATGTCTACTCCATCAATGTGAATTTTTCCTTTTTGCGGATCATAGAATCGAAACAATAGATTCATGATAGAGCTTTTTCCGGAGCCCGTATGTCCAACAAGCGCGACAGTTTCTCCTTGCTTAGCTGTAAAAGATATGTTTTTCAACACATATTCGTCATTTTTATAAGCGAAAAAGACATCTTTGAAGACAACATTTCCCTTATATTTAGGGATTGCTTTCGTTGATACTTTTTCTCCATCCAAATCCAATACTTCGAACACCCGGTTTCCAGCAACAAGGGAACGCTCAAGCTGGGAAAACTGATTGACGATATTCGTAATCGGGTTGAATAACTTCGTTAAATAATCTACAAATGCATACAAGGTCCCAGCAGTTACAAATGCTCCTGTTGTCATGGATCTCGTGCTAAAGTAGAGAATGAAAATCGCAAACATAATCAGGCGGATTGCATCTACTAAGTTAAAGGAGGTCGCAGAATCCAGAAACAATAATTTTCGCTGATAAGCATAATGCTCTTCATTCATTGCATCAAACTCTTTTGTCATCTGCTTTTCACGACGGAAGGCTTGTATAATGGACATGCCCTGGATCGACTCGTTTATCATGGCATTAAGATCTGCGATTTTTGTACGAATCACCTTGTTATATTCCGATGCATACCGTCTATATAAAATCATCCAAAGATAGACACCAGGTACTAGGGCCAACGCAATCATTGCCATTTTCCAATTTAAAATAAACAGCGCGACGTACACACCACCGATTGAAATAACACTTGTTGCAAAGTTGGAAAGGACCTGGACGTAAAGATTTCTGACTGCCTCCGTATCATTTGTGATACGTGCAACAATTTTTCCCGCGGGGAGATGATCAAAATATTGGATAGGCAAAGTTTGGATATGCGCAAATACATCTTGTCTCAGCTTTTGTACAACACGGTTTGCACCTATTTGCAAGTAAATAAACATAAAATAGCGCAACACAGCAGTAATGATCGCTAAAATTAAATAGATACAGAGCAGCCAGGCAATTGGCTCCACTTGAATCTGTCCTAACGTCATATGTTCGTCGATAATATGCTTGGCAATAAACGGACCTGTAAGCTCAGCTATCACAGCCCCGGTCAGGAGAAGTAACCCAAGGAAAATAGGCTGTTTAACATACAAGGCATACCTTACCAAACGCTTACTTGTACTCATGATGAGCTCCCTCCTTCCAACTGCTGGCGGTCAAATTGTTCTTTATACCAGCCGTTTTGCTGAATAAGCTCTTCATGTGTTCCCCGCTCGATTATCCGTCCTTCATCTAGTACGATAATTTGATTCGCATGTTGAACACTTGATAAACGATGCGTCGTAATGATCGTCGTTTTTCCTTTTCTTTCATGTTGAATATTCTTTATAATATTCGCCTCGGTATTGGCATCAACAGCCGATAGTGAATCATCCAATACTAGTATTTCTGGGTCTTTGATAAGTGCACGCGCAATGGATACGCGCTGTTTTTGACCACCCGATAAAGAGACACCTTTTTCTCCTACAAGTGTTTCCAGCCCCATTGGAAGATTTTCCAAATCTTTTTCAAAGAAGGCAAGGCGAACAGCTTTTCTAATATCGGCCTCGGTAGCATCTTCTTTTCCGAAAAGGATATTCTCCCGAATGGTTCGCGAAAAAAGGACGTGGTCCTGAGGTACATAACCGATCCAATCCAGAACTTGTTCCTTAGATTGTGAGGTTATTTCTATTCCATCAATCGTCAATCGGCCTTTATCAAGGGGGTATTCCCGCAACAGTTGTCTTAAGAAAGTCGTTTTCCCAGAACCCGTTTTTCCAACAATACCAAGAGTCTCTCCTCTCGCTAGAGATAAAGAGATCTTCTGCAAATTTTTCGCCTGGCTTGTTGGATATTGAAACTCCAAATCATGAAACCCAATCATATTTGGATTCTTTACCACTTTAAGGTTCGCTTCATTCTGTACGTCCGCTTGATAATCAAGCATTTCCTGAACCCGATCAAGTGACGCATTCCCCTGCTGCATCACGTTAATTAATTCACCAATTGCAAAAATTGGCCATACGGCAAGTCCTAAATAAACATTAAAGGTGACAAGCTGCCCGACTGTCATTGCCTCGGTGGATACCAAAAATGCTCCATAACCCAGCGCAATAACATAGCTGATTCCCGTACCTAATTTGGTGATCGGTCCAAAAAGAGCATTGATTCTGGCAGTCTGAATATTTTTTTCATATACCTTTTCACTCATTTCAGCAAACTTAGCTTCATCCTTCTTTTCCTGAACGTACGCCCGAACCACCCGAACTCCTGCTACTGATTCTAAAACATTGTCATTCAATTCACCAAATGCATCCTGCGCCTTCACATACCGTTCATGTACAAGCCTTCCATAATATTGAATCAATACCGCCATAATTGGAACAGGCAGCATCGCAAATAAAGTCAATTTCCATGAGATCATAAAGCCCATGGCACAAACTATCGCACCTAGATATATAGTGGAATCAATAAGAGTCAAAATGCCGAATCCAGCCGTTAAGGAAACAGCATTCAAATCGTTTGTGGCACGTGCCATCAAGTCACCGGTACGATTTTTTTCATAAAAAGTCGGCGTCATTTTCAAAAATTGAAGCATCAATCTACGACGCATTATCTTTTCCAGATTGATCGCCCCTTCAAATAAGCGATACTGCCAAACAAAGTTCAATAAATAGCCTCCGACAATGATTACACCGAAAATCAGCATATATTGTGCCAATATGCTTTTCGTCATTGCACCGGTAGTTAAAATGTCAATCATACTGCCCAGCAAATATGGGGGTACCACTTCCAATGCGCTCGCACTAATGAGCAAAGCAATCGCTATAGTATATTGCATCCAATAACGTCCGAAAAACCACCCTAACTTTCCCAAAACATCAAACATGAATTAAACCTTCTTTCATGGGTTTTAAATATGACTACCCGCTCTCAAGTATTTTTTCTTTCCTTGACATCCTTTTTTTGTTTTTGCTCATAATCATCTACTCCTTTTTGTTATTTTTTCAAGAAATTACCAAGCACAAAAAATGCATACCCTAAAAGAGTATGCACCTTAAAATGGGTATAGAAGTTTCATCCATCCCTTTTACTTAGTTGTAAAATTATTCAGTGAATAGGTTTGGATAATGTATAAAATTTAACGGATTGTTTACTGTATGAGTTCTCATTATCCATACCTCCTTGGAAAATCTTGAATAGAAATTATTTTACTGCAAAAGTATTCAGTGTTCTTGAATATTATCATCCTTTTCAAATAATTGTCAACAATTAGAAGCCCTTTACTTCCAATTTTTTAGATTTTAGATACTTTCTACCCAGATGAGACGATGTTCGTCTTTCCCCAATAATCTCTTAATTTCCATGAGGACTTTTCTAATAAATGCTCCCAAAACAGCTGTGAGTTTGAAAATTCAGCATCCAAGTAAATTTCTTGTATCCCTTTTTCAGGCATGGTTAAACAACGCTTTTTCTATTCACTGACGTTGATATGAGGATGTATATAAACACTGGCAATCTCATATACATTTGGCACCATTTCTATATTTTCAAAGATGTGCTGATTTGTTTTCTTCCACGTTATCGTCCCAATAATTCGTTCATCTATTCTGCAGCAAAAACCATTTCCGAATCAGCTAGAAATTACGTGACAATACCATTTTGTTGGTCAGCTTCTTCCTTAATCGGTCCATGCTCAGTGTTTGCGACTAGTTCTGTGATCAAAGCTCTAAATAATGTATTCAAATACTGATCGCGTTTTTAAATCTACTTAATAGGTATGTCATCTCTTATCATTTTTCTTGATCTCTTCAAGAATTTCAATCATACGTTCATTTTGTTTCTCGATTTTCTTTATTCTCCTTTCGATGATACTCGAAGAACAAAATACAATTAAAACGACCGCCGCTCCTATGATCAGTTCCATGATTTGAATCACTCCTCACATTTTATATAAGAACGAAGTATCATAATAAAGTTTTTTTTAAAAAAAAATAACATGAAGGGGGGTTATTCTTCTTAAGAGGAATAGCACAAGATAAACGGGACTATGGATGTTCAAGCCGCGATTGAAGACGTATCAAAAAATAAAGCCCATCACTATCCGGAATGAAACAAGTCAAGTCTGTGAGGAAATTGGATTATTTAATCTATGTATATACAGAATGTCTGTGTTGTCACATTCTCTGTGTTCTGGGAAAGCGATTGATAAAAAATACCCACCATTCAATCGGGCATTTCCGTAATGGATTCCCTACCAGCGATATGCCGGTGGTAAACTGAATCACAATTCCTCTTCCGCCCTTCGATCAGGAAACCATTTTAAAGCGGAAAGTTGTCTTCAGTTTATCTGCCAAACGCTCATACATGAATCTCAACCACTCCCCTATCAAATACCAGCCACCACTCTTTCCACTTATAATATCATATATCGTTTCTATCATTCGATTATCGATGGTATAGTAACCGAAACAAAAGGAAGGGATTATTTTGAAATATCTTATACGAAAAATGTTGCCTGATGACATTTCTCAAGTCCAACATGTCGCAAGAATAAGCTGGAATAACGCATACGAAGAGATTATCCCGTTGAAAATCCAGGAGAGCTTTCTAGATATAGCATACAGTGATGAGATGATGAGAAAACGATTGGAAAGGTCCAACATTTTTATTTCAGCAATGGATCATACCGTTACCGGCTTTGCTGACTTTTCTGCTGTAAAGAAAAATGGAGAAGCTGAACTTGCAGCAATTTATATTGACCCTTCTTACCAAGGCAAAGGGCTAGGCACAGCTTTACTTGAAACTGGAATTAAAAGTCTAAAAGGTATCAGAAAACTATTTGTGAATGTTGAAAAGGAAAATCGAAGAGGGGTGGCTTTTTACACAGCCAAAGGGTTTACAGCTTGCTCGGAATTTGAGGATGATTTTGATGGACATATTTTAAAAACGATCAGAATGGTCTTGGTGGTGTAAAAACCTGATTTGTATTCTTCACTAGATGAGAGGTCAAATTTAAATGCATAAACTGATCAATTGCGCCTTAACGTATTTGCGCTCGATACATTTGTATGAAAATTATTTCCGTTAGAAAGCAATACTTAAGTAAGCCCTCTATTCCTATTTTTTAAAAAGGGCTTTATCTGTTTTTTCTTTTATGGAATA